>NZ_JBWKOB010000002.1:0-344002 GCF_059415865.1 Roseateles sp. GW821-FHT09H10 | reverse complement strand
GACCATCGCTGGTGCCCGTCCCGCTGACAAGACCCAGATGGTCACGTCGGTCGGCGTCACCAAGTGCTGCTGGGGCTTCTGATGCGCGTTCGCGCATCGACCCTGCCCGCCCTGGACATCCCCATGCACAACACCCTCGCCCCCCGCTTCGACCTGCGCAGCCTCGGCCTGACCGAAGCGCAACTCAAGGCCATCGCCGGCGCACGCCCGACGCAGAAGACGCAGACGATGACGTCGCCCGTCACCGTCACCTGCCCCTGCTGCTGGCTCTGAAGGACTGAGCGCGATGACGACAGGGACAGCTTCCCCCATGGCCTCCTTCGCGAGCGCGGCCACCGCGTTCGTCGCGGGCGCCCGGCGCCGCTGGCCCCGTCGCATCCGCCCCGTCCTGCAGATGGAACGCGCCGACTGCGGCGCGGCCTGTCTGAGCATGGCGCTGGCGGCGCATGGCAAGCATGTGCCGCTGGCCCGGATCCGCACCGTGCTGGACGGCGGCCGTGACGGCGTCACGGCGCTGGACATCGTGCGTGCGGCGCGTGCCCAGGGCTTGGAGGGCGGCGGCTATGCCGTGCCCCTGGCCCATCTGGGCGAGCTGCCCCGCGGCAGCATCCTGCATTGGGAGGGCGGCCATTTCGTCGTCCTGCTGCAGGCCGATGCGCAAGGCGCGCTGCTGCTCGACCCGGCCCGTGGCCGTCGTCGCGTGGACGCGCAAGCCCTTGCCCATTCCTATTCCGGCATGGCCCTGGTGCTCGAGCCCGGGCCTGCCTTCGTGGCCGACGGCCGCCCCGGCCGCAGCGGCCTGGCGGGCCTGGTGCAGCTGGCCTGGCAGTCCGGCCAGTGGGGCCGCATCGCGGCCGCCTGCCTGGCGCTGCAGGCCCTGGGCCTGGGCCTGCCGCTGCTGACCGGCGCCCTGGTGGACCAGGTGGTGCCGGCCGCCGACCGCGGCCTGGCCCTGCTGCTGGGCCTGTCGGCGCTGGCCCTGGTGCTGGCGCATCCACTGGTGGGCCTGCTGCGCGGACGCCTGCTGCTGGACCTGCGCGAGCGCCTGGACGCCGACCTCGGCCGCCGCCTCATGCAGCATCTGATGCGGCTGCCCTACAGCTACTTCCTGCGCCGCACCGCCGGCGACATGATGACGCGCCTGCAGGGCAACACCGTCATCCGCCAGATCCTCAGCGCCGCGGTGCTGTCCGGCCTCATGGACACCACGCTGCTGCTCAGCTATGCGGTCCTGCTGGCCTGGCGCTCGCCGGGCATGGCCGTGGCCGTCGGCCTGCTGGGCGGGCTGCAGCTCGCCGTCTTCCTGCTGACGCGGCGCCAGCGCCTGGAACTGCTGAGCCGCGCGCAGTCTGCGCAGTCCGCGCGCGCCGAATACGAATCCCTGCTGCTGGCCAATATGGAGACGGTCAAGTCCTCCGGCGCCGAGAGCCGCGTGCAGGCGCATTGGCGCGGCCTGTTCGACAGCACGCTGGCCATCGAGCGCGACCGCGGCTGGCTGGACGCCATCACCGACGCCGTCAGCGCCGCCCTGCGCACCGCCGCACCGCTGGCCCTGCTGTTCTACGGCGTCGACCAGGTGCTGCAGGGCCGGCTCAGCCTCGGCGAGATGCTGAGCCTGAACGCCCTCGCCGTGGGTGCGCTGGCGCCCATCGCCAACCTCGCCTCCAGCGCGGCCCAGCTCGGCCTGCTGGGCGGCTATGTCGAGCGCATCGACGACGTGCTGCAGGCCCCGCCGGAGCAGGCGCCGGGCCAGGCGCGCCCCGCGCCGGCCGTGAGCGGCGCGCTCAGCCTGCGCAATGTCAGCTTCCGCTTCACGCCGCTGCGCGACGACGTGCTGCACCACATCGACCTGGAGATTCCCGCGGGCAGCTTCGTCGCCATCGTCGGCGCCTCCGGGGCCGGCAAGTCGACGCTGGCGCGTCTGATGTCGGGCCTCTACCTGCCCTCGGCCGGCCAGCTCTGCTTCGACGGCCAGGACCTGCGCGAGCTGGACCTGGGCGCGCTGCGCCGCCAGATCGGCGTCGTGCCGCAGCGGCCCGAGCTGCTGGGTTCCAGCCTGCTGGACGCCCTGCGCCTGAGCGCGCCGGATGCCACGCTGGAAGACGTGGAAGAGGCCTGCCGCCAGGCGGCCATCCACGATGACATCGCCGCCCTGCCCATGGGCTACCAGACCGTGCTGCACAGCGGCGGCGCCACCTTCTCGGGCGGCCAGATCCAGCGCCTGGCCCTGGCCCGCGCTCTGGTCGCCAAACCTCGCATCGTCGTGCTGGACGAAGCCACCAGCGCGCTGGACAGCCTGTCCGAGCGCCACATCCAGCAGGCGCTGTCGGCGCTGCGCTGCACGCGCATCGTGCTGGCCCACCGCCTCAGCACCATCCGCCATGCCGACCAGATCATCGTCATGGACGCCGGCCGCATCGTCGAGGTCGGCCGCCATGAAGAGCTGATGCAGCGCCAGCGCTATTACGCCGACCTGATGACGGCCCAGATGGCCTCGCCCCTTCCCCATGCCGACCGCCATGAACCGCAACCTGCCTGCCATTGACGACACCCTGCGCGCCCTGTGGGCACGGGCCAGCACGCTGGACGAGCGCCTGTCCGGCGACTTCCTGCCCGTCGCCGGCGGCGAGGCCGAGGCCGAGCAGCGCTGGAGCGCCTGGCAGGCCCTGGCGGCGGAAGGCGACGCGCAGCGCCTGGCCCGGCGCCTGGCCTTCGACGGCCTGGACGAGGGCCGCGTGCGACCCCTGCTGGGCACGGTGAAGGCTTGCCGCGAGGCGGTGCTGCCGCCGGAGTTCGAGCTGATGGCCGAGGTGCTGGCTGGTGCGGCCGGGCCCGCCGATCCGATGCTGGACGAGGTCGAGTCGCGCATGCCCTTCGCCGCTGTGCTGGCGCCCTGGCTGCGAGCCGCGCAACGCCGCCTGGACGCGCAATGCGATGTGGCCGTGGCAGCCCTGCGCCTGGGTTGCGCCCGCGGCCTGGCCGAGCGCCTGTGCGAGCAGGCCGGGCCGACGCTGGCCGCCCTGTTCGAGGCCGAGCGCGAGCGCCAGGCCGAGGGCTGCTACCAGCGCCTGCTGCGGCTCACGACGGGCGCGGCCGCTGCCAGCTTCTGGCAACAGCACGCCGCGCTGGCCCGCGGCCTGGCGCTGGCCGCCCACCACTGGGTGGCCGCGAGCGCCGAGATGCTGCAGCGCTGGCAGGTCGATGCAGACGCCCTCGTGCAGGCCTTCGGCCCTGGCGCGGCGGGCGAGCCCATCGAGCTGAAGACCGGTCTCGGCGACCCGCACCGCGAAGGGCGCACGGTGGCGCGCCTGCGCTTCGCCAGCGGCCTCGAGCTGTACTACAAGCCGCGCAGCCTGGCGCTGGACCAGGCCTATGCCGGCCTGCTGGCCGAGCTGCGCGGCGCCGATGTGCCGGAGGGCCTGCGCATAGCCCTGCAAGTGCCTGCCGTACTGGCCCGCGCCGGCTATGGCTGGGTGGAGGGTGTCATGCCCCGCCCCGCCGCGAACGCGGCCGAGGTGGAGGCCTATTTCGAGCGCGGCGGCGCCTTGCTGTGCCTGGCCCATCTGCTGGACATCACCGACTGCCATTCGGGCAATGTCATCGCGGTGGGCGAGCATCCCGTGCTGATCGACCTGGAGACCGTCTGCCACCAGCGCGCCCGCGACCTGGACGAGGACTACTCCGACGCCGAGCGCCGCGCCCGCCAGACCATCGCCGCCTCGGTGCTGGGCAGCGGCCTGCTGCCCGAGGCGCGCCTGGAGGGCGAGCTGCGCGTCGAGCTGGGCGGGCTGTCGCCGGGCGGTGACGCCGTGGCGCACATCGAGGTCGCGCATTGGGTGGACCTGGGCCAGGACAGCATGCGCTGCGTGCCGGCCCCGCAGGCCGTCGGCGAGGGCGCCCACCAGCTGCTGCTGGACGGCGCCGTGGTCTCGGTGCGCGACCATGGCGCCGCGCTGCGGCGCGGCTTCACGCGCATGGCCTGCCACGCGATGGCGCGGCGCCAGGCCTGGTGCGCGCCGGGCGGCCCGCTCGAAGCCTTTGCGGCCTGCGAGGCGCGTTTCGTGTTCCGCGGCACCCTGGTCTACAGCGCGCTGCTGAACCGCCTCACGGCGCCGGACTTCGCGCAGGAGGGCGTGGATCGCAGCCTGCTGCTGGAGGCCCTGGCCCGTCCCATGCTGGAAGTGGATGCGCCACCATCGATCTGGCCGCTGCTGGCCGCCGAGCGCGCGGCCATGGCCAGGCTGGATGTGCCGCATTTCCATGCGCCGGTGGCCGAGGCGGTGCTGGTCGGCGAGGGCGTCGCGCCCATCGCCGGCTATCTTCAGGATGCCGGCCTCGAGCGCCTGCGCGGCCGGCTGATGAGCTTCGGCGAGGCCGATCTGGCCCGCGAACTCGGCTTCATCGAGACGTCCCTGGTGCGCCCGCTGGGCGCGGTCCCGCCGCGGCCCTCGGCATCCACCACGGCGCCCGTCGACGCGGCGGCGCTGCGCGACGCGGCCCTGGAACTGGTCGAGCGCCTGGAGGCCACGGCGGTCTGGGGCGCGGACGGCTCCGCGACCTGGATGGACGCCTCGCTGGACGGCCGCCACGACTGCCTGAGCTGGCGCGCCCTGCCGCCCTGGCTGGGCGATGGCGTCGCCGGCCTGGTCTTGGTGCTGGCCGCGCTGGAGCACGGTGCCGCGCCCGCGGCGCGCTCGCGCGTCCGCCGCCTGCGCCTGGGCGCGCAGCGCCATCTGGCCCTGGGCCTGGCCCAGATCGCTGTTCAGCCCCTGGGTGGCGTCACCGGTGCCTCCTCGGTCGCCTATGCCCTGGCCCAGGCGGCGGCGCTGACGGGCGACCGCATGGCCCTGGACCTGGCCGGCCGCGTCGTGGCCGGCATCCCGCTGGACGCGATCGCCGCCGACGAGGTGCTGGACGTCGTCGGCGGCGCGGCTGGCACGCTGCTCTGCCTGAGCGCCGTGCGCCGCGTCGGCGAAACGATGGGCGCGGCGGCCGTGGCCCAGGCTGCGACGCTGCGCATCCGCGCCTGCGCCGCACGCCTGGCCGAGGCCGGCGCGGCGTCGCCCGGCGGCCTGCTGCCCACCGTGGCCGGACGGGTGCTGACCGGCCTGTCGCACGGACAGTCGGGCTTCGCGCTGGCCATCGCCCGCCTGCGCGAGGACGACGGCGCCGCCGCCCTGCAGCCCATGGCGCAGGCCGCGCTGGCCTTCGAACGCGAGCATCGCGACCTGGAAGCCGGCAACTGGCGCGACCTGCGCCCGGATGTCGGCCATCCCTGCAGCTGCGCCTGGTGCCATGGCGCGCCGGGCATCGGCCTGGTGCGCGCCGTGCTGCGTGCCCAGGGCGATGCCGATGCGACGCTGGCCGACGACCTGCGCATGGCCGCGCTCAGCACCGCCGCCGAGCCCGATGCCGTGCTGGACTACCTCTGCTGCGGCGGCTTCGGCCTGGTGGCCTGCACCCAGCTGATGGCCGAGGCCCTGGACGATCCGGCGCTGATGGCCAGCGCCCGCCAGCGCGCCGGCCGCGTGCTGGCACGAGCCCAGGCGCGCGGTGGCTACGCGATGTTGCTGGGCGCGCCCGCCGGCCATCAGGGCCTGGGACTGTTCACCGGCCTGGCTGGCGCCAGCTATGCGCTGCTGCGCCTGGCCGAGCCGGGGTTGCCCTCGGTGTTGACGCTGGACTGAGCCAGCGTCATTGCCGGATGCGCAACTCGTTGCGGAGAAAAGGCCCTGTCCTGCTTCCCGCCGCTCCCGCCACATCCTCCGGCGCTCCGCTCGCCACCACCCGCCCGCCTTCCGCTCCCGCTCCCGGCCCGATGTCGATCACCCAATCGCAGGCCGCCACCACGCGCATCTCGTGCTCGACCACCACCACCGTGTTGCCTGCGTCGACCAGCCCGTTCAACTGCGCCAGCAGCTTGTCCACGTCGGACGGATGCAGCCCGGTCGTCGGTTCATCGAGCACGTACAGGGTGTTGCCGCGCTGCGCCCTTTGCAGCTCCGTCGCGAGCTTGATGCGCTGGGCCTCGCCGCCGGACAGCTCGGTGGCCGGCTGGCCCAGCCGCACATAGCCCAGCCCGATCTGCTGCAGCAGTGACAGGGGCCGGGCCAGCGCCGCGTCCGCGGCAAAGAAGGCCAGCGCCTCGTCCACCGTCATGCGCAGCACGTCGGCGATGCTCTGCTCGCGCAGGCGCACCTTCAGCGTCGCCTCGTTGTAGCGCGCGCCATGGCAGGCCGGGCAGGGCGCGTAGACGCTGGGCATGAAGAGCAGCTCGACGCTGACGAAGCCCTCGCCCTCGCAGGTCTCGCAGCGGCCCTTGGCGACGTTGAAGGAGAAGCGGCCGGCGTCGTAGCGCTTGGCGCGTGCCGCGGGCGTGGCGGCGAAGAGCTTGCGCACATGGTCGAACAGGCCGGTGTAGGTCGCGAGGTTGGAGCGCGGCGTGCGGCCGATGGGCTTCTGGTCGACCTGCACGAGGCGACGGATCTGCTCTGCGCCGGCGCTGATGCGGCCGTGAGTGATCTCGCGCGAGGGCGCGTCGTCTTCGTCTTCGCTGTCCGGCGCTGGCGGCTCGTGGCCGAGGGCCTGGTTGACGAGTTCGACCAGCGCCTGGCTGACCAGGCTGGACTTGCCGGAGCCGGAGATGCCGGTCACGGCCGTGAAGCAGCCCAGCGGGAAGTCGACATCGACACCGCGCAGGTTGTTGCGCGCGACGCCGGCGAGCTTGAGCCAGCCGCGCGGCGCGCGGCGCGGCGGGCGAGCCATTTGCCCGCGCGGGAACAGGTAGGCCGCGGTGTGCGAGCCGGGCACCGCTTCGAGCCCGGCCGGCGGCCCGCTGTAGAGCACCTGACCGCCCAACTCACCGGCGTCGGGGCCGACGTCGACGATCCAGTCGGCCTCGCGCATCAGGCCGAGGTCGTGCTCGACGATGAAGAGGGAGTTGCCCGCCGCCTTCAGGTCCTTCAGCGCCTGCAGCAGCGCCTCGCCGTCGGCGGGATGCAGGCCGGCGGAGGGTTCGTCCAGCACATAGATGACGCCGAACAGATTGGAGCGGATCTGCGTGGCCAGGCGCAGGCGCTGCAGTTCGCCGCTGGACAGCGTCGGCGTGGCGCGGTCGAGCGACAGATAGCCCAGGCCCAGCTCGTTCAGCGTGGTGATGCGTGCCAGCATGTCGTGGGCGATGCGCTGGGCGGCGATGAGTTTCTCTTCCGACAGGTTGGGCGTGCGCCGCACATCGGGTGCCGCCGCGTGGGCGTTGCCGCCGGCAGCGACCCGTTGCGCCGTGTGCGACCTGGACGTCGCCCGGCTGACGCCGTGCCCCTGCGCTGCGGCATGCGCGTTGCCCGCCGCGGTAGGCTCCAGCACCTCCGCCAGCTCACGCAGCGGCATGCGCGACAGTTCGCCGATGTCCAGGCCTTCAAACCTGACCGACAGCGCCTCGCGCTTGAGCCGCTTGCCTTCGCAGGTCGGGCAGTCGCTCGCCACCATATAGCGCGACACGCGGCGCTTCATCAGTGCGCTCTGCGTCGTCGCGAAGGTATGCAGCACGTATTTGCGCGCGCCCATGAAGGTGCCCTGGTAGCTGGGCTCCAGCTTGCTGCGCAGTGCGGCACGGGTCTCGGCGGGCGTGAAGCCGGCGTAGACCGGCACGGTGGGCTGCTCGTCGGTGAAGAGGATCCAGTCGCGCGTCTTCTTCGGCAGCTCGCGCCAGGGTTTGTCGACGTCGTGGCCGAGCGTGACGAGGATGTCGCGCAGGTTCTGGCCATGCCAGGCCGGCGGCCACGCGGCGATGGCGCGTTCGCGGATGGACAGCGACGGGTCGGGCACCATGGACTGCTCGGTCACCTCGAACACGCGGCCCAGCCCGTGGCAGGTCGGGCAGGCGCCCTGAGGCGTGTTCGGCGAGAAGTCCTCCGCGTACAGCATGGGCTGCTTCGCCGGGTAGTGGCCGGCGCGCGAATAGAGCATGCGCAGCAGGCTGGACAGCGAGGTGGCGCTGCCCACCGACGAGCGCGCGCTGGGCGTGCCGCGCTGCTGTTGCAGGGCCACTGCGGGCGGCAGTCCGTCGATGCTGTCGACCGCTGGCACGCCGACCTGGTCGATGAGGCGGCGCGCGTAAGGCGCCACGGACTCGAAGTAGCGCCGCTGCGCCTCGGCGTAGATGGTGGCGAAGGCCAGTGACGACTTGCCCGAGCCGGACACGCCGCTGAACACCACCAGGGCGTCGCGCGGCACGTCGACGTCGATGTTCTTCAGATTGTGTTCACGCGCACCGCGAACGCGCACAAAGCCTGACGGAATCACGCGCGACCTCCTTGCGATCCGGGCTCTCAACGATGCGGCCAAACGGGCGTTGCACCTGTAGGACAACTGCCTGCGCGCCTACGCGCCGTGAAGGCGGCGCGGGCCACGATGGCGGCAACCGGAGAAGCACCATGTCCAACCCCTGGCTGAAGAAGAACCCTTTCATGAGCCTATGGCTCAGCGCCGCCAATTCGGCGACCAGCCGTGCGCGCGGCCAGATCGCTGCCAGCGCCAAGCGTCAGTCCCAGGCCGCGGTGACGCAGGCGTCACAGGACGTCATGAGCTTCTGGACAGCTGCGTTGGCCGGCGCGGCCAAGCCAAGGGCCAGGCGCAAGACCAAGCGCTAGCCTGCGCGCGGTCATCCCAGGAGGTAGCCCAGCAGCGCGAGCGCCAGCACCACGGCTCCGATGAGCCACAGGGTCCGGTTGGCCTGCTTTCGATCAGCGACTGCGCTTGTGCTGTCGGCGCGGTATTCGAGCTGGCGGTTGAGCGCGATGAAGTCCTTGGCGAAGCGCTCATTTCGCATCGTGCAGACGAACCGGGGCGACTCGAAAGCCGGCGCGATGTCGTCGCTGAAATCGAACGCCGTGGTCATCTCGGTGGGCGGGGCGACCCGAAGGTGCTCAGTCGCGCGCCAGACGTGGCGACGCTGCGACCAGGCGATCAAGGCAAAGAAGGCCGCCACGGCAAGGAAGACCATGGCCGCATCGAAGCGACCCTTGAGCAACTGCTTGAGCGTCAGGTAGAGCACGAACAACGCTGCCATCGCTGGCAAGACAGCGCCCAGCATCTCGCCGGTGGCAAAGCTGGAGAGCATCCGCGCCAGCCGGCTGGGCGGAGCGGTCTGCGCGTGATGGACCGCGGCACAGGGGCTGCAGATGGGAACGCGCACGCTCGTCACGATATGTTCCGTCGGCGCGTCGCTGTGAGCCCGCCGGAAAACCTTGGCGTACTCGATCTCGGCCGACGCCGAGTTGCCGCAATTGGGGCAGAGCGGCGGAAAGCTCAGCGCGCCGGGGCTGCCCTGCAACGTGAAGCGGTGGGCATGCGCCACGACCTCGGAATCTGACAACTGCGGTGCAGAACGCGTGGTCATGGGCGCACGGCCTTTGGAGGGCGGGAGATGAGTTCAGCGTAGCAGCCGCGGAGCGATCGGCAGTTAGCGTTCTTGGCCATACTCCGCGGATGACCCGCGCGCGCCACCTCTTGCCTTTGCTGCTGCCCTTGTCCTTGCTCGCTGCCGCCAGCTCGGCTGCCGCGGCTTGTGACCGCACGCCGCTGCCGGCGGCGACCGCGCAATCGCCGCAGCGCATCCTGTTTGTCGGCAACAGCTTTCTGCACGGCCATATGCCGCCGGTGCTGCACTACAACGCGGCCCGCGTGGCCGATCTGAACGGCACCGGCTACGGCGGCGTGCCGGGCGTGTTCAAGCAGCTGGCTGACGACGCCGGCCTGCATGTCGAGGTCGCCAGCGAGCTGGTCAGCGGCCAGACCCTGCAGTTCCACTTCAACGAGAAGCGCGCCCTCATCACCAGCCGGCCGTGGGACGTCGTCGTGCTGCAGGAGTACAGCGTGCTGAACCCGCAGCGGCCCGGCGACGCCGCCGCCTTCGTCGCGGCGGCCGGCAGGCTGCAGGCTCTCGTGCATCAGGCCAGCCCCGCGGCCCGCGTCTGGCTGCTCGAGACCTGGGCGCGGGCCGACCAGGTCTACCGCACGCCGGGCGGGCGCTGGGCCGGCAAGTCGCTGGAGGCCATGCAGGGCGATCTGCAGGCGGCCTATGCGCAGGCCGCGGCACGCGCCACCTGCATTGCCGGCGTCGTGCCGGTGGGCAGCGCGGCCCTGCGCGCCGTGCAGGAGGGCGTGGCCGACCGCAATCCTTACGACGGCATCGATGCCGGCAAGTCCAATCTGTGGGCCGAGGACAGCTACCACTTCAGCGCCTGGGGCAGCTATCTCGAGGCCCTGGTCCTGTTCGGCCAGCTCAGCGGGCGCGACCCGGCCGGCCTCGGTGCGGCCAACCGGGCCGGGCGGGAACTGGGCCTGAGCCCGGGGGAGGTCCGGGCTGCGCAAGCGATGGCTTCGCGCCAGCTCAACCCTGGCGCATCGCCCGCTTCGCCGACAAGGCCATGAAGCCGGCGAACACGACGACGACGACCAGGCCGGCCGTCAGCGAGGAATGCTCGGCGATCAAGCCGATCAGCGGCGGCCCGGCCATCATGCCCAGATAGCCCACCCCCGACACGGCCGCGATGCCGTGGGCCGAGGACACGCCCGGCACCTGCGAGGCTGCGCTGAACAGCACCGGCACGACATTGGACAGGCCCAGTCCCACCAGGGCGAAGCCGACCAGCGCGACGGTGGGGGAGGGCACCGCCAGCGCGAGGGCCATGCCGGCGGCACCCAGCACGCCGCTGATGCGCATCAGCCGCGTGCCGGACGTGCGGGCGCGCACCCAGTCGCCGCCGAAGCGCCCGATGGCCATGGCGCCGCTGAAGCTGGCATAGGCCAGGGCCGCCGTGCCCGCCTCGCTGGCGCGCTCCTGCTTCATGAAGAGCACGCTCCAGTCGTACATGGCGCCCTCGGCGATCAGGCCCATGGAGGCCAGCACGCCCAGCAGCAGCAGCGGACCTTTCATGAAGTCCAGCAGGCTCAGCGGCTGCTTCTCCTCGGCTTCCTTCTCGGGCACCGGCAGCATGGCGCGGCTGCCCACCAGCACGACGACGGCACCCAGGCCGGTGGCCAGCAGCAGATGGGCCTGGGGCGAGAGGCCCAGCGTGGGCGCGACGCTGCCCAGGCCGGCGCCGGCCATGCCGCCGAGGCTGAACATGCCGTGGAAGCCGCT
The DNA here is from genome assembly GCF_059415865.1 of Roseateles sp. GW821-FHT09H10. Lineage (NCBI taxonomy): Bacteria > Pseudomonadati > Pseudomonadota > Betaproteobacteria > Burkholderiales > Sphaerotilaceae > Roseateles > Roseateles sp. GW821-FHT09H10. Next base: position 332,856 of record NZ_JBWKOB010000002.1, on the reverse strand, counting down.
CATCAGCGGCCGGGCCGCCAGACGCTCGATCTCGGTGGCCTCGGTGTTGATGGCCACGTCGACCAGGCTGCCGGTGATACCGAAGACCAGCATCACGGCCAGCAGGGCGGCATAGGCCGACCCGAGCAGCAGGCAGGCGATGGAGGCGCAGCAGGCCACGCCCATGACGGCCGAGACGGCACGCGGCCCCCAGCGCCCGACGACGCGGCCGGCCTGGGCCAGGGCCATCAGCGCACCGACACCGCCGGCCAGCATGGCGAGGGCCAAGGCCTGTTCGCCCAGGCCGTAGTGGCCCTTGACCGTGGGCACATGCACGCCCCAGGTCGCGAACATGACGCCCAGCACGAAGAACTGCGCGCGCAGGGCGCGCGACGCGCCGACGACGGAGCTCACTTGGCGCTCGGGCTGCTGATGCGCGCGAAGAAGTCGTAGACGCCCTGGTCGCCCATCTTGCGGGCGTCGGCCAGTTCGCCGCCTTCGGTCGAATAGAGCAGCTTGCCCTGGGGCGACAGCACGGCGACGGCCGGGATGCCCTTCTTCAGCGGCACGCGGTAGGCCTCGGCGATGTCGACATTGCGCTCGAAACGGCCGACGTCGACCTTGACCACCTTGAAGCTCTTGGCGATCAGCGGGGCGCTGGGGCCGTTCTTGAAGGTGGCGTCCAGCATGCGGCAGTCGCCGCACCAGTTGGCGCCGAAGACGACCAGGACGGGAACCTTGGCCTTGTCGGCCTCGGCCAGCGCGGCCTGGATGGCGGCCTTGGCGTCGGCGCCTTCGTCATAGATGGCCGGTGGGCCGCCGGCATGGGCGGCGAGGCTGGTGGCGAGGAGGAGGGAGGCGGTCAGGAAGCGCATGGCGATGCAGTATGGGACAGGAAATTGGAAGCGATTCCAGGCGCTAGCGGGAGGCCTGCTCGAAGAAGCGCCAGATCACGTCGTTGGCGTCCAGGGCCTGGGACGCGGCTTCCTTGCCGCGGCGCACGCTGGCCGCGCCCGGCCAGGAATGGCCGCCGGTCTCGGTGACGCAGAGCTGCACCTGGCTGCCGCCGGCGCAGCCGCTGTAGGTCTCGCAGTAGGCGCCGGGCTTGTCCAGCGTGCGTTGGGGCCGGGCGGTGCAGCGGTCGCGCTGCACCCAGCGCGAGACGGTGTCGGGCACGGACACGAAGTCCATCACCTTGCTCTCGTCGCGGAAGGCGTTGGGGCCGGCGCCGCCGTCGAACAGCACATGGTCGTCGTTGCGGGCGTGGATGTGCAGCACGGCGATGGGCCGGCTCGGCGTGCAGTTGGCGGTGGCATCGGTGCCGGCCACGGCCGCGACGGCGCTGAACACGTCGGCCGCCTCGCAGGCCAGGCGGTGGCTGAGCATGCCGCCGTTGGACATGCCGGTGGCGAAGACGCGGGCCGCATCGATGGCGTGGCGGGCCTGCACGGCCTTGACGACGGCGCGGGCGAAGGCCACGTCGTCCACCTGGCGGTCGCGCGCATCGCCGCAGCAGCCGCCGGCATTCCAGGTGGCGAACTTGCCGCCCAGGATCTTGCTGTAGCCGTTCGGGAAGGCGACGACGAAGCCGGCCTCGTCGGCCTTCCTCTGCAGGCCATAGCGGCGGTCGTCGGCCATGTACTCGGCATGGCCGCCACCGCCGTGAAAGGCCAGTACCAGCGGCGCGGGACGGGCGGCGTCGTAGCCGCTGGGCAGGTGCACCAGCACCTTGCGGCCCTGCACCTTGAGCTCCTGCAGGCCCGCCGGTGGCTCCTGCTGTTCAGCGCGGCGCTGCTCGATGCGGGCGCGGATGCCCTGAGCCTGCGCCGCGGGCAGCAGCGTCAGCAGAGCCAGGGCGAGGGCCAGGCCGCGCATGTCAGCTCCCGCCGCCCAGGGCGCGGTAGAGCGTGACGAGGCTCTGGGCGCGCTGGCTCTGCACCTGCACCAGGCTCTGCTGGGCCGCGAACAGCGAGCGCTGCGCGTCCAGCCTGTCCAGGGCGCTGGAGACGCCGGCCGTGTAGCGCTGCTCGGCGGCGCCCAGGCGGCGCGTCTCGGCGTCGACCTGGGCGGCCAGGGCGGCGCGCTGCTCGGCCAGCAGCGCGCGGCCGGCCAGGCCATCGGCGACCTCGCGGAAGGCGGTCTGGATGGCCTTCTCGTACTGGGCCAGGGCGATGTCCCGGGACGCCCGCGCACCCGCCAGGTTGGCGCGGTTGCGGCCGGCGTCGAAGAGGGGCTGCACCAGCGACGGCGCGAAGCTCCAGGCCGAGTTCTTGAACAGGTCGGACAGATGGCCGCTGGCCGTGCCGACGCTGCCGGTCAGCGTGATGCGCGGCCAGAAGGCGGCGCGGGCGGCATCGATGTTGGCGTCGGCGGCGCCGAGCTGGAACTCGGCCTGGCGGATGTCGGGCCGGCGCGTCAGCACCTCGCTGGGCAGGCCGGCGGGCAGTTCGGCCAGGGGCTCGAAGTCGGCCAGGTCGCCGCTGGGCGCGGGCAGGTCGGCCGGCAGCGGGCCGCCGATCAGCAGGGCCAGGGCGTTCTCGTCCACGGCGCGCTGGCGCTGGGCCTGGGCGTGGACGGCGCGGGCCGCCTGCCAGGACGACTCCGCCGAGCGCAGGTCCAGCTCGCCGGACACGCCGCCGTCGAAGCGCTGGCGGGTCAGGGACAGCGACTGCTCGCGCGTGGCCAGGGTGTCGCGCGTCAGCTTGAGCAGGGCCTCGTCGGCCTGCAGCGCGATCTCGGCATTGGCGACGCTGGCGATCAGGGCCGTGCGCACGGCCTGCTGGCTGGACTGGGCCGCCAGCAGCTGGGAGGCGGCCGCGGCGCTCAGGCCGCGCAGGCGGCCGAACAGGTCCAGCTCATAGGCCGACACCTGCAGGCCGGCCTGGTAGACGCTGTTGATGCCGCCGGCGGCGGTGGGCGTGCGGGAGCCGCTGATACCGGCGTTGACCGTCGGCCAGAGGTCGGCATCGCGAGCCGCGGCGCTGGCGCGCGCGGTCTCGATGTTGAGGGCGGCGATGCGCAGGTCGCGGTTGTTGGCCAGGGCCAGCGGGATCAGCCGCTGCAGCCGTGCGCCCTTGAAGGCCTGGGCCCAGGGCAGCTCGACGGCGGCCGCGCTGCCAGGGCCGCCGGCCTGCGGGAAGGCGGGAGGCACGGCGGCCGCGGCGGCTTCAGCGGCCACCGGACGCTTGGGCTCGGGGCCGGCGCAGGCCGCGAGCAGGGTGGTGACGGCCATGAGGGCGATCAGCGGGAGCGCGGGCTTCATGCCTGGCTCCCCGAGGCTTCCTCGTTCTCGTGGGCGTCGCGCCGGCGCTGCCTTTCGCTGCCGGGGAAGAACCTGCGCACCAGCACGAAGAACACCGGCACGAGGAAGACGGCCAGGGCCGTCGCCGAGATCATGCCGCTCATGACGCCGGTGCCGATGGCGCGCTGGCTGGCCGAGCCGGCGCCGCTGGCGAGCACCAGCGGCATCACGCCGAGGATGAAGGCCAGCGAGGTCATCAGGATGGGGCGGAAGCGCAGGTGGGCGGCTTCGATGACGGCCTCGACGGCGCTCTTGCCGTGGGCCTGCAGGTCCTTGGCGAACTCGATGATGAGCACCGCGTTCTTGGCCGCGAGGCCGATGATGGTGATCATGCCGACCTTGAAATAGACGTCGTTCTCCAGCCCGCGGAAGTTGGCACCGAGCACGACGCCCAGCACCCCCAGCGGCACGACGAGCAGCACGGCGGCCGGGATGGACCAGCTCTCGTACAGCGCCGCCAGGCACAGGAAGACGGCCAGCAGCGAGAAGCCGAACAGGATGAAGGCGGTGGAGCCCGACAGCTTCTCCTCGCGCGTCAGGCCGGTCCATTCATAGCCGAAGCCGGCAGGCAGTTCGGCCGCGATGCGTTCCATCTCGGCAATCGCCGCACCGCTGGACACGCCCTTGGCCGCCTCGCCGGCGATGCGCATGGTCGGGTAGCCGTTGTAGCGCACGGTCTGCATGGCGCCGGTGATCCACTTGCTGCTGGCGAAGGACGCCAGCGGCACCGGCTGGCCGCTGCCGTTCATCACGTTGAGCCTGAGCAGATCCTCCGGCGTCATGCGCGCCTGCGCCTCGGCCTGCACGACGACGCGCTGCAGCCGGCCGGCATTGGGGAAGTCGTTCACATAGCTGGAGCCCAGCGACGTGCCGAGCACGGCATTGATGGCGGCGATGGGCACGCCCAGGGCCAGGGCGCGTTCGCGGTCGATCTGCAGCTCGAGCTGGGCGGCGTCTTCCAGGCCGTCGGGGCGCACATTGGCCAGCAGCGGGCTCTTGGCGGCGGCGGCCAGCAGTTGGCCGCGCGCGGCGAGCAGCTCGGCGCGCGTGTGGCCGCTGCGGTCCTGCAGCCGGAAGGCGAAGCCGTTGGCGCGGCCCAGGTCGCGGATGGCCGGCGGGCTGACCGGGAAGATGATGGCGTCGCGGATCTTGCTCAAGGCGCCGAAGGAGCGGGCCACCAGGGCCTGCGCCGTGTGTTCCTCGCCCTTGCGTTCGTCCCAGGGCTTGAGCGTGATGAAGCCCAGAGCCGCGTTCTGGCCCGAGCCGGCGAAGCTGAAGCCGACGACGCTGACCATGCTCTCCACCTCGGGCTGCTTGAGCATGTAGTCCTCGGTCTGCTGCATGACGGCCAGCGTGCGCTGCTGGGTCGCGCCGGGCGGCAGTTGCACGTTGACGAGGATGCTGCCCTGGTCTTCATTGGGCACGAAGGAGGTCGGCAGCTTCTGGAACATCAGCACCGCCACCGCGATGACGGCCACGTAGAGGATGAGCCAGCGCGGCGCTTTTTTGAGCATGCGGGTAACGCCGTTCTCGTAGCGCCGCGCCATGCGGTTGAAGCCGCGGTTGAAGGCGCCGAAGAAGCCCTTCTTCTCGAGGTGGTGGCCGGCATCGACCGGCTTGAGCAGAGTCGCGCACAGGGCCGGCGTCAGCGACAGGGCCATGAAGGCCGAGAAGGCGATGGAGCTGACCATCACGGCCGCGAACTGGCGGTAGATGTTGCCGATGGCGCCACCGAAGAAGGCCAGCGGCACGAAGACGGAGATCAGCACCACCGTCACGCCGACGATGGCGCCGGAGATCTGGCCCATGGCCTTGCGCGTGGCCTTGAGCGGCGACAGCCCCTCCTCGCTCATGATGCGCTCGACGTTCTCGACGACGACGATGGCATCGTCCACGACGATGCCGATGACCAGCACCATGCCGAACATCGTCAGCACGTTGATGGAGAAACCCAGGGCCAGCAGCGTGGCGAAGCTGCCCAGCAGCGCAATGGGCACGACCAGGGTCGGGATGATGGTGTAGCGGATGTTCTGCAGGAACAGGAACATCACCAGGAAGACCAGGGCCACGGCCTCGATCAGCGTCTCGACGACCTGGGAGATGGAGATGTCGATGAACAGCGAGCTGTCGAAGGGGATGCTGGCCTTCATGCCGGCCGGGAAGTAGGGCTGCAGCTCCTTCAGCCGCTGCTTGACGAGGTCGGCCGTCTGCAGCGCATTGGCCGAGGGCGCCAGCTGCACGCCGATGCCGACCGAGGGCTGGCCGTTCAGCCGCGTGGTGCGGCCGCCATAGCTCTGGGCGCCGAGCTCGACGCGGGCCACGTCCTTCAGCCTCACGGTGGAGCCGTCGGCATTGGCGCGCAGCACGATGTTGCCGAACTGCTCGGCGCTGGTCAGCTGGCCGCGCACGACGACCGTCGCGAACAGGGCCTGGGCCGGCAGGCTGGGCTGGTCGCCGATGGTGCCGGAGTCGACCTGGGCGTTCTGGGCGCGGATGGCGTCGTTGACGTCGGCCGGCGACAGGCGATAGCCCTGCAGCTTGGCCGGGTCCAGCCAGATGCGCATGCCGCGCTCGGTGCCGAACAGGCTGGCCTGGCCGACGCCGGGCACGCGCTGGATCTCGGGCAGCACGGTGCGCGAGGCGTAGTCGCCCAGCGCGACCGGGTCGAAGGCCGGGTTGTCGCTCGACAGGATGGTGAAGAGCAGGAAGTTGGGATTGGCCTTGTCCACCCGCACGCCTTGCTGGATGACGGCGGCCGGCAGGCGCGGCTGGGCGCGGGCCAGGCGGTTCTGCACGTCCACCTGGGCCAGGTCGGGGTTGGTGGCAGGGTCGAAGTTCAGCGTCAGCGAGCCGGTGCCGTCGGCCTGGCTGACGGCCTCCATGTAGATGAGGCCGGGCGAGCCGTTCATCTCGCGCTCGATGATGCTGATGACGGCGTCTTCCAGCGTCTGGGCGGAGGCGCCGGGGTAGGTCACCGACAGCGAGATGGCGGGCGGCGCCACCGGTGGGTACTGCGCGATCGGCAGCTGCTTGACGGCGACGCCGCCGATGACGGCGATGAAGAGGGCGATGACCCAGGCAAAGATGGGCCGGTTGATGAAGAACTGCGCCATGGCGGGATCAGGCCTTGGAGGCGGCGGAAGCGGCGGGCGCGGGGCTGGAGGCCGCACCCGGCGGCGTCCACTGCACCGGGCGGGCCTTGCCGCCGGCACGGGCGCGCTGCAGGCCGTCGACGATGACCTTCTCGCCCGGCTTCAGGCCGGACAGCACCAGGGCCTGGCCAGGGCGCGGCGGCCCGAGCTTGACGGGACGGGCGCTGACCGAGCCGTCGTCGGCGACGACCAGCACCGTGTCGCCCTGCGGCGTGCGCGCCACCGCCTGCTGCGGCAGCCAGATGCCGTCGGCCACCTCGGCCAGGGCCAGGCGCACGCGCACATACAGGCCGGGCAGCAGCTGGCCCTGGGTATTGGGCAGCTCGGCGCGCAGCGTGATCTGGCCGGTGGCCGGGTCCACGCTGAGGTCGGAGAACAGCAGGCGGCCGGTCTGGGCGTAGACGCTGCCGTCTTCCAGCACGACCTGCACCTGCGCCGCTTCCTTGCCGGCGGCGCGTTGCAGCTGGCCGCTGGCCAGGGCGGCGCGCAGCCGCATGACCTCGGCGGCCGGCTGGGTGAAGTTCACATAGAGCTTGTCGATCTGCTGAACGACGGCCAGCGGCGTGGTCTCGCCCTGGCCCACCAGGGCGCCTTCGGTGACGAGGGCGCGGCCGATGCGGCCGGCGATGGGCGCCGTGACGGCCGAGTAGCCGAGGTTGATCTGGGCCGTCTGCACGGCGGCCTTGCCGGCGGCCACGTCGGCGGCGGCCTGCTTGGCGGCGGCCTGGGCGTTCAGGGCTTCCTGCTGGCTGACGGCCTGGGTCTTGGCCAGCGGCGCATAGCGATCGGCCAGGGCCTGGGCCTGCAGCAGATTGGCCTCGGCGCGCGCGAGCTGGGCCTGGGCGCTGGCCAGCGTGGCGCGGTAGGGCGCCGAGTCGATCTCGAACAGGGCCTGGCCGGCCTTGACGTCGCTGCCTTCGGTGAACAGGCGCTTTTGCAGGATGCCGGCGGCGCGGGCGCGCACCTGGGCGATGCGGAAGGCCTCCAGGCGGCCGGGCAGTTCGGTGGTCAGGTCGGCGCGGCCCGGCGTGGCGGTGACGACGCCCACCTCGGGCGGCGGCGGCGCGGCGGCCGCGGGCTTGCCGTCACCCCCGCCGCAAGCCGTCATGCCCAGCCCCGCGACCAGCGCCGCCAAGATGCCCAGACCCGCGCCGCTACCCCATGCCAACTTCATCTTTGCGTCCTGTTCGACTTATCTCTCGACGGCCCGCTCCGGCACCGGCTTTGGCGCCCGGAGCAAAACCGTTGACTGTAGCCATGCAATCGCTTTCATGCAGGTGAAGCAACGCAAAGCCTTGGACGGTCATGGGTCGGCGGCGAGGGCCTGCAGCTTGGCGCTCAGGCGGGCGAAACGGGTGTCGGGGAGGGCGGCGAACGCTTCTCGCGGCATCCAGCGCACGCCCTTGACCTCGGCCCATTGCGGCCTGACCTCCGCGGCCGAGTCCAGGCGGAAGAGATAGATGAAGTCGTGGTGGACATGCTCGCCTTCGCCCTTGGCGGGATTGGCCGGAATGCGGTGGCTGTCGATGTCCAGCGGGGCCGCGCACGGCCAGGCGCAAAGGCCGGCCACGCCCGTCTCCTCGGCCGCCTCACGCGCCGCCGAGGCCTGCAGGCCGTCCAGGCCTTCGTGATGGCCGCCGGGCTGCAGCCAGCGGTCCAGCACGCGGTGGTGGATCATCAGGATGGCGTCGGCGCGGGCGTCGTAGACCAGGGCGCTGGTGGTGATGTGGCCGCGCATATTGCCGCGCGCGAAGACGTCTTCGTCCTGCGCCAGCTGCTCGGCGAGGTGCTGCAGGCCCGGCGCCTCGTCGGCGTGGCGCTGGAGGTAGTTCCGCAGCTGCAGCCGGGCTTGCGCGAGCAGATCCTGCGGGCTGTTCATCATCTGGTCGGCAGGACGGCCAGGCGTGCACGCTGCACGGCGCGGCCGATGTCGGGGCCCTTGGCGCCCCGGGCGATGGCCTCGGCGCTGGCGGCGGCCAGGTCTACCGCCTGGGTTGCACGCAGGTCGGCCAGCAGCAGCTCGCGCTGCGGATAGTCGCGGCCCTCCAGGCCGAGGCGGCCGCGGGCGTCGCATTCGCAGGCCCACAGCAATTCAGCGAAGCGATCGGGGCGGCGCCAGGCGTCGCAGCGCTCCATCAAGCGCAGCCGCGCTTCGGCGCTGAAGCCGCCACTCTGGTGCACGTGGGTGTGCTCGCGGGCGACCAGCTCGGCCAGCTCGCGGCAATCGGCCGGTACCTTCCAGCGCGCGCTGACCGCGCTGGCCAGTTCCTCGCTGCGCTTCTCGTGGGCGATGTGGCGGGGCAGCTCCTCTTTGCGCGTCGTGCCCTTGCCCAGGTCGTGGCAGAGGCAGGCGTAGCGCACGGTCAGCGGCGCGCCCTGCAGCGCGCATTGGTCCAGCACCATCAGCAGGTGGATGCCGGTGTCGATCTCGGGATGGTGGGCCTCGGGCTGGGGCACGCCGAACAGGGCCTCGACCTCGGGCAGCAGCTTCGCAAGGGCGCCGGCCTCGCGCAGCACCTCGAGCATGCGCGAGGGCTTGTTCTCCATCAGGCCGCGCGACAGTTCCTGCCAGACGCGCTCGGCCACCAGGGCATCCACCTCGCCGGCGGCGACCATGGCGCGCATCAGCTCGACGGTCTCGGGGGCCACCGTGAAGTCGGCAAAGCGCGCGGCGAAGCGGGCCAGGCGCAGGATGCGCACCGGGTCCTCGGCAAAGGCCGGGGAGACGTGGCGCAGCACCTTGTCGGCGATGTCGCGCTGGCCGTTGTAGGGGTCGATGAGCTGGCCTGCCTCGTCCTGGGCCATGGCGTTGATGGTCAGGTCGCGGCGCGCCAGGTCCTGCTCCAGCGTGACGTCGGGCGCCGCGTGGAAGGCGAAGCCGTGATAGCCGGCCGCCGTCTTGCGCTCGGTGCGGGCCAGGGCCACTTCCTCGTGGGTCTTGGGGTGCAGGAAGACGGGGAAGTCCTTGCCCACGGGCTGGTAGCCGGCGGCGAGCAGATCCTGGGGCGAGGCGCCGACGACCACCCAGTCCCGGTCCTGCACGGCCAGGCCGAGCAGCCGGTCGCGCACGGCGCCGCCGACGAGATAGGTTTGGAAACTGGCAGCCATGGCGCCAGTATCGGCGCGGCGACTGCCGGCCTGTCAGCGCTTGGCGCGCTCCTCGCAGATCGTCTTCAGCCGCAGCAGCGCCTGTGGCCACATCTTCTGCATCTGTTCGGCCCAGTCCGGCGTGATCTGCATCTCCACTTCGAGGCGGGTCCCTTGCGGAACGGCTTCGAAGCGGTAGTTCTCGTAGGAAGGCGCCCAGGCCTTGACCGCGTCGCTGCTGCGGTCCTCAACGCCCTTGTTGAGCATGCCGACATGGCGGATGGAGATGAAGGCGTTGGGGCGATTCTCGGCAATCTCGGACAGCATGCCGTCGTCCGGGGACGCCAGGAAGCGGATGCTGGCGCCCGTCTCCCACGATCCCTCGTAGTAGGAGCCCTCGGCAAAGGCCGTGGTCCAGTCGCGGTAGTCGGTCGGGTCGATCATGGTCGTGTAGACCTGCTCGACCGGCGCTTCGATGAGGGTCTCGAACTTCAGCGTCTGCAGTTGCGGCATGGCGGGTCTCCGTGAGGCTTGGACTCATCCTAGCGATGCCGCTGGCGGTCAGCGCGACGGATCTGTAACTTGGACAAGGCATTCCTCAGCAGCCACACTCGCGGCATGAAGACCCTCAGCGAACACAGCTGCTTCGGCGGCACGCAGCGCTTCCACCAGCACGACTCGGCCGAGATCGGGCTGCCCATGCGCTTCGCCCTCTTCACGCCGCCCGAGCCCAGGGCGTTGCTGGTCTACCTCGCCGGCCTGACCTGCACCGAGGAGACCTTCACGATGAAGGCCGGCGCCCAGGCCGTGGCGGCCGAGCTCGGCCTGGCCCTGCTGATGCCCGACACCAGCCCACGCGGCGCCGGCGTGCCAGGCGAGAGCGAGAGCTGGGACTTCGGCGTCGGCGCGGGCTTCTATCTCGATGCGACGCGCGAGCCCTGGGCGAAGCACTGGCGCATGGAAAGCTGGCTGATGAAGGAGTTGCTGCCCCTGGTGCAGCGCGAAGTCGGGGTTGGCGGCCAGGATCGCGTTGGTCTGTTCGGCCATTCCATGGGCGGCCATGGCGCGCTGACGCTGGCCCTGCGCCATCCCGGCCGCTTCGCCTCGCTGTCGGCCTTCGCGCCCATCTGCGCGCCCATGCAATGCCCCTGGGGGCAGAAGGCCTTCAGCGGCTATCTCGGCGAGGACCGCGCCGCCTGGGCCGCCCACGATGCCAGTGAGTTGATGCGCCAGCAGGCGACGGCGCCCTATCCCGGCGGCATCCTCATCGACCAAGGGCTGAACGACAAATTCCTCGCCGAGCAGCTCCATCCAGAGGCCTTCGAAGCGGCCTGTGCGGCCGTCGGCCAGCCGCTGAACATCCGCCGCCAGGCCGACTACGACCACGGCTATTACTTCATCGCCAGCTTCGTCGACGACCACCTTCGCCATCACGCAACCCAGCTTCTGGCCTGACGGCTTTGCAATTCATGTGGGAAGCCACACTCGCCGTGGCGCGCTCCAAAACCTAAGCTGACGTCGAATCCAGTGCCGATCGAAGCACTGGCTGGAGACGCGCATGCAAGCCACACCCGCCGGGCCTCAGCCCTTCTATCGCTCCCTGTACTTCCAGGTCATCACGGCCATCGTCATCGGCGTCGTCGTGGGCCATTTCTGGCCGCAGACGGGCGAGGCACTCAAGCCCCTGGGCGACGGCTTCATCAAGCTGATCAAGATGATCATCGCGCCCATCATCTTCTGCACGGTGGTGGTGGGCATCGCCGGCATGGAGGACATGAAGCGCGTCGGCAAGACCGGCGGCTATGCGCTGCTGTACTTCGAGATCGTCTCAACCATCGCCCTCGTCGTCGGCCTTGTCGTCGTCAATGTGCTGCAGCCCGGCCAGGGCATGCATGTCGACCCCAAGACCCTGGACACCAAGGGCATCGCCGCCTTCACGGGCCCGGGCAAGCTGCAGGGCACGGTGGACTTCCTGCTCGCCGTCATCCCGACGACGGTGGTCGATGCCTTCGCCAAGGGCGAGATGCTGCAGGTGCTGCTGTTCTCGCTGCTGTTCGGCTTCGCGCTGCACCGCTTCGGCGGCCGCGGCACGCTGGTGTTCGACGGCATTGAGAAGACCTCGCATGTGCTGTTCGCCATCGTCGGCATGATCATGAAGGTCGCACCCATCGGGGCCTTCGGCGCGATGGCCTTCACCATCGGCAAATACGGCGTCGGCTCGCTGCTGCAGCTGGCCAAGCTGATGGGCTCGTTCTACGCCACCTGCCTGATCTTCATCTTCGTCGTGCTGGGCACCATCGCCCGGCTTCACGGCTTCTCGGTCTGGAAGTTCATCAAGTACATCAAGGAAGAGCTCTTCATCGTGCTGGGCACCTCGTCCAGCGAGTCGGTGCTGCCGCGCATGATGGCCAAGCTCGAGAACCTCGGCGTGCGCAAGTCCACCGTCGGCCTCGTCATCCCCACCGGCTACTCCTTCAACCTCGACGGCACATCCATCTATCTGACGATGGCCGCCGTCTTCATCGCCCAGGCCACGGACACGCCGATGACGCTGACCCAGCAGCTCACGCTGCTCGGCGTGCTGCTGCTGACCAGCAAGGGCGCGGCCGGCGTGACGGGCAGCGGCTTCATCGTGCTGGCGGCCACGCTGTCGGCGGTGGGCGGCGTGCCGGTGGCGGGCCTGGCGCTGATCCTGGGCATCGACCGCTTCATGTCCGAGGCGCGGGCCCTGACCAACCTGATCGGCAACGGCGTCGCCACCGTCGTCGTCGGCAAGTGGACGGGCGACCTCGACACGGGCCGCATGCAGTCGGTGCTGAACAACGAGACGCCCGCCCAGGCCGATGAGCCGGAAGAGGTGCTGGATGCGGTGGACCAGCACATGCCCGCTGCGGTGGCTGCAAAGTAAGAGAAATAGACAAGTCGCACGACCGTGCTAAATTGCGGGCATGGAAACCCGCAGCGAACGCGCCGAAACCACGCTGGCCGCCATCGTTGATGCCGCCCTGGCCATGGCCGTTGCCGAGGGCCTGGAGAGCATCAGCATCGGCGAGGTGGCCAAGCGCCTGGACCTGTCCAAGAGCGGCGTTTTCTCGCGCGTCGGCTCGCGCGAGCAGCTGCAGGTGGCCGTGCTGCTCGAGTTCGACAAGCGCTTCGTGCAGACCGTCTTCCTGCCCGCCATGCGGGAGGCGCGCGGCCTGCCGCGGCTGCAGGCCGTCATGCAGCGCTGGCTGAACTGGGCCAGCGACGTCGACCGCCACAAGACCTGCCTCTACACGGCCGGCGCCTTCGAGTACGACGACCGCGAAGGCCCGGTGCGCGAGCATCTGCTGGACGGCGTGCTGCGCTGGCGCGCCACGCTGCGCCGCACCGTGCTGCAGGCCGTGGAGGCCGGCCATCTGCGCGCCGACCTCGATGCCCAGCAGATGGTGTTCGAGATGGATGCCATCTTCACCATCCTGCTGCACGACGCCCGCTTTCTGCGCGATCCGCAGGCCACCGAGCGCGCCGAGCGCGCCTGGCAGCGGCTGCTGAAGGACTGCCAACCCGCCTGAGGCCCGCGATGCACTGCCCGCCTCCTTTCATTTGCCTTTTCATCGCACGACCGTGCGAAATATGGAGATTGCCGTGACCGCCCACAACCCTGCCGCTGCCTTCTATGCCTCACCGGCCGCGCGCGGCGTTGCCGCCCTGCTGCGCGGCCTGCACCGCGTCTCGCCCGACCTCGGCGCCCGCGTCGCCCTGGGCCTGTTCTTCACGCCCATGCCCACCAAATGGCTGGCCCGCTCGCGCGCGGTGCCGCGGCCCTGGGTGGAGACGCGCCTGCCCTTCGAGGGCGGCCATGTCAGCGTCTGGCAGCGCGCCGACGTCGAGCCCGGCCGGCCCAAGGTCCTGCTGACCCATGGCTGGGCCGGGGACGCCCAGCAGATGCGGCCGCTGGCCGACACGCTGGCAGCGGCCGGCTTCGAGCCCCTGCTGCTGGACCTGCCGGCCCATGGCCGCAGCGGCGGCTGGCGCAGCAATCTGCTGCAGTGGGTGAGGGCGCTGTTCACCGTGACGGCCCGCTTCGGGCCGTGGGACGGCGTCGTGGCCCATTCCCTGGGCGCGCTGGCCGTGTCGCATGCGCTGGCCCGCGGCCTGCCCGCGCGGCGCGCCGCCCTGCTGGCGCTGGCGCCGCCGCCGGCCCAGTTCCTGCGCTGGTTCGCCCAGGCCATGGGCACGGGGGAGAGCCTGGCTACGCGCATGAGCGGGCATGTCGAGAGGCGCGAGGGCGTCTCGCTGTCGCTGTTCGAGCCGGCCTGGCTGGGCGAGCGCGTGACGCAGCCGACGCTGATCGTGCACGACCGCGGCGATGTGACGGCGCCTCTGGCCGGCAGCGAGACCCTGCTCGCCGGCCTGCCGGCCGGGCGCCTGCATGTCACCGAGGGCCTGGGCCACCGCCGCCTGCTGAGCGATCCGGCTGTCATGCAGCAGGTGCTGGGACATCTGAGTTCCACAGCGGCATTGCGGGCGATCTGAAGCGCCGGGGGACAATCCCCCCATGGCTGTTCTTTCCCTCACCAATGCCCATCTGGCTTTCGGGCACGTTGCCCTGCTCGATGGCGCCAATTTCTCGCTCGAAACCGGCGAACGCGTCGGCCTCATCGGCCGCAACGGCACCGGCAAGTCCTCGCTGCTGAAGATCCTCTGCGGCTTGGAGAAGCTCGACGACGGCCTGCTGCAGCAGCAGCAGGGCCTGACCAACGTCTATGTGCCCCAGGAGCCGGAGCTGCGCGGCGACGCGACCATCTTCGACGTCATCAGCGAGGGCGTGGCCGAGGCCAAGGCCCTGCGCGAGCGCTATGAGCGCCATGACGAGAACGACGACCTGGCCTGGGTGCAGGAGCGCATCGAACACATCGGCGCCTGGAACTGGGAGCAGCGCGTCGAAGAGACCCTGCAGCGCCTGGGCCTGGACGGCTCGCGGCTGGTGGGCAGCCTGTCCGGCGGCCTGAAGAAGCGCGTCGCGCTGGGCCGCGCGCTGGTCGCCCAGCCCGACGTGCTGCTGCTGGACGAACCCACCAACCACCTGGACCTGGACGCCATCACCTGGCTGGAAGGCCTGCTGAACGACTTCAAGGGCTCGCTGCTGCTGATCACCCACGACCGCGCCTTCCTGGACAACGTCGCCAACCGCATCGTCGAGCTGGACCGTGGCCAGCTGCGCGGCTACCCCGGCAACTACGCCGCCTTCCAGGCCGCCAAAGCCTATGAGCTGGAGAACGAGGCGCTGTTCAATGCCCGCTTCGACAAGCTGCTGGCCCAGGAAGAGATCTGGATCCGCAAGGGCGTCGAGGCGCGCCGCACACGCTCGGTGGCGCGCATCCAGCGCCTGGAGGCCATGCGCCTGGCCCATGCGGCGCGGCGCGACGTGCAGGGCAAGGTCAGGCTGGACATCGACACCGGCAGCGCCAGCGGCAAGATCGTCGCGGAGCTGGAGGACGTGTCCAAGAGCTATGGCGATAGAGCCATCGTGCGCGGCTTCACCAGCACCATCCTGCGCGGCGACAAGGTCGGCCTGATCGGCCCCAACGGCGCCGGCAAGACGACGCTCTTGAAGATGATCCTCGGCGAGCTGGCGCCCGACAGCGGCACGGTGCGCCAGGGCTCGCGGCTGACGGTCGCCTATTTCGACCAGATGCGCGACACGCTGAACCTGGACGCGACGCTGGCCGACACCATCAGCCCCGGCTCGGAATGGATCGAGATCGGCACGCAGAAGAAGCATGTGAAGAGCTATCTCGGCGACTTCCTGTTCTCGCCGGCGCGGGCCAACTCGCCGGTGCGCACGCTGTCCGGCGGCGAGCGCAACCGCCTGCTGCTGGCGCGCCTGTTCGCGCGGCCGGCCAATGTGCTGGTGCTGGACGAGCCGACCAACGACCTCGACATCGAGACGCTGGAACTGCTGGAAGAGCTGCTGGCCGACTACGACGGCACCGTCTTCCTGGTCAGCCACGACCGGCGGTTCCTGGACAACGTCGTCACCTCGACCATCGTCTACGAGGGTGAGGCGCGCTGGCGCGAGTACGAGGGCAGCGTGCAGGACTGGCTGACGCAGTCCAAGCGCGCCGCCGCGCTGCAGGCCAAGGCCGCACCTGCGGCCGCAGCCCCCACGCCGCCGCCAGCCCCCGAGCCGGCGCCCGTCGTCGCCACCAAGCGCAAGCTCAGCTACAAGGAGCAGCGCGAACTCGACGAGCTCCCCAAGCAGATCGCCGCGCTGGAAGCCGAGCAGACGCAGCTGAATGCGCTGATCGCCGGCAGCGAGCTCTACACCCAGGGCGCCAAGCGCATCGCCGAGGTCACCGATCGTGCTGCTGAAATCGATGCGGAAATGCTGGCATTGATGGAGCGCTGGGAAGTGCTCGAAGCCAAATGAACGCCCTGCACCAGGAATGGCTGGCCCTGCAGACCCAGCATGAACGCTACGAGGCCCTGGCCCTGGGCGTGAAACTGGTGGCCTTCGCGGCCACCGTGCTGGTGCCGGACAACACCCTGGCTCTTGCCCTGCTGGCCCTGCTGTGGCTGCAGGAAGGTGTGCTCAAGACCTTCCAGGGGCGGCTGGGCGATCGCCTGCTTGTCGTCGAGGCGGGATTGAAAGCAGGTGAGGGCGCCGTGGCCATGCAATTGCACAGCGACTGGCTCGCCAGCCGGCCGCGCGGCGCCGGCCTGATCGCGCAATACCTGAAGAGCGCCCTGCGCCCGACGGTGGCCCTGCCCTATCCGCTGCTGATGATCCTGATCGTCGTGATCTAGGCGGGGTGCAATTTATCGAGCGGCACCAGCTCGTTCTTGCCTTTCAGCTGCACCACCGTCTCGCCATGACGGTGCACGACGTACTGGGCCACGTGTACGGCGCCGTTGAAGCGCACCTTGTCGCCGGGCTTGATGACGGCCTGAGGCGCGATCACCGGCAGCACGGGGCGCGGCGCCGGCTTGGCTGCGCGCATGGCGTCGCGCACCTGGCCATGCAGGCCCGGTGAGTTCTTGGCCAGGGCTTCCAGCGAGCGGTTCATCTCGGCCTTGAGCTGCTCGGCCGTGAAGGGCTTCTTCAGCAGGAAGTGGGCGCCATGGGCCTCGGCCTCGAACTGGTGGTCGGGCGTCACTTCGAAGCTCAGCAGCGACAGATGCAGCGTGGGCTGCACCTCACGCAGGCGCTGGTGGAGCTGGAGGCCGTTCAGCGTCGCCTTGGGGAACCAGTCGGTGATCAGGAAATGGGGCTTGAACAGCAGGCCCTGGGCGAGGGCGGCGTCAGTGTCGGCACAGCAGAGGATGCTGTCGGCCGTGAAACCATGGCTTTGCAGCAGCTGTCGGGCAAAGGTCTGCACCCCGGCCAGGGGGTCTACAACAAGGAATTTCAAGGGCTCGCTCATGTCACTTCGGGCGCCGCAGCTGCAGCGGCGCCTGGCGAGCGAATTCTGCCGGCGGCCCGGCGGCGGACCGGCGTCAAACCCCGGTCGAGCGAGAACTAATCGTCAGCCTTGCAGGCGACAGAAATCGGCGCGCAGGCCGTCGGGCGTGCGGGCCAGGTAGAGGGTCAGCGCGGCGCCGTGCTCGCGGGAAACGGCGTGGATGGCATCGCCGATGTGGGCCGGCACAGGGCCAGTGAAGCGCAGGCTGAACTGTTCGCCGATCTGGCGGCCGGGCAGGGCCAGGGCGGCCCGCAGGGTGACGGTGTGGCCGTCGACCTCGAAGGCCTGGCCGATGTGAGCCTGCCAGCTGGCCAGCGGAGCCCGGCCGTCGAGGCTGGGCCGCACGCCGGCCAGGGCCGTGGCGGTGCCGCCGCTGGCGACGATGGCGGTGGTGCCGCTCTTCAGGAAATCGCGCTTGTTGATCACGGCAGTGCTCCTTCAGGGGCGGGGCGGCGCATGGCCTGGTGCAGGCCCTGGGGCTGGCCCTCGGCGACGAAGCCCAGGCGCTCGTACAGGCGCCGGGCGGGGTTGTGCAGTTCGACCTGGATGCCCAGGGCCCGCCCAAGTGCATCGGCCTTCGCGGCCAGGTCCTGCAGGCAGCGGCCGCCCAGACCGTGGCCGCGCCAGGCGGGCAGCAGGGCGATGTCCAGGATGTGCAGGCGGTCCTCGCGCTCGTCCAGCCAGAGCCGGCCGGCGACCTCGCCGTCGACCAGGATGAGCTGGCAGACCGAGTGCGGGAAATGCGCGCGGTAATGCTGCTGCTGGGCGCGGTGCTGCTGGCGCACGAAGGCCTCGCGCTGCTCGGGCGGCCAGCCGGTCAGGGCCAGCTCGTCGGCGCGCGTGCCGGCGTAGATGGCGAGCTGCCAGGCGTCATCGGCCGCGGTGGCGGCGCGCAGGCGGTAGTGCCAGGCTCTTTCGGGCCGAGCGCTGGGCCGCTCCCGAGCCGGCCCGCTGTGGCGATGTGCGTGCGGCTCAATGCCGCAAGCATCGCCGTCCCCTCGGGGGACCGGCCAAGGTACTCCTTGGACGAGGGGCTTCATGAACGTGAGGGAAAGATGCCCTGCAGCGCGATGCAGAACATCAGCGCCAGATAGGGTTGGCGGTTGTCGTGCGGCTGGCCGGCGCCGGCCGCGCCGATGGCGCCGGCGGCCATGGGGGCTGCGGCACCCGGCGCGCGATAGACGTTGGCACCGTTGGCGGCCGGCGCCATCACGTTGCCGGCGGGGCTGGTGGCGGTGGGCGAGCTGCCGGCCATCAGCGCATGGCTGTGCATGGGCATCTCGCTGGCTTGCAGGGCCACCGTGGCCTGGCCGACGGGCTGGCCGATGTCGCGCGGGCTCAGGCCCGGGCCGGTGCCGGTACCCATGGCGAAGCGCTCCTGCAGATTGGGCAGGGCGAAGGTGGTCTTGCCGTTGCCGCCGTAGTTGGTGCCCAGCAGCGAGAACAGCGCGGTGTTCTGGGCGATGGGGATGAGCTGGCCATCGCAGCTGGCCCAGCCGGTGGGCGCGAAGTTGAAGGGCAGCACGCGGATCTCGGCGACGAAGGGGTCGGACATGTCGGGCTCCTCAGGTGGGCGAGGGGAAGATGCCGAACAGCGCAATGATGTAGCTCAGGGCCAGCGTCGGCGCCATGTTCTCGTGGGCCTGGTTGCCGCCCGCCGCGCCAACGGCGCCACCGGCCATGGCGGTGGCCGCGGCGCCGGGGTCGTAGCTGGCCACCGCCGTGCTCGCCAGCAGCGCGCCGCCGGGCGCCGAACCGGTGGCGGCGGCCGTGTTGGCGCGCAGCGCATGCGTGTGCGGGGGCATCTGGCCGGCCAGCAGGGTCACGGTCTCGGTGCCGCCGAGCTCGCCCATCGTGCGCGACGAGCCGCCCGGCCCCTGGCCCTGATGCACCGGCACGCGGCCGCTGAGGTCGGGCAGGGAGAAGGTGGTCTGGCCGTCACCGCCATAGGTGGTCCCGATCAGCTGGAACAGCACCTCGTGCTCGGCGATGGACAGGGTCTGGCCCTGGCAGAACATCCAGCCAGAGGGTGCGAAGCTGCCTGCAAAGAGGCGAATCTCGCCGATGTAGGGAGTCGACATCGCGGTCTCCTCTTGATTCAGTTGCGACTGGGGAAGATGCCCTGCAGCGCGATGACCCAGCTCAACACCGTGAAGGGCTGCATATTGGGGTGGGGCTGGCCGCCGCCGACGCTGGCCAGCGAGGTCGGGCCCATGAGGGTGTCGTTGCCGGCCGGCCCGTAGCGATTGACGCCGCCGCGGGGCTTGGCCGCGGGCACGGCGCCGCCGGGCACGCTGGCATTGGCGAGGTCGTTGGTGGCCGTCAGCGCGTGGGTGTGGGCGGGCAGCTGGCCGGATGTCAGCGCGACGGCCTCCTGGCCCGCCTTCTCGCCCAGCGTCACGCTGATGCCGACATGCAGCGGGGTGCGACCGCGCAGGTCCGGCAGGGCAAAGGTGGTCTGGCCGTTGCCGCCGTAGGTGGTGCCGAGCAGCGCGAACAGGGCCTGGTTCTGGGCGATGGGCAGCAGCTGGCCATGGCACAGGGCCCAGCCCTTGGGCGGGAAGCCGAAGCTCATCAGCTTGAGTTCACCGAGGAAGGGAGTCGACATGGAAGACCTCCTAACCGAATACGGCTTCGTAGTGCAGGCCGCCGGCCGCGCGGGCCACCGGCACGAGGAAGATGTCCATCGCATCGAGCTGCGGATGCTCCAGCCGGTAGATGCGTTGCGGCAGCGCGGGCTCGGGCGGCGCCTCGAAGGTCAGGCTGAAGGGCTGGCGGCCCTCGAGGGCCGTGCCCTGGCCGGCACGGGCTTCGATGAGTTCGGCCGGCAGGCTGCTGGCCTCGTCCAGCCGCAGCGTGAAGCGGCTGCCCACCAGCGGCTGGAAGCGCGCCAGTGTGAAGTTGTCGGCCTCAGTCACGGCGGCGGCGCAAGACGAGCAGCAGGCCGCCGGCCAGCAGCAGCGCGGTGGCGGGCTCGGGCACGGCGGTGGTGATGAAGTCGATGCGGAACTCGGCGTAGTTGTCGCCGCTGCCCGCGAAGCGCTGCTTGAACTGCAGGGTGTCGAGATCGAAGCTGTAGGAGTCGTCGTCGATCTTGTGCAGCAGCACCATGGGGTCGGCCGGGCTCAGCAAGCCGCTCGTGCTGGCGGGCCCCGAGGTCGCGAAGCCGTCGTAGGCATAGACCAGCACGCCGGTGATGGCGTGGCCGGTGAAGGCGATGCCATCGAACTGGTAGCGCGCATGCGCGCCGCCGCTGCCCAGATAACCTGTCGTCAGCACGCCGCCGCTGTCGTCGCCAACACCCAGGCGCATCAGGATCATGGTGCCGGAGAAGAAGACACGCTCGTTGTCCAGCATGAAGTCGCTGACGGCGCCCGAGCCGCCCAGGTTGGCCGCCTTGACGCCATCGGCGAGGTCGGCGAAGGCGACGGTCTGGGACAGGTCGATGGGCGTGCTGTCGCCGGCAATGCCGCCGGGTGCGATCAGCTTCACCGTGATGTCGCCGGCGAAGTCGGCCTGCGCGGTCAGCGAGGACAGGGCCAGGAGCAGGCCACCGAGCAGGTGGCCGAGACACAAGCGCTTGCTGGGCATGGAGCCTCCCCGTGCGTTGTCAGGCGAGTGAGTGGACTCGCAGCGCCGGCTCGGCGCCAGGGGTTGCTCCCGTGAACAAGGGGGAACAAGTTAGGGGGCATGGCCCCTTCAGTTCGGTTCAGCCGAGCTCGTCGACGCCCGCCCGCAGGGCCCGCCAGAAAGCCGGGTCCTGGGAGGTGGCCATGTTGATGCGCATCAGCGAGCCGGGGCGGCGCGTGGCGCTGAACAGGGCGCCGGGCGCGATCAGCCAGCCGGCGTCCAGCAGGGGCTGGGCCAGCCTCTCGGTGTCGACGCCGACGTCCAGCCAGCCGAACAGGCCGTCGGGCGGCGCGGCCCACTGGAAGCCCTGCCGGGTCGCGAGGGCCGAGACGCGCTGGCGGGCCGCGTCCAGGCGCTCGCGCAGGCGCTGGGCGTGGCGGCGCAGCCGGCCCTGCTCCAGGCACAGCGCGACGGCGCGCTCCAGCACGGCCGAGCTGGTCAGGCCGTCGAGCAGCTTGGTGTCGGTCAGCGCGCGCAGGCGCTCGGGAGCGGCGGCCAGGTAGCCGACGCGCCAGGCCGGCGTCAGCACCTTGGAGAAGCCCGACACATAGGTCACGCGGCGCAGGCCGTCCAGGGCCGCCAGCCGCGGCAGGTGCTCGGGCGCGAGGAAGCCGTAGCTGTCGTCCTCGACGATGAAGAAGTCGTGCTCGTCGGCCAGGCGCAGCAGCTTGTGGGCGCCAGCCAGGTTGAGGCTGTGGCCCGTCGGGTTGTGCAGCACCGACACGGTCAGGTAGGCGCGTGGCGAGTGGGCGGCGGCCAGCGAGTTCAGCACGTCCAGATCGGGCCCTTGGGCGCCGCGCGGCACCGGCAGCAGGCGGATGCCGGCCTGCATCAGCCGCGCGAACATGACAGCCCAGCCGGGGTCGTCCACGAGGACGGCATCGCCCGGCTGCAGCTGGGTGCGGATGAGGAGGTCCAGCGCGTGCGTCGCGCCATTGGTCGTCAGGATCTGGGCCGGGCCGGCATGGATGCCGAGGTCGTGCAGGCGCTGGCTCAGGGCTGCGCGCAGGCGGGCGTCGCCGCTGGGGTCGCCGTAGCTGGTCTGCACGGCCAGGGCGTCGGCCGCGTTGAGGCGGCGCAGGGCCGACTGCAGCAGCGTCGGGTCCAGCCAGTCGGCCGGCAGGGTGCCCAGGCCGGGCGAGCGCGCGGCGTCGGCCTCGAACATGCCGCGGATCAGCGCCGTGGCGTCCATCGGGGCCTGGCGCGGCATGGCCAGGGCGGGGGCGCGAGCCGGGGTTCGGGTCGCGGCAGGCCGGCTTTCACGCACGAAGAAGCCGCGCTGGCGGCGCGCCTCCAGCAGGCCGGCCGCCTGCAGCTGGTCGTAGGCGGCCACGACCGTGTGGGGGCTGACCCCATGCTGGCGTGCGCAGTCGCGCACCGAGGGCAGGCGGGCGCCGGGCAGCAGCAGGCGTTCGCGGATGCGCTGGGCATAGCGCTCGGCCAACTGGCCGGCGAGGGGCAGGCTGGCACCGCGCTGCAGCGGGGGATGTGTACCGGTCGGCATGGCAGTACAGATTCGTGGTCTGGTGGGCTGACTGTACTGGTTCTGTATCGGTTTCATGCCTCAGACTGAGTCCATGTCAGGGTTTTCCACGTCCACCGCCATCTCCACGACGAGCGCCTCCGACGCCACGCGCGGCCTGCTGCTTGGCGCGGCCGGCGTGCTGATGTTCGCGCTCAGCATTCCGATGACGCGCCTGGCCGGTGGCAGCGCGGCGGCGCCCCAGCTCGACCCGGCATTTGTCGCCTTCGGCCGCGCCGCTGTCGCCGGCCTGCTGTCGGTCCTCTATCTGTGGGTCACCGGCGCACGCCGCCCGCGTGGTGGCGAGTGGGGGCTGCTGGCCTTCACGGCGGCGGGGGTGGTCTTCGGCTGGCCGCTGCTGCTGGGCTTTGCCGTGCGGCATGTCGACGCCGTGCATGCCTCCGTCGTGTCTGGCGTCCTGCCTCTGGCCACGGCCGTCATCGCGGCCCTGGTGCTGAGGCAGCGGCCCAGCCTGGGCTTCTGGCTCTGCGCGCTGGCCGGCCTGTCCCTGGTCATCGGGTTTGCGGCCTGGCGCGGTGCCGGCGGCCTGGAGATGGCGGATGGGCTGCTGCTGGGCGCCGTCGTCAGCGCGTCGGCCGGCTATGTCAGCGGCGCCCGCCTGTCCAAGTCGCTGACGGCCGAGCAGGTCATCTGCTGGGTGCTGGTCATCAGTCTGCCCATCACCGTGCCGCTGGCGCTGTGGACGCTGCCGACGGCGCCCGTCGCACCCTCGGCTTGGCTCGGTTTTGTCTACGTCTCCCTGGTCTCCATGTGGATCGGCTTCTTTGCCTGGTATCGCGGCCTGGCCCTGGGCGGCACGCTGCGTGTCAGCCAGGTGCAGGTGCTGCAACCGTTCTTGTCCATGCTGTTTGCCGTGCCCATCCTGGGCGAGTCCCTGGATGCGATGACCGTGGTCTTCGCCATCGCCGTGCTCGCGGTGGTTTGGCTGGGCAAGCGGCAACCGGTTCACTGAAGGAGATGTTCATGAACGATAGCTTCACGACCCGACTCGCACCCGGACAGGCCCTGACCCTGGCCGCCGCGCGCACGCCGCGCCGCCTCGTCGTCATGGGCGGCCGGGTTTGGGCGACCATTTCGGGTGGCAGCGATGACCACTGGCTGCGTGCCGGCGAGGGCCTGACACTGGCGTCGGGCCAGGAGGTCGTCGTCGAGGCCTGGCACGAGGCTGAATTCCAGTTGCTGCAGCCCCTGCCGCAGCGCCGTGCCGAAGCCCGGCCCGCGCGTGGCTGGCGCATGAACCTGGCACCCGCATGAAAACACTCGGCATCCTCGGTGGCATGAGCTGGGAATCGACCCAGCATCTGTACGCCCTCATCAATCGCGGCGTCGCCGCTCGCCTGGGTGGCCTGCACAGCGCGCAGCTCGTGCTGCATAGCGTGGACTTCGCGCCCATCGCCGCCCTGCAGTCGGCCGGTGATTGGGGCGAGGCTGCGCGCTTGCTGGGCGATGCAGCCGCCGGCCTGAAGCGCGCCGGCGCCGAGGCCCTGCTGATCGCGACCAACACCATGCATCTCGTCGCCGCCGAGGTCGAGCGCACCGCCGGCCTGCCGGTGCTGCACATCGTCGACGCGACGGCCGAGGCCCTGCGCGCTGCGGGCGTTAAACGCGCCGGCCTGCTGGCCACGCGCTTCACGATGGAGCAGGGCTTCTACCGCGAGCGCATGTGGGAGCGCTTCGGCATCGAACTCATCACGCCCGACGAGGCCGGCCGCGTCGAAGTGCACCGCCTGATCTATGAGGAGCTGTGCCGCGGCCGCTTCGAGCCGGCCTCGCGCGAGGCCCTGCGCGGCCAGGTCGCGGGCCTCGCCGACCGCGGGGCCCAGGCGGCCATCCTGGGCTGCACCGAGCTGGGCCTGTTGCTGCCGGCTGAAAGCGCTGCCGCCCTGCCGCTGTTCGATTCCACCGATTTGCAGGCCCGTGCCGCCGTCGAGTGGATGCTAGGCTGACTGCTTTGAAATCCCACGTAACTCCATCATGAGCACCGTCTGGACCCAAGCGCGCCGCGCCGCGCGGATGAACCCGTCCATCATTCGCGAGATCCTCAAGGTCACCGAGAAGCCGGGCATCCTGTCCATGGCTGGTGGCCTGCCGAGCGCGGACACCTTCCCCGTCGACGCGCTGAAGGCCGCCTGCGACCGCGTGTTGAGCAAGTCGCCGCGCGAGGCCCTGCAGTACGCGGCCAGCGAGGGCTTTGCGCCGCTGCGCGAATGGGTGGCGTCGCGGGTCGCCTCACTCGGCATGCAGGTCTCGCCCGACCAGGTGCTGATCACCAGCGGCTCCCAGCAGGGCCTGGACCTGGTGGGCAAGATCCTCTGCGACGCCGGCGCGCCGGTGGCCGTCGAGACACCGACCTATCTCGGCGCCCTGCAGGCCTTCACGCCCTTCGAGCCGCTGTTCGCCAGCCTGGCCAGCGACAGCGAGGGCCCGCTGCCCGAAGCCATCGCAGCCCTGCCGCACGATGCGCCCGGCACGCGCTTCAGCTATCTGCTGCCCAACTACCAGAACCCCACCGGCCGCGTCATGGGCGCCCAGCGCCGCGTCGAGGTTGTCGAGGCCTCGCGCCGCGCCGGCGTGCCCATCGTCGAGGACAACCCCTATGGCGACCTCTGGTTCGACGAGCCGCCGCCGGCCTCGCTGTCCTCGCTATGGCCGGAAGGCTCGCTCTACCTCGGCTCCTTCTCCAAGGTGCTGACGCCGGGTTTCCGCCTCGGCTACATCGTCGCCCCCACCGAGCTCTATCCCAAGCTGCTGCAGGCCAAGCAGGCCGCCGACCTGCACACGCCGGGCTTCAACCAGCGCGTCGTCCACGAGGTCATCAAGGACGGCTTCCTGGACCAGCACATCCCCTCCATCCGCGCCCGCTACAAGGCCAACCGCGACGCCATGGCCGAGGCCCTGCGCGAATTCCTGCCGGCCGGCTGTGACTATCTGTCGCCCCAGGGCGGCATGTTCTTCTGGATCCGCCTGCCCGAGGGCCTGGACGCCATGGCCCTGCTGCCGCGGGCCGTGGACGCCGGCATCGCCTTTGTGCCCGGTGCGGCCTTCTACGCCCACCAGCCCGACCCGCGCACGCTGCGCCTGAGCTTCGTGACGCTGACGCCCGACCTGATCCGCGAGGGCGTCGAGAAGCTCGGCCGCGTGCTGCACGAGGCGCTGGAGCCGGCCACGGAGCACGCGCCCTGATGCAACGTGACGGCTACCGCCTCAGCTTCGCGCCCGCGGACATCGACGCGGTGGCCGCGCACGCCTTCCTGACCCGCGCCTACTGGAGCGAGGGCATTCCGCTGGCCCTGGTCGAGCGCTCGATTGCGAATTCCTTGTGCATAGCCCTGCATGCCGATGGCGTCGGCCAGGTCGGCTTTGCCCGCGTCGTGACGGACCGGACGACCTTTGCCTATCTCTGCGACGTCTATGTGCTCGATACCCATCGCGGCCGGGGCCTGGCGACGTGGATGATCGAGACGTTGCTGGCTCATCCTGATCTGCAAGGCCTGCGCCGCTTCATGCTCTTCACTCGTGACGCCCATGCCGTCTACACCGGCCACGGCTTCACGCCGCTGGCCAATCCGCAGCGCGGCATGGAAATCGTCAGACCCGGCCTCTACATCAAGCCATGACCCGCTCACGCCGCTTTACCCAGGTCGATGTCTTCACTGCCCAGCCGCTGAAGGGCAACCCGCTGGCCGTCGTCATCGACGCCGACGGCCTGAGCGACGCCGAGATGCAGGCCTTCGCGAACTGGACCCATCTCAGCGAGACCACCTTCCTGCTGCCGCCCACCGACCCTGCGGCCGACTACCGCGTGCGCATCTTCACGACGGCGCGCGAGCTGCCGTTTGCGGGCCATCCGACCCTGGGCAGCTGCCACGCCTGGCTGGCTGCGGGTGGCCAGCCCAAGGGAGAGGCGGTCGTGCAGCAATGTGGCGTGGGTCTGGTGAAGGTGCGCCGCGATGGCGGCCGCCTGGCCTTTGCCGCGCCGCCCCTGCTGCGCAGCGGGCCGCTGGACGAGCCCAAGCTGGGCCAGGTCTGCGCCGGCCTGGGCGTGAAGCGCGAAGACATCGTGACCCACCAGTGGGTGGACAACGGCCCCGGCTGGTGCGCCGTCATGCTGGCCTCGGCGGAGCAGGTGCTGGCGCTCAAGCCCGACTGGTCGCGCATGGCCGGCCTGGAGCTGGGCGTGGTCGGGCCGCACAAGGTGGGCGTCGTGGCGCGGTCGGACGAGCCGCAATTCGAGGTGAGGGCCTTCATCTCCGGCGACGGCGTGCCCGAGGATCCGGTCACCGGCAGCCTGAATGCCGGCCTGGCGCAATGGCTGATCGGCGCCGGGCTGGCGCCTGATGCCTATGTGGTGGCTCAGGGCACGGCGCTGGGCCGCGCCGGCCGCGTCCATGTGCAACGCGAGGGCGAGGCCATCTGGATAGGCGGCGACGTGACGCCACTGGTGCAGGGCCAGGTCGCGCTGTGACCATGGAGCTGGATCACCTCGTCGTCGGCGCCGCCTCGCTGGAGGAGGGCGTGGCCTGGTGCGAGCGCGTGCTGGGCGTGACGCCCGGTCCCGGCGGCAAGCATGCGCTGATGGGCACGCACAACCGCCTGCTCAACGTCAGCGCGCCGAATCACCCGCGCTGCTATCTGGAGATCATCGCCATCGATCCCGAGGCCGCGCCGCCGGCCCGTGCGCGCTGGTTCGACCTGGACCTGCCCGCGCTGCGCGAGCGCCTGTCGCAAGGCCCCGGCCTGATCCACTGGGTGTCGCGCGTGCCGAATCTGGATGCAGCCCTGGCCAACTGGCGTGGCGAGGGTGTCGATGCGGGCGAAGCGGTGGGGGCCTCGCGCGGCCATCTGCGCTGGCGCATCGCGCTGCGCGAGGATGGCCGACGGCTGCGCCGCGAGGCCTTGCCGGTGCTGATCGAATGGGGCGAGGCACATCCGACCGATGGCATGGCCGAGTCCGGCGTGCAGTTGCTGGGCTTCGAGGCCCGCGACGGTTTGCGGGCTCGCCTGGCCACGCCGCGCGGCGAGGTCGAACTGGAGGTGATCGGCTGATGAAGACGGAAGACCTGTTTCGCGAAGACGCGACGCTGCTGGCCTGCGACGCCAGCGTCACGGCCCAGGTCGATGGCGGCGTGCTGCTGGACCGCACCGTCTGCTATCCGGTCGGCGGCGGCCAGGCTGGCGACACCGGCTGGCTGGTGGCCGGCGAGCAGCGCTGGCGCGTGACGGACACGCGCAAGAGCAAGGAGCACCCCGAGGCCATCGTCCATCTGATCGAAGGCGATCTGCCTGCCGTCGGCACGGCGGTGCGCGTGGAGGTCGATGCCGCGCGCCGCATGGCCCATCGGCGCTTCCACACCGCCACGCATCTGCTGTGCGCGCTGCTGCCTTATCCGGTCGACGGCTGCTCCATCACCGAGGGCTATGCACGGCTGGACTTCCACACCGACGAGCCCTTCGACAAGGAGGCCATCCAGGCCGGCCTGAACCGGCTGGTGGCGGAGGCGCATCCGGTCGGGCATCGCTGGATCACGGAAGACGAGCTGGATGCGAATCCCGGGCTTGTGCGCTCGATGAGCGTGCAGCCGCCGCGGGGTCTCGGGCGCATCCGCGTGTTGGAGGTGGAAGGGGTGGACCTGCAGCCCTGCGGCGGCACGCATGTCTCGAACACCGCCGAGATTGGCTCAGTGGTGGTGACGAAGATTGAGAAGAAATCAGCCAAGGCCCGCAGGGTCGTGCTCGGCTTTGCCGAGTCGGCCACGGGCCGAAGCTGATTTCTGGGGAGCACTCATGTTCGCATCGCGAACGTGAGTGATCACCAAGAAGAGTGCCAAGACTAGACGCGTGGTCTTGGGATTTGCCGCCTGACTCCTCTGGATAAACTGCGGCGCCTATGGCCGGCCCTGACATACAGATCATCACGCCCGAGTCCCCCGCGGACTGGCAGGAGACCCGCCTCATCCTGCGCGACTACGCGAGCAGCCTCGATGTGGATCTGGGTTTCCAGGGCTTCGAGGAAGAGCTGGCCGGCCTGCCCGGTGTCTACGCACCGCCCGGCGGCCTGATGCTGCTGGCCACCGTCGACGGGGCCATTGCGGGCAGTGGTGCCTTCCGGCCCCTGCCCGACGCCGACTACCCGAACGCCTGCGAGATGAAGCGCCTGTTCGTGCGCCCGGCCTTCCGCCGTTTCGGCCTGGGCCGCATCCTGGCCCAGGCGTTGATGGACCGCGCCACCGAAGCCGGCTACTCGTCCATGCTGCTGGACACGCTGGACGACATGGAAGCCGCCCGCGGCCTCTACGAAAGCCTGGGCTTTGCCGAAGTGCCGCCCTTCTATTTCAACCCCATCCCCGGCGCCCACTACCTGAAGGCCGAGCTCGGCGCCTTCCGGCCGAGTTACTTCGGATAACGGCCTAGAGTGGCGGGATGGCCTCTCAAGACATCCAAGCCCTCGGTTCTCACCGCTGCCTGCTCGGCGAATCGCCGCTGTGGCACCCCACGGAACAGCAGCTCTATGCGGTCGACATCCCCGGCCGCCAGGTGCTGCGCTGGCGCGAGGGGGCCGACGCGCCGGATGTCTGGGCCCAGGATGCCGAGCCGGGCTGCATCGCGGCGCGTGCCAGCGGCGGCCTGCTGGTCGCCCGGCGTGACGGCTTGTGGGCGCTGGACACGACGACCGGCGAGCAGCGGCTGGTCGCCGCGCCGCCCTATGACGCGGCGCGGCTGCGCTTCAATGATGGCAAGGTCGACCCTTCTGGCCGCCTGTGGATAGGCAGCATCTCGGATGCGCGAGAGCCCGAGGCGGCGCTCTATCGCTTCGACGGCAAGAGCTTCACCGCCCAGGTGCCCGGCCTGACGACGTCCAACGGCCTGGCCTGGAGCCCGGATGGCCGTCGCATGCATTGGTCGGACACCAAGGCCCACTGCATCTATGCGGCCGACTTCGATGCCGCGACCGGGGCGCTGTCCAACCCGCGCGTCTTTGCCGAGTTCAAGCCGAAGGCGGCGGGCGAGGCCTATGGCGGCCGCCCCGACGGCGCCGCCATGGATGCCGAGGGTTGCTACTGGGCTGCCATGTTCGAAGGCGGCTGCGTCCTGCGCATCGCGCCGACCGGCGAGGTGGTGCGGCGCGTCGAGCTGCCGGCCACCTGCCCGACCATGCCCACTTTCGGCGGACCCGACGGGCGCACCCTCTTCATCACGACGGCCCGCGAGAAGCGCCCCGCCGACGAGCTCGAACGTGAGCCGCTGGCCGGCGCCGTGCTGCAGCTGCGCGTTGACGTGCCGGGCTTGCCGGCGACCCTGACGGACGCCTGAACGGGGCCTGAATCCTTTGGCGGCGAGGGGGAGTATTTACCCCGGTGTAACTCGTCACCTATAATGAGTGGCTTTGTTGGATGGCGCCTGTGCGTCATCCCGGTGCAATCGGCTTTCCGGTAGTTTTGGAGGCTGAGCCGCCCACCCCAGGACCTGGCGCCATGACCGAGAACGGCCCCCGAAAGACCTGGCCCCCCGCTGTTTCGACGGCCGGAGGCTGGGACGACGATCAAGAGGAGCCGCCCGTCAAGGCGCTGAACCCGGAGCAGGCGGCGGCGCTGAAGTCCGCGTTGCCGATGTTGTCGCCCTGGCGTGTGCTGGGGATGCAGCTGGTGGCAGGTCTGCTGTGCGTGGCCGTGATCCGGCTGTGGACGGCGTCCGGCGTGGCCATGGCCTCGGCGCTGTACGGCGTCGCGGCGGTGGTGCTGCCGGGCATGCTGCTTGCGCGGGGGCTGACAAAGCGCGTGGATTCTGCGGTCGGTGCGGCCGCCGGGTTCATGGCTTGGGAATTTTTGAAAATCGGTGCATCGATCGCGATGCTGGTGCTGGCGCCAAAGGTGGTGCCGGGCCTGAGCTGGCCAGCCCTGCTGGTCACCCTCGCGGTGTGCATCAAAGTGAACTGGCTTGCGCTCGCGTGGCGTGGCCGCAGATAGAACTGACGAGGCAGAACGAAACATGGCATCAGCAGGCCACGAAACAGCCGCCCCGAGCGCCGGTGAATACATCATTCACCACTTGCATCACGCGCAGAACGGCACCCAGAAGGGCATCGTCGATTTCTCCGTCGTCAACCTGGACTCCATCTTCTTCAGCGTGCTGCTGGGTCTGATCGGCAGCTTCCTGCTGTGGCGCGCTGCGAAGTCCGCCACTTCGGGCGTCCCGGGCCGTTTTCAAGCCGCCGTTGAAATCCTCGTCGAAATCGTCGCCGACCAGGCCAAGGGCATCGTCCACAACGCCAACAGCCGCAAGCTGGTGGCTCCGCTGGCCCTGACCGTCTTCGTCTGGATCTTCCTGATGAATGCGATGGACCTGTTCCCGGTGGACCTGTTCCCCTGGATCTGGCAGCAGATCACCGGCGACCACCACGCCTATCTGCGCGTCGTGCCGACCGCCGACCTGTCCATGACCATGGGCCTGTCCCTGGGCGTGCTGATCACCTGCATCGTCTACAACGTCAAGATCAAGGGCGCCGGCGGCTGGGGCCATGAACTGATCTCGGCACCCTTCGGCGACAAGGTCTATCTCTACCCCGTCAACCTCGGCATGCAGCTGATCGAGTTCGTCGCCAAGACCGTGTCCCACGGCATGCGACTGTTCGGCAACATGTACGCCGGCGAACTGATCTTCATGCTGATCGCCCTGATGGGCGGCGCCTGGAGCCTGTCGGCGACCGGCATCGGCCTGGCCATCGGCCACATCATTGCCGGTTCGGTGTGGGCCATCTTCCACATCCTGATCATCACGCTGCAGGCCTTCGTCTTCATGATGCTGACGCTGGTCTACATCGGTCAGGCCCACGACGCTCACTGAGCGTCACCCCAAGTTTCCCCAAGCAGTTTTTCTTCAACCCCTTTTCTCTAGTCCCTTAAGGAGTCATCGTGGAAGTCATTAGCTTTGTTGCTCTCGCCGCTGGTCTGATCATTGGTCTGGGCGCCTTCGGTGCTTGTATCGGCATCGGCATCATGGGCAGCAAGTACCTTGAGTCCGCCGCTCGTCAGCCCGAGCTGATGAACGAACTGCAAACCAAGATGTTCCTGCTGGCCGGCCTGATCGACGCCGCCTTCATCATCGGCACCGGTATCGCCCTGTGGTTCGCCACGGCCAACCCCTTCCTGGGCCAGATCGCCCAAGCCGTCGCGGCCACCGCCAAGTAATTCGACGTTGCCGCCCCGCCCTCGGACTCCTGGGGGCGGCTTCAAGCACTCGAAACTTTGTGAGGCATCACCGTGTTTATTAACGCGTCGCTCATCGTTCAGATGATCGTGTTCCTGATCCTGGTCGGGTTCACGATGAAGTATGTGTGGCCGCCGATCATCAAGGCGCTCGACGAGCGTGCCGCGAAGATCGCTGCTGGCCTGTCCGCTGCCGACAAGGCCAAGGCCGAACTGGCCGGCGCCGAAGCGCAGATCGCCAAGGAACTGGCTGCGACCAAGGCCGAATCCGGCAAGCTGATCTCGGATGCCGAGAAGCGCGCCGCCGCCATCGTCGACGCCGCCAAGGGCAAGGCCGAAGAAGAAGGCGCCAAGATCCTGGCCGCCGCCAAGGCCGACGCCGAGCAGCAGGTTTCCCGCGCTCGCGAAGTCCTGCGCGAGCAAGTCGCTGCGCTGGCCGTCAAGGGTGCCGAGCAGATCCTGCAGAAGGAAGTCAACGCCGGCGTCCACGCCGAGCTGCTGGCTCGCCTGAAGACGGAGCTGTAAATGGCTGAACTCGCCACCATCGCCCGGCCCTACGCCGAAGCCCTGTTCCAGGTTGCCAAGTCGCAAGACCTCGCCGCCTGGGGCCGTCAACTCGACGCGCTGGCCCAGGTGGCGCAGGACGCCGATCTGCGCCAGTTCGCCGATCACCCCAAGGCCCAGTCCGAGCAGGTCGTCGCGGTTGTCGCCGCGGCCACCAAGCAGACGCTGGCCGCTGGCGTGCAGAACTTCCTGCAGACCGTCGTCGAAAACGGCCGCCTGGCCGCGCTGCCCGAGATCGTGGCCCAGTACCACGTGCTGGCCAACGCCGCTTCGGGCGTGTCCGACGCGCAGATCTTCAGCGCCTACGAGATCAGCGACGCTCAGCTCGCCGAACTCAAGGCTTCGCTGGAAAAGCGCTTCGGCCGCAAGCTCGACACCCATGTGCAGCTGGAGCCCAGCCTGATCGGCGGCGTTCGCGTCGTCGTCGGCGACGAGGTGCTGGACACCTCCGTCAAGGCCCGCCTCGAGCGCATGAAGGTCGCGCTGACTGCCTGATCCGCAGCTGCTGATAGCCACGCAAGACATTCCGATTTACCCCGCGTCAGACCCCGCCCTTGATCAGGCGAAGGAACGGCCAACTGGGAGACCAAGCATGCAACTGAATCCCGCTGAAATTTCCGAACTGATCAAGAGCCGCATCGAGGGTCTTGGTGGCAGCACGGACATCCGCAACCAGGGCACCGTCGTGTCCGTTTCCGACGGCATCGTCCGCGTCCACGGCCTGTCCGACGTGATGCAGGGCGAAATGCTCGAATTCCCGCCGACCGCTGACGGCACGCAGACCTTCGGTCTGGCCCTGAACCTCGAGCGCGACTCCGTCGGCGCCGTGATTCTGGGTGCCTACGAGCACGTCTCGGAAGGCGACACCGTGAAGTGCACGGGCCGCATCCTGGAAGTGCCGGTCGGCCCCGAGCTGATCGGCCGCGTCGTGAACGCGCTGGGTCAGCCCATCGACGGCAAGGGCCCGATCAACGCCAAGATGACCGACGTCATCGAGAAGGTCGCCCCGGGCGTGATCGCGCGCAAGAGCGTTGACCAACCCGTGCAGACCGGCCTGAAGTCCATCGACTCCATGGTTCCCGTCGGCCGCGGCCAGCGCGAACTGATCATTGGTGACCGTCAGACGGGCAAGACCGCCGTCGCCATCGACGCGATCATCAACCAGAAGGGTCAGAACATGACCTGCGTCTACGTCGCCATCGGCCAGAAGGCGTCGTCGATCAAGAACGTGGTGCGCTCGCTGGAGCAGGCCGGCGCGATGGAATACACCATCGTCGTCGCTGCCTCGGCTTCGGAATCCGCCGCCATGCAATACGTGTCGGCCTATTCCGGCTGCACGATGGGCGAGTACTTCCGCGACCGCGGCCAAGACGCCCTGATCGTCTATGACGACCTGTCCAAGCAAGCCGTGGCCTACCGCCAGGTCTCGCTGCTGCTGCGCCGCCCGCCGGGCCGCGAAGCCTTCCCCGGCGACGTGTTCTATCTCCACAGCCGCCTGCTGGAGCGTGCCGCTCGCGTGAACGCCGACTACGTCGAAGCCTTCACCAAGGGTGAAGTCAAGGGCAAGACCGGTTCGCTGACGGCCCTGCCCATCATCGAAACGCAAGCCGGCGACGTGTCCGCCTTCGTGCCGACCAACGTGATCTCGATCACCGACGGCCAGATCTTCCTGGAAACCTCGCTGTTCAACGCCGGTATCCGCCCCGCCATCAACGCCGGTATCTCGGTGTCGCGCGTCGGTGGTGCTGCCCAGACCAAGCTGGTGAAGTCGCTGTCCGGCGGTATCCGTACCGACCTGGCCCAGTACCGTGAGCTGGCTGCCTTCGCGCAGTTCGCTTCCGACCTGGACGAAGCCACCCGCAAGCAGCTGGACCGCGGTGCCCGCGTGACGGAACTGCTGAAGCAGGCTCAGTACTCGCCGCTGTCCATCTCGCTGATGGCTGCTTCGCTGTACGCCGCCAACAAGGGCTTCATGGACAGCATCGAAGTGAAGAAGGTCCTGGCCTTCGAACACGGCCTGCACCAGTTCCTGAAGACCAGCCATACCGCTCTGCTGACCAAGCTGGAGAACGACAAGGCGATGGACAAGGACGCTGAAGCCGAACTGAACGCCGCGATCGCTTCCTTCAAGAAGTCCTTCGCTTAAGCCACGGAACACGCGGGGCCCAGCCTCAAAACTAGCCCCGCACTGAACTAGGAGTTCGAATGGCTTCAAGCAAAGAAATCCGCGGCAAGATCAAGTCGGTCGAGAACACCAAGAAGATCACCAAGGCGATGGAAATGGTCGCCGCGTCCAAGATGCGCAAGGCGCAGGAGCGGATGCGGTCGGCTCGTCCCTACGCTGAGAAGATCGGCAACATCGCGGCCGAACTGGCCAAGGCCAACCCCGAGTACCGCCATCCCTTCCTCGTCAAGAACGAGGAAGCGAAGACGGTCGGCATGGTCGTCGTCACGACGGACAAGGGCCTGTGCGGTGGTCTCAACACCAACCTGCTGCGCGCCGCCACCACCAAGCTTCGCGAGCTGGAAGCGGCGGGCCAGAAGTCCGAAGTCGTTGCCATCGGTGGCAAGGGCCTGGGCTTCATGAACCGCGTCGGCGCCAAGGTCGTGGCTCACGCCACGCAGCTCGGCGACCAGCCCCACATCGAGGCCCTCATCGGCCCCGTCAAGGTGCTGCTCGACGCCTACGCCGCCGGCAAGCTGTCCGCCGTCTACCTCTGCTACACGCAGTTCATCAACACGATGAAGCAAGAGGTGAAGGTGCACCAGCTGCTGCCGCTGAAGGCTGCCGACATGGCCACCGACAAAGCCGGCCACTCGTGGGACTACCTCTACGAGCCGGATGCCGCCACGGTCATCAACGACCTGCTGGTGCGCTACACGGAAGCGCTGGTCTTCCAGGCCGTCGCCGAGAACATGGCCAGCGAGCAGTCCGCCCGCATGGTGGCCATGAAGGCCGCGACGGACAACGCCGGCACGCTGATCGGTGAGCTGAAGCTGGTCTACAACAAGACCCGCCAGGCTGCGATCACCAAGGAACTCTCCGAGATCGTCAGCGGCGCGGCCGCGGTGGGCTGATAGCCCGAACGCAAAGATTTGAATTGAAGGAACGCACAAATGTCTAACACTCAAGCAGTCGGCAAGATCGTTCAGTGCATTGGCGCCGTCGTGGACGTGGAATTCCCGCGCGACAAGATGCCCAAGGTCTACGACGCCCTGAAGATGGAAGGCGCCGCTCTGACGCTGGAAGTCCAGCAGCAGCTGGGCGACGGCGTGGTCCGCACCATTGCGCTGGGTTCGTCCGACGGCCTGCGCCGCGGCACCGAGGTCTACAACACCGGCGACACCATCCAGGTGCCGGTCGGCAAGGCCACCCTCGGCCGCATCATGGACGTGCTGGGCAACCCCATCGACGAGCGCGGCCCTGTCGCTTCGACGCTGACCGCCTCCATCCACCGCGCCGCCCCGGCCTACGACGAGCTGAGCCCGTCGCAGGACCTGCTGGAAACCGGCATCAAGGTGATCGACCTGATCTGCCCGTTCGCCAAGGGCGGCAAGGTGGGTCTGTTCGGTGGCGCCGGCGTCGGCAAGACCGTGAACATGATGGAGCTCATCAACAACATCGCCAAGGCGCACAGCGGTCTGTCCGTGTTCGCCGGCGTGGGTGAGCGCACCCGTGAGGGCAACGACTTCTATCACGAGATGTCGGACTCCGGCGTCGTCGTGCAGGAGAAGCTCGAAGACTCCAAGGTCGCCATGGTCTACGGCCAGATGAACGAGCCCCCGGGCAACCGTCTGCGCGTCGCCCTGACCGGCCTGACCATCGCCGAGTCGTTCCGCGACGAAGGCAAGGACGTGCTGTTCTTCGTGGACAACATCTACCGCTACACGCTGGCCGGCACGGAAGTGTCCGCTCTGCTGGGCCGCATGCCTTCCGCCGTGGGCTACCAGCCGACGCTGGCCGAGGAAATGGGCCGCCTGCAAGAGCGCATCACGTCGACCAAGGTCGGCTCGATCACGTCCATCCAGGCCGTCTACGTCCCTGCGGACGACCTGACCGACCCGTCGCCCGCCACGACCTTCGCCCACTTGGACGCCACCGTCGTGCTGTCGCGTGACATCGCTTCGCTGGGCATCTACCCCGCCGTGGACCCGCTGGACTCGACCAGCCGCCAGATCGACCCCAACGTCGTCGGCGAAGAGCACTACACGACGACCCGTGCCGTGCAGCAGGTGCTGCAGCGCTACAAGGAACTGCGCGACATCATCGCCATCCTGGGCATGGACGAACTGTCGCCGGAAGACAAGCTGTCGGTCGCTCGCGCCCGCAAGATCCAGCGCTTCCTGTCGCAGCCCTTCCACGTCGCCGAAGTGTTCACGGGCACCCCGGGCAAGTACGTGCCGCTGAAGGAAACCATCCGCGGCTTCAAGATGATCGTCAACGGCGAGTGCGACTCGCTGCCCGAGCAGGCCTTCTACATGGTCGGCACGATTGACGAAGCCTTCGAGAAGGCGAAGAAGATCCAGTAAAGCCGGCGGGGCCTCGGCCCCGTTGCTTCACTGAATTTTCCCAACCCTCAAGCCCAGGACGATTGATATGGCAACCCTCCACGTCGACGTGGTCTCCGCCGAAGAGCAGATCTTCTCCGGCGAGGCCAAGTTCGTCGCCCTGCCGGGCGAAAGTGGCGAGCTCGGCATCCTGCCCAAGCACACGCCGCTGATCACCCGCATCAAGCCGGGCGCCGTGCGCATCGAGCTGGCCGATGGCAGCGAAGAGTTCGTCTTCGTCGCCGGCGGCATCCTCGAAGTGCAGCCGAACCGCGTGACCGTGCTGGCCGACACCGCCATCCGCGGCAAGGACCTCGACGAAGCCAAGGCCACCGAGGCCAAGAAGCAGGCCGAGGAAGCACTCAAGAACGCCAAGAGCGAACTTGACCAGGCCGTCATCAGGAGCGAGCTGGCAGTCCAGGCCGCCCAGATCGCCGCGCTGCGCAAGTTCCTGAAGAAGTAAGGCGCCGCCTCGCGGAACCCCATGGACGAGCAGACGCTCGCCAACCCCCCACTGAGCGCGGCCCCGGCCGCGTTTGGTGTTTCTGACGTCGTCACGCTGAACGAGTGGCGGCACAGCCTGGTGGTGCTCGAGGGCCAGCAGCCCGGCCGCCGCATCGAGCTGGA
Source organism: Roseateles sp. GW821-FHT09H10 (assembly GCF_059415865.1). NCBI lineage: Bacteria > Pseudomonadati > Pseudomonadota > Betaproteobacteria > Burkholderiales > Sphaerotilaceae > Roseateles > Roseateles sp. GW821-FHT09H10. The sequence goes on along the minus strand of NZ_JBWKOB010000002.1, from coordinate 295,774 downwards.
TGCCAAGCCCCTGGTGCTGGGCCGCCGCACCGCCGCCGACCTCGTGCTGCCGGAGCTGCAGGTGTCGGCCCTGCACTGCCGCGTGCAGATCCTGCCCGGCCGGGCGGCGCTGAAGATCACCGACTTCAACTCCACCAACGGCAGCTTCATCAACGGCCACCGCGTCACGGGCAGCGCCTATCTGGCGCCCGGCGGCACGCTGGCCGTCGGCCAGCACCTGTTCCGCCACGACTTCCTGTCGCCCGACGGCCTGGTGCGTGCCGCCTACCAGGACGCCGAGCACTACCAGACGGTGGCCGCTTGGCTGCCCGCGCCGCTGACCAAGGGTCCAGTCCGTACCGAGGCCTGCTACCGCGCCGCCGAACCGCCGCGCGGCGCCGGCTTCGCCGTGCTGCCGCTGAGCGGTGATCGCCTCGCGCTCATCCTCATCGACGTCTGCGGGCCCGCCGAGCATGTCGCCCGCCACGCCGCCCGCGTGCTGCAGGAATTGCAGGAGGCCGGCGACATCGAAGGGCCGGCCCAGCTCTTCCGGCAGCTGCACGAGCGCTGGCGCCAGGGCGCCCACGTCGGCCTGTTCTTCACGGCCTGGGCCGCCGTCTACGACCCTGCGACCCGCCAGCTCCGCCATGCCTGCGCCGGCCAGCACGCCGCCCTGCTGCGCGTGCCCGACGGCGAGATGCTGCGCCTGGACGCCCTCAACCCGCCCATCGGACTGCTGCCCGGCACCGAGTTCAGCGAGGACAGCCTGGTCGTCCCGCCCGGGAGCCGCCTCCACCTCTTCAACAAGGGCGCCTTCGAGTTCATGGATCGCAGCGGCCGCTGCCTGACGCTGGACGACCTCGAGGCCCTGCTGGCCTGCCTGCCACCGGCCGGCGGCAACGCCGCGGAGCAGGCTTTCGTGCACCTGCGCCGCATGGCGGAGTGCACCCGCCTGGACGACGACTTCCTGCTGCTGCAAGCCGAGTTTCCAAGCTGACGGCAAGCTGTCCATGGCATATGGACTGTTCACTCCACTTGGCGGTGGGCGGGCTGCGGATAATCCGCGGCTTCCCCTGACTGCACCACGCCGGCCCCGCTTCCATGACCCATTTCCGAGTTCGCCGCTGGGCCGCCTGGGCGCCCGGCCTGGAGACGCAGGAATCCTGGGTTGCCTGGCTGGCCGCCCCCGTCTGGCCGCTGCCCGCGGCTGAGGGCGTCGCGCCGCTGGCCGAAGTGCCGGCCATGACGCGCCGGCGCATCGACCCCCTGGGGCGTGCCGCCCTGCAGGTGGCCTGGTGGGTGCAGGGCGCCGAGCCGACCGGAGCGGTGGTGTTCGCCTCGCGCTGGGGCGAGATCGCGCGCTCGGTGGCCCTGCTGCGCCAATTGAGCCAGGGCGAGCCGCTGTCGCCCACGGCCTTCAGCCTGTCCGTGCACAACGCCAGCAGCGCCGTCTACTCCATCGCCCGGGGCGACACCGCCAACTACTCGGCCATCTCCGCGGGGCCGGCCAGTGCCGCCGCTGGCATCTGCGAGGCCGTCGGCCTGCTGGCCCAGGGCGAGAAGCAGGTGCTGGTGGTTTCCGTCGAATCCCAGCTGCCCGAGCCCTACCAGGGCTTTGAACCCCATCCCGGCCCGCTGCGCGCCTGGGCCGTGCTGCTGGAAGCGGCCGAGACCGGCCCGAGCCTGCAGGCTGTGGCACCGGGCAAGGCCGTCGATGCCACCGAGCTGCCGCCGGACCTGGCGACGCTGCGCTTCCTGGCCGGCCAGGCGCCCGAATGGCGGCAAGCGGGCTGGCTGTGGAGCCGGCATGGCTGAGCTGCTGCACTGGCCGGGCCGGTTGTGGCGCATCTTTGCCACCGGCCTGTCCTTTGTCTGTTTCGGCATCGGCGGCCTGCTGCTCTGGCTCGCCGTCTTCCCGCTGCAGGCCCTGATCTGGCGCGACGCGGCTCGCCGCCAACAGGCCGCCCGAACCGTCGTGCAGGCCGTGTTCCGCCTCTTCATAGCCTTCATGCGCCTGCTGGGCCTGATCCGTTACGAGGTGCACGGTGTTGAAAAACTGCAACGCCGCGGCCTGCTTGTGCTGGCCAATCACCCGACGCTGATCGACGTCGCTTTCCTGATCGGCCTCATTCCCAACGCCAGTTGCGTGGTCAAGTCCACGCTTGCCACCCACCCCTGTACGAGGGGGCCGGTGCGTGCAACAGGCTACATCTGCAACAATCCCGGGTCTGATTTGTTGCTGGCCTGTACCGATACGCTGGCAGCGGGCAGCAACCTGATCATCTTTCCCGAAGGCACGCGGTCGCGGCCCGGGCAGGCCCTGAAGATGCAGCGCGGCGCGGCGCAGATCGCCTTGCGCGGCGGACTCGACATCACGCCGGTGCGAATCCAATGCGAGCCGCTCGGTCTGTACAAGGGGCAGCCCTGGTGGACCGTCGCCAAACGCCCGCTGCGTTTCATCATCGAGGTCGGCGACGACCTGCCATCCGCCCCCGTTCTGGAGGCGGCCGGCGGTGAACATGGGCGGGCAGCCAGGCGCCTGACGGAAAGCCTGATCCAGTTTTTCTCTGAGCCTACAAGGCCACCGAAAACCGTCACGAAGGGGAGTCATGCAAGCGCTGGAACAAGAAATCAAGGAACTGCTGATCTCGGCACTCCAACTCGAGGACCTCAAGCCTGAGGACATCGACGCCGAACAGCCGCTGTTCGTCGAAGGCCTGGGCCTGGACTCCATCGACGCGCTGGAACTGGGCCTCGCGCTGCAGAAGCGTTATGGCCTGAGCATGGCTGCCGATTCCGCAGAAACCCGCCGGCATTTCGCCAGCATCCGTGCGCTGGCGGAGTTTGTTGCCAGCCACCGCAAGATCGCCGCGTGAGGTGCCGTCATGACCGACCAAGAAATCTTTGATCGCCTGCGCAGCATCCTCGTCGAGACCTTCGACATCGAGGCCGACCGCATCGCGCCCCAGGCCAAGCTCTATGACGACCTCGACATCGACAGCATCGATGCCGTCGACCTGATCGTGAAGCTCAAGCCGCTGGTGGGCAAGCGCCTGCAGCCCGAGGCCTTCAAGGCCGTGCGCACCGTGCAGGATGTCATCGACGCGCTGCAGGGCCTGCTGAAGGCCGATGCCGTGGACGCTGAAGTCGGCGACAAGCCGGCGGCGGCCACCGCCTGATCCGGGGAACGCGATGCGCTGGGCCCTGGTGCTGGCCCTGACGGCCGCGTATCCGCTGATCGTCTATTTCAGCCTGGGGCATGTCGAGCCCCGCTACCTGGCCCTGCTGCTGCTGGTGCTGGGTGGCCTGCGCTGGCTGGCCGGCGGTGCCCAGGTCGTGCAGGCCCGCTGGGTCGCGCTCGCGGCCGTGCTGCTCGCCGCCAGCACGGCCCTGCTCAACACCAGCGTGCCGCTCAAGCTCTATCCCGTCCTCGTCAACGCCGTGCTGCTCATCGTCTTCGGCCTGAGCCTGGTGCGCGGGCCGACCATCGCCGAGCGCATCGCCCGCCTGCAGGAGCCCGAGCTCGATGCCCGCGGCGTGGCCTACACCCGCCGCGTAACCCAGGTCTGGTGCGGCTTCTTCGTGCTCAACGGCGGCATCGCGCTGGCCACGGCGCTGTGGGCCTCCGAGAAGACCTGGGCGCTCTACAACGGCCTCATCGCCTATATCCTCATCGGCACGCTGATGGGCGGCGAGTGGCTGCTGCGCCGCCATCTGCGCGCCCGCTACGCGAGGCTGCAGGCATGAGCGCCGCGCCGGGCCGCCCCAAGCAAGCTCGCTCCCGCTTGGCGGGACAGGCCGCGGGCCGAAGGGTGCACCAATGACACCTGCCGAGCGCCTGGTCTCGCTGCTGACGCTGCCGCCGCCCGCTGTCGTGGGCTGGCGCCGCCGCGAGCCGGTCGCCGGCGCCGAGTTCATCCAGCAGGCCGGCCGCTGGCAAGCCGCCTTCGCGGCCCATCCCGGCCAGCGCTTCGCCCTTTATTTCCAGGACAGCCTCAGCTTCGCCGCCGCGCTGTTCGGCCTCTGGCAGGCCGGCAAGCAGGCCTGGCTGCCAGGCGACCTGACGCCGGCCAGCCGCCAGGCCCTGGCCTCGCGCGTGGATGGCTTTGCCGGCGATGTGCCACCGCCGGCCGAACTGAAACTTGTCGAGCCCGCGGCGGCACCGGCCGTCGCCGGCCGCCCGCTGGACCCCGAGGCCCAGCAACTCGTCGTCTTCACCTCGGGTTCGACCGGCGAGCCCCAGGCCCTGCCCAAGCGTCTGCGCCAGCTCTTCGACGAGATCAGCGCGCAGGAACAGACGTTTGGCGCCATCGCCCCCGGCGCCACCGTGCTGGCCAGCGTGTCCCACCAGCATGTCTACGGCCTGCTGTTCCGCGTGCTGTGGCCGCTGGCCACGGGTCGCGCGCTGCAGGCGCACAGCCTGGTCGTGCTGGAAGATCTGGCCGAGCTGACGCCGCCCGGCGCCCGCGCCATCCTGATCGCCAGCCCCGCTCATTTGAGCCGTTTGCCCCTCGTCGAGAACGTTGCGGTGGACCAGCTCTTCAGCTCCGGCGCGCCGCTGCCGGACGCCGCCCTGCCCGACTGCCTGCGCGTCTTCGGCCGGGCGCCCATCGAGGTCTATGGCAGCAGCGAGACCGGCGGTGTCGCCTGGCGTCAGCGCAACCCCGGCGCGCCTGTGCATTGGCAGGCCCTGCCGGGCGTCGAATGGCGCATCGAGGACGACGGCCTGTGGCTGCGCTCGCCGCATCTCGACGAGTCCGGCTGGATGGCCAGCGCCGACCGCGCCGTGGCCGTCGACGGTGGCTTCGAGCTGCGCGGCCGCGCCGACCGCATCGTCAAGATCGCCGAGAAGCGCGTCTCGCTGACGGCCGTGGAAGCCGCGCTGCGCGCCTCGCCGCTGATCGCCGACCTGCGCCTCGTGACGCTGACCGAGCCGCGCGAGCAGCTGGGCGTTGTCGCCGTGCCCAGCGCTGCCGGCTGGCGGCTGCACGATGAGCAAGGCAAGCGTGCCCTGGCGGAAGCGCTCCGCGCCGGCCTCGCCGATGTCATCGAGCGCGTGGCCCTGCCGCGGCGCTTCCGCTTCCTGCCCGAGCTGCCGGTCAACACGCAAGGCAAGTCCACCCAGGCCCGCCTGCTGGCCGAATTCGACGCGCGCCGGCCGGCGCTGCGCGCCATCGAGCCCACCGAGGCCGGCCAGGACCTGACCCTCTTCATCGACCCGGCTCTGCCGCAGTTCGAGGGCCACTTCACCGACCACCCCATCCTGGCCGGTGTCGTGCAGCTGGAATGGGCCGAGATGTTCGGCCGTGAACGCTTCGGCATCGCCGGTGAATTCGCCGGCATGGAGGCGCTGAAGTTCCAGCGCGTCATCACGCCGCAGCGCCACGTCACGCTGAGCCTGAGCTGGGCGCCCGGCAAGCTGGGCTTCCGCTACCACTCCGACCTCGGCCAGCACGCCAGCGGGCGCCTGCTGTTCACGACGCCATGAGCCTCGCCCGGCCGCCCGTAGAGGCTCAGCTCCCGCTCGGCGGGACAGCGCGCAGCGCGAAGGGTGCTTCAATCACCTTGGGTGCGGTCATCCCGGTCTACAACCACGGCGGCCCGCTGGGCGGCGTCGTCGCGGCCCTGCGGGCCCATGGCCTGCCGGTGCTGCTGGTGGACGACGCCAGCGAGCCCGGCTGCGCGGCGGTGCAGGACGAGCTGGCCCGCCAGCCCGAGGTGTTCCTGGAGCGCCTGGCCGTCAACCAGGGCAAGGGCGGTGCCGTCATGGCCGGCATGCACCGCGCCGCGGCCCTGGGCTGGACCCATGTGCTGCAGATCGATGCCGACGGCCAGCACGACACCCGTGATGTGCCGGCCTTCGCCGCCGCCGCGGTCGCCGAACCCGCCAAGCTGATCTGCGGCTACCCGGTCTACGACGACAGCGTGCCCAAGGCGCGCCTCTACGGCCGCTATGCCACCCACATCTGGGTCTGGATCAACACGCTGAGCTTCGAGATCAAGGACTCGATGTGCGGCCTGCGCATCTATCCGCTGGCCGCCACGCTGCGCTGCCTGGAGCGCTACTACATCGGCCGCCGCATGGACTTCGACACCGAGATCGCCGTGCGCCTGGTGTGGTCGGGCATGCGCGTGCGCAACATGCCGACGCGGGTGCGCTATCCCGAGGACGGCGTCTCGCACTTCCGCGTCTGGCGCGACAACGTGCTGATCTCGGCCATGCACACCCGCCTCTTCTTCGGCATGTTGCTGCGCGCGCCGCTGCTGCTGTGGCGAAAGCTGTCGGCATGAAGCCCGCGCGCCACTGGGCCTCCATCGGCGAGAACACCTTCGTCGCCGGCATCTGGCTGCTCTTCTTCGTGCATCGCCTGCTCGGCCGCGCCGTGTTCCGCGTGCTGCTTTGGCCCATCGTGGCGGTCTATTGGCTGACCAACGCCAGCCTGCGCGCGCACAGCCTGGGCTATCTGCGCCGCATGCAGCCCTCGGCCGGCTGGCGCGAGGGCCTGGCCCATGTGCGCCTGTTCGCCGAGACCATGCTGGACAAGCTGCTGGCCATCGCCGGCCGCTACCCGCTGGCCCGCGTGCAGACGCGCGGCACCGACGCCGTGCATGCCCAGGCGCAGAGGGGCCAAGGCGCCGTGCTGGTGACGGCTCACACCGGCTGCCTGGAGCTCTGCCAGGCGCTGGCCGAGACCCATCCCGAGCTCAAGGTCAATGTGCTGGTGCATACCAAGCATGCCGAGAGCTTCAACCGCATCCTGGCGCGCCTGAACCCACAGCGCGGCGTCGAGCTCATCGAGGTCAGCGAGCTCGACATGGGCCTGACGCTCAAGCTCGCCGAACGCGTCGCGGCCGGCGAGTTCCTGGCCATCGCCGGAGACCGCGTGCCGGTGCGCGGCAGCAAGACGGTGCGCATCCCCTTCCTCGGCGCCGAGGCCGATTTCCCGGTCGGCCCCTATCTGATCGCCGGCCTGCTCGGTTGCCCCCTCTATCTGATGCTCAGCCTGCACGAGGGCGAGGGCTATTCGCTCGAGTTCGAGCTGCTGGCCGACCGCGTCCACCTGCCGCGCCGCGCCCGCGAGGAGGCGCTCACCGAGCATGCCCGCCGCTTTGCCGATGCGCTGGCTGCGCGACTGCGCCGTTCGCCCTATGACTGGTTCAACTTCTACGCTTTCTGGGACCGCCCCGATGCAACCCATCACGTTTGACGGCCAGCGCCTCGCCATCGAGGACATCGTCGCCCTGGCCCGCCGCCAGGCCAGCGCCGAGCTGGGCCGCGAGCCCGAGTTCCAGGCCCGCATCCAGGCCGGTGCCGACTTCGTCGCCCGCCTGCTGGCCGAGGATGGCGTCGTCTACGGCGTCACCACCGGCTATGGCGACTCCTGCACGGTGGCCGTGCCGCCGGCCCTGGTGCCCGACCTGCCCCATCACCTCTACACCTATCACGGCATCGGCGCCGGCGCGCTGTTGACGCCCGAGCAGACCCGCGCCGTGCTGGGCGCGCGCCTGGCCTCGCTGTGCCAGGGTCTGTCGGGTGTCAGCCTGGACCTGCTGCGCCAGATCGAGACCCTGCTCCAGCACGACATCCTGCCGCTGATCCCCAGCGAAGGCTCGGTCGGCGCGAGTGGCGACCTGACGCCGCTGTCCTATCTCGCCGCCGTGCTCTGCGGCGAGCGCGAGGTGAAGGTCAATGGCGAGACGCTGCCTGCTGCGGACGCCCTGCGCGCCGTGGGTGCCACGCCGTTGCGCCTGCGGCCCAAGGAAGGCCTGGCCATCATGAACGGCACGGCGGTCATGACCGGCCTGGCCTGCCTGGCCTTCGCCCGCGCCGACTACCTCGCCAAGCTGGCCACGCGCATCACGGCCATGAATGTCGTCGCCAGCGCCGGCAATGCCCACCATTTCGACGCGACCCTGTTCGCCGCCAAGCCCCATGCCGGCCAGCAGCGCGTGGCCGAGCGCCTGCGCGCCGACCTCGCCAGCGACAAGCCCTCGCGCAACGAGCAACGCCTGCAGGACCGCTACTCGCTGCGCTGCGCTCCCCATGTCATCGGCGTGCTGGAAGATTCGCTGCCCTGGCTGCGCCAGCTGATCGAGAACGAGCTCAACAGCGCCAACGACAACCCGCTGATCGACCCGGTGGAAGAACGCGTGCTGCACGGCGGCCATTTCTATGGCGGCCATATCGCCATGGCCATGGACACGCTGAAGACGGCCGTGGCCAACGTGGCCGACCTGCTGGACCGCCAATTGGCCCTGCTGGTGGACGCCCGCTACAACCATGGCCTGCCGGCCAATCTGAGCGGTGCCAGCGGCGAGCGTGCCCCCATCAACCACGGCCTGAAGGCGCTGCAGATCAGCGTCTCGGCGTGGACGGCCGAGGCACTCAAGCAGACCATGCCGGCCTCGGTCTTCAGCCGCAGCACCGAATGCCACAACCAGGACAAGGTCAGCATGGGCACCATCGCGGCCCGCGATGCGCTGCGGGTGCTGGACCTGACCGAGCAGGTCGTGGCCGGCATGCTGATCGCCGCCCGCCAAGGCCTGGCCCTGCGCGAACGCCAGGCGCCGCTGGCCCTGACGCCCGCACTCGCCGGCATGCAGGGCGACCTGGCCGGGCGCCTGCCGCTGATCAACGAGGACCGCGCCCTGGACAAGGAACTGGTCGCGCTCATCGACGGCATCCGTGGCCAAGCCTGGGACCTGTATGCCTGAGCTCTGGCACGAGATCGAGATCAGTCCGGCCTTTCATGACCTGGACCCGATGGACATCGTCTGGCACGGGCACTATGTGAAGTACCTGGAGCTGGCCCGCAATGCGCTGATGGCCCGCTTCGACTACGACTACCCGCAGATGCGCGAGTCGGGCTATGCCTGGCCCATCGTCGACATGCGGCTCAAGTACGTGGACATGCTGCCCTATGGCCGGCGCGTCATCGTGCGCGCCGAGATCGTCGAATGGGAGAACCGCATCAAGGTCGACTACGTCATCCGTGATGCGGTGACGGCCAAGGTCATCCACAAGGCCCACACCATCCAGGTGGCGCTCAACATCGCCACGCGCGAGATGGAGTACGTCTGCCCGCCGGTGCTGTGGCAGAAGCTCGGGGTGGGTCCCGCATGAAGCGCCGCGCTCTGCTATTGAGCCTGCTGCCTGCCTTGGCGGTGGCCGAGCCCAATCTCGCCCAAGCCGTGCGCGAACGCCTGCAGCAGCCCGAATGGCTGCGCGGCGACTTCACGCAGAGCAAGAAGGTGCCCGGCTTCGCCAAGCCGCTGGTGTCGACCGGCAACTTCGTCGCCGCGCGTGGCCGCGGCGTGCTGTGGCGCACGCTCAAGCCCTTTGCCAGCGAGCTGCGCCTGACGCAGAACGAGATCCGTGCCACCCAGGGCGGCCAGACGGCGATGAAGCTGGACGCTTCCCGCGAGCCGGCCGTGCGCGTCATCAACACGCTGATGTTTGCCCTGCTCAATGGCGACGTCAGCGGCCTGGCCGAGCTGTTCGAGCTGAGCGGCACGACCAAGGGCGCCGGCTGGCAGCTCGCCCTGAGCCCGAAGCCCGGCGCGCTGCAGCAGGTGCTGAAGAAGGTCGAGCTGGAAGGCGACGGCTTCGTGCGCCGCATCCAGCTCTTCGAGGCCAATGGCGACGAGAGCCTGATCCAGCTCGCCAACCAGCGCAGCGACGGCGCCGCCGAGCCGGGCCTGTTCCAGTGAGTCTCGAACGCACGACCCGGCGCCTCGCGGCCGTCTGGCTCGTGGTCGTGCTCGCCTGCCTGGCCCACAACGCCTGGTACTGGGGCGTGCACAAGGGCGCCCCGGTGACCGACATGCTGGCCATGCTGCCGCGTGACGAGCAGCGCCCGCTGGCGGCCCAGGCGACGCAAGCCCTGGCCGAGGCCGGCGCGCGCCGCATCACGGTGCTGATCGGTGGCGGCGAGAAAGATCAAGCCCAGCGCGCGGCCGATGCCTTCCTGAAAGCCCTGGGCGACATTCCGGCACGCCACCGCGTTGCCGATGCCGACAGCCAAGCCTGGCTGACGCTTTACGCACCCGTGCGCGCCGGCCTGCTGTCGCCGCAATCGCGCGAGCGCCTGGCCCAGGCGCCGACCGAAGAACTCGCCGACCAGGCCCTGGCCGCCCTCTACCAGCCCGTTGGCGGCCCGCGCGTAGGCGCCTGGGGCGACGACCCGCTCAATCTCTTCGGCCAGTGGCTGGCCGAGCGCAGCCAGAGCAGCCGCGTGCGCGTGCAGGACGGCCGGCTGATGCTGACCGACCCCGACGCGCCGGAGCGTCACTACGCCTTGGTGCTGGTCGACCTTGCCGGCTCGGGCTTCGAGATCAGCGCCCAGCGCGCCCTGCTGCCGCGCCTGGACGCCGCTACGCAGGCGGCCGAAGGGCAGGGCGCCCGCGTCATCCGTGCCGGCGTGCCGCTGTTCGCCGCTGCCGCCGCCGAGCAGGCCGAGCGCGAGATCCACACCATCGGCCTCGGGTCTCTCGTCGGCATCGTCGCGCTGACGCTGCTGGCCTTCCGCTCCCTCCGGCCGCGCCTGCTGGTCGCGCTGTCGATGGCGGTCGGCCTGTGCGTCGCCGCCTCGGTCAGCCTGCTGGTGTTTGGCGAGCTGCATCTCGTCACCCTGATCTTCGGCGCCAGCCTGCTGGGCGTGGCCGAGAACTACGGCAGCAACTACTTCAGCGCCCGCCAGGGCCTGGCGGCAAGTGAGCGCTGGGCCATGCTGAAGCGCCAGATCCCCATCGTCAGCCTGGCCATGGCAACCACCGTCATCGGCTATGCCTTGCTGGCCCTGCCGCCCTTTCCGGGCCTGCGCCAGATCGCGGTGTTCTCGGCCGTCGGCCTGGTGGCGGCCTTTGTCACCGTGCTGTGGTGGTTCCCGCTGCTGGACGGTGCCGGCCGCATGGCGCCGACGCGCTTTGCCGAATGGCTGGGTTCGCGTCGTGCGCTGTGGCCCAGCCTGAAAGGGCGCGGCCTGGCCGTGCTGCTGCTCGTGTCCGCCGCGCTAGTGGCCTGGGGTGCGAGCCGGCTGCGCGTGGATGACGACATCCGCCAGCTGCAGTCCGCGCCGGCGGCCCTCATTGCCCAGCAGCGCGAGTTCGCGCGATTGATGCAGGCGCCGGGCCTGGCCCAGTTCTTCGTCGTGCAGGGGCGTGACGCGCAACAGTTGCTGGAGAACGAGGAAGCGCTGACGGGCCGTCTGCGCGGCATGAAGCTCGGCGCCCAGGCCGTCAGCGACTGGCTGCCCTCGCTGAAGCGCCAGCGCGAGGACGGCGAGCTGACCACGCGCCGCGCCACTGAAATGCGGCCCGTGTTGGCCGACAAGCTGGGCCAGCCGGTCGCGCCCGCCGCCGCCGCTTCGGCGCCGCTCGCCCCCGAGGCCTGGCTGGCCAGCCCCGCCAGCGAACCCGTGCGTGCCCAATGGCTGGGCCGCCTGGGCGAGGGCATGGCCAGCGTCGTGCTGCTGCGCGGTGCCGAATCGGCCGAGGCTCGCGCGGCATTGGCGGCGCTCAGGCTCGACGGCGTGACCTGGGTCGACAAGGTCGGCGAGGTCAGCACCCTGCTGGGACGCTACCGCCAGCTGATGTCCGGCGTGCTGGTGATCGGCTTCCTGCTGACCTGGGCCGCTCTGGCCTGGCGCTTCGGCCGCGCCGCCTGGCGCGCGCTGGCGCCCACGGCCCTGGCCTGTGTGCTGACGGTGGCCCTGCTTGCAATTGCCGGCCAGACCTTGCAGCTGTTTCACATCCTGCCCCTGCTCATCCTGTTGGGCCTGGGGGTGGACTACGGCATATTCCTGCTCGAACAGCCCGGCCGCGATGAGGTCAGGCCTTTCCTGTCGGTGACGCTGGCCGCCGCGTCCACCCTGTTGTCCTTTGGTTTGCTGGCCCTGTCCGGCACGCCTGCCCTCCAGGCCTTTGGCCTGACCCTGCTCCTCGGCGTCTTCCTCGCCTGGCTGCTCACCCCACTCTTCCTGCCACCCCATGCTTGAGACCAAGAAGTTCTCCCCGCCCAAGCAGCGCGCCTTCGATGCCCGCTTCGAGGCCCAGAAGATCGCCTTCGGTCCGGTCGTCTTCCACTGCGTTCACTACGCCTGGAAGCGCGGCATCCTCGAAGCCCTGGGCGACGCCGGCGAGCGCGGCATCACGCTGGACGAACTCGAGGCCACCGGCCGCTGGAGCCGTTATGCGCTGAAGCTGGTGCTGGAGTCCTGTTTGTCGGCCGGTGTCGTGCTGATCGAGGGCGGGCGCTGGCAGCTCGACAAGACGGGCTTCTGCCTCATCTCCGACGACATCACGCGCGTCAACTTCGACTTCATCCACGACGTCTGCTACCAGGGCCTGTTCGAGCTGGAGCGGTCGCTGGACGAAGGCAAGCCGCTGGGTCTGGCCCACCTGAGTGGCCAGGGCGACTGGCCCAGCATCTACCCGGTGCTGTCCGAGCTGCCGGAGCCGGCCAAGTCGAGCTGGTTCGCCTTCGACCACCACTACTCGGACACCTCCTTCCCCGACATCCTGCCCGACGTGTTCGCCACCGCGCCCAAGCGCTTGATGGACATTGGCGCCAACACCGGCAAGTTCACGCGCGCCGCGCTGAACTACGACGCCAACGTCGAGCTCAACCTGGTGGACCTGCCGCAGCAGCTGGCCGTGGCCGAGAAGAATCTCGTGGCCGACGGCCAGCGCGAGCGCGCCCAGCTGCATGCGCGCAACCTGCTCGACCCGGATGCGGTGCTGCCCACGGGCATGGACCTGGTGTGGATGAGCCAGTTCCTGAGCTGCTTCGGCGAGGCCGAGATCGGCAGCATCTTCAGCCGCGTGGCGGCCTGCCTGGCCGAGGGCGGCCAGGTGCTGGTCATGGACACCTTCTGGGACCGCCAGCGCTACGACATCGCGGCCTATTGCCTCATCAACACCTCGCCCTACTTCACGGCCATGGCCAGCGGCAACAGCAAGGTCTACGAGAGCGCCGACTACATCCGCCTGGCCGAAGCTGCCGGCCTGCGCCTGCTGACGGTGCGCGACGGCATCGGCTATTGCCACAGCCTGCTGAGGTTCGCCCGCGCATGAAGCTTCCGCGCCGATCCCTGCTGCTGGTCAGCGCCGTGCTGCTGGCGGGCTGCGCCACGCCGCCACCGCCGAGCGAGCTGCCGCCGCTGCGCCTGCCACCGGCGGCGCTGGGTGCTGCGCGCTTCGCGCTGAACCAGCGCCTGTCGGTCACGCGCCTGGATCAGCCCGACGCACCGCCCCAGCGCGTCGAGGTGCAATTGCAGCTGGATGCCTCGGGCCTGCTGCTGGCCGGCTTTGCCTTCGGCCAGCGCGTGCTGCTGATGCAATGGGATGGCAAGGACCTGAACGTGCAGCGCCACGCCATGCTGCCGCGCGAGGTGGACACCGACCGGATGCTGCGCGACCTCTGCCTGACCTTCTGGCCGGCCGAGGCCGTGAGCGCGGTCCTGCCCGCCGGCTGGGCCTGGACGCAGACCGCCACGGCCCAGGAGCTGCAGCAAGGCGGGCAAGCCCGGCTGGTCTTGCAGCGCCAGGGCGCCAACATCGTCGAGATCGTCAACCGGGCCGAGGGCTATCGCTTGCTGATCGAATCCCAACCCCAGGAGGGCGCGTGATCTATCTGCAGCCCCCCGGCGTCATCTGCGCGGCCGGCCAGGACCTGGCGGCCCTGCGCGACGCGATCTTTGCCGATGCGCCCGGCGGCGTGGCCCTGAATGCCTCGGTCTGGCCGGGCCATGAGCTGCATCTGGGCGCGGTGCGCGGCGAGCTGCCGTCGGTCGAGCCTCTGCCGCTGCAACAGCGCAGCCGCAACAACGCCCTGCTGCTGTCCGCGCTGGCGCAGATCCGCCCTCAAGTGGACGGAGCGATCGCCCGTCATGGCGCCGATCGCATCGGCGTCGTGCTGGGCACCAGCACCTCGGGTGTCGGCGAGAGCGAGGCGGCCATCTCCGCCCAGGCCCGCGACGGCAAGCTGCCCGAGGGCTTCCATGTCGAGCAGCAGGAGCTGGGTTCGCCAGCCCTGATGCTGAGCCAGCTGCTGGGCCTGGGTGGCCCGAGCTATGTCATCTCCACCGCCTGCTCCTCGGGCGCCAAGGCCCTGGCCAGCGGCGCGCGCCTGCTCAAGGCCGGCCTGTGCGACGCCGTGCTGGTCGGCGGCGTGGACGCGCTGTGCGGCATGACGGTGGCCGGCTTCACGGCCCTGGATTCCGTCGACCCCCACCGTTGCCGGCCGATGAGCGCAACGCGCAGCGGCATCAACATCGGCGAGGGTGCGGCCCTGTTCCTGCTGAGCGAGGAGCCGTCGCAAGTGCGGCTGTCGGGCTGGGGCGAAAGCTCCGACGCCCACCACATCTCGGCGCCCGAACCCAGCGGCCGCGGCGCCCTGGCCGCCATGCGTGAAGCGCTGCAGCGCGCCGGCCTGACGCCGGCCGACATCGGCTATCTGAACCTGCACGGCACCGCCACGCCGCAGAACGACGCCATGGAGAGCCGCGCCGTGGCCGAGCTCTTCGGCCTGGGCCTGCCCTGCTCGTCGACCAAGCCGCTGACCGGCCATGCCCTGGGCGCGGCCGGTGCCCTCGAGGCCGCCATCGCCTGGCTGACGGTGGCCGGCGACGGCCGCCTGCCCGTGCATCACTTCGACGGCCAGCGCGACGCCGAGCTGCCGCCCATTGCCCTGGTCACACCCGGCCGCCGCCTGCCCGAGGCGCCGCGCCATGTGATGAGCAATTCCTTTGCCTTTGGCGGCAACAACGCGTCCCTGGTGTTGAGCCATGTCTGAAGCGACCCTGCCGCCCATCCTCGAACTCGTGCCGCATGACGGCCCGATGAGCCTGCTCGACCGCCTCATCGCCGTCGAAGGCGAGCGCCTGAGCGCCGAGGTGGTGGTGCCGGCCGACGGCCTGTTCAGCCACGACGGTGGCGTGGGCGCCTGGGTGGGCATCGAATACATGGCCCAGGCCGTCGCCGCCTGGGCCGGCTGGCAGTCGCGCCAGCTCGGCGAAGCGCCGCGCATCGGCCTGCTGCTGGGCACGCGGCGCTACCGCTGCAAGGTGGCGCGTTTTGAAGCGGGCCAGCGCCTGCAGGTCGATATCGAGCGCGGCTACCAGGCCGACAACGGCCTGGGCCAGTTCGAGTGCCGCATCCACGCAGACGGCGTGGAACTGGCCAGTGCGCAATTGACGGTGTTCGGTCCCAAGGATCCGAGCGCCTTTTTGAATGGAGAAGATGTATGAGTACGGTGCTTGTCACCGGGTCGAGCCGGGGCATCGGCCGCGCGATTGCGCTGCGGCTGGCCAAAGATGGCTACGACATCGTCCTGCATTGCCGCAATCAGCGTGAGCAGGCCGAGGCCGCCGCGGCCGAGATCACGGCCCTGGGCCGCAACGCCCGTGTGCTGCAGTTCGACGTGGCCGACCGCGAGGCCAGTGCTGCTGCGCTGCTGGCCGATGTCGAGGCCCATGGCTGCTATTACGGCATCGTCTGCAATGCCGGCATCGCCCGCGACGGCGCCTTCCCGGCGCTGAGCGGCGAGGACTGGGATGCCGTCATCCACACCAACCTCGACGCCTTCTACAACGTGCTGCAGCCGCTGACCATGCCGCTGGTGCGTCGCAAGGCGGCAGGCCGCATCGTCACGCTGGCCTCGGTGTCGGGGATCATGGGCAATCGTGGCCAGGTCAACTACAGCGCGGCCAAGGCCGGCATCATCGGCGCGACCAAGGCGCTGGCCGTCGAACTGGCCAGCCGCAAGATCACTGTCAACTGCGTGGCGCCAGGCCTGATAGAAACGGACATGGTCGACCCGACGCTGGTCGAGGAGGCCCTGAAGATCATCCCGGCCAAACGCGTCGGCCGGCCCGAAGAGGTTGCGGCCGTGGTGAGCTTCCTGATGGGCGAGGACGCGGCCTACATCACCAGACAGGTGATCTCGGTCAACGGCGGGATGGTGGGATGAGCGCGAGCCGAGCGCCGGGCCGCCCCAAGCCGGCTCGCATCCCCTCGGGGGATCGGCCGACGTACCCGGCGGGCGAGGGGTTGGCGTTCAGGCAGGTGATATCTGTGAATGGGGGAATGGTGGGATGAGTACAAGAAAACGCGTGGTGATCACGGGCATCGGGGCGCTGTCGCCGCTGGGCCATGACGTCGAGACGGTGCTGGACAGCCTGCGCGCCGAGACCAACAAGGTCCAGCGCATGACGGAGTGGGCCGACTACGAAGGCCTCAACACCCAGGTGGGCGTGCCCTGCGCGCCCTTCGAGCTGCCGGCCGACCGCTACAACCGCAAGAGCATGCGCAGCATGGGCCGCGTGGCCCAGATGGCGACACGCTCGGCCGAGCTGGCCCTGCAGCAGGCCGGCCTCATCGGCGACCCGCTGGTGACCAGCGGCAAGCTCGGCGTGAGCTTCGGCAGCTCCAGCGGCACGCCCAGCGCCGTCGGCGACTTCGGCCGCATGATGAGCGCCAAGAGCATCGAGGGCATCAACGCCAACACCTACGTGAAGATGATGTCGCACACGGCGACCGTCAACATCGCGGTGTTCTTCGGCATCACCGGCCGCATCATCACGACCAGCAGCGCCTGCACCTCGGGCAGCCAGGGCCTGGGCTATGCCTACGAGGCCGTGCAGAGCGGCAAGCAGGTCGCCATGCTGGCCGGTGGCGCCGAGGAGCTGGACCCGACGCAGGCGGCCGTGTTCGACACGCTGTTCGCCACCAGCACCAACTACAACGATCAGCCGCGCCTGACGCCGCGCCCCTTCGACAAGGATCGCGACGGCCTGGTGCTGGGTGAGGGCGCCTGCACCTTCGTGCTGGAAGAGTACGAGCACGCCAAGGCGCGCGGCGCCCACATCCTCGGCGAGATCGTCGGCTACGGCACCAACTGCGACGGCACCCATGTGACGCAGCCGCAGTCCGCCACCATGGCCCAGGCCATGCGGCTGTCCCTGGAGGACGCCGGTCTGCCGCCCGAAGCCATTCCCTATGTGAATGCCCACGGCACCTCGACCGACCAGGGCGACGTGGCCGAGAGCCAGGCCACGCAGTCGGTGCTGGGCAGCCGCACGGCCATCTCTTCGCTGAAGAGCTATATGGGCCACACCCTGGGCGCCTGCGGTGCGCTCGAGACCTGGATGACGCTGGAGATGATGAAGGCCGGCTGGTTCGCGCCGACGCTGAACCTGCGCCAGGTCGACCCGCGCTGCGGCGAGCTCGACTATGTTCTGGGGGGCGGGCGCAAGCTCGAGACCGAGTACGCCATGACCAATAATTTCGCCTTCGGCGGCATCAACACGTCGCTGATCCTGCGTCGTCTCTGACATCACTCAGCAAGGGAGCCCAAGATGATTTCTTCCATTCGCCTCAAGCAACTCCTGGTCGCCACCAGCCTGGGCCTGGCCCTGGGCACGGCATACGCCCGTGACGAGCCCATGCTGATGCCCGAACGCATCAGCACGCAAGGCAAGCCCGACATCAACCAGGCCAAGCTGCACGAGGTCTTCATCCGCGCCGCTGCACGCCGCAACTGGACGGTGGAGAGCGATGCCCCCGGCGAGATGGTTCTCAAGCAGAGCCGCCAGGGCAAGCACGAGGCCACGGTCAAGGTTGCGTATGACAACAGCACCTACCAGCTCAGCTACGTCAGCAGCTACAACCTCAACTTCAACCCCAGCACCCAGCGCATCCACCCGACCTACAACATGTGGCTGCGCAACCTGAGCAGCGACATCAGCAGCGAGATCACGCTGGTCGGCATCAAGTAAGGTGCGACCCGTCCCGGGCGTCCAGCGCCCGGGGCTTGAACCCATCCAAGGAGCTGGTCCATGAAGTCTCGTTTTGTTGCCCTGGCCGCTGTTGCGGCGCTCTCGTGCGCATCCGCCTTTGCGCGCGACACCGTGCTGCACATCCCGCTGTCCGACGTACTGGAACTGCCCGAGGCCAAGGGCAAGCTGGATCCGAATTTCAAGTTCTATCTCGCCGGCCAGAACACGCCCAAGGTCATCAAGCGCTTCGCGACCGACGTCAGCAACCCCAAGACCAATGGCGTCGGCAAGAGCGACGAGTTCGGCTGCAAATGGGCGGCGCTGACGGCGCTGATCAATCTGCAGGACAGCGCCAAGCGCCATGGCGCCAATGCTGTCGTCGACATCGTCAGCTACTACAAGAAGGTCGAGTACCAGAACGCGACCAACTTCGAATGCCATGCGGGCGCCATCATCATCGGCGTGGCCCTGCGCGGCACCTACGCCAAGATCGCCGACTGATCCATCGTGCTGTGCCTGCTGGCGCCCGAGCCCGAGTTGCGGGCCGGCATGGCGCCGCCGGCCGGCTGGCTGACGGCTTCCGAGACGGCGCGCCTGCGGGGTTTCAGCACGCCGGCGCGGCGTGACACCTTTCTGGCCGGCCGCTGGCTGGCCCGTCGCGCGCTGCAGCGCCTGCTGAGCGATGCCGCGCTGCCGGTCTTGGAGGTCGCCGACAGCGGCGCCTGCGTCGTGGCCGGCGCCCATGTCTCCATCAGCCACAGTGGCGGCTTCGTGGCCTGTGTCGCCGGCGATGTGCCGGTGGGCATCGACCTCGAGGACCTCAGGCGGCCGCGCGACCACCTGGCGCTCGCCGAAGCCGTGCATGGGCCCGCGCAGCGCGAGCAGCTGGCGGCCTTGCCCGCCGCCGCGCGTGCGCTGCCTTTCCTGCAGTGGTGGACGCTGAAGGAGGCCTGGCTGAAGGCGCGTGGCGAGGGCCTGGATTTCGCGTTGATGCGGCGGCTGGAGTTCCAGGCCGATGGCGCAGGCGACATGGCCGTCACCCGCGTGGGCGACCTCGTGCTGGCACTCGCCGCCGACCCCGCGCTGACCGCCCGGATCGACGGCCTGCCGGCTGCGGTCTGGCAGCGCTGCCGCAGCCGGATGCTGGACTAGCCCGGCTTGCGCGCGATGCAGTTCAGCAGCGTCTCTTCGCGCTGCTCGGGCACGCCGAAGCCCAGCCATTCCAGGGCGCCCAGGTCCTTGCGGCTCCACCACAGATAGGGCGTGCTGACCTGCTCGGGCTTCACGTCGAAGCCGGCGTCCTTCAGCAGGGCCAGGAACTCCGGCGCGCTGCGCTGCACATGCATGGGATGGCGGAACAGCAGGCGGATGACCCAGCTGTGGATGTAGGCGCGGGTGCTCTCGGCCAGCAGCAGGCGGCCACCGGGCTTGAGCACGCGGAAGACCTCGGCCAGGGCGCCGGTCTGGTCGACGATGTGGTGCAGGGTCTGGTGGCAGAGCACCAGGTCCACCGACGCATCCGGCAGCGGGATGGCTTCGGCGTGGGCATGGTGCAGGGTCACCGGCACGCCAGCGGCCTGGCGCATCGCGTCGCAGCGGGCGTTGAAGTCGGGCTCGGGGTCGAGGGCGTGCAGGTGGCTGGGCTTGAAGCGCTCGGCCAGCTCGGGCAGGGAGTGGCCCTGGCCGGTGCCGATGTCCAGCACGACACCGCCGGGCGGCACGTCGGGCGCCATGCGCTGCAGGTCGTTGAGGGCACGCTGCAGCACGTGGATGCGCCAGGTCGGCGTGGACAGGAACCACAGGCCGAAGCGGGTTTCGGGAACGAAGGCGAGCGCCTTGGTCGCGGCCGTGGAGGGATTCGAATTCATGGCGTGGCAGTGGCTGGTGGCCTGTCCGGCCGAGCGGCCGCGATGATAGGGGTTGGCTGCTGCGCCGTCTGGGCGGCCGACTCTAGCGGCGGTGTGGCCCAGTCGATGTGGCCGCGCGCCAGGCGCAGCAGCAGCTTGTGGCCGATCTTGAAGTTCCAGTTGAAGCTGGTCTGCAGCACGACGACGGCCATGCGGGCCTCGCGCTGCACGCCGACATAGGCGGT
The DNA here is from genome assembly GCF_059415865.1 of Roseateles sp. GW821-FHT09H10. NCBI lineage: Bacteria > Pseudomonadati > Pseudomonadota > Betaproteobacteria > Burkholderiales > Sphaerotilaceae > Roseateles > Roseateles sp. GW821-FHT09H10. The sequence continues at coordinate 275,926 of NZ_JBWKOB010000002.1, read as the reverse complement.
GTGGCCGACCGCCATGCCGACCTGGTTGGTGATGGCGATGCCTTCGAAGTCGTCGGTGACCCAGGCGATGCCGGGGGCGTCGGCCGGGCGCGGTGTGCGCACGCGCAGGTTGTCGGCCAGCAGGCCGTGCAGGCGGTCGCTGTCGGCGTCCAGGTGGGCGACGGCGAAGTCCAGCATGTCCGATGCCGTCGAGTACAGCGCGGCCGAGCCCTGCATGGCGGCCGGGAAGCGCCAGTCGGCCACCGGCCGGCCGCGCGGCATGAAATAGGGCTGGTCGCCGGCATGGCCCTGGGCGCGATGCGCCTGGCCGGGATCGAAGCCGGTGTGGGCCAGTTGCAGCGGGGCCAGTACCTTATCGGCCAGCAGCGCGTCCAGCGACCGGCCGGTACGGGCCTCGATGGCCATGCCGATCAGCGCATAGCCGATGTTGGAATAGGCCGGCTCGGGATGCGGCGGCGGCGTGAAGCCGGCCATGAAGCGGGCCAGGCCCTCGGCGTCCATCACGTCGTAGAAGTTGCTGCCGGTGAAGGTGAAGCGCAGCAGGCCGGTCAGCATGCGCAGATCGGTGGGCTGGCGCGGCAGGCCGGCGCTGTGCGTGGACAGCTGCAGCAGTGTCAGCCGCGCGGCGGCCGGCGTGGTGCGCAGGCCGGGCAGCAGTTCGCCTAACGTATCTTCCCAGCGCAGCACGCCTTCATCCACCAGCACGCTCAGCAGGGCGCCGGTGTAGCCCTTGGTCAGCGAGCCGATGGGAAAGCGCGTATCGGGGCCGAGTGGCGTGCCATCGGTCTCGCCCTGGCCGTAGCTGAAGAAACGGCGGCGGCCGTCCGGCGTGGCGACGCCGACGATGACCCCCGGCGTCTCGTGCGCGGCCAGCACCGGCTGCACCAGGCGTTCGACACCGTCGCCCAGCGTCTCGCGGCGCGGTGCGTTGCCCGCCGGCTCGGGGTCCTGGCGAGTGAAATGACCACAGGCGCTCAGCAAGGCGAGCAGCCCCAGCAGCAGGGCGCGCCTCACGGGGTCATCTTCAGCAGCGAGTGCCAGAAGCCGGGGATGCGCTGGACGGGAGCGCCCGGCGCGACGGTGCGGGCCAGGGCCACGGCCTCGACGTCGTCGGCCTGGCCGTAGAAGGGCTGGTCCGATACGCGCAGCCCCTGCGAGCGGGCGCTGTTGACGAGAAGCTGCAGGTACTCGGCCAGGTGCTCGGCCGTGAAGGGGTTGGGATCGTGGAAGGTCACGACGACCGGGATCACGCCTTCCACCACCGGCAGTTCGCCGGCCAGCACGCGCGGCCTCAGCAATTCCATCTGGTACTTCATGTGCTGGCGGCGGCGCGGGCTGCCATAGGGCGGGATCAGCTTGCCGTCGTTGGCCGTCACATCGGTCAGCAGGGCGCTCAGGCCGGCCTGGGCATAGGCCTGCAGCGTGCGGTCGTCATAGGCCCACATCGGCGGGCGCACGATGCGCGGCACGAAGCCGAGTTCGGCGTGGTCGGCCAGGCCCGTCTTCAGCGTGGCGCTCAGCGTCTCTGCGCTCATGCCGAGGTGGTTGGAATGGCCCGGCGTCGCGGTGTGGAAACCCAGCACATGGCCGGCCGCCAGCTCGCGGCGGATCAGCTCGCGGCCCTGGGGCGTGCCGCCGCCGTTGCTCGCGCGGGTCTGCACGAAGAAGATGGCCTTGAGGCCGGGCTGCACCGGGTTGCGGGCCAGCGTGCCCAGCACCTGCTCGGTGGGGTTGGGCGCGCTGCGGATGCTGGGACCGTCGTCAAAGGTCAGCAGGAAGCGCAGCGGCGGCGTGTCGGGGCTGGCCACGCGATGGGCCGCCGATCGGCAGCCGCCCAGCAGCGCAATCGCCGCCAGCGCGAGACAGAGGAAGAGGGTGCGCACGAGACCGTCTGGCCCCGGGGCGGGGCGCGGTTTTTTGAGGACGCGCGATTCTATGGATGCGGCCGCGCCACCGACCCTAGCAAACAAGGGGGTGGCCGGACGGACAATGCCGGCATGACCGACGACCTCATCACCCTGCAGGCGCCCGATGGCGCGAGCCTGAAGCTGTCGCGCCAGGGCGCCCATCTGCTGTCCTGGAAGCCGGCCGGCGCGGCCGAGCAGCTCTATCTGTCGCCGCGCAGTGAATATGCACCTGGCAAGGCCATCCGCGGCGGCGTGCCAGTCTGCTTTCCGCAGTTCTCCGATCGCGGCCCCCTGTCCAAGCATGGCTTTGCACGCACCCTGCCTTGGGAGCTGGTCCAGCAGCAGCAGGGCAAGGACGACGCTCTGGTCGTCATGCGCCTGCGCGACAGCGACGCGACGCGGGCGATCTGGCCGCATGCCTTCGAGCTGGAATTGAGCGCACGCGTCGGCGGCCGCAGCCTGGACATCGAACTCGCCTGCGAGAACCTCGGCGACGCACCGCTGCAATTCACCGCCGCCCTGCACACCTATCTGCGCGTGGGGGACCTGGACGCCGTCAGTGTCGAAGGCCTTTCGGGCCTGCGCTACTGGGACAACATCAAGAAGGCCGAGGCCCTGCAGCGCATGGACCTGCTGCTGACCGGCGAGAACGGCGTGCTCGACCTCGACCGCGTCTACTTCGGCGTGAAGGAGCGCCCGCTGCTGGTCAGCGAGGACCGCCGCCAGTTGGCCGTACGCCAGCAGGGCTTCGACGATGCCGTGGTCTGGAACCCCGGCCCCGAGCGCTGCGCCCAGCTGGCCGACATGCCGCCCGAAGGCTGGTCGGAGATGCTGTGCGTTGAGGCGGCCGGCATCGGCCGCCCCATCGAGCTGCAGGCCGGCGAGGGCTGGGTCGGGCGGCAAAGCCTCGAGCTGCTCTGACCTCGATAATCCGGGGCATATGTTTGCCCCGCTTCAGAACGACACCTTCCTGCGCGCCTGCCTGCGCCAGCCCACCGAACACACCCCCATCTGGCTGATGCGCCAGGCCGGCCGCTACCTGCCCGAGTACCGGGCCACGCGCGAGAAGGCCGGCAGCTTCATGGGCCTGGCCACCAACCGCGACTACGCGACCGAGGTGACGCTGCAGCCGCTGGAGCGCTACCCGCTGGACGCGGCCATCCTGTTCAGCGACATCCTGACCGTGCCCGACGCGATGGGCCTGGGCCTGTCCTTCCAGCAGGGCGAGGGCCCCAAGTTCGCGAAGACCGTGCGCGACGAGGCCGCCGTCGCGGCGCTGGAAGTGCCCGACATGGACAAGCTGCGCTATGTCTTTGACGCCGTCACGTCCATCCGCCGTGCCCTGAACGGCCGCGTGCCGCTGATCGGCTTCTCGGGCAGCCCCTGGACCCTGGCCTGCTACATGGTGGAGGGCGGCGGCTCGGACGACTACCGCCTCGTCAAGAGCCTGATGTATGCCCGCCCCGACCTGATGCACCGCATGCTGGACATCAATGCGCGCGCGGTCGCGGCCTATCTGAACGCCCAGATCGAAGCCGGCGCCCAGGCCGTCATGCTGTTCGACTCCTGGGGCGGCGTGCTGGCCGACGGTGCCTTCCAGCAGTTCAGCCTGGCCTATTCGCGCCAGGTGCTCGGCGCAGTGAAGACCGAGCATGAAGGCGTGCGCATCCCGCGCATCCTGTTCACCAAGGGCGGCGGCCTGTGGCTGGACGAGATCGCCGACGCCGGCGCCGATGTCGTGGGCCTGGACTGGACGATGAATCTCGGCAGCGCTCGCGCCCGCGTCGGCGACCGCGTCGCGCTGCAGGGCAATCTCGACCCCAATGTGCTGTTCGCGCCGCCCGAGGCCGTGCGCGCCCAGGCCCGTGCCGTGCTGGACAGTTTCGGCAAGCCCGCGGCCGGCCAGGGCCACATCTTCAACCTGGGCCATGGCATCAGCCAGTTCACGCCGCCCGACAGCGTGACGGCCCTGGTCGACGAGGTGCACCAGCACTCGCGCCGCCTGCGTTCGGCAGCCTGACTGGGCCGTCAAATCTGCACTTGACCAGCGACTTATCCCCAAAAATTGGGGGGCGGGGGCGCTGGACCACGGTTGGTGCGGCGCACCTAAGAGTTTTCCCGAATCTGTGCTAAGTGCTTGATTTTCAACGCAGCGCACAAAACGGTCCGACGAACGGATTTGGGGCAGTCCCGCCCGGCTCGCCCCTCTATCGGCCCTTGTGGGCTGATTTGCTCACAAACTTATCCACAGAAATTGTGGGCAACCCAAGAGCCTTTCAAAATCATGCACTTGCAGCCAACTGCTGAGCCAATGCTTCACAAGAAGCGCGGAGCTGCGCATGGCTGATTTGTTGGGCTCCACAACGGTGCGTGTCGCCGTCGACGCGCCCCAGCACAGCGGCCTGAATGGCCCGCTTGACTACGCGAGTGAGCAGGCGCTCGCATCGGGAACTTTGGTCCGGGTGCCGCTGGGCAAACGGGAACTGCTGGGCGTGGTTTGGCCGGGCGAGGCCGAGCCGGCCGCAGGCCTTGCGCTGAAGCCCGTGGCGGCCGTTTTCGATGCCCTGGTCCCCCTGGGCGACGACTGGTGCCGGCTGCTGGACTTCGCCGCCGGCTACTACCAGCGTAGCGTTGGCGAACTGGCCAGCGCCGTGCTGCCGCCGCAACTGCGGGAACTATCGCCCGAGCAGCTGGCCGCGCGCCTGCGCAAGCTGGACCGCAAGGCGGCCAAGGCCGTCGAAGTGCCCGAACCGGTCAAGCCCGAGTTGGCGCCGGAGCAGGCCGAGGCCGTCGCGCGCATCGCGGCCCAGGTCGAGGGCGGGGTTGCCAAGCCGGTGCTGCTGTTCGGCGTGACCGGCAGCGGCAAGACCGAGGTCTATCTGCGCGCCGCCGAGGCCGCGCTGGCCGCCGGCCGCCAGGTGCTGGTGCTGGTGCCCGAGATCAACCTGACGCCGCAACTCGAGGCCCGCTTCACCGAGCGCTTCGCGAGCCTGCTGCCCGAGCCTCTTGCCATCGTCTCCCTGCACAGCGCGCTGACGCCGGCCCAGCGGCTGCAGAACTGGCTGGCCGCCCACCTCGGCCGCGCCCGCCTGGTGCTGGGCACGCGGCTGGCCGTTTTCGCCTCCCTGCCGGACCTGGGGCTGATCGTCGTCGACGAGGAGCACGACCCCTCCTACAAGCAGCAGGACGGTGCCCGCTACTCGGCACGCGACCTGGCCATCTGGCGCGCCCACGACCGGCGCATCCCCGTCGTGCTGGGCTCGGCCACGCCTTCGCTGGAGAGCTGGCAGCACGCCGAGAGTGGCCGTTATGAGCGTTTGACGCTGGCCGCCCGCATCGGCGGCGGCGCATTGCCGCGCGTGAAGCTCTTCGACATGAAGGCCCTGCCACCCAGCGCCGGCGTGACGACCGCGCTGACCGCGCCGCTGCTGGCCGCGCTGAAGGAGAGGCTGGATCGCGGCGAGCAGAGCCTGGTGTTCCTGAACCGCCGCGGCTACGCGCCGGTGCTGCATTGCGGCGAATGCCAGTGGAAGAGCGACTGCCCGCATTGCAGCGCCTGGCGCGTCTTCCACAAGCGCGACCGCACGCTGCGCTGCCACCACTGCGGCTTCACCGAACGCGTGCCGCAGGCCTGCCCCAACTGCGGCAACCACGACATCGCGCCCATCGGCCGCGGCACCGAGAAGCTGGAAGAGCAGTTGAGCGAGGCCCTGCCCGGCGCGCGCGTGCTGCGCATCGACGCCGACTCGACGCGCCGCAAGGGCGAGCTGGAGGCCCAGCTGCAGGCCGTGCACGACGGCGAGGTCGACATCCTGGTCGGCACGCAGATGATCACCAAAGGCCACGACTTCCGGCGCATCCGCTTCGTCGCGGCGGTGAACCCGGACGGCGCCCTGTTCAGCAGCGACTTCCGCGCCCCCGAGCGGCTGTTCGCGCTCTTGATGCAGGCCGGCGGCCGCGCCGGGCGCGATGCCGCGGGCGAGACGCCGGCCGAGATGTGGGTGCAGACCTGGCACCGCGACCACGCCCTCTACCAGGCCCTGGCCCGCCACGACTATGTGCGCTTCGCCAGCGACCAGCTCGCCGAGCGCCGCTCCGCCAGCCTGCCACCCTTTGCCCACCTGGCCCTGCTGCGTGCCGAAGCGCGCACGACCGAGGCCGCCAAGGCCTTTCTCGACGCGGCGGCCGAGCTGCTGCAGGACGCGCAGGTGCTGGTCTACCCACCGGTGCCGCATGCCGTCGCCCGCGTGGCCGACATGGAGCGCATGCAGATGCTGGTGGAGGCGACGCAGCGCGCGCGGCTGCAGGCCTTTCTGCGCGCCTGGGTGCCGGGGCTGATTGCGCTCAAGCGCGAGCACAAGGCCGTGTTGCGCTGGGCCGTCGACGTGGATCCCCTGGCCATCTGACGAAGCCAGAATGCGGCGATGGACACCTCACGCCGCCATCTGCTGCAACTGTCACTGGCCGCCGGTCTCGCTCCCGGTTGGCTGCGCCATGCACGGGCGGATGCGTCGCCACGCTTTGACCTGGGCATCGCCTCCGGCCATCCGACGGCGGACGGCATGGTGCTGTGGACGCGCCTGACCGGCATCGACCTGCCGGAGCGCGTCGAGGTGCGCTGGGAGATGGCCGAGGACGAGGGCTTCAAGCGCGTGCTGGCCTCCGGCACCGAGACGGCCGAGGCGGCCTGGGGCCACAGCGTGCATGCCGAGCCCGCCGGGCTGAAACCGGGCCGCTGGTACTGGTACCGCTTCGAGGCCCTGGGCCAGCGCAGCCCGGCCGGCCGCACGCGCACCACGCCGGCCGCCGCTGCGCTGGAGCCGCTGCGCTTCGCCATCGCCAGCTGCCAGCGCTGGGACCACGGCTTCTTCGCCGCCTGGCGCCACATGCTGGCCGAGGAGCTGGATCTCGTCCTCTTCCTGGGCGACTACATCTACGAGTACGGCGGCGCGGCCGGCCGCGTGCGGCCCCAGGAAGGCGGCGAGGCGGTGACGCTGGCCCAGTACCGGGCCCGCTATGCGCAGTACAAGTCCGACCCCGCCCTGCAGGCCATGCACGCCGCCGTGCCCTGGCTCTTCGTCTGGGACGACCACGAGGTCGAGAACGACTACGCGGGCCTGCGCGGCGACCGGATCGGCCAGGATTTCCCCGCCCGCCGCGCCGCCGCCTACCAGGCCTACTGGGAGCACCAGCCCCTGCCCAAGGCCTGGCGCCCGCGCGGCGCGGACATGCGCATGCACGGCCGCCATGCCTGGGGGCGCCTGGCCGTCATCCATGCCCTGGACGACCGCCAATACCGCGACCCCCAGGTCTGCACGCGGACCGGCCGCTATGGCAGCAACACGCTGCCGCTGCGCGAATGCCCGGAGATGCTGGATCCCAAGCGGACGCTGCTGGGCGCTGCGCAGGAGCAATGGCTGGCCGAGGGCTGGGACCTGACGCCGGGCCGCTGGAATCTGGTCGCGCAGCAGACCCTGATGGCGCGCATGAACTGGAACGCGGCCGAGCCCACCTACTGGACCGACGGCTGGGACGGCTATGCGCCGGCGCGCAGCCGGCTGCTGGCCACGGTGCGAGAGCGCCAGGTGCCCAATGTGGTGGTGCTGGGCGGCGATGTGCACAGCCATGTCGTGGCCGACCTGAAGGCGGATTTCGACGCTGCGGAATCACCCACGGTGGCCAGCGAATTCTGCGGCAGCTCCATCACCAGCTGGGCCGGCAAGCAGAACCTGGATGCATTGCGGGCGGTGAACCCGCATCTGCGCTATGCGCGCAACGACCAGCGCGGCTATATGGCCTTCACGCTGGATGCCAAGCAGGGGCTGCGCGCCACGGTGCGTGCGCTGGAGGATGCGCTGAAGCCGGACAGCGGCATCAGCACCGTGGCCCGGTTTGTCGTGGAGTCGGGCCGTCCCGGCCCTCTGCCCGCTTAGCGGCGCGTCGGGACCGGCGCGGCCAGCGCGGCGGCCAGGGCCGTGGCGCGGCGTGCCTCGGCCTTGCGGCGCAGCATGCGCGGCAGCAGCAGGCAGCCGGCGAGTGCGGCGAAGGTCAGTGCCAGGCTGTTGGGCTCGGGCACGCGGTTCAGGCTGACGTTGTCGAGGTTGGCGCCCAGGCTGTCGCTGGTGCCGGTCGACGCGAAGCTCAGCAGGTTGCGGCCGGACTGGGCCGTCACGCTGAACTTGATCTCCGTCCATTCATTGCCGTTGGCGCCCAGGCCGCTCAGCGTGGCGCCCAGTTGCTGGCCGTTCCAGAACGCCTGCATGCCATTGGTCGACGCGGCCTGGAACTCGCGCGGCGAGTACCAGAAGCTGAGGTCGTAGCGCGCACCGGCCGACAGGCTGTCGAGATACTGGCCGATCGTGGAATTGCCGGTGGTGTCCAGCTCGATGTAGTTCAGGCCATCCTGGGCCCGGCCCGCGACGTTGTTGCGGATCTCGAAGCCCGTGCCGGGGCCGGCCAGCCAGGTCCAGCCCGGCGTCGTGGCGACATTGACCCAGCTGCCGTTGGCGACGGCGGTGCTCTCGAAGCTGCCGTTGACCAGCAGGTTGCTGCTCGGCACCGGCGCGGCCAGGGCGGCGGAGCTGAGGGCGATCAGGGCGAGCAGGGAGGCGGCGCGTTTCATCGGCGGGCAGGGTTTGATGTGTGACTGGCCGCGATTCTTTGGCCTGCCCGCTCCGTTGCCGGGTGCAGAGTTCACACCCGCACAAACACCCCCCTCAGACCGGTGTAGGGGCTGTGACGCAAGTCACTGAAAACGCTGGTTGAGATCTGAGGTGTTTCGGGCCGAGCGCTGGGCCTGCCATGGGCCAGAGGCCCATGGCCTTCCGTAGGCACAAGCAGTCCGCAGGGACTACTTGTGTCCGACTCCAGTTCGCGATGCCGCAAGCATCGCCGTCCCCTCGGGGGACCGACCAAGCATGCCTACGTAGAGTAGGGCGTGATTGGGCGAGGGGCTCGTTTACCGCGGGGTATGCGCGATGCTGCTCGCCAGCGCCGTGGCACGGCGTTGCTGTTCCTGGCGGCGCAGGGCGCGGCTGACCGGGCGTGCGAGTGCCAGCGCTGCGACGCCCAGGGCGACCAGCAGCGCGCCGGTGTCGACTTCGGCAGGCAGCACTTCGTAGTCGACCTCGACCTGGCGTTTGGGCTGGGTCCAGGGGCTGTTGGCGTTCAGCGACGTCAGGCTGGCCGAGCCGAGACGGCCAGCGTCGGCGATGACGGCTGCCGTCGTCGTGTCGACGATGGGTTGGCGCGCTTCACGCGTGGCACCGGCCGGGGTCGACGAACTGAGGGCAGCGAGGACAGCAGCAAGGACCAGGGCTTTCATTGCAGGCTCACCGGAAAGAAGGGCTGGATCGCATTGTTCGCAGCCTAGCGTGGCGAAGTTGTGAAGACTTCACGCGCTTGAGGGGGCCCCCCGCGAATGAGCGCCCTAGCCTTGACTTGCTGAGGAAGCCCTCGCGGCGGCCTTGGCGGCCAGTTCTTCGCGCATGCGCTTGAGCTTTTCCCGGGGATCCTCCCGGGTGCTGCCTTCGTTGAGCTTCATTTCGGCCAGAAAGCGGCTGGGGATGCCCACAACGGTGTCGCGGCCTTTTTTGCGCCGGCGCAACGTCGACACCGCCAAGGTTGTGCGGGCGCGGGTGATGCCGACATACATCAGCCGCCTTTCCTCCTGCAGGGCTTCTGCCGTCAGCTCCGCCTCCTCACGCTTGAAGGGCAGCAGCCCCTCGTTGACGCCGGCCAGCACCACATGGGGCCACTCCAGCCCCTTGGAGGCGTGCAGCGTCGTCAGCGTGACCTGGTCCTGCTCCTCGCCGCGCTCGGCCAGGGACAGGATGACGGAGATGGTCTGGGCCACATCCAGCACGCTCTGCTTGGGCTCGGTGAAGCTGACGCCGTCTTCCTCGCTGTGCTGGCCACCGCAGCGCTTGGCGATCCAGTCGACGAAGTCCAGCACATTGCCCCAGCGCGCCTGGGCGACCTTCTCGTTCTCCTCGTTGTCGATGAGATGAGCCTCGTAGGCGATGTCCTTGAGCCACTCCATCAGCATGGCGTGGGCGGCGGTGTGGCCCTCGGTGTGCCTGGCCTTGAATTGAAGGTCATTCACATAGCGGCCGAACTCATGCAGCTGGGCCAGCGCCCGCGCCGTGACGGCCGTGGCGAGGCTCTCGGAGAACAGGGCCTCGAACATGCTGCACTTCCACTGCGCCGAGAAGCTGCCCAGGGCGCCAAGCGTCGTGTGGCCGATGCCGCGCTTGGGCGTCGTCACGGCGCGCAGGAAGGCCGGATCGTCGTCCTGGTTCACCAGCAGGCGCAGCCAGGCGCACAGGTCCTTGATCTCGGCCTTGTCGAAGAAGCTCTGGCCGCCCGAGACCTTGTAGGGGATCTGGGCGCGGCGCAGGGCCTGCTCGAAGATGCGCGCCTGGTGGTTGGCGCGGTAGAGGATGGCGAAGTCCTTGAACTGCGGGCCCTTGCCGTCGGCGCGCAGCTGCTGGATGCGCGCCACGGCGCGCTCGGCCTCGTGCTCTTCGCCGTCGGCCTCCAGCAGCGCGATGGGTTCGCCGTCGCCGTATTCGCTCCACAGCTTCTTCTCGAACAGCTTGGGGTTGCCTGCGATGACATTGTTGGCCGCGCGCAGGATGGAGCCGGTCGAGCGGTAGTTCTGCTCCAGCGGGATGACCTTGAGCGCCGGGTAGTCGGTCGGCAGGCGCTTCAGGTTCTCGATGGTGGCGCCGCGCCAGCCGTAGATGGACTGGTCGTCGTCGCCCACGGCCGTGAACATGCCGCGCTCGCCCACCAGGGCCTTGAGCAGCTCGTACTGCACCGCATTGGTGTCCTGGTACTCGTCCACCAGCACATAGCGCAGCTTGTTCTGCCATTTCTCGCGCGCCTCGGCGTCGGTGGTCAGCAGCTTCAGGGGCAGGGTGATGAGGTCGTCGAAGTCGACGGCCTGGTAGGCCGCCAGGCGCTCCTGGTAGCGCACCATGACGGCGGCGGCCGAGCGCTCGTCCTCATCCTGGGCGACCTGGGCCGCCTGGGCCGGGCCGAATCCCTGGTTCTTCCACAGCGAGATGGTCCACTGCCAGCGCTGCGCCTGCTTCACGTCGGTCGTGCCGCCGGCGTCCTTCAGCACATTGAGCACGTCGTCGCTGTCGAGGATGGAGAACTGCTCCTTCAGCCCGACGCGGTGGCCTTCCTCGCGCAGCAGGCGCACGCCCAGGGAGTGGAAGGTCGAGATCGCCAGGTCCTTGGCGGCCTTCTTGCCGACCAGGGCCTTGGCCCGCTCGCGCATTTCCTGCGCGGCCTTGTTGGTGAAGGTGATGGCCGCGATCTGGCTGGGCCGGTAGCCCGACACCAGCAGCTGGGCGATCTTGGTCGTGATGACCTTGGTCTTGCCCGAGCCGGCTCCGGCGATGACGAGGCAGGGACCGCTCAGGTGATGGACGGCTTCGAGCTGGGCGGGGTTGAGGCCGGCCGAGGGTTGGCCGGGGGGGGGTACTGCGGAAGACATGAGTGGGTTGGGTTCGGGCGGGCCGAGCGACGGGCCGCTCCCTAGCCGGCCCGCTCTGGCGATGTGCTTGGCGGTCGATCCGGCAAGCATCGCCGTCCCCTCGGGGGACCGGCCAAGGTACTCCTTGGCCGAGGGGCACACATCATGCCACCCTGGCCACTCCCTCTCCCGGCAAGGCTCTCAGCCCCAGCCCCAGCAGCAGCAGCATGAAGAAGATGAAGCCGATGCGCGGCGCGTCCAGCAGGCTGTCGAAGGCGCCGACGGTGCCGAAGCCGATCAGGGCGGCGACGATGGCCGGCGCGAGCGGATGGTCGCGGCCGCGGCCGAAGGACAGCCGCGCCAGCGCCAGCAGATAGGCGCTGCCCACCAGAGCCAGGCCGATCAGGCCCTGCTCGAACAGCACATGCAGGGCCGCGTTCTTGATGTGCCAGGGCATGTGGTGGCGGTCGCTGGAGAAGAACCAGTGCGCCATCTCGCGGTTGAAGTCGCCGTTGACCAGCAGCTGGCGGCCTTGCGCGTCCTGCATGGCGATGCGGGCGATGTCGACGCGCGCGGCGCGGGTGTCCAGCGCGATGGAGAAGGTCACGAAGCGCGGCGCCCACCAGTCGCCCCCGAGGGCCGGCACCGGGCCGAGCTTGAACTGGCTGGTCTGCCAGGCGCCCATGCCGGCGGTGGCGGCCGGCGGGGCGTCTGCCTCGGCGCTGGCACCCGCTTCGGCCTGGGCCTGCACGCGCAAGGGCTTGAGCTGGGTCTCGAGGCTGTAGCAGCTGTCCGGATAGATCAGGTTCTTCTCGCAGATCTGCAGCACCAGGTTGGCGTCGGCGGCGGTGCGATGGACCAGGGTCAGGGCCACCGGCCCCGGCACCGGCGTGGCGATGCGCTGGCTGATGCGGAACTGCTCGCCGCGGCCCAGCACATGCTTGCCGGCGGCCAGGGCCAGATAGGACTCGGTCGGGTCGTGGCGCAGCCGATAGTCGCCGACCTGGCTGCTGATCGGGCCCTCGTAGAAATTGCTGGGCACGAAGCGTCCGCTGCCCTTGCCCAGCAGCCATTGGCGGCCGCCATGCAGCATGGCCAGGCCGTCGCGCCAATGCGTGAGCCGGGTCTGGCCGTCTTCCTTCCAGGTGGCGACGCGGTCGCGCAGATAGGCGCCGCCACCCAGGGCCGCGACGATGGCCATGACGAGCAGCAGGCCGGCAATCAGCAGGGCGCGCTTGCGCCAGCCCGACTTGCCCGAGCCGCGCAGCGGCCACAGGCGCTGCTCGAGCAGCATGGCGGCCCACAGGCCGGCCAGGGCCAGGCCGGCGGCTCCCGCCGTCCAGCGGCCGGCAGTGCCGCCCCAGTAGTCGGCCACGATGACCATGGTGGCCAGCAGCCAGAACCAGCAGGTCGACACCAGCAGCACATAGATCGGCCGGACTTCACCGGGCCGGTCGCGCCAGCGCAGCACGGCGCAGGCCACCAGGGCGACGACATTGAGCACATAGGCCGCCTTGGGCACGGCCATGGACAGGGCCCAGCTCAGCACCCCCAGCAGCAGGGCCAGCAGCCCGCCCATGACGACGGCCGTCAGCCGCTGGCCAAAGGCCGGCAGCCACAGGCTGGCCGGCATGGTCAGCAGGATGACCATGACGAAGAACAGGGCCAGCAGGCCGCGGTAGCCGCCACCGCCGAAGACCAGGGCGGCCGCCAGCGCGAAGGCGCCGGCCATGGCCAGGGCGCCGATCTTGGCCAGGCGCGGCAGCGGCTCGTCCACGGCACCGAGGGTGCTGTCGATGTGGCTGCTGTCGGGCCCGGAGGCGGCGGCGCGGCGGCGCTGCGCGTCGGCCAGCATGACCATGGGAATCAGGGCCAGCGGCAGCGCCAGGTAGACGCCGCGCGAGAAGGTGGTGAGGCAGGCGTAGGCGGCCAGCAGGGCCACACCCATGCCGATGGCGAAGCGCCAGGGCGAGCGCGTGCGCAGCAGGGCCAGCAGCGCGAAGGGCAGGGTCAGCACGAGGAAGCCGTCCAGGGCCGCGCCGCCGACATGCATCTCCCAGAACAGGGCCGTGGTGCGGTAGTCGGTGGAGAAGTCCAGCAGACCGGTATAGGCCAGGCGCTCCCACAGCGCGGCGGCGCTGCCGCCGGCCAGGGCCAGCACCAGGCCGAGCAGCAGGCCGCGCGAGAAACCGCGGGGGCGCGCGGTCGCGGCGGCCGTCCACAGCGGCAGCAGGGCCAGGACCAGGAAGATGGCCTTGGCGTTGCGCACCGAGTTCATCGCCTCGTGGTAGCCGTGGAACCAGCCGAAGCTGAAGCCGCCGGCATCGGCGAAGCCGCGCTTCACGCTCCAGGCAGCCGACAGCGCCAGCGCGATCAGCAGCGCGACGACGCCGGGCGAATAGACCAGGCCATGGCGCCACGCTGGCGCGCGGTCGCGCGCATTCAGCTGCAGCGCGTAGGCGAGATAGCCGCCGCAGCCGCAGGCCGTGGCGAGCAGGTCCAGCTCCTCGAAGCTGATCCAGCCGCTCCAGGGCGCCAGGCCGATGAGGGGCAGGGGCGCAAGCAGCAGGACCGGGGTCTTGACCCAGAACAGCGCGGCCAGCAGCACGGCGACGCCCCAGGCGGCCAGGGCCAGCGGCCCCGACAGCGGGTGGTGCCAGGCCAGCTCGGCGCCGACCAGGCCCAGGCCCAGGCCGGCCGCCAGGGCCAGCCACTGGGCCTTGGTGGCGGGCAGCCGCAGCTGCAGCTCGCCGAAGCCGAGCAGGCCGGAAGCGGGGTTGGCGGGGGAGGCCCCGATCGCAGCCATCAGCGCGCCCGCCGGCTCGGGCCGGCTGGGAGGAGAGCAGAACGGGTGGCGGACAGGGGCGCAGGCTGCGGGCGGGTCATGGAACCTCCGGGGAAGCGCGCATTGTTGCCGAGCACCTTCGGCGCTGCATCCCGGGCAACCCCGGCCGAAGCCCGCGGCTCAGCGCTTGCGCCGCGCCAGCGCGAGCAGGCCCAGGCCGCCCAGCAGCAGGGCCGCCCCGGCGGGCTCGGGCACGGCGGTGACCTGGATGTTGTCGAAGCCGACGATCTCGGACACGCCGTTGTGGAACTCGCCCTTGATGGTCAGGCTGGTCACGTTGGACAGCACCGCCCAGGACGGCAGCACGAAGCTGTAGCGATGCCACTGGCCGTCGGCCGGCGGGGTGTTGACGGCGGCCATGTCGAACACCACGCTGCCGCCGGCGCCGGTGATGGTCACCTCGCCGAAGGGCGCCCAGTCCGGCGCGTCGCCGTTGATGTTCTTGGCGTCGAAGGACAGCGTGCCGCCGGCGTAGGCCGACCAGTTGCCCAGCCAGGCCGCGGGGGCGTTGAGCAGGAAGTCTTCGCTGGTGGTGTCCGTGATCTGCAGCCAGCCGCCGCCATTGCCGCCGGTGGCCATCCAGACCTGGTCGCCACCGTTGCTGGTGGTCCAGCCTTCGGCATCGGTGTCGAAGCCGGCGGCCAGCGCGGCGGAGGCGGCGAAGCCCAGGGCGGCGGCGACGAAGGGCGCAAGAAGACGACGGGCCATGGCAGGCGCTCCAGGATCAGTTGGGGCGCGCATGGTGGCCGAGGGCCTGCCCCGGCGACATCCCTAGACAGTTCCCTGCCCCCGTGGTCCGGGGGTCAGCCGGGCGGCTGGCTCTGGGTGCTGGCCGTGGCCGCTGGCCGGTCGGCGATATGGGCCGCCATCGCCAGCAGGCCGACGCCGGCGGCGGCACCCAGCCACAGCCAGCGCTTCCACCAGGCCCCGGGCTTGGGAGGGGGCAGGGCATCCAGCGGGGCGGGGGCGGTGGCGCTGCCAGCACTGCGGGAAGGACTCAGGCCCAGCCACTCGCGCAGCTCGTCGGCCAGGCTTTCGGCGCCGCGCATGCGCAGCTCCGGCGAGTCGGCCATGGCCGAGCGCAGCACGGCGTCGAGCTTGATCTGCTGGGCTTCCTTCAGCGTCGGCCACTGGTCGCCGGCGCTGCCGCGCAGCGGGGCCAGGCCCTTGGGCGTGTCTTCCCAGCCGCAGATGAAGACGCGCGCCAGGGCCCCGAGGCCGAAGACCTCGCTGGCCAGGGTGGGCGGCTCGCCGTTGCGGCGCTCGGGGGCGACGAAGGCGGGCGATGCGCCGAGGCTCAGGCCGCGGTCGAAGGGATCGGTGGGGTCGGGAATCTTGGTCAGGCCCAGGCCCATCAGGCGCACGTCGCCTTCGGGGCCGAGCCAGATCATGGCGGGGTCGATCTCGGCCAGCAGCCAACCCTGCTGGTGGGCCGAGCGCAGGGCCTCGCAGAGCTGCACCAGCAGGTCGACGCGCTGGCGCAGGCCCAGGCCGTGCAGCTGCGGCAGCACCGGCTCGCCATGCTCGCCCTCGATGATCAGATAGGGATGGGCGTCGGGCGTGACGCCGCTGTCGCTAGGCACGGCGATGTGGCGGTGCTGCAGCTTGGCGAGGTCGCCGGCCTGGTCGGCATAGCGCAGCATGACGCCCGCGCCCTGGTCGCTGCGGTCCAGCACGAGGACGGCGGACTTCTGCTCCGTCGCCAGTGCATGGTGGGCGCTGTACCACTGGCCGGCATGGGCCTGTTCGCCGTCGGGCAGGGGCTTCTCCAGCCGCCACACGCCCAGGGCCTGCCCCTCGTCCAGGGGCGCGGCGGCGGCTGGCGGTGGCAGTGAGAGGTTGGGCATGCGCATGGCGCGGCATATTAGGGGTGACCCCAGGGGTGCGGCCACCCCTCGTTGTTACAAACGGCGACCGTCCGAGCATTCGCTCACGCGGCTTTGCCGAGGGCTAGGCTCGCAGCTGCCGAAAGCTTCACGGACCGGCCTGGCGGGATACTGACCCATCGATGCTGGACGTCCTCGCCACCACTTTCCCCTTCTTCGCCCTGGTGCTGTGCGGCTGGCTGGCCGCCGAGCGCGGCTGGTTGCCCGACAGCGCCATCCCTGGCCTCAACGGCTTCGTGCTGTTCTTCGCGCTGCCCTGCCTGCTGTTCCGCTTCGGCCGCGACACGCCCCTCCTGCAGCTGCTGAACCCGGCCCTGATCGGCGTCTACCTGGCCTCGGCCCTGCTCATCGTCTTCTTCACGCTGGCGGTGACGCTGGCGCCGCCGGTGGGCATGAAGGACGCGGCCCTCGGCGCCCTGGTGGCGGCCTTCCCCAACACCGGCTTCATGGGGGTGCCCCTCATCGTGGCCCTGCTGGGCAGCCAGGCGGGCGGCGTCGTCGTCAGCACCATCCTGGCCGACCTCTTCGTGACCAGTTCGCTCTGCATCGCCCTGGCCCAGGCCGGCACCAATCTGCGCGCCGAGCGGGCGGCCTTCCTGCAGGCCATCAAGGCCGCGGCCTCCAACCCCCTGCCCTGGGCCATCGCCATCGGCGCCCTGCTCGGCGCCAGCGGCCTGGAGCTGGTGGGGCCGGTGAACAAGACCATCGCCATGCTGGGCGATGCGGCCTCGCCGGTGGCCCTGTTCACCATCGGCGCCGTGCTGAGCCGCTCGGGCCGCGCCAACCGCGCCGCCAGCCGCGTGACGCCGCTGCGTCTCTACCTGCCGGTGGCCGCCATCAAGCTGCTGCTGCATCCGGCCCTGGTGTTTGCGCTGGGCGCGGCGGCGCGCTGGCTGGGGGCGCCGCTGTCCAGCGGCCAGCTCATCGCGCTGACGCTGGCGGCGGCCCTGCCGAGCGCCAGCAATGTGTCCCTGCTGGCCGAGCGCTACGGTGCCGACAACGGCCGCATCGCCCGCATCATCCTGGCGTCGACGGCCCTGGCCTTCCTGACCTTCAGCGCGCTGGCCACCCTGCTCATGTAGGCCCCATTGCCGTGGCGTCAGCAGGGCCTGGCCTGCGGCTGCTGCGGCAGGCTGATCGCCACGCGCAGGCCGCCGCCGTCGCGGTTGCTCAGCGCGATGCGGCCGTCATGGGCCTCGGCGATCTCGCGCGCCAGCGCCAGGCCCAGGCCGGTGCCGCCCTGGGAGCCGGGCTCGGAGCGCTTGGTGGAATAGAAGGGCAGCAGGGCCTGGTGCAGCACCGCCTCGCTCATGCCGGGGCCGCGGTCCAGCACCTCGATGCGCAGCTCGCCGCCCACCAGGCCCAGGCGCAGCGCGATCTCGTCCGGGTCGCTGCCCGATTCGTGGGCGTTCTTGATCAGGTTCAGCAGGGCCTGCTCGATCTGGGCCGGGTCGAACCAGCCGGCCTCGGCGGGCAGCTCGCCGTCCAGGTTGAACTCGCCCAGCGTCGCCAGCCGGTTCAGGAAGGCGGCCCAGGCGACGGGCTCGCGCCGCGGCGCCGGCAGCTTGGCGAAGCTGGCATAGCCGGCCAGGAAGCCATGCAGATGCGCGGCGCGCTCGCCGATGCTGGCCAGCACCTGCGTCAGGCGCTCGGTGTCGCCGCGGCGCGCCAGCTCGGCGCCGCTGTGGGCCAGCGACGAGATGGGCGCCAGCGAGTTGTTCAGCTCGTGGCTGAGCACGCGGATGACGCGCTTCCAGGTGGCCACCTCGGCGCGCGACAGCTCGCGCGTCATGCGCCTGAGCAGCCGCAGGCGATGCGGCTGGCCCTGCAGCCGGAACGCGCGCGTGCTGTGGTGGAAGGTCTCTTCCGACCCGTCGGGCAGGGTCACGGCAAAGAGGCGGTCGCCGTCGCCGGCCAGGGCCTCGCGCAGCGTCTCGGGCAGTTCGGCGATGACGGTGCCGAAGTCCAGCCCGGTCAGGCTGCGGCCGTCGCCCAGCAGCTGGCGCGCGGCCAGGTTGGCGATGGCGATGCGCTCGCTGGGGGCGGTCAGCACCAGGGCGACGGGCGTGTTCTGCACCACGGTGTCCAGCAGCAGCTCGCGCTGGGCCAGGTGCTGGCGCTGCTCGCGCAAGGCCAGGCCGAGTTCGGCATGCAGGCGCGTCAGCATGGCCAGCTCGGGCGGGCCGTCGGGCGCCAGGTTGAGGCTGAAGTCGCCGTCGCGGTAGCTCAGCACCGCGCCTTCGAGGGCGCGCGTGAGCTTGAGCAGGGGCGCCAGCCAGAAGGCCGCCAGCCAGGCGATCAGCGGCAGCATGACCAGCACCGCCACGGCCAGCGCGACGCCGGCGTCCAGCCCCATGCGGCGCACGCCGAGGATGACGATGGGCGGGATCACGGCGGCGATCGCCAGCGCCAGCAGGGCGCGAGCCCGCAGCGAGAGAAAAGGCCTCATGGGTGAATCACTCGAATACTTGCGGGCCGAGCGCCGGGCCGCTCCCTAGCCGGCCCGCTTTGGCGATGTGCTTGCGGCTCAATGCCGCAAGCATCGCCGTCCCCGCGGGGGACCGGCCAAGGTAATCCTTGGACGAGGGGTGCCATGTTTACGGCGCGATTCCGTAACGTTCCAACCGCCGGTACAGCGCCTGGCGCGACAGGCCGAGCTGGCTGGCGGCGCGGCTGACGACGCCGCCGGCCGCGTTCAGCGCCGCGACGACGGCCTCGCGGCTGGGTTCGTCCAGGTTGCGGTAGGCGCCGCTGCCGCTGGCTTCCTCCAGCCCCAGCAGGGCCGGCGTGATCTCGCCGCCCTGGCAGAGCAGGGCGGCGCGCTCCACGGCGTTTTTCAGCTCGCGCACATTGCCCGGCCAGCGGTGGGCCAGCAGGGCCTCGCGGGCGGCCTCGCTGAGGCGGGCGCGGCCGGCGAGGAAGTGTTCAGCCAGCGGCAGCACGTCGTCGCGGCGATCAGCCAGGGCGGGCAGCTTGAGTTCGATGAGGTTGAGGCGATAGAACAAGTCTTCGCGAAACTGGCCTGACTTCACCATCGAGCGCAGGTCGGCATTGGTGGCGCTCAGCACGCGCACCTTGACCTGGCGCGTCTTGCTGGAGCCCAGGCGCTCGAACTGGCCAGTCTCCAGCACGCGCAGCAGCTTGACCTGGCCGGCCAGCGGCAGGTTGCCGATCTCGTCGAGGAAGAGGGTGCCGCCATCGGCCGCCTCGAAGCGGCCGACCCGCGCCTTGGCCGCGCCGGTATAGGCGCCGCTGTCGCTGCCGAACAGCTCGGCCTCGATGAGATCGGCGGGCAGGGCGCCGCAGTTCAGCGCGATGAAGGGGCCATCCTTGGCCGTCGAGTTGCCGTGCACGAAGGCCGCGATGCGCTCCTTGCCGGCGCCATTGGGCCCGGTGATGAGCACCGGCACGGGTGCCGCGGCGATCTGGCCGGCGAGCTCCAGCAGATTGGCCATGGCGTCCGAGCCGAACACCAGGCCGGCGAGGTCGTGGCGCCGCGCCAGCGCCGTGCGCCGTTCGCGCCGCGCCTCGCGCAGCTGGGCGATCTCTCGGTTGGCTTCGTCCAGCTCGAGCAGGTTCTCGACGGTGGCGACGAGCTTGGCGTCGTCCCAGGGCTTGGCCAGGTAGTCGGCGGCGCCGGCCTTGACCAGGGCCACGGCGGCGTCCAGCCGTGTCCAGGCGGTGAGCAGGATGATGGGCAGGTCGGGCCGGCGGGCGCGGATGGCGCGGAACAGGGCTTCGCCTTCCTCGCCCGAGGTGGTGTCGGCCGTGAAGTTCATGTCCTGGATGACCAGGCCGAAGGCGCGCTGGTCCAGCAGGGCCAGGCCGGCCTCGGGGCTGGCGGCGACGCTGGCCTCGATGTCATGCAGGGACAGCAGCAGCTCCAGGGCCTGGCCCACGCCGGGGTGGTCGTCGATGATCAGTACACGTCGCATGGGGGATCTATTGGGGCTCGAGCCAGACGCGCTCCGAGGTCTCGCGGCGGATGCGGAACGTGGCGGCCGCACGCGGCTGGCCGCCGGGTGGCGGCGAGAAGTCGAAGCGGCCGTTGGCCAGGGCGTGCAATTCGGTGTGGGTGAGGTTGGGGCCGAGCGCGAAGACCAGGGCCACGCAGTCCTCGGGGACGACGGTGTAGCGGAGGATGCGGCCGCATTGCGTGCGGCCGGCGCCGATGAATTCGCAGATCTCCTCGCGCTTGCTGCCGGGCTTGAAGACATAGAAGCGGTCCCAGCCGAAGCTGGTCAGCTTGGCCAGGTCCACCACCTGGGCCGCCGGATCGCGCACGAGATCGCCGATGCGCTGGCTGATCATGCCCGGGCCATGGGCGACCTCGCTGCAGGCAGCAAGGGCGAGGCACAGGGCCAGGGTGGCGAGGAGGCGGGGCATGGGGGGAGGATAGCGGGACGCACTGCGGGGTCTGTTGTCGCGCAGCGTCCGTC
Source organism: Roseateles sp. GW821-FHT09H10 (assembly GCF_059415865.1). NCBI lineage: Bacteria > Pseudomonadati > Pseudomonadota > Betaproteobacteria > Burkholderiales > Sphaerotilaceae > Roseateles > Roseateles sp. GW821-FHT09H10. Next base: position 255,362 of record NZ_JBWKOB010000002.1, on the reverse strand, counting down.
AAGACCAGACGTTTGCGGGCAAACCTGCAGAGCAGAACTCGCTTGCTGGGGTGCAAACCGCCGTTGCATGCCGCTGGCCCGGCTGGCAGAGTCTCGGCGTCGGTGCGCAACCGGATTGCTGTGCGGAACGATGGCCAGGAGGGCGAATTCGCTTGCCGGACAAGAGGTTGGCTGGCGCGAACAGCGTGGCGTTGAGCGTCAAAGGCTGGAGTTGAGCAGCGCACCGTGCGGCATAGACCATGAGTAGGAGTGCAATGACACCAGCAGAACGCGAGCGATGGCGGCAACGGAGACTGGCTGAATTCCTCTCAGGATTGAGAGTGCTTGGCTTCCTCATACTCCCCGTTTGGCTCATCTTCCTGTGTGTCAACGCCGTCGCGCCGTCCTATCTTTGGCTCTGCGGAGTCGCGTTGGGTGCCGGCGCCATCCTCTTTGGTGCGGTGCGCTTCTCGCGCACGCCACCAGATGCGCTTCTGCCTGCTGACACGGGGCGAGAAAGCCGTCCTTCGGCCAGGCAGCACTACCTTGTCTGCATCATCGGCGGCATCCTCATTTTGCTCATTTGTGCGTGGTCGGGCTATGTAGCGCGCTGACGCTAGCTTCTCGGCGCAGTGCTAGTCTGCCCGCATGAGCGAGCAAAAGAAGATCGAGCTTTACGACGGCCCCGCCGGGGGCTGGGGCGCGCTGAAGAGCGTCGCCAAGCATTTGAACGAGCAGGGCGTGGCCATCAAGGGCGCCAAGACCCTGCTGCATGCCAACCAGACCGACGGCTTCGACTGCCCCGGCTGCGCCTGGCCTGATCGCGATCACCGCTCGACCTTCGAGTTCTGCGAGAACGGCGCCAAGGCCGTGGCCGCCGAGGCCACCGCGCGGCGCGCGACGCCCGAGGTGATCGGTGCCAAGACCTTGAAGGAGTGGGCCGAGGCCTCGGACTTCGACCTGGAAGCCACCGGCCGGCTGACCGAGCCCATGGTCTATGACGCCGAGACTGATCGTTATCAACGCACCAGCTGGGACGCCGCCTTCGCGCTGATCGCGCGCGAGCTGCAGGCGCTGCCCGATCCCAACGAAGCCATCTTCTATACGTCGGGCCGCACCAGCAACGAGGCTGCTTTCCTTTACCAGCTCTTCGTGCGCGAGTACGGCACCAACAACTTCCCCGACTGCAGCAATATGTGCCACGAGCCCAGCGGCTCGGGGCTCAGGCCCACCATCGGCGTGGGCAAGGGCACGGTGACGCTGCACGACTTCGAGCAGGCCGACTGCATCCTCGTCTTCGGCCAGAACCCCGGCACCAACCACCCGCGCATGCTGGGCGAGCTGCGCGCGGCCCGCAAGCGAGGTGCCCGCATCGTCAGCTTCAACCCGCTGCGCGAACGGGGCCTGGAGCGCTTTGCCGATCCGCAAAACGCGATGGAGATGGCGACGCTGGGCGACTCGCCCATCAGCAGCCACTATTTCCAGTTGAAGGTCGGCGGCGACTTCGCCCTGCTCAAGGGCATGTGCAAGCGCGTGGTCGAAACGGCCAAGCTGGACCAGGCCTTCATCGCCGAGCACACGACGGGCTTCGAGGCCTTCATCGCCGAGCTGCGCGAGCAGCCCTGGGAGCCCCTGGTCGAGGCCTCGGGCCTGACGCGCGAGCAGATCGAGCAGGCCGCCGATATCTACGCCGGCAGCGAGCGCGTCATCGCCTGCTGGGGCATGGGCATCACCCAGCACCGGCATTCGGTGGCGACCATCCAGATGATCGTCAACCTGCTGCTGCTGCGCGGCAACCTGGGCCGCGAGGGCGCTGGCGCCTGCCCGGTGCGCGGCCACAGCAATGTGCAGGGCGACCGCACCATGGGCATCTACGAGAAGCCCGCGCCGGCCTTCCTCGACAAGCTGGGCGCCGTGTTCGGCTTCGAGCCGCCACGCGCGCATGGCTATGACACCGTGGGCGCCATCCAGGCCATGCTGGACGGCAAGGGCAAGGTCTTCATCGCCATGGGCGGCAACTTCGCCGCCGCGACGCCTGACACGGCCGCCACCTGGCGCGCGCTGCGCCAGTGCGAGCTGACCGTGCACATCACCACCAAGTTCAACCGCAGCCATGTCGTGCATGGCCGCCAGGCCCTGGTGCTGCCGGTGCTGGGCCGCACCGAGATCGATGTGCAGGCCACGGGGCCTCAGGGCGTCACGGTGGAAGACTCCATGAGCATGGTGCATCTGTCGGCGGGCATGAATGCGCCGGCCAGCGAGCACCTGATCTCCGAGCCCATGCTGGTGGCGCGCATGGCCGCTGCCACGCTGAAGCACAGCCGCACGCCCTGGCTGCAATTGGCCAGCAACTACGCCAGCATCCGCGACAAGATCGAGGCCGTGCTGCCCGACTTCGCCGGTTTCAACGACAAGATCAAGGCGCCCGGCGGCTTCCGTCTGCGCAACACCGCCAGCGAGCGCGTCTGGGCCACGGCCAGTGGCAAGGCAGAGTTCAGCACCCACGCGATGCCGACCGACCTGGCCGTGCAACGCGTGGCCGACCGCCAACGCGACGTCCGCGTTTTCACGCTGACCACGCTGCGCTCCCACGACCAATACAACACCACCATCTACGGCCATGACGACCGCTACCGGGGCGTCTACGGCCACCGCCGCGTCGTCTTCATCCATGCCGAGGACATCAAGGACCTGGGCCTGAAGGCCGGCGATTGGGTGGACATCACCAGCCTCTATTTCAGCGAGACCGGCAGCGAGGTGCAGCAGCGCCGCGCCGAGCGTTTCCTGCTCGTCGCCTACGACATCCCGCGTGGCTGCCTGGCCAGCTACTACCCCGAGACCAATCCGTTGGTGCCGCTGGAGAGTTTTTCCATCACGGCGCGCACGCCGACGTCCAAGTCCATTCCGGTCGTGCTGAGCCCGCATGCGCGAGCAATTGCTGCAGACCCTGCATGAGCTGGCGCCGTGCGGCGAGCCGGTCGCGCTGACGCGATTGGCCAAGCGTCTGGACGAGCGGGTCAGCGTGCTGCTGCGTGAGCTGACGGCGCTCAGTGACGCCCGCGTCGGCGGCGTGGCCGGGCCGGGATTGGTGGAGCTGGCCTGCGACGACGCCGGGCGGTGGACGGTTCGTCTACTCGCCTAGCCGATCGAGCAGCTCCGCGTCGACGATGTCTATGCTGCGATAGCCCAGCTTCAGCGCGCCGGCCTTGGCCAGTTCGCCCAGCTCCTTGCTGAGGGTCTGGCGCGTCAGGCCCAGCATCATGGCCAGGGCTTCCTGCGACACCGGCAGGCGCTGGCGCGGCTCGCTGGACAGCGTCGCGTCGCCGCGCGCCAGCAGGGCCAGGCGGCGCGCCAGGCGTGCCCGGGTGGGGCGCAGCGTCGCGTCCTCGACGATGCCGAACAGCGTGCGCAGCCGGCCGGCCATCAGCCGCGCCAGAGCCGTCGCGAAGACAGAGTCCTGCATGAAGCGCGCGAAGGCTTCGGCCGGCACGGCGAAGACGGCCGTGGCGCCAACAGCGGTGGCGTCATGCACGCGCGGACCGCCGTCCAGCAGCGAGATCTCGCCGAACCAGTTGCCGGGCTCCAGCACCGCGAGGATGGACTCGGTGCCGTCCACCGAGGTGCTGCTGGCCTTGATGGCGCCACGGCAGACGGCGTGCCAGTCGCCCGGCGCATCGCCCTGGCGGAACAGCACCTCGCCGGGGCTGAGCTTGTGCACGCGGCCGGCGGCCAGCACCGCCTCGGACAGCGCGGCGGGCAGGGAGGCGAACCAGGGGTTGGCGCGCAGGGCCTGGAGTTCGGACATGCCCTGGATTGTCTGGTTTCAGACAGAGCGCCCCGCCCCTGGCATGCCCCAATCGCGGCACAACAACCCAGGAGACAGACATGACGATGACCGTGCGCGACCAGGTGTCGGCCGAGGAATGGAAGCTGCGCGAGGACCTCGCGGCCTGCTACCGGCTGGTGGCCTGGATGGGCTGGGACGACCTGGTCTTCACCCACATCAGCGCCCGGGTGCCCGGCCCCGAGCACCATTTCCTCATCAACCCCTATGGCCTGATGTTCGACGAGATCACGGCCAGCAGCCTGGTCAAGGTCGACGCCGAATGCCGCAAGGTCATCGAGTCGCCTTATCCGGTCAACCCGGCCGGCTTCGTCATCCACAGCGCCGTGCATGCGGCGCGGCATGACGTGCAGTGCGTGCTGCACACCCACACCACCGCCGGCGTGGCCGTCAGCGCCCAGGCCGGCGGCGTGCTGCCCATCTCACAGCAGTCCACCTTCGTGCTGGCGTCGCTGGGCACGCATGGCTACGAGGGCGTGGCCTTCCGCCCCGATGAAGGCCCGCGCCTGCAGGCCGACCTCGGCGCCAACACCTTCCTGCTGCTGAAGAACCATGGCCTGCTGACCGTTGGCGCCTCGGTGGCCGATGCCTTCCTGGCCATGCATGCCTTCGAGGCGACCTGCCGCATCCAGCTGGCCGCGCAGAGCGGCGGTGGCGCTTTGACCCCGGTGGACCCGGCTATCCTGCGCGGCACCGCCGAGGCCATGCGCGTGCAGACCGGGGGCATGGGCGGTGCCTTTGTCTGGCCGGCGCTGCTGCGCAAGCTGGACCGTATGGGTAGTCAATACAAGGACTGAAGCCATGACCGCCGTTGTGCTGACGAATGCGCTGCTCGCCGTCCTCGCCGTCGTCATGGCGGGCCTGGGCCTGAGCCTGACGGTCGAAGACTTCCGCCGCCTGCGCGAGCACCCGCTGGCCGCGGTGCTGGCCCTGGGCCTGCAACTGCTGGTGCTGCCGCTGGTCTGCATCGGCGTCATCGCGGCCTTCAAGCTGCCGCCGCTCTACGCCGTCGGCCTGATGCTGCTGGCCGCGTCGCCCGGCGGCATCACAGCCAATCTGTTCAGCCATCTGTTCGGCGGCCATGTGGCCATGAACCTGTCGCTGACGGCGCTGAACACCCTGCTGTCCCTCGTCACCCTGCCGCTGATCGCCAACTGGGCCATCAGCCACTACGCTGGCGGGGGCCAGGTCGTGCCCCTGCCCTGGCAGAAGCTGGCCGAGGTCATTGGCGTCATCGCGGTGCCGGTGCTGGCCGGCATGGCGGTGCGGCGCTCGCGGCCCGACATCGCGGCGCGACTGGACAAGCCGGTGAAGGCCTTGTCCGCCGTGCTGCTGGTGGTGCTGACCGTGCTGGCCATCGCCAAGGAGCGCGAGGCCCTGCTGGGCGCCGCCGGCGAGCTGGGCGGCGCGGTGCTGGTGTTCAACCTGCTGAGCCTGGGTGCCGGCTATGGCCTGGGCCGGCTGGTGAAGCTGCCGCGCCCGCTGTGCATCGCCATCGGCTTCGAGGTGGGCATCCACAACTCGACGCTGGCCCTCTATCTGGCTCTGGGCGTGCTGCAGCAGTTTCCGGTCGCGCTGCCGGCGGCGCTGTATTCCGTCAGCATGTATGTCACCGGACTGCTCTTCGGGATGTGGTTGAAGCGCTCCAGCTGACACACTCGCGGCCATGAAACTCCTTGGCCGCCTCACTTCCATCAACGTCCGCAAGGTCATGTGGACCGCCGCCCAGCTCGAGCTGGACCTCGAGCGCGAGGACTGGGGCGCGGGCTTCCGCTCGCCGCAGGAAGCGGGCTATCTGGCGATGAATCCCAATGGCCTCATCCCCGTCCTCGTCGACGGCGACTTCACGCTGTGGGAGAGCAACAGCATCTGCCGCTACCTCGCCACGCAGCGCTATGCGACGACGCTGCTGCCGACCGAGGCGCAGGCGCGCGCCCGGGTCGAGCAGTGGATGGACTGGCAGGCCGGCGAGCTGAACAACAGCTGGCGGGTCGCCTTCATGGCCCTGGTGCGCGGCCAGCCCGCGGCACCTGAGGCCATTGCGGCGGGCGTGGCGAGCTGGAATCGCCACATGGGCATGCTGGATGCGCAGCTCGCGAAGACCGGCGCCCATGTGACCGGCGACGACTTCACGCTGGCCGATGTCGTGCTCGGCCTGTCGGCCCAGCGCTGGAAGAACGCACCCATCGAGCGGGTGGCGCTGCCGGCCGTCGAGGCCTGGATGCAGCGCCTGAGCCGGCGGCCCGGCTTTGCGGAGTACGTGAACAACGGCATGCCCTGATCAGGGCTTGGCCCGTGCCCGGTCGATGATCTGCCGACCCGCCTGCGTGGCGGCGGTGAGCTGCTCGGGCGTCGGCATCGACGACAGGCGCAGGCTGCGCTGCTCGATCAAGGCTTTGGCCACCGCCTGCCCGTGGGCGCCGGCCATCTCGCCGTAGGCGTACAGATAGCCCAGCCTCTCGGTCTGGTCGAGCTGCCAGCCTTCGACCGCGATGACGGCGCCCAGCAGGCTGCCGGGATGGCCAGCCTGGGCGTCGCGCCGCATCGCGGCCGTGACCTCTTCGCGCAGTGCCGGCGCCAGAGCCTCGGGCCGGGTCGCGCCCGCATAGACCGAGGCGGCCTCGGGCACGCCGGCGCGCAGGGACCGCAGGGCCAGCTCCGGCAGCAGCGCGCGGTGCTGGTCCGTGACGGTCTGGCAGCGCCGGCCCTCGGCGTCGGCTTCCTGCATCAGCTGCGTCATCATCTCCGGCGACACCCCCATGTTGCGCATCTGCTCGAAGCTGTGGCGGCGGTGCTCGGTGTCGGCGCAGCTTCGCAGCCACTGCACGGCTTCCCAGGCCGCCGCGGTGTCGGCGCCGGCCTGGGCGCGTTCGATGTGCGGGCCATAGCCCTCGGAGCCTACGCGGGGTGCGGCTGCCCTCGCGGCAGGCAAGGCTGCCGCAGGCGTGGCGCGTGCCGGGGCGCTGCTGGCCGCCGCCGAGGCTGTGAAGGCCGCGGCCGGCAGCGCCAGCGGCAAGGCCGCCACGGGCGATGCCGCCGTCGAAGCCGGGGTTGGGGCCGGCTCGCTCAGCGCCCACCACAGCGTGGCAGCCGCAGCGGCGCCGATGGCGAGCAGGATGAAGATCCAGCGCAGGGCGCTCATGGGGCTTCAGCCGCGCGCTTGTCGCCTGGGATGGCGAACGTCAACAGGATTTCCAGGGCAGGCCTCCACGCGTGCGAGGCGCGCAGCCTAGCTCAGCAATCGCGCGCGCCTCGCGCAGGCGGCCGGGTGAGTTTTCACCTGGGGCGAGCCGTGCATGCAGAAAAAAGGCCCGCGGCGGTGAAGCGCGCGGGCCAGAGCCGGGTGGTGTGCGAGCCACCCGGCGGTCGAACCGGGTCCTGTTGCCGCCGTGTGGACGGGCCTTAGCCGAGCCGCACCGGCACGAAGATCTGCTGGCCGTCGCGCGCCACCAGCAGGGCCACCGAGGCCGGCTTGGTCTTCAGCGCGTCGCGCACCTGCTCGACGTTCTGCACCGGCTTGCCGTTCAAGGCCAGCAGCACGTCGCCGGGCTGCACGCCGGCCAGCTGGGCCGGGCCGGTCACGCGCTCGATCAGCAGGCCATGGTCCAGCCCGGAGCCACGCAGCTCCTGGCGCTCCAGCGGCCGCAGAGCCAGGCCGAGCGAGCCGCCCTGGGGCGAGGCGCTGGCCTCCTGCGTGTCCTTGTCGGCGCGGCCCAGGCTGACGGTCTCGCTGACGCGGGACTTGTCGCGCCACAGCTCCAGCTTGAGCTTGTCGCCGGGGCGGGCCAGGCCGACGCGACTGGACACATCGCCGGCCACGCGCACCGGCTCGCCGTCGATGGCGGTGATGACGTCGCCCGCCTTCAGCCCGGCCTTGGCGGCGGCGCTGTCCGGCTGCACGCTGGACACCAGGGCGCCGTCGGGCGCGCCCAGGCCGAAGGACGAGGCCAGCGGCGCCGACAGGTCCTGCAGCGCGACGCCCAGGCGGGCATGCTCGACCTTGCCGTGGGCGACGATCTGGTCCTTGACCTTGAGCGCCACGTCCACGGGAATCGAGAAGGCCAGGCCCTGGAAGCCGCCGCTCTGCGAATAGATCTGCGCATTGACGCCGACGACGCGGCCCGAGGCATCGAACAGCGGGCCGCCCGAGTTGCCGGGATTCACGGCCGCATCGGTCTGGATGAAGGGCACGACGCTGTCGCCCGGCAGCGAGCGGCCCTTGGCGCTGACGATGCCCTGCGTGGCCGTCTGCTCGAAGCCATAGGGCGCGCCGATGGCCAGCACATAGTCGCCGACCTGCACCTGCCTGGGGTCGCCGAGCTGCACGGTGGGCAGGCCCTTGGCATCGAGCTTGAGCACGGCGATGTCGGTGGCCGGGTCGCTGCCCAGCACCTTGGCCGAGAACTCGCGGCGGTCGCTGAGCTTGACGGTGACCTGCTTGGCTTCGCGCACCACATGGGCATTGGTCAGCACCAGGCCATCGCTGCTGATGATGAAGCCCGAGCCCTGGCCGCGAAAGGGCTGAGGGCCTTGCTGGGGCATGCGCAGCCCGGGGATGCCGCGGAAGAAGCGGAAGAAGGGGTCATCGTCGCCGCGCGCGACCGGGCTGTCCTCGCCGTCGTCGCTGCCCGCCTTGTGCAGGCCGGCGACGGTGATGCCGACGACGGCAGGACCCTGGGTCTGCACGATGGCGCGGTAGTTGGGCAACTGGGCCGGCGGCAGGGTTACGGCGGGCGCGGCCAGCGTGGTGGCGGCGGCGACGGTGGCGGCCGTGGCTGCAGGCGCGGCTTCGCCGGCCACCGGCGCGCTGACCGGGGCCTTGCTGCCCGGCAGCCAGGCCGGCGCCGTCCAGCCCGAAGCGGTCGTGGTCACGGTGACGCCGGCGGCCAGCAGCGCGGCGGCGGTGGCGATCAGCGTGGTCTTGGCGGTCTGGGTCATCGAAGGGCTCCTCAAGCAGGCTGCGGTTGCAGCCGATGCCGGGAGTCTGGGGACACCAGATGAGGGCTGGGTGAGGCGAAGATGAGGCGAAAGTTAAGCCGAAAGTTAAGGCGGGCCCGCAGGCGCCACGGCGGGCGTCCCGGCCTTGCCGCGGGCGCGGATCCCGGCCCTCTCCTGGATGCGGCCGAGGTGCACCAGGCGGGAGGCGATGCCGCCCTTGGAGCGGGCATGCGAGGCGGTCAGCGTCGCGAGGTCGGCGCCTTGATCAAAGGCTTCGAGCAGGCGTTGATCCTCCTCCTTCGACCAGGGCTTGCCCGCCTGGGCCGGTTGTTCCCTGGCGCCAGCCGCGCCACTGCGAGCGCCTTCCAGCGCCCGGGACGCCAGGAACAGCGCGCGGATCACTGCGGGCCTCAACAGAATGCTTTCGCTCGGGAAGATTTCCCCGGTCTCGGGGTCGGCGCCATCGGCAAGGGCATCGATGACACGCTGGGCTTCGTGAGGAGTCATGGTATCGATGGAAGCTGTTGATACTGTTTATTTATACAGTGACGATGGCTGAATTGTTAGCAAAACGTCAAGTTGATGTCCGCAGGTTTGAGGACGCCGCTGACCCGATGGACCTAGGGGGCGGTGCTGCCGAATGGCGCATTCCGGCGCCTTCACAATGCGCCAAAGAACACAAGGGATAACTGCGCATTGAAGTGGAGGACGCAGGCATGTGGGTGCAACGATTTCATGGGGCCCTGACACTCGGGTTGGCCCCGCTGGCGATGGCGGCGGTGCTCACCGGCTGTGGGGGTGGCGGTGGTGGCAGCACCAGCCCACCGGAGCCGGTGGTGCTGCCGTCGTCACTGACATTGACCGTGCCCGCGACGGCCCAGGCGGATGCGAGCGTCAGTTTCACGAGCAGCGCGTCAGCGTCCGCCGGCCTGCGCCATGCCTGGGATTTCGGCGACGGCGGCACCAGCAGCCAGGCCAGCCCGACCCACAGCTATGCCCAGGCGGGCGACTACGACGTGAAGCTCGTCGTCAGCAATGACGCCGGCCAGAGCATCGAGAAGCGCAGCCGCCTGAGCGTCGAACGCACCGCTGGCCTCGCGGGCCTGGAGTGCAGCGCCGCGGATGCCCATGGCTGGTGCTGGCTGCAGCCCAAGCCGAATGGCAATCTGCGCTACAGCATGAGCTTCTCCGACGCCCAGACGGGTTGGATTGCCGGCGACAACGGCCAGATCTGGAAGACCGTCGACGCCGGCGGCAGCTGGATCCAGCAATCCACCGATATCCACCAGTCGCTGCGGCAGGTGGTGTTCGGCAGCGCGCAGAGGGGTTGGGCGCTGGGGACGGCCAACGACACCTACACGCTCTGGACAACGGAGAACGGCGGCCAGAGCTGGCAGCCGCTGAACAATTTCCATACGACGGTCAGCAGTGCCGCCACCAACTACAGCGGCGCGGTCTTGAGCTCGCTGGGAGGCGATGCCGTGCAGGTCCGCAGCTTCAGCCAGCCGGGCAAATACCTGTTCGAGTCGACAACACGGTCCACCGATGGCGGCAAGACCTGGAGCACCATCGATTCCAACACCGGGGAGGCCACGCCGGGCGGCATCCGCTGGCGCTTCGAGCAGCGCTGGGGCACGGAATTCGGCGGCTTCCTGGCCCATGGCTCCCTGCAGCGTTCGCTCGATGGCGGCGTGACCTGGGAGACGAAGCTGCCGCTGCCCGACAGCACGACCGGCGTGATCTCGCTGGCCGGCGAAGACACGGTGCTGGTGACGAGCTGGCGCCAGCAGGGGCTCAACTCGCCGACCGAGCCGCAGTCGAATCGCTACCTCCTGAGCCGCGACCGGGGCCTGACCTGGCGGACCTATGCGATCCCCGAATCGACGGGCCCCATCGGCGGGCTGTCGCCCAGCGGCGTGCTGTGGATGACCCGCAGCGGCGGCCTCTACCGCAGCGAAGACTTCGGTGCCAGCTGGAGCGCCGTGACGGCGCCGGGCACTGCCGTCGTGCTGCCCTCCCGGCTGGAGCAGGGCGCCTACTGGATGTGGCAGCAAAGCGGCTCCGCCGCGGCGCATGTCAGCTTTGACGAAGGCCTGACCTGGACTGAGGTCCGCTATCCGGAGAGCCAGGCTACCTGGGTGACGCTGCGCCAGACCGGGGCCCGCCAGTTGCTGCTGCAGTCGGCCAACAGCGGCGCGGTCTACGTCAGCAGCGACGGCGGCCAGATCTGGCGCAACAGCCTGGCCCCCGTGCAGGAATGGTCGCCGGTGCTGGCCTTCCAGGCGCTGGACAGCCAGCGCTGGCTGAGACAGGACCGCAACAGCCTGCAGCGCAGCGTGGATGGCGGGCGCAGCTGGCAGAAGCTGATGGATACCGCCATCGCGAGTGCGGCGCGCTTCGATTTCGTCTCGGCCAACCGCGGCTGGGTGTGCCGCGATGGTGTCTACCAGGCGACGCAGGATGGTGGCCAGACCTGGGCCGAGGTGACCCGCCCCGGCGGCGGCTGCAACCTGGTCTTCGCGAGCGAGCAGCATGGCTGGGCCTTTGTCATCATCGATGGCACGACGTCGGTTCGCGAGACCCAGGACGGCGGCGCGACGTGGAACGAAGTGGGCAGCCTGCCCCAGTACGTCAGCATGGGCGTGGTGCGCGCTCTCGGCGATACGGAACTGGTCGTCGGCGCGTCGCAGCAGGTCCTGCTCAGCACCGATGCGGGCAAGACCTGGCGCCAGACGCTGAAGATCGAGGAAGGCGACATCCGCGCCCTGGTTCGCGCGGGAGCGCGCGACCTGTGGGCCACGGGTGGGCGCAACCAGGTCTGGCGTTCCACCGATGGCGGCGCGACGTGGACGCGCGTCAATGTTCCCGGGCCCGACAACGCCGTCTGGGGCGCGGCCCACTTCCTGGACGCCCGGCGCGGCTGGCTGGATAGAGGCGAGCTGTGGCGCACGGAGGACGGCGGCCAGACCTGGGCCGTCCAGCGGACCGGCAGCAGCATGGCGGCCAGCGGCCTGCAGTTCATCGATGCCAAGACGGGGTGGCTCTGGGGCACGCACGGCCTGCTGATGACGGGCTCGGGCGGGCAGTAGGCCGCGAGTGCGCACCGTCACATCCGGATGCAAGCGCGAGGGTGGCGTCACTGCGGGGCGCGCCGGCGTCCACCACAATTCAACGACAAGACATAACTGCAACTTGCCGCGCATGCGGTACGGGAGTCGATGTGCAGAGAGTGAATCTGGATTGGCCTCGCAAGCTGTCATCGCTTGCGCTGGTGGTGGTGCTTTCGGCCTGCGGCGGCGGCGGTGGGGGCGGCAGCAGTCCGCCCGAACCCGTGGTGCTGCCGTCGTCGCTGACCCTGACCGTTCCCGCGACGGCCCAGGCCGACGCAAGCGTGAGCTTCAGCAGCAGCGCCGCGGCCTCTGCCGGCCTGCGCTACGCCTGGGATTTCGGCGATGGCGGCAGCAGCAACCAGGCCAGCCCGACTCACAGCTATGCCCAGGCCGGCGACTTCGATGTCAAGCTGGTCGTCAGCAACGAGGCCGGCCAGAGCATCGAGCAGCGCAGCCGCGTCAGTGTTGAACGCACGCAGGCCTATCAGAGCCGCAGCTGTACCGGCGCGGAGGGCCGCGGCTGGTGCTGGATCTCTGGGGCCAACGCACTGGCGCCGACGGTCTGGCTGGGAGGCCAGACCGGCTGGCAGGTCGGCGATGCCGGCGAGGTCTGGAAGACCGTGGACGGCGGCCTCAACTGGGCGCAGCAGGCGAACGATGTTCGCCAGTCGCTCTTCCAGCTGAACTTCGCCGACGCATCGCGCGGCTGGGCGCTGGGCAGGGCGCCCGGCTACAAGACCGATGTGTGGACCACCGGCGACGGCGGCAAGAGCTGGCAACCCCTGGGCAGGGTCGCCACCGCGGGGGACGTTTTTGGCGCCCGTGCCGGTGCGACGTTGAGCTCGCGGGGCACCGACAAGTTGCTGGTAGCCAGCTATTACGCGCCTGGCATCACCAGCTTCAGCATGGCGCAGCATTCGAGCGACGGCGGCGCCCATTGGCGCGAGGTCAGCGTCAATACAGGGATCGCGACGCCCCGCGGCAAGCGCTGGCGATTCGAGACGCTGCAGTTCGTCAGCCCTTTGGCCAACAGGCCCAGCGGACCCTTGCAGAGCTCCAGCGATGGCGGCCTGACCTGGTCGACCGTGTTGCCCTTCGAGGAGGACAGGACCGGCCGCATCCTGGTGCCGGACGAGGCCGTCGTGCTGGTGCTGAGCTGGCGACTCAGCCAGGGCGGCGTTGCCGATCGGCGCATCCATCTGTCGCGCGACGCCGGAGCCACCTGGAGCACGCTGCCCGTGCCGGCCAATTTCGATCTCGTAGACATCGTCTACCGTGTGGGCGGACTGTCGCCGGCCGGCCTGGCATGGCTGCTCGATGGCTCCACGCTGTATCGGAGCAAGGATTTCGGCTCGACCTGGCAGGCGTTGGCCGGGCCGCCCCAGGGCAATCCGGTCAGCAGTCCGATGCCCGTCGATGGTGGATCGGCCTATTGGCTGACCCTGCAGATGGGGGGGCAATGGATCAGCTTCGACAACGGAGACACTTGGACCGAAATGGCCAAGCTCGACATCCAGACGGGCAACGCCGTGAGCCGGCTGCATCAGGCCGGCCCTGAGCTGCTTGTTGCTGACGGGACTCTCGGCGGGGTCTATGTCAGCACTGACCGCGGCAAGACCTGGCGGGCCACCATGGCGCCGCGTGTTCAGCGACTGGTCCAGGGCTTCCATGCCTTCAATGCCAAGGAGTGGCTGAAGATTGAAAGCGACGCAAGCTATACCGGTCCGGCCTTGTGGCGCACCAGCGATGGCGGTGTGAACTGGCAGAAGGTCCAGGACTTGAACCTCGGCGGACGGCTTGAGTTCGTGTCTTCCAAGACCGGCTGGAGGTGCGGCGCCAACCTGGTGCTGACCCGCGATGGGGGCCAGACCTGGGCGCTTGTCGAAGGTCAGTTCGGCTGCAGTATCGCCTTTGCCAACGACGCGCATGCCTGGAGATATGGCAATGAACCCAACGACGGCGGCCCCCCGGCCTTGAGCGAGTCCAAGGACGGCGGCGTCAGCTGGACGAAAGTTGGCGCTGGCCCGGGGGGCGGCAGCAGCGTCACCGCCATGCGGGCGCTCAGCGATACCGAGCTCGTGATGCTGCGGGAGACCGGGGTCTGGCTGAGCACCGATGCGGGGCGCACCTGGAACGAAACCCTGCACGTGGATCAGGCGCGATTGCGTGTGCTGATACGTGCCGGCAGCCGGGACCTCTGGGTCGCCGACAAGGACAACCAGGTCTGGCATTCGACGGACGTCGGCGCCACCTGGGTGCGGGTAGAACTGCCGGGCAGCGTTGGCGCGTCCATCGGAGCCGGCCATTTCCTGGATGCCCAGCGTGGTTGGCTGGACAGCGGGCGACCGGGCGAGCTGCTGCGCACGGTGGACGGTGGCAAGACCTGGACCGTCCAGCGCACGGGCTCCAGCATGGAGCTCACGGGCCTGCAGTTCATCGACGCCAAGACGGGTTGGTTCTGGGGATCGAACGGCCTGCTGGCCACGGGCACCGGCGGCCAGTAACGCCGTCAGCCTTCGGGCCAGGCCATCTCCACCCTCAGCCCGCCGGCCGGCGAGGTGGCCAGCCTGACGGTGGCGCCTTGCTGGCGTGCGGCGGCCTGCACGATGGCCAGGCCCAGGCCGCTGCCTTCGACGTCGGCGTTGTCGCCGCGCTGGAAGCGGTCGAAGACGCGTTCGCGCGCCTCCAGCGGGATGCCGGGGCCGTCGTCGTCGACGCGCAGCAGCGGCGCACCCCGCGTGCCCCGCAATGCGCTCACTTGAACCGTTCGGGCGCCGTACTTCACGGCGTTGTCGATGAGGTTGCGCAAGGCGCCGCGCAGGGCCTGCGGGTCGCCGGTCAGCGGCAGGGGATCTGGGGCCGTCAGTGACAGGACGACGCCGGACTTGTCGGCCAGCGGCTGCACGTCGGCCAGGGCCTGGCGGGCCAGCTCGGCGAGATCGAGGGGCAGTTCGGCCGACGCGGCGCCCGGCTCGGCGCGCGCCAGGGCCAGCAGCTGTTCGACCAGATGCACGGCGCGGTCGATGCCGCCGCGCAGCCGCGCGATGGCCTGGTCCTGCTGTTCGCCCGGCGCCGAGTCGCGCAGCAGGCCGAGCTGCAGCTTCAACGCCGTCAGCGGTGAACGCAGCTCGTGAGCCGCGTCGGCCACGAAGCTGCGCTGGGCCTCGAAGGCCGATGACAGCCGGCCCAGCAGGCCGTTGAAGGCGTCGACCAGAGGCGCGACCTCGCCGGGCAGGCCGGCCGTGGGCAGCGGGTCCAGCGCATTGGCGCCGCCGGCCTGGGCCGCGCGGGTCACACGCGCCAGCGGCGCGAGCGACACGCCCAGCAGCCACCAGATCGCCGCCGCGACCAGGGGCAGGGCGATGGCGATCGGCAGCACGCTGCGCAGCGCGGCCACCGCGGCCAGGCGCTGGCGCACGGCCAGGGGCTGGGCCACCTGCACGACGCGCTGCGGCGTCGCCGCGCTGAACACGCGCCAGTCCTGGCCGGCCAGGTGCAGATTGGAGAAGCCCAGCACCGCGCGCGGCGGCAGCGCCTCGGTCATGCCCTGGGGTCGGCTGGAATAGATCTCCAGGCCTTGCACGGACCAGATCTGCACGAGGTAGTCGAGGCTGGGGTCGGCCAGGGCCGCGGCCTCGTCGCCGGCGATGCGGCCCTGGTCGCGCAGCGACAGCGCGGTCTGGCGCAGCTGGTAGTCGAACAGCTCGTCGGCTTCGGCGCGCACGCTGATATAGGTGGCGCCGGCCACGGCGATGGCCGTTACCGCTCCGAGCACGGCGAGCAGCGCGAACAGACGACCACGCAAGGTACCGAGCAGCTTCATGACTTTTCAGGTCCGGCGTAGTAGCCCAGGCCGCGCACCGTGTGCAGCAGGTCGGCCCCCAGCTTCTTGCGCAGCTGGTGCATGTAGACGCTGATGGCATTGCTCTCCAGCTCTTCGCCCCAGCCATAGAGGCGGTCTTCGAGCTGGGCGCGCGACACGATGGCGCCGGGGCGCTCGAGCAGGGCCTCCAGCAGCGCGAACTCGCGCGCCGACAACAGGACGGGCCGGCCAGCGCGAGTGACCTCGCGGGTGGCCGGGTCCAGGCGCAGGTCGGCCACGGCCAGGGCCGTGTCGGTGCGGCCGCTCTGGCGGCGCGTGACGGCGCGCAGCCGGGCCAGCAACTCGTCCAGCTCGAAGGGCTTGACGAGGTAGTCGTCGGCGCCGGCGTCCAGGCCGGCCACCTTGTCGGTCAGCGCATCGCGGGCGGTCAGCACGATGACGGGCGTGGCATCGCCGCGGGCGCGCAGGCTCTTCAGCACCTCGATGCCACCGCGCCTGGGCAGGCCCAGGTCCAGCAGCACGGCGTCAAAGCGTTCGCCGCTGGCCAGCACGGCGTCGGCCGCCTGGCCGTCTCTCACCCAGTCCGCCGCAAAGCCCTGGCGGCGCAGGGCCTCGCGCAGGCTGTCGCCGATCATGGCGTCGTCTTCGACAAGCAGCAGGCGCATCGCGTCAGCCCGCCAGCAGCGCGATGGCCGCCTCGGTGTCGATAACGGCCGCGTACTCGCCCTGCAGATTGGCCAGCGACATCTGGTGCACCTCCTCGGCCACGTGGCGCGTGCCGCGCAGATCGGTCAGGTCGAAGGCGAAGCAGGCATCGGCCACCACCCGGGTCTGAAAACCCAGGTTGCCGGCGCTGCGGGCGGTGGCCTCGACCGAGTTGTTGGTGCTGACGCCGGCGATGACCAGCGAGCGCTGGCCGCGCGCATGCAGCCAGCGCTCCAGGCCCGTGTGGGTGAAGGCATCGGGCACGTTCTTCTCGACGACGTGCTCGCCGTCCAGCGGCGCCAGCGCGGGTTGGAACTCGGCGCCGGGCTGGCCAGGCCAGAAGGGCGAGCCGGGCGTGCGCGAGATGTGGCGCACATGCACGACGGGCGCGCCGGCACGGCGCCAGGCATCGAGCAGACGCGCAATGCGGTTCTCGGCCGAAGGGTTGTTGCGCACACCGGACTGGGGCCAGGCCATGCCGACCTGCATGTCGATGATGAGAAGAAGCGGCATGTTGTTCATGCGGGTTGCAGCAGTTCCTGTAGTTTCTCCAAAGCCGTCGTCGCCTGGCCGTGCCAGACCAGATGCGTGAAATTCCTGCGCACCTTGGCCGGCACTTCATGCTGCTGCACTTCCCGGGAGGCCTTGAGGGTTGCCAGCAAGGACTTCGGCACGAGGGCGAAGCCGGTGCCGGCCGCCACGCAGGCCACCATGGCCTGGTAGGACGAGAACTCCAGCGTGCGCGCCGGCATCACCGACGACGCGCCCAGCCAGTCCTGCATGCGCTTGCGGTAGGAGCAGCCGTCGGCGAAGGCGATCAGGGTCATGCCCGCGAGGTCGGCCGCGCGCTTGACCGGCGCGACACCGCGGGCGGTGATGCAGACCAGCTCCTCCTCGAACACCTGGATCGCGTGGAGGCTGGGCGCCGTGAAGGGCTGCGACACGAAGGCCGCGTCCAGCTCGAAGCTGGCCACGCGATGCACCAGGGCGCCGGTGGTGCCGGTGGCCAGCTCCACCACCACGTCGGGGTATTGCGCATGGAAGCGCGACAGGATGGGCGCCAGCCGGCTGCCCGCCGTGCTCTCCAGCGAGCCGAGTCGCAGCACGCCGGTGGGATTGCCGCTGCGCAGCTCGCTTTCGGCCTCGTCGGCCAGCCGGAACAGCCGCTGCGCATAGGCCAGCAGCCGCTCGCCTTCGGGCGACAGCACCAGCCCGCGGCCCTGCCGGCGGAACAGCGGGCAGCCCAGGCGCTGCTCCAGCTGCTTCACGCGCGTGGTCACGTTCGACTGCACGCGGTTCAGCTTCTGCGCGGCGCGGATCACGCCGCCCTCCTGGGCAACGGCGCGGAAGATCTCCAGCGAGTCCAGATCAATGCTTCTCATGAAGAGAACGGTTGTTCAGGATTATTCATTTGTCGGCGGCACCAATTCTCGGTCTACTGCAGAGCCATGGCAACCGCAGCACGTCCCCCATCAACCTTCGCCCTGTGCATCGCGGGTGCACTGTCGCTGGCGGTCGCGATGGGCATTGGCCGCTTTGCCTTCACCCCGGTGCTGCCGTTGATGATCCGCGAGGGCCAGCTCGATGTGGCCGCCGGTGGCTGGATAGCGGCGGCCAACTATCTTGGCTACCTTGCCGGCGCGCTGACTGCCCGCAAGCTGCCCGGCAGCGCCAGCCGGCTCGCACTGCTGGGTCTGGTGCTGACCGTCGTGCTGACGGCCGCCATGGCCTGGCCTGGCGCGTGGTGCTGGGGCGCGTGGCGCTTCCTCGCGGGCATGGCTTCGGCCTGGGTGTTCGTCGCGACGGCCGTGTGGTGTCTCGGTGCCCTGGCTCAGTCGGGCCAGGCGCAGGCGGCCGGCCTGGTCTATGCCGGTGTCGGCTCGGGCATCGCGCTCGCCGGGCTGCTCGGATGGACAGCCGGCGTGGCCGATGTGAGCACGCCGGCCTTGTGGCTTGGGCTCGCGCTGCTGGCGCTGGTGCTGTCATTGCCTGTCGTGTTCGTGCTGCACCAGATGCCGAAGCCTGCGCCAGCGCCCGCGGCCCCAGCCGCGCCTACGACAGCCGGCGGCGTTTCGTGGGGCCTGCTGTGCTGCTACGGGGTGATGGGCTTTGGCTACATCCTGCCGGCCACCTTCCTGCCCGTGCTCGCGCGCAACGTGATCGATGACCCGGCCTCGTTCGGCCTGGCATGGCCGGTGTTCGGTGGCATCGCCGCCGTCTCCACCCTGGTCGCGGGGCGCTGGATGCAGCGGCGGCCGCACGTCGAGGTGTGGGCGGTCTGCCAGGCCTTGATGGGGGCCGGGACGCTGCTGCCCAGCCTGTGGAGCAACGGCTTTGCCATCCTGCTGTCGGCCCTGCTGGTCGGTGGCAGCTTCATGATCGTCACGCTGGCCGGCGTGCAGGTCGCGCGGGCCCGCACGCTGGGAGACCCGCGCGGCGCGGTCGGCCGCATGACGGCGGCGTTCGCCATCGGGCAGATTGCCGGCCCCGTCATGTCGGCCCTGCTGTTGAATATGCCAGCGCTGCGCGCGAACGGCCTTGACATCGCGCTGCAGGTCGCGGCAGCGTCGCTCTTCGCCACCGCCGCCTGGCTCTTGCGCGAGTCGCGCGCCCCTCGCTTGCCCACGGAGACTTCCCATGCCCACTGAACAAGGTTTTGCCGCGCAGGCCGCTGAGCGCCTGCCGATGCCCGCCGCCGAGGCGATGAACGAGGCGCAGCGCGCCGCGGCACAGGCCCTGATCGACGGCCCGCGCAAGGGCGTCTATGGCCCCTTCCTGCCGCTGCTGCGCAGCCCGGACCTGCTGGAGCGCGTCGCCAAGGTCGGCGAATACCTGCGCTTCGGCAGCGTGATCGATGCGCGCGTGCGAGAGCTCGTGACCTGCGCGACCGCACGCCACGAGGGCAACCAGTTCGAGTGGCTGATGCACGCGCCGCTCGCGGTGCAGGCGGGCGTCAGCGCTGAGGCGATCGAGTCCCTGCGGCTGGGCGCCCGCCCCAAGGGCTTGCAGGCCGACGAAGAGCTGGCCCTGGACTTCACCCACGAGTTGCTGCGCACGCATGGCGTGAGCGACCCCAGCTACGCGGCGGCGCTGGCGGCGTTCGGCGAGCAGGGCGTGGTCGAGCTCACCACGCTGATCGGCTACTTCACGATGGTCAACTGGGTGATGAACGTCGCGCGCACGCCCGCGATGGCCAGCGCCAAGGGCGAGCCGCTGCAAGCCTTTCCGGCCTGACCCCCTAGGGTGAAGGTGTTAGCACTCGGGAAACATTTCGAGGTCATATTGATGCGCAATGGCGGCGTTAGTCGTGCCGCCCACCACCGCATCCGACCTCCCCATGCTGCAACCGCTGGGCGCACAGAGCCCGACACCCATGCCCGACGCAGGAGGCATCGCCGCCGCGCCGGCGCTGCAGATCAACCGGGCGGCGCGCCTCGAGACGATGACGCTGGACGGCGGCGCCAGGATCTTCGTCATCGACGACTTCGTGCAGGACCCGGACGCCCTCGTGGAACTGGCGCGTGAATCGGCGAGCCGGTTCCAGCCCATGCCGGGCCATCCCTATCCCGGCCCCCAGCTGCATCTGCCCGACGGCGTGTCCCGCGAACTGGGCAACTTCTTCGATCAGCAGATGCGCGTGCGCCTGGGCGCCCGCGCCTTCCTGGGCCTGTACGCCCGCTTCGGCCGCGTCACGCAGGAGGCCGGCACGCTGGACGCCCGCCAGCGCGTCTGCCACCGCGACGACGCGGGCTTTCCATCCGGCGAGATGGTGGCCGCGTGCGTCCACTACCTGTTCCGGGACGAGGCGCTGGGCGGCACGGTGTTCTTCCGCCCGTTGATGTCGCGTGCCGACACGCTGCAGTTCTGGCGCGACGCCAACACGCTGGCCCCTGCGGTCTTCGGCGACAAGTACGACATCCCGCAGGGCTACATGACCCGGAGCAACCGCTTCTTCGAGGTCATCGGCCGCGTGCCGGCGAAATGGAACCGCGCCGTCTTCTATGACGGCGGCATCTTCCATTCCGGCGACATCGGCGGCGCGCCGCTGGCCGCCTACCGCGAGGAACCGGGGCGGCTGACCATCAACGCCTTCGTCAGGGGACTTCGCCAGACCGGCTGAAAGCGGCGTGTCGATGGGCCTTGGCGGGCCCTAGAAGGCGCTCTTCGTCGTGCCCCCGTCCACCCGCAGGGCCGCGCCCGTCGTGGCCGAGGCCAGCGGGCTGGCGACATAGGCCACCAGGGACGCCACCTCCTCGGGCGTGGCGAAGCGCTTGATCAGCGAGGTCGGCCGGACCTTCTCGAAGAACTCGGTCTCGAACTCGGCAAAGGACTTGCCCTGGGAGACCTGCTCGACGAAGTCGTTGACGCCGCGCGAGCGCGTCGGGCCGGGCAGCACGCTGTTGACGGTGATGCCGGTGCCGGCCAGCGACTCGGCCAGGCCGCGCGAAACGGCCAGCTGGGCCGTCTTGGTCATGCCGTAGTGAACCATCTCGGCCGGGATCTGCACCGCGCTCTCGCTGGAGATGAAGACGATGCGGCCCCAGTCGGCGGCCTTCATCGCCGGCAGCACCAGCCGCGCCAGGCGCACGCCGCTGAGCACATTGATGTCGAAGAAGCGCAGCCAGTCGGCGTCCGGGATCTCCTCGAAGGGCTTGGCCTCGAAGATGCCGAGGTTGTTGATCAGGATCTCGATGCCCGGGTGCTGGCGGACCAGCGCCTCGGCCACGTCGGGCTGGCTGAGGTCGCCCGCAAAGCCGAGGGCGTCCTGGCCGGTGGTGGTCTTGATGGACGTGACGGCCGCGTCGACCGCCGGCTGCATGCGCCCATTGACGATGACGCGCGCGCCCTCGGCGGCAAGCGCCTGGGCGATGGCGAAGCCGATGCCGGCGGTGCTGCCGGAGACGAGGGCGAGGCGGTTCTTCAGTTGCAGGTCCATGGCATGCCTTCCTGGGGGGATGAACTGCCTCCTGGTGTAGCCGAAGCGGAACGCCCCGACACGCCATGGGGGTGTTCGCCCTGAGGCACGCAAAGGCATGCAAATGCAATGGGCATCCCGATTGCCCGTCGTCCGTCATCCATGCAGACAGGAGTGTCGAGATGAAGACCACCTGGGTTCTCGTGGCCGATGAGGCCATCGCCCGCATCTTCGAGCAGCCGCCCGGCGGCGCCGACTTGGTGCCCGTGGAAGACCTGACCGATCACGGCGCCCATGCCCGCGAGGCCGAAATGCGCCATGACGCCCATGGCCGCCGCTCGGGCGGGGCGACCGTCTCCGCCGCCGACAGCGAGCGCCACCAGCATGCGCAGCTGTTTGCCCAGCGCATCGTCGACCGGCTGGCCGAGTTCCATCGGCAAAAGCGGTACGACTTGCTGCACGTCATGGCGGCACCCCGTTTGCTGGGCTATCTGCGCAAGGCGCTGGGACCGGGCTTGGCCGCCATCATCGCCAGCACCCAGGACAAGGACGTGGTGCAGGAAAGCCCGGCCCAGCTGGCCCGGCGGCTGGCCGCCTCCTGAAAGGCCCGCCATGAGCAAATCCCCTGGCCACCACGCGCATCCCGAGCACACCGTGGCCGAAACCCGCGTGGCCCACCAGGTCACGGCCAGCATCGACGGCAGGACGGCCGCCCAGTCCAGCGACGCCATCCGCGTCGACGAGACCGGCGCGCCGCCGCGCTTCTACTTCCCGCGCGAGGCGGTCAAGGTCGACAAGATCGAGCGCAGCGACACGACGACGCATTGCCCTTTCAAGGGCGACGCCACCTACTACAGCGTCACCCATGGCGGCCGCACGCTGAAGGATGCGATCTGGTCCTATGAGTCGCCCTATGACGAGCACGCCGCGCTGAAGGGCCGCATGGCCTTCTACGACGAAAAGCACGCCGGCATCGGTTTCACCGAAGCCCGGTCCTAGGCCTGCAGCGCGGCCAGCAGCGCGGCGGCGCCCGGCGTCAGGTCTTCGGTTTTGCCGAAGCAAAGCAGCAGCTGGCGGCTGGCCCAGGGCTCGGTCAGCGGCACGCTTGAAACGCCAGGGCGGGCCAGCCGCTGCGCCGTCAGCGCGGGCACGATGGCGACGCCGACACCCTCGGCCACCAGCTGCAGCACGGCCTCGAAGCCCTGCACCTGGACGCGATGGTGCAGGCCGCGCCCGTGCTGCAGCGCGCGGGCCTGCAGGAAGCGGCTCAGACCGGCCTCGGCGGACAGGCCGACAAAAGGTTGAGTCAGCAGCGCCGCAAAGGCGATGCCGGCCTTGCGCACGCCCAGGCGGCGCTGCCAGGCGGCGGGCAGCACGGCGACGAGCCGGTCCTCGCGGAAGGTGCGCGTGTCCAGGCCCTCGGTGCCGACATGGTCGGACACGATGCCGAGATCGGCGCGCTCCTGGCGCATCGCGTAGAGCACATCCTGGCTCTGCAGCTCGCGCAGCTCGACGTCGATGTCGGCGTGGGCGGCGAGAAACGGGCCCAGCAGGGGCGGCAGGTGCTCGCTGATCGCGGCCGTGTTGCACAGCAGGCGAACGGTGCTGCGCACGCCGTGGGCATGGCCGGCCATGCCGGCATGCAGGGCCTCCATCTCGCGCTGCAGCCGGCCCGCATGGCGCAGCAGGGTGCGGCCGGCATCGGTGAGCGTGACGCCGGTCTTGGCGCGCTGCATCAGCCGCGCGCCGACGGCCTGCTCCAGGGCCTGCATCCGCGTGCTGGCCGCCGCCAGCGACAGATGCACCGCCCGCGCGCCCGCCGTGATGGTGCCGGTCTCGGCCACGGCGGTGAACAGGCGCAGGTCGAAGGGGTCGATGCGGTAGTGAGGATTGCGAGTGCTCATGGCCCATCCTTCGGCAATGCCGGAGGATAAGCGCGGCATTGCGCGATGGACGCGTGGCGGCACGGCACCGACCATGCCGGCATGGATGACATCGAATGGCTGTCGGCAAGCCTGCTGGGCGGGGTGGGGCTGACATTCCTGCTGGCCGGCCTCGTCAAGGGCGTGTCCGGCATGGGCCTGCCGACGCTGGCCATGGCGTTGTTGAGCCTCTTCCTGCCGTCGGCACCGGCCGCAGCGCTGATGCTGCTGCCGGCCCTGCTGACCAATGTGGCCCAGTGCCTCGGCCCGCATGCGGCCCAATTGTGGCGCCGGCTCTGGCCGCTGTGGGCGGGCTTGGTGGTGGGGACCTTGTTCGCGCCGGTGCCCAGCCTGGGCACGGGAGGCGGTGGCGCCAGGCAGGCGTTGGCCGCCGTGCTGGTGGCCTATGGCGTGTTCGGCCTGTGCCGGCCGAGGTTGCCGGAGCCGGGGCGGCACGCCGGCTGGCTGGGTGCGCTGGCGGGCTTGCTCGGCGGCGCCATCAGTGCGGCAACAGGGGTCTTCGTGTTGCCTCTGGTGCCCTATCTGCAGTCGCTGCAGTTGCGCCGGGGCGTGCTGATCCAGGCCCTGGGCATCAGCTTCATGACGGCCTCGCTCGCGCTGGCCGCGCGCCTGGGCGGCCTGGAGGCCGCGGCGCCGCCCGATGCCTGGGCCAGCGGTGTCGCCCTGGCGGCCGCCTTCGCCGGCATGGCGCTGGGCGCTCGCCTGCGTGAGCGCTTGCCGGCCCTGCTGTTCCAGCGGGCCCTGTATGCCGTCTTCCTGCTGCTGGGGCTGCTGATGCTGCCGGCCTGGCGGCCCTGAAGCCGTCAGTTTTCAAGAAGCGCGCCGGGCAGACGGCCGTTAGGCTTCAGTTCCCGCAAGACAACCGGCCATTGCCATGAGCAGCAAACCCGCCTCGACCCCAACGCCCCCGGCATCGTCCCTCATCGACGAGCGCATCGCCAGCCTCGGCGGCTGGCGCGCCGAGATGCTGACGGCCCTGCGCGCCCTCATTCACGAGGCCGACCCCGGCATCGTCGAGGAATGGAAGTGGAGCAACCCGGTCTGGTCGCACGACGGCATCGTCTGCACCGGCGAGGCCTACAAGAGCGCCGTGAAGATGACCTTTCCCAAGGGCGCCTCGCTGGCCGACCCCAAGGGCCTCTTCAACTCCAGCCTGGAGGGGAATGTGCGCCGCGCCATCGATTTCAAGGAGGGCGACAAGATCGACAAGACGGCCTTGAAGGCGCTGATCAAGGCCGCCGTGAAGGCGAACCAGAAGGCCTAAGGCTTCATCGCCGCCTTGTAGATGGATTGGCGCGGCTGGGCCATCAGCCGGCGCAGCATGGGCTCGAAGAATTCCAGCGGCAGGGCCTCGGCCTCGGGGTCGAAGGCCGGGTTGTCGTAGCGCTCGACGAACTCGGCGGTGCGCTCGAAATGCGGGTGGCCACGGAACTGCTCGCGCATGTCGCGGTCCAGGCCGATGTGGTGGAAGAAGTTGTGGCCCTGGAAGATGCCGTGCTGCTGCACCATCCAGAGGTTGTCCTCCGTCACGAAGGGCTTGAGGATGGCCGCGGCGATGTCGGGGTGGTTGAAGCTGCCCAGGGTGTCGCCGATGTCGTGCAGCAGGGCGCAGCAGACGTACTCCTCATCGCGGCCATCGCGGTGGGCCAGCGTGGCCGTCTGCAGGCAATGCGTGAGCCGGTCGACCGGAAAGCCGCCGAAATCGCCGTCCAGCAGGCGCAGATGCTCGAGCACGCGGTCGGGCAGGCTGCGCGACATCTTTATCGCCTCGGGCACGATGAGGCCCCAGTCCTCGCGGGTGCTTTCGTCCATGCGGGTGAAGCTGGCGCGTGCGGTCATGGGGTGTCTCCGAGGTCGGTTGTTGCCGATTCTGGGCCGCTGGCCTCGGCGCGGCTGTCGCCTCGGCTACTAAGCCTGCCAGACCCCATACCCCGCCTCGCGCAGCCCGATGGCGAGCTCGACCTCCATGTCGCGGGCGGCCTCATAGGGCATGGGGTTGTAGAACTCGTAGAGCTCGGGCATCAGACGCACGCCGTACTTCAGCACGAAGCGGTTGGCCTGCACGCCGGCCATGTGCTTGTCAAAGCGCAGGTCGGGGTCCAGACCCGTCATGCCGACATAGACGCAGGGCTTGAGGATGTCGTGACCGGGGTTGGATTTGCGGAAGGCCGGCTCGTTCCAGACGCGCTCGGACAGCAGCACGACATAGACGTGGTGGTGGCTGCGGGTCGGGCGGCGGGGCATGGGCGCGGATTGTCGGCCGCCGGCCGTCTCTAGAATCCGGCCCCTTTCGCGCCAGCCCCTGCTTCCCGGTTTTCCATGGATATCGTCGTCAACGAAGAACTCAAGGCCTATATCGAACCCTTGACGCAGGAGGAGCATGAGGCGCTGGAGCGCAGCATCCTGGCCGAAGGCTGCCGCGATGCGCTGGTGCTGTGGGGCAATGTGCTGGTGGACGGCCACAACCGCTACGGCATCTGCAGCAAGCATGGCCTGCCCTTCCAGACGGTGCAGAACCCGCGCTTCAAGTCCATGGAGGACGTGCACCTGTGGATGATCGACCAGCACCTGGGCCGGCGCAGCCTGTCGGACTTCCAGCGCGGCGTGCTGGCCCTGCGCAAGCGCGAGATCGTCGCCGAGCGCCGCGCCCGCAGCGCGCCGCCCGCGCCGGCCCCCGAGAGCGGCCCGACGCAGGCGCCGGCCGCCGCGCCTGCGCACGAAGCCCTGGAAACGCGCGAGGCCCTGGCCAAGGCGGCGCGCCTGAGCAGCAGCCAGGTGGTGCTGATCGAGAAGATCCAGAAGCAGGGCGCGCCGGAACTGGTGGCCGCCGTCAAGGCGGGCCGGGTCTCGATCAATGCGGCGGCCGCCGTCGCCACGCTGCCGGCCGAGGAGCAGACCGCCGCCGCGACCGCGGGTGCCGAGGAGATCAAGCAGGCCGCCAAGCGGGTGCGCGAGTCCCGGCGCAGGCCGCCAGCGGCGGAGACGGGCGAGCCGGCGGGTGATACGCCCCCGGCCTCGGCTCACTCTGAAGTCGACGCTCTGCGCCAGCGCGTGGCCGCCCTCGAGGCCGAGAACGCGGCCCTGCGCCAGGAGCTGGCAGCCCTGCGCGCGGCCGGCTGAAGCGGCAGCCTCTAGACTTCAGGCATGCAGCTCAACATCGTCGTCTATTCCAAGTCCGCCTGCCCTCAGTGCGATACCGTCAAGAGCCTGCTCAGGGCCAGAAGCCTGGCCTTCGAGGAGATCAAGATCGACGACGAAGAGCAGCGCCTGGCCTTCTATGAAAAATGTGGCCCGGCCGTGCGCCAGATGCCCCAGGTCTTCATCAACGACCAGCGCGTCGGCGGCGTCGCCGGCCTGCAGGCGGCGTTCGCGCAGCTGAAACTCTGACCCCGGCCGGAGCGCGCGCCACCCATGGCCTCGCGCAGCAGGAAGGCGCAGCCGCCACCGGCCGCCGAGCCCTTGCCGCCCACGGTGCTGAACCCGGGCCTGCCCGTGCGCCTGCTGGCCCACGACTGGCCCTTCCTCTACAGCGTGCTCGCCAATGGCGACCTGGTGCTCAACAAGCGCCTGCCGCTGGCCCAGCCGGCGCGCCGCAAGCGCAGCGACACGGACGCCGGCGACGCGCTGATGTGAGGCGCGATGGCTGAACTCATCTTCGCCCTGGGCCTGTGGCTGGCCGTCAACCTGTGGGCGTCGCGTCGCGTCATCGCCATGGGGCGGCGGGTGCACCTGCCAGTGAACATGCTGCTGGCTGCGATCTGGCTGCTGCCCTTCGTCGGCGCCTTCTTCGCCTTCGTCAGCACGCCGTCGCGGCGGACGGTGGACGACGCCATCGCCGAGGAGCAGGGGCGCGACCGCAGCGCTGAACGCGGTCCGGCGCCCGTCTCGCTGACGCACGCGGCGGGCGGCGCGGCCTTCACCGTCGCGGACCATCTGCAATGGGCCGACGGCCTGCCCCTGCTGGACTGGGCCGCCCTCGATGCCTGGGCGCGCGGCGACGCAGCCGCGCCAGCCGGCGAGGCTCAGCACATCGCCGCCCTCGAGCAGGGCCGCCGCGCCTGGCTGCTGCACCTGGCCGAGGCCCTGGGCCCCCGGATGGGCCTGCTGGAGAGCGCGCACGCCTGCGTGCTGTCCTCGCTGGGCGAGCGCCAGGAGCGCGGCGTCGCGGACTATGTCGGCACCGCCCGCGCACGCATCGCCAAGCTGCTCGGCGACCTGGCCCGCTTCCCAGCCGGCCAGCGCAGCCTCGTGCTGGTGCTCGACAGCGAGGCGGTCTACTACCGCTATGTGTCCCTCTACTACGCGGACGGCGAGTTCGCCACCTCGGGTGGCATGTTCATCGACGCCGGCTGCCCGCATTTCGTCGTGGCGCGAGCGCATCTGAATGTCCTCGAGCCCGTCATCGCGCATGAGCTGACGCACAGCGCCCTGTCCCATCTGCGGCTGCCGCGCTGGCTGGACGAGGGCATCGCCGTCAACAGCGAGCGCCGCGTGGCCGGGCCGCAGCCATCGCTGCACACGCCGCATGAGCTGCACGCCATGCACCGTGCGCATTGGGATGCGGGCCGGGTCCAGCAGCTGTGGTCGGGCGAGTCCTTCTTCCGCATCGACGGCGACGACACGCTGCTGTCCTATGAGCTGGCGCGCATCCTGGTCGAGCAGATGTCGCGGCCATGGGAGGGCTTCGCCGCCTTCGTGCGTGCCGCTGCCCATGCTGAGGATGCAGGTGCCGGCGCCGCCCGCGGCACGCTGGGCATAGCGCTCGGCGCCTGCGCCGCGGCCCTGGTCGAGGCGCCTTCTTCGGAAGGCTGGGAGCCGCGGCCCGCCGCATGGAAATAAGCACATCCGCCCGCTGGTAAAGACACCAATCGACCATGCCACCATGCGGCGCTGAGAATGGACGGCAAAAGTCAGGGAGTTAGAAATGTCGGATGCTGCAGACCAGCGTTTCGCGCCGCCGCAGGCGCATGTGGCTGACCTCGCCACGAGCGAGATGGTGCTGGCCGGGCGCGGCACGCGCCTCATGGCCGCCATCGTGGACGGCGTCATCGTCGCCGGCATCCTCTGGGCCGTGTTCATGATCCCCGTGATGCAGCCGCTGGCCGAGTACCAGGCCAAGTCGGCCATGCGGGGCATGTGGCACTGGAATCCGCTGTCCTTCGTCCTCGGCTTCGTGACCTTCCTCGTCGTGCAGGGCTGGCCGCTGCTGACCCGTGGCCAGACCATCGGCAAGATCCTGTTCAAGCTGCGCATCGTTCGCTCCGACGGCTCCAAGCCCGAAGCCTGGCGGCTGCTCGGACTGCGCTATGGCATCGGCATCGCGTTCAACATGAACATGGTCACCTCCATGATCTATGCGCTGGTCGATTCGCTGCTGATCTTCCGCGAGTCGCGCAAGTGTCTGCATGACTCGATCGCCGACACCCAGGTGATCAAGCTCTGAGCGCGCCGCACGCGGCGGCGGCCCCGCGTATCGACACGCTGGCCCTCGTCGAGACCCCGGAAGGCATAGGCCTGTCCCTGCAGCCGGCGGGCCTGGTGGCCCGGACCATGGCCTTCCTGCTCGACCTGCTGATCCGCCTGGGCATCGACCTGGTGATCCTGATGGTCTTCGGCGCCTGGGCCGGCACGGGTGCGGGCCTGATGCTGATCGGCATGTTCTGCGTCGAATGGCTGTATCCCATCGTGTTCGAGCTGAGCCGCTGGGGCGCGACGCCGGGCAAGCGCGCCCTGGGCCTGCGCGTGGTGATGGACACGGGCCTGCCCGTGACACCGGCGGCCTCGTTCACGCGCAACATGCTGCGCGTGGCCGATTTCCTGCCGCTGGCCTACGGCTTCGGCATCGTGGCCATGCTGCTGAACCGCGACTGCAAGCGCCTGGGCGACCTGGCGGCGGGCACCCTGGTCGTGCATGCCGAGCCCGTCGTGCTGCACGACGCGCCGCCGGCGGCCGCGGCCCTGGCGCCCGCCCGGCCGCTGAGCGCCCGCGAGCAAGCGGCCATCCTGTCGTGGGCCGGCCGGTCCAAGCGGCTGACGCCGGCGCGCTTCGAGGAGCTGGCCCAGCTCGCCGCCCCCGTGCTGCCCGCCGTGCAGGCCGATGAACCCAAACGCGACACCGCCGAACGGCTGCTCGGTGTGGCGCAATGGGTGATGGGACGGCGGTCATGACTCCGATGCGTTTCGAGGCCGAGTACGCCGCTTCTTGGGATGCCTTCGCCGAGCAGCTCGCGCTGGCCCGGCAGGGCAAGGGCGTGGACGCCGCGCGGCTGGCGGCGGGCTACCGGCGCATCTGCGAGAACCTGGCGCTGGCGCAGTCGCGCGCCTATCCCATCCATCTGGTGGCGCGGCTCGAGGCGCTGGCCCAGGACGCCCACCAGCTCATCTACCGCCGGCAGGACTATGGCCTGCGTTCCCTCGGCCGGCTGCTGCGCGTGGAGCTGCCGCGCGCTGTCCGTGCGCAAGGCCGCCATGTGCTGCTGGCGCTGGGCCTGTTCGCGCTGCCGCTGCTGCTGGCCTTCCTGCTGGCACTGTGGGGGCCGGACTTTGCGCTGCGCCTGCTGGAAGCCGGCCAGCTGCGCCGCTACGAGGAGATGTATGCCGATGGCAGGCAGTCGGTCGGTCGCCTGCGCGAGGCGGGCGGCGACTGGCAGATGTTCGGCTTCTACATCTTCAACAACGTCGGCATCGGCTTCCGCTGCTTCGGCGCCGGCATCCTGGCCGGCGTGGGCAGCGCCCTGGTGCTGGTCTACAACGGCCTGCTCATCGGCGCCATCGCCGGGCATCTGACGCGGGTGGACCTGGGGCACAACTTCTGGCCCTTCGTGGCCACGCATTCGGCCTTCGAGCTGACCGGCATCGTGCTGTCCGGCGCGGCCGGCCTGTGCGTGGGCCTGGGCTGGCTGGCGCCCGGCCGCCAGACGCGGCTGGAGGCGCTGCGCGCGGCCGCGCTGCAGGCCGTGCCGCTGGTCTATGCGGCCTTCTTCCTGCTGGTGGTGGCGGCGGCCTTCGAGGCTTTCTGGTCCGGTGCTGCCTGGATTGCGCCGACGGTCAAGTACAGCGTGGCCGCCGCCTGCTGGGCCCTGGTGCTGATGTGGCTGCTGCTGATGGGCCGGGAGAAGACGCATGCGCGTTGAAGGCCTGGCCGTCGTGCTGCGCCCGCGCAGCCAGAGCGAAGCCTGTGACCTCGGGCTGGCCCTGGTGCGCGGCCATGCGCTGTCGATCTGGCGCTGCTTCGCGCCCGTCTGGCTCGCCGTGGCGGCGCTGGCCCTGTGCACGGTGGACACCTTCGGCTGGCTGCCGGTGCTCATCATGTTCTGGCTCAAGCCCTGGCTGGACCGCAGCCTGGTGTTCGTGCTGGCCCGCGCGGTGTTCGGCGAGGCCACGCGCTGGTCCGACCTGTGGCGCGCCCGGCGCCTGGTGCTGGGTGGCCAGCTGCTGCGCACCCTGCTGTGGCGGCGCTTCTCACCGTGGCGCTCCTACACCCAGCCCATCGAGCAGCTCGAAGGCCAGCGCGGCGGCGCGCGGCGCAAGCGCGCCCGGCTGATGCTCAACGACAACCGCGGCGCGGCGACGGCCCTGCAGGTGGCCTTCGCGCATGCGGAAGCCGTGCTGAGCTATGGGCTGGTGGCGCTGCTGTGGTGGTTCGCGCCCGAGAACCGCAGCGGCGACGTCTGGGACTGGTTCTTCAACCCGGGGTCCCACGCCGCGGGGGAGCTGGGCCTGAACCTGGTGATGGCGCTGACCTATTTCGTCGTGGTGCTGTTCCTCGAGCCCTTCTATGTGGCGGCGGGCTTCGCGATGTATCTGAACCGGCGCGTCGCTCTCGAGGCCTGGGACATCGAGCAGGAGTTCCGGCGTGCGTTTGCCTGAAGTGCTGGCCCGCACCCTGGTGCTCGTGGCGGCCCTGCTGCTGCCGGCCGCGGTGGTCGCGGCCGAGGCGCCGGTGGCCATGAGCGCCAGCGCCGTGCAGGCGGCGGCCAGTGCCGTGGAGGCCGACCCGCTGCTGCCCGGCACGGAGAAGTCCAAGACCCTGCGCTTCAAGGATGAGGACGACAAGCGCAAGCCGCCCGACGAGGACGAGGCGCGCTGGTGGCTGAACCTGCTCGGCAACCTGTCCGCCGGCATGCGCGTGGCGGTGTGGCTGGGCGGCGCGGTGCTGCTGATCTGGGTGCTGCTGCGCCTGCGCGACTGGCTCAAGGGCGGTTCGGCCGCCGGCACGCTGGCCGCCATCGCGCCCACCCATGTCGGCACGCTGGACATCCGCCCCGAAAGCCTGCCGGACGACATCGGTGCCGCGGCGCGGGCGCTGTGGCAGCGCGGCGAGCAGCGGGCGGCGCTGTCGCTGCTGTACCGGGGCGCGCTGTCCCGCCTCGTGCACACGCATGGCGTGCCCATCCGCGCCGCCAGTACCGAGAGGGAATGCCTGACGCTGGCGGCGCCGCGCCTGACACCAGCGTCGCAGGCCTTCCTGGCGCAGCTGGTCGGGGCCTGGCAGACGGTGGCCTATGCGCAGCGCCAGGTGCCGGAAGAAGGCCTGGAGGCCCTGTGCCAGGGCTTTGATGCGCAACTGCCCGCCGCGGCGTCGAGAGGGGCGGCATGACGCGCGAACGTCTGGTCTGGCTGCTGGCCCTGCTGGCCTTGATCGCCGGCGGCTGGTGGCTCAAGCTCAATACCGAATGGGTGGACGAGGATCGCCCCCGCCCCGCGCAGGGCGAGGCCCGCGACAACCCGTTCTATGCCTTCGGGCAGATGCTCAAGCGCCTGGGCATGGCGGTCGAACGCCACGAGGCCCTCGACGCGATGCCGCCGCCGCAGGCCCGCCTGGTGCTGCTGTCCAGCGACTGGGAGCTGATGCCCGAGCGGGGCGAGCAGCTGCACCAGTGGGTGCTGCGCGGCGGGCATCTGGTGGTGCTGGATGACGGCGACTGGCATGAGACCAGCCTGTCGAGCTGGGTGCCGATCACTTCGGTCTATGTGAAGACGTCCGAGCCGTCCAAGGCGGTGAAAGCGGCGATGTCGGCTGCCTCGGGCCCTGAGCGCGCCACGCTGGAGTCCTCGCCGCCGCTGTGGGGCGAGACCGACAGCATGGTGGCCTGCCATTCCTTCTCGCCCGGCTGGACGCTGCGTGCCAAGCCGGGCCATGTGCCGACCTGGTCGCTGGCCCGCGTCGACGGCACGCCTGCCACCCGGACCCTGGTGGCCCAGCAGGACCTGGCCCTGCAAGGCAAGCCCGCACAACCGCCCGCGCAAGCGCTGCGCGTGGCGGTCGGGCAGGGCAGCGTCACGGTGCTGAACGCCGGCCCTCCGCTCTTCTTCAACACGGGCTCGCTGCAGTGCGACAACCCCTTGCTGCTGGCGGGGGCCGTGCAGGCGGAACCGGGCGCGACGGCCTGGATATATCTGCACGAGAAGCGCGAGGCCCTGCTGCCCTGGCTGTGGCATCGGGGCTGGATCGCCATCCTGGCCTGTGCCCTCGCGCTGGCCGCGGCCCTGTGGCGCGCGGCCGTGCGCTTCGGCCCCCGCCTGGCGCCGCCGCCGCGGCTGCGGCGCTCGATCTCCGAACAGGTGCGCGGCCTGGGGGCCTATCTGCAGCGCGGCGGTTCCGAGGCCCTGCTGGCGGCCCAGCAGCGCGCCCTCGTCGAAGTGGCCACGCGCACGCTGCCGCGCTTCGCCCGCCTGCCGCTGGGCGAGCGCGCACGGGCCATCGCGGCGGCGACCGGGCTGGCGGCGGTGGAGCTCTCCACGGCCCTGTCCGCGCGCTTCTGCACCCGGGCGGAGCTGCCGCAGCACCTGCAGCTGCTCGAGACCGCCCGGCGCCGCCTCCACAAGACTCCCGCAAGACCCTCAGAAGAAAGGCATCCGCCATCATGATCAAGCCCGAGGAAATCAAGCTCGCCACGCAATGGCTGCACGCCCTGCGCGGCGAAATCGGCAAGGCCGTCGTCGGGCAGACGCAGGCCGTGGAGCAGATGCTGGTGGCCATCGTGGCCTCGGGCCATGTGCTGGTCGAAGGCGTGCCGGGCCTGGGCAAGACGCTGCTGGCCCGCGCGCTGGCCCAGGCCCTGCGCCTGCAGTACGCCCGCGTGCAGTTCACGCCCGACCTGATGCCGGCCGACGTCATCGGCCACAGCGTGCTGGATGACACCGGCGCGGGCCTCGGCCGGCTGCGCGTGCGCCGCGGCCCGGTGTTCACCAACCTGCTGCTGGCCGACGAAATCAACCGCGCCCCGGCCAAGACGCAGAGCGCGCTGCTGGAGGTGATGCAGGAGTACCAGGCCACGCTGGAAGGGCAGACGCTGGCCCTGCCGCGGCCCTTCCTCGTCATGGCCACGCAGAACCCCGTGGACACCGAGGGCACCTACCCGCTGCCCGAGGCCCAGCTCGACCGCTTCCTGCTGCAGATCCGCATCGGCTATCCGACGCACGACGAGGAGGCCGCGGTGGTGCAGCTGGTCACCACCGGCCGCGCCGGCCACGAGCTGCCGCTGGAGGCGGTGCAGCCAGCCCTGGACGATGTGCAGGTGCTGGAGCTGCAGCGCCTGTGCGGCCTGGTGCATGCCGATGCCAAGGTCATCGACTACGCGGTGCGCGTGGTGCGGGCGACGCGCAACTGGCCGGGCCTGGAGGTAGGCGCCGGCCCGCGTGGCAGCGTGGCCCTGATCCGTACGGCGCGCGCGACGGCCCTGATCAATGGGCGCGACTTCATCACGCCCGACGACGTCGCCGCCCAGGCGCTGGCCGTGCTGCGCCACCGCGTCACCATGGCCCCCGACGCCCAGATCGAAGGCCGCGACCTCGACGAGATCCTGCAGGCCGCCCTCGACAGCGTGGAGGCGCCCCGGCTTTGATGAAGACCGCCCGCCGCGTCGTCCTGCCCACGCGGGCCAGCATCGCCGTGCTGGCCGGCCTGGGCGTGGCCGCGGCCCTGGCCCTGAGCCTGGGGGCGCCGCTGGCGACCGTCGCGCCGCTGGGCCTGGGCCTGCTGGGCCTGCTAGCCGCCCTGGCCGTGCTCGACCTGTGGCGCAGCCTGCGGCTGTGGGCGCGCAATGGCCTGCGCGTGGAGCGGCGGCTGCCGGCCGCCTTCGCTATCGGCGCCTCGACCGAGCTCAGCCTGACCCTCGTGAACCCCGGCCGGCTGGCCTGGCGGCTGCAGGTCTTCGACGAGCTCGACCCGGTGTTCGATTTCGAAGGCCTGCCGCGCCGTCTCACCGTGGCGGCGCAGAGCCGCAGCACGCTGAAGTTCCATGCCACGGCCCGCCAGCGCGGCGTCGTGGCGCTCGGCCTCACGCAGGTGCTGTGGCGCAGCCGCGCCGGCGTGTTCGAGGTGCGCGAGCTGCTGGGCGAGGAGAGCCGGCTGCGCGTCTATCCCAACTTCGCGGCCCTGGCGCGCTATGCCTGGCTCAGCGGCGACCGGCGTCTCGCGCAGATCGGCATCAAGAACTTCGTGCAGCGCGGCCAGGGCACCGATTTCCGCCAGCTCGCCGAGTACCGGCGGGGCGACCCGCTGCGCCATCTCGACGCCAAGGCCTCGCTGCGGCAGCGCCGGCCGGTGGTGCGCGAGTACCAGGACGAGCGCGACCAGTGCGTGATGTTCATGCTGGACTGCGGCCGCCGCATGCGCGCCGACGAGCAGTCCGCGGGCATCGGCGAGAACAGCCATTTCGACGATGCGCTGGATGCGCTGATGCTGCTGGCCTATGTCGCGCTGACCGAGGGCGACGAGGTGGGCGCGATGACCTTCGGCTGCGAGGAAGGCGCCAGCCGCGACTGCGCGCCGCGCAAGGGCATGGGCACGCTGAATGCGCTGATGAACAAGATGCACGACCTGCAGCCGGGCGGCCACCACTCCGACTACCTGGCCGCGGCCGAGGCGCTGTCGCGGCGGCTGCGGCGCCGC
This sequence comes from Roseateles sp. GW821-FHT09H10, assembly GCF_059415865.1. Classification (NCBI taxonomy): domain Bacteria; kingdom Pseudomonadati; phylum Pseudomonadota; class Betaproteobacteria; order Burkholderiales; family Sphaerotilaceae; genus Roseateles; species Roseateles sp. GW821-FHT09H10. The sequence goes on along the minus strand of NZ_JBWKOB010000002.1, from coordinate 220,209 downwards.
TCCCTGGTCATCATCCTGACCAATTTCCGCGACGAGGACTCGCCCGAGCTGCAGCCGGCCCTGCGCCTGCTGCGCCAGCGCCACCTCGTGCTGCTGGCCAGCCTGCGCGAGACGGCCCTGGGCCGCATCGCCGACCAGCCCATCGCCGGCCCCGACGATGCCGTGGCCGTGGCCAGCGCCCACCTGCTGTCCCAGGCCCGCCATGACGCCTTTGCCCGCGTCGTCGACCACGACAAGCTGTCCGTCGACGTCGAACCCCGCGCGCTGGCCGCCTCGCTGGTGAACCGCTATCACCAGGTCAAGCGCGCCGGCCTGCTGTGAGCCCAGCCGTCCAGGAGAAGCCTTGACCGAACCCGCCGTGAACCGCTACGCCCCGCCGCAGGCCCAGGTCGATGGCCGGGCCGCCGATGCCGGCGAGGCCGTCTCCGCCAGTCTGCCCGTGCTGCTGGTGCTGCGCTGGGCGCTGTCCGCGGGGCTGGTAGGGCTGGGCCTGTGGCGCCTGCTGCTGCTGGCCTCGAACTGGCGCTTCTACACCGACCGCATGATCATCGACCGCGCCTACAACCCCATGCCCTGGCTGGTGCTGGAGCTGTGCGTGCTGGCGACCGGCGTGCTGCTGCCCCTGCGCTCCCGCTGGGTTTTTGTGCCGCTGCTGCTGCATATCGGCCTGTTCATCTGGCAGATCTTCGGCGGCATCGGCTGGTCGCATATTCCCGGGCTGGTGTATCCGGTCTGGGCGGTGGAGCTGCTGGTGTTCGGCTTCTGCGCATGGCTCTGGCTGCAGCGCCGTTTGAAGTGAGGCCGCGCCGCTTGCAAGTTTTCCAAGGAGGATTCCATGAATGAACCGACCATGAACCAGTACGCCCCGCCGCGCGCCCATGTGGCCGACGCGCCGGCCACCACGGCGGTGGCGGAGCTCAAGCTGTTTTCCCACCGGGGCCGTATCGGGCGGCTGCGCTATCTGGCCTATGGCGGCGGCGCGGGCATCCTCTACAACATCGCGGTCACCGCGCTGACCCTGGCCATCGGTGGCATGGCGATCAACCTGTTCATGCTGGCGCTGTTCGCCGTCATGCTCTGGTTCAGCGTCATCACCGGCATCAAGCGCTGCCACGACATGGACATCAGCGGCTGGTGGTCGCTGACCCTCCTCATCCCGGTCATCGTGTTCGCCTGGATCTTCTGGCCCGGCAGCCGCGGCGAGAACCGCTTCGGCCCGCCGCCACCGCCCAACAACTGGGGTGTGCGCCTGCTGGGTGCGCTCCTGCCGGTGATCTTCTTCGTCGGCATCCTCGCCGCGATCGCGATCCCGCAGTACAAGGACTACACCAACCGCGCCCGCGCGGCCCAGAGCGCCGGGCCGCGCTGACCGCCTGGTCAGCCTGGCCGGCGGCGTGCGGCGGCTGAGCCGCCCAGGGCCAGCAGGGCCAGGCTCAGGGCGGCCGGTTCCGGCACCCTGTTGACGGTGCTGGTCTCGGCCGCCAGCTCCGCGAAGCCGACGAAGCTGCCGCCGTGGCTGCTCTTGATGTCCAGGCGCAGATAGCGGGCGGTGCCGTCGGCGAAGTCGAACACCTGCGCGGATGTCGGGTCGTTCGGGTCGTTGGCGGCAAGAAAGCTGCCCGCGTTGACGAAGCTGCCGAAGTTGACGTCATCGGACAGCAGCACGTCGAAGGCGTTCAGGTTGTTGAAGTTGCCGACGTCGCTCCACAGCGCCAGGCGCTGCAGCAGCACGCTGGAGCCGAAGTCCACCGTGAAAGTCGCCGTCGCGCCGCTGCCGTCGTTGAACCAGCCCTGGGCCCCATTGGCGATGGAGATGTCGGCGTGCGTGGCGGAGGCCACATAGGTGGCGAAGTCGGTGACGCCGCTGACGTAGGCGCTGTTCAGGCCGAACTGGTTGATGGCGGCATCCGGCGTGTAGGGCGCGAAGGTGGAGGAGGCCGTGGCCGAAACCCCTTGCAGGATCACGCCTGCCTGGGCCGCGCCCAGGGTGGTGGCCAGGATCAGAGGCAGGATGAAGCGGCGCATACAGGCTCCCGGTTGAGATGTACCGGCCGTTCTACCGCAGCGGGCGGGCCGGTCGAGCCCGGCACCACCCGGACAGGTGGCATCGCATCGTCAAGATGTAGGGTGCTCAGAGTGGCGCGTGCGAGGTATCGCCGAAGCGCGCCGCGGGCAGGGCCAGCGAGATGACGGCGCCGCCCTCCTTGCGGTTGTCGGCCCAGATGCGCCCGTCGTGGGCCTCGGCGATGCGCCGGCAGATGGCCAGGCCCAAGCCGGTGCCGCCGGCCGCGTTCTTGGTGGCGCTGGACTGCACGAAGGCCTCGAAGATGCTTTCCAGCTCGTCCGGCGGAATGCCCGGGCCGCGGTCGGCGACGTCGACGCGCACCTCGTCGGCCGTGTCGTCCTGCCAGGCGGTCACCTCGATGGCGCCGCCCAGCGGCGAGAAGCGGATGGCATTGGCCAGCAGATTGCGCAGCAGCTGCTGCAGGCGCTGTGGATCGGCGAGCACGACAAGGTCCGCGTCGCCCAGGGCCATGCCCAGGCTGAGCTGGCGTGCGGCCAGCAGCGGTTCGAGCTCGCGGCCGACGTCGACGGCCAGCGGCCGCAGGTCCAGGCGCTCGGGGTGCATGGGCTCGGCGCCGCGCTCGATCTTGCTGAGATCGAGCAGGTCGTTGACGAGGCTGAGCATGCGCTGGCCGGCACGGTGCACGTCGCCGAACAGCTCGGCCAGGCGCGGCTCGGCGCGGGCGCGCAGCGCGCCGATCTCGGAGAAGCCGAGGATGGACTGCAGCGGCGTGCGCAGCTCGTGGCTGACGTTGGCGATGAAGTCGGACTTGGCCCGCGAGGCATGCAGGGCCGCGTCGCGCGCCGCGCGGGTGGCGCGCTCGGCCTCGCGGAACTCGCTGATGTCCATGAAGCAGACGACGATGCCCATGGGCTGGCCGTGGGCGTCGGGGAAGGTCGACTTGCTGATGTAGAGGTCGCGCCGGCGGCCGTCGCTGCCATGCCAGACGGACTCGTAGTTCATCTCGCCGCCGCGCGCCAGCAGCTCGGCGTCGCGGTGGTCGTGCAGGGCCGCTTCGTCGGGGCGCAGATAGCTGGCGGCCTTGCGGCCGAGCACCTCGCTGCGGCGGCGGCCGGTGAACTGCTCCCAGGCGCGGTTGACGTCGAGGTAGCGGTTGTCGCTGTCCAGCACCGACATCGGCAGGGGGCTGCTGGACAGCAGCGAGCGGGCCAGGCCCAACTGGGCGCGCAATTCGGCCTGGGCGCGCACCAGGCCGCTGACATCGGCCGCGCTGCCCACCCATTCGAGCACGCCGGCCTGGCGGCGCAGCGGCACCAGGTGGATCTCGAAGCTGCGCGCCCGGCCGTCGGGCGCGATCCAGTCGGCGCGCAGTTCATGGGGATGGGCGTCGTGCATCTCGCCGACGGCGAACAGCGCCGCCACTGCCGCCGAGCCGCCGAACAGGTCCTGCAGCGGCCGGCCCAGCACCTGGGCGACGGGATGGCCGCTGAGGCGGGCATAGCCCTCGTTGATGAAGGTCACATGGCCGCTGGCGTCGGTGCGAAAGAGCAGGTCCTGCACGCTGCCGAAGATGGCGCTGAGCTCGCGCTCGCGCTCGGCGACCTGGCGCTGGGCCTGGTCGAGCTGCAGCAGGGAGCGCTCGCGCGCGTGCAGGGCCACGGCGCCGACGCCCGACAGCATCAGCAGCGCGGCGGCGATGCCGATGGCGGGCAGGCCGAGGTCGCGCATGGTGGCCAGCCACTGGGCGCGCAGCTCGGCCTGCGGCAACTCGACGACGACGACCAGGGGGCGGGCGCGCAGGGCCCGGAAGGCGCCGAGCTGGTCGCTGTCGCGCAGGCCGGGACCCTCCCAGCGGCCGTGCTCGCTGCCGGTGCGCACCCGGGCCAGCGGGCCCGTCGGCAGTTGCAGCGAGGGCAGGCGTGCGCCGGCCATGTGATCGGCGCCGGCGGTGACGGCCAGCAGCCGGCCGTCCAGGTCGACGAGGGCCGCCGCCGCCCGCGTGTCGTTCAGCGTCAGCTCCTGGAAATTGGCCAGCGCATCGGGATTGAGCAGGGCGGCCAGCAGGGCCGGCCGGCCATCGGCGAGCTTGAGGCCGCGCAGCAGCGGAATGAAGCCGACGCCGGGCGGCACGACGGCTGCGGGGCTGGCGGGCGCCAGGCCGGCCAGGCTGCGCGCGGCGACGAAGCCGCCCAGGGCGTCCTGGCCCAGGGCCGGCCAGGGGCCGAGCCGGGCGGCCACGATCTGCACGCCACGGTCGGCGGGGTCGGCGGCGGCGAGTACATGGCCCGCTTCGTCAACCAGGGCGACGCCGCGCAGAAAGCCCAGGCTGGCCTGGGTCTGGCCGAGCAGGGCCTGCAGCACCTCGGGCGGCGCGCCTCGCTCCGCCATGTCGGCGAGGCCGGCCAGGGCGAGCTGGGCGGCATCGAGGCTGCGGCTGGCGTGGTCTTCCAGCACGCGGGCCAGCAGGGCCTGGCGGGCCGAGGTCTCGGTCGCCTGTTCGCGCTTCTCGCGCCAGATGCTGTAGCCCGCGGCCGCCAGCATGGTGGTCGCGAGCAGGACGCCGGCGCTGGCGGTGATGATGCTCGGGCGCCAGCGGCTGCGGTGCGGCATCAGTTGTTGCGGACGATGGCGCTGAGGCCGTGGCGTTTGGCGGCCGATTGAAGCCGGCCGTCGCGCTGGATGCGGGAGACGAACTCGTCGACGGTGCTCAGCCAGGCGGCGTCGCCGGGCTTGACGGCATAGGCGTAGGGCAGCACGAAGAAGGGCGCGGGCGGCGCGACGAGGCGGGCCCAGTCGGCGTTGTCCAGCAGGCGGCGGCTGTAGGGGTAGTCGGTCATGAAGGCGTCCACGCGGCCGGCCTCGAGTTCGCGCTCGCGCGTGTCGGGTGGCCGCACGACGACGAGGTTAGCCTGTTTGAGGGCGCCTGCCATCACCGGCTCCATGAAAGTGCCGGCCTGCACGGCGATGCGCACGCCGGGCTTGTCCAGGTCCTGCCACTGCTTGATGACGCGGCTGCTCCGCGTCGTCACGGCATAGATGTCGCTTTCCAGGTAGGGGCGGCTGAAGCGCAGCGACTGGGCGCGCTGCGGCGTCATGCCGACGGCGAACATGGCGATGTCGCAGCGGTCGCGCTGCAGGTCGTCGATGAGGGTCGCGAAGGAGGAGTCCACGTAGACGGCCTTGGCCTTGAGGTCGGCGGCGAGGGCGGCGGACAGGTCGATGTCGATGCCCGCCAGCTGGCCGGTGCGCGGATTGCGCAGCGAGACGCCGTAGTAGTCGGGCCAGATGCAGACGCGCAGCTCGCCGCTGTCCTGCACGCGCTGGGAGGCGGTGCCGGGGGCGGCGCAGGCCGCGGTGGCGGCCAGCAGGCCGAGCAGGGCGCTGGACAGCGCCCTCATGCGTCGGCCCCCAGCCGCGTCGCGTTGACACGGTCGCGCAGCGCGATCAGCTCGTTGGCATGGGCCAGGAAGGCGGCGACGATGGCCGGATCGAAGGCCGTGCCGGCCTGCTCGGCCAGCATGGCCAGCGCGCGGTCGTCGGCGCGGGCTGGGCGGTAGCTGCGGGGCATGGTCAGCGCGTCGAAATAGTCCACGACGGCAACGATACGCCCAGACAGCGGGATGCTTGTGCCGCTGAGGCCTTCGGGATAGCCGCTGCCATCCCAGCGCTCGCGGTGGTGCAGGGCGATCTCCGCGGCCAGCGCGAACAGCGGCAGGCTGGAGCCGCTCAACAGGGCGGCTCCGCGGCGGGGCTGCTCGTGCCGGCGGCCGCGCTCCTCGTCCAGGCTCAGGGGCCAGGGCGGCTCCAGGCTGGTGTCGCTGGTGTCGAGCTCGCCGATGTCATGCAGGGGCGCGGCCAGGCGCAGTTCGTGGGCGCTGTCGGCGTTCTGCCCCAGATGCAGGGCCAGGGCTTCGGCCAGATGCCCGAGGCGCACGCGGTGGGCGCTGCGGTCGGCCTCGGGCCATCCGGCCAGGTCCAGGGACGGCAGGGCCGGCGGCGGGACGGGCGATGCGAGGGCGGCGGCGGTGGATGGCATGGCGGAGCTCCGTGGCGGATGGCCTATTTTCCGTTGCGATCAGTTTTATCAAATAAGCCAACTCGGCAGCGGCGGGCGAATTCGGCAAAATATCGCGCGTGAACCGCACCACAACCGTGCCCGATACCTGCTCGACCACCGAAGCCGCGCAGCGCCTCGGCATGGCCGTGCGCTCCGTTCAGCTGATGGTGGACCGCGGCGAGCTGCAGGCCTGGAAGACGCCCGGCGGGCATCGCCGCATCCTGCGCAGCTCGCTGGAGGCCTGGCTCGCGACCCGCGCCGGCCCCGCGGCGACAACGCTGCCGACGCCGGGCACCCCGGCCGGCGAGCGGCCGGTGACGCTGCTGCTCATCGAGGACTCGGTGCACTTCCAGAACCTCATCAGCCTGGTCGTCAAGCGCGAGCTGCCCGAGGCCGAGCTGCATGTCGCCTCCGACGGCATCGCCGGCCTGGCCATGGCCGGGCGCCTCGAGCCCGATGTGCTGCTTATCGACATCCTGCTGCCCGGCATCGATGGCGCGGCCCTGATCACCAGCCTGCGCTCGCACCCGCAGTTCGCGCGCAGCCGCCTCATCGTCGTGACGGCCCTGGACGAGGCCCAGCGCGCGCCCTATGCCTTCGCGCTGGACGGCGTGCCCCTGGTGCACAAGACGGCCCTGGTCACCGAGCTGCCGCCGCTGCTGGCCGAGGCCGTCGCGGCCCAGCCAGCCTGAGCGCGACCTCCGGCGAATGAGCGCAGCGCCGGGCCGTCCCAAGCAAGCTCGCTCCCGCTTGGCGGGACAGGCCGCAGGCCGAAGGGTGCCCCAGTGATCGCGCGCCTGCTGCTGATCGAGGATGACGCCTCGATCGCCCGCTTCGTCGAGCTGGCCCTCGAGGAGCTGCCTGGCCACGACGCCGCCGCGCCGGCCGTCGAGCTCAGCATCGTGCGCCGCCTGGCCGATGCCCGCGACGCGCTGCGGGCCGGCGGCTGGCAGCTCGTCATCAGCGACTTGATGCTGCCGGACGGCTCGGCCGAAGCCCTGCTGGCCGAGGGCCTGGCCCAGGCCGCGGGCGCGCCGCCCTGGGTGGTCTTCAGCGCCGGCGTGCATGCTGAGCATCACGAGGCCCTGGCCGCCCGCGGCGTCGCGCGCACGCTGCGCAAGCCCGTGCCGCTGGCCGAGCTGCTCGACACTGTCAGCGAGCTGCTGCGCGGTCGTGCGAGCCCGGCACCCGCCACCTTGGCGCAGGTTCCCGATGACGATCCCGTGCGCCAGCATTTCGGCGGCGACCGCGCCCTGTTCGAGAGCTTTCGCGCCGGCTGTCTCGAGCGCTTTGCCGATGACCTCGCGCAAGGCAATGCCGCCATGGCCAGCGGCGATGCGCCCGCGCTGCGCCGCGTCGCCCATGGCCTGAAGGCCGTGCTGGAGCTGCTGGGCCAGCCCGCGCTGGCCGCCCAGGCCCGCGCGCTGGAGACGGCGGCCGCCGACGCCGCCCCGGGCCAACCCCTGCCGGAAGGCTGGCTGCGCCTGTCCCGCGGCCTGGCCCAACTGCGCCGCCGCGCCTAAACCAGGCGCGCGGCCGCCGCGGCGCAATATTTGGCAAATCCGCTGCCACCCCACCCGTTCAGGGGCGGGTGCATTGATCGTCTGTATTAATAGATTTGATAATCGGCGCAAAATCTCACGCCATGTTTCTATGCCTATCCCCGACCGACGCCGCTTCGCCCGACCCGGATCCTTGCGGCCTGCCGGCTGCTGCTGAGGGGGTGGGCATGACGACAAGCCAGGTGCTCTACGTCGAGGACGATCCTGTCAACGCCATGCTGATGCAGGGCATCCTCGAGCTGCGGCCCGGGTGCCGCCTGCTGGTGGCCCGCAGCGGCGCCGAGGCCCGCAGCCTCGTCACCGAGGGCCATGTCGACCTGCTGCTGTGCGATCTGCGCCTGCCCGACATCGGCGGTGACGAACTGCTCGCCCAGTTGCGCGCGGCCGGCCTGCCCGAGGGCGTGCCGGCCCTGCTGGTAACGGCCGAGTCCGAGTTTGTCGCGGCCCAGCTGGCGCGCCGCCATGGTTTCGACGGCTACTGGAGCAAGCCGCTGGACGTGGCCGCCACGCTGCGCAGCCTGGAAGGCTGGCTGGGGAAACGCTGAAGCTGGAAACAGCGTCGCGCTGACACATTTCTTTGCGCAGGGGCCACACGGCCTTGCGTCGATCGGGTGATTCTTCGGTTCAAGAACCGGAGAGTCCCCATGAAGAACCGCCGCTTTGTGCTGAGCAGCGCCGCCGCCCTGGCGAGTGGCGTCACGCTGGCGGTGCGCCGCAGCCAGGCGGCTGTGGTCGGTCCGGCCTTGAGCGCCGACGAGCGCGCCCTGCACGCATTGAATCGCCTCGGCTATGGGCCGCGACCGGCCGATGCCGCCGCCATCGCCGCCCAGGGCGCAGACCCATGGCTGGAGCGCTTCCTCGCCGAACAACTGGAGCCGCGCCGCCTGCCGCAGCCGGAAAGCCTGAGCGCCCGCCTGGCCGGCATGGAAGTGCTCAAGCTCGGCCAGGCCGAACTGCTGGGCCGCTACCGGGAGGCGGTCAAGGCGGCGCGCGAGGCCCGGCGCGACAAGGCCCAGGGCATGCAGGCCGATGGCGACGCCATCAATGCGGTGCGCGACAAGATCCGCCCCCTGGTCGCCCAGGCCGCGACGGCGCGCCTGTCGCGCGCGCTGCAGAGTCCCGCCCAGCTCGAGGAGGTGCTGACCGAGTTCTGGTTCAACCACTTCAATGTGTTTGCCGGCAAGAACGCCGTCGGCGTGCTGGTGGCCGACTACGAGCAGCGCGCCATCCGGCCCCATGTGCTGGGGCGCTTTCGCGACATGCTGGGCGCGACGGCCAGGCACCCGGCGATGCTGATCTATCTCGACAACGCCCAGAGCGTCGTCGCCGGCTATGAGCCGCCGCAGCGCGCCCGGCGCTATCTGGCCGAGCGGCCCGAGCTCAAGGCGCGGGTGCCCAGCGGCCTGAACGAAAACTACGCCCGCGAGCTGATGGAGCTGCACACCCTGGGCGTGGACGGCGGCTACACGCAGCGCGACGTGACCGAGCTGGCGCGCATGCTGACCGGCTGGGGCCTGGACTCGCGCAAGGCCCTGGTGGGAGGCCAGGGCGACCTCTTCGAGTTCGATGCGCGCAAGCACGACGGCGGCAGCAAGACGTGGCTGGGCAAGAGCGTGAAGGGCGCAGGCCAGGCCGAGGGTGAGCACGCGCTCGATGTGCTGGCCGGCCACCCGGCCACGGCCCGCCACCTGGCCTTCAAGTTAGCCCAGGCCTTTGTGGCCGACGAGCCGCCGGCCTCCCTGGTGCAGAAGCTGGCCGACAACTTCCAGGCCACGGGGGGCGACCTGCGCGAGTTCACGCGCACACTGATCCGCGCCGACGAGTTCTGGAGCCGCGAGGCCTATCAGGCCAAGTTCAAGACGCCTTGGCAATACCTGCTGTCCAGCCTGCGTGCGCTGGACCTGCAGCCGGCCAATCCGCAGAACCTGCTCGCGGCCCTGGCCCAGGCCGGCCAGCCTCTCTATGGCGCCCAGACGCCCGACGGCTACAAGAACGTGGCCGCCGCCTGGCGCAACCCCGAGGCGTTGACGCAGCGCGTGCAGCTCGCCACCACGCTGGGCCAGCGCAGCGGCGTCAGCCCCGAGAAGCTGACGAGCACGCTCGGCGCTTCCGTCAGCGAGCCGACGCGCCGCACCCTGGCCGCCGAGCCCGCCGGCCAGCAGGTGGCCCTGCTGTTGGCCAGCCCCGATTTCATGAAAAGGTAGTCCGCCATGCTGCGACGCCAACTCCTCCACTTCGGCGCCTTCACCCTGGGCGGCCTGCCGGTGTCCCTGGTGCAGGCGCAAGGTGGCACTCAGAAGAAGCTCGTCGTCGTCATGCTGCGCGGCGCGGTGGACGGCCTGTCTGTCGTCGCGCCCTATGGCGAGCGCGAGTACGCCGCCAGTCGCCCGCAGATCGCGCTGGCCGCACCTGGCGCCGAGGACGGCCTCATCAAGCTCGATTCGCTGTTCGGCCTGCACCCGTCGCTGAGCCCGCTCAAGCGCCATTGGGACGGCGGCCAGCTCGCCTTCGTGCATGCCAGCGGCTCGCCCGACCCGACCCGCTCCCATTTCGACGCCCAGGACTATCTCGAGTCCGGCACACCGGGCCGCAAGTCCACCCCCGACGGCTGGATGAACCGCCTGCTGGCCGCCCTGCCGGGCGAGCCGGCGCCGACGCGCGCCATCTCCCAGGGCAGCACGCCGCCACGCATCTTTGCCGGCACGGCCAGCGTTGCCAGCCTGGGCCTGGGGCCGAATGCCATGCAGCGCCGCGCCATCGACAACCCGCAACTGCAGGCGGGCCTGGCCAAGCTCTATGCCGGCGACGCCCAACTCAGCGGCACGCTGCGCGACACGACCCAGGGCCGCGGCGAGATGAGCCGCAGCATGGCGGCGGCGGAGCCCAAGTCCATGGACCCGAGTGCCGACGCCGGCGCACCGTCCGCGCGCAGCTTTGCCGCCGATGCGCGCCGCCTCGGCACGCTGATCCGCAAGGACGCCCATACCCAACTGGCCTTCACGGCCGTGGGCGGCTGGGACACCCATGTCAACCAGGGCGCCGCGCGTGGCCAGCTCGCCAACCGCCTGGCCAGCCTGGGCGAGGGCCTGGATGCGCTCAGCCTCGGCCTGGGCGATGCCTACAAGGACACCGTCATCGTCGTCGTCAGCGAGTTCGGCCGCACCCTGCGCCAGAACGGCAATGGCGGCACCGACCACGGCCGCGGCAATGTCATCTGGCTGATGGGCGGCCCGATTGCCGGCGGCCAGATGCTGGGCGAATGGCCGGGCCTGGACGGCAGCGCCCTGGCCGATGGCCGCGACCTGGCGGTGCGCACCGACTTCCGCCAGGTGCTGGCGCCGCTGCTGCAGCGCCACCTCGGCCTGTCGGAAACCGCACTGGCAGCAGTGTTTCCTCAAGCCCCGCAAACTTGGCGTTATGCGGACAAGCTGCTGCGCGCCTGAGCGGGTGGCAACAAGGTTCGAGCGGAATGGAGAACGAGATGCAGAGAAATGCGTTCCCCTTGTTCGGTGTGTGCCTGGTGGCCGTGCTGGCCTACTGCTTCCTTGTCGCCACGGGCGCGGCCTGAGCCGGCATGCCCGTCGTTGACGTGCAATGCGTCGGCGCGCCAGTGCCGGCCGCCGACGCGCTGGCCGACGTCATCGGCGACGCCCTGAATCAGGCGCCGGGCCGCGTCTGGGTGCGCCTGCATCTGCTGCCCGCCGAGCACTACGCCGAGAACGGCGGCCCGCTGCCGGGCGCACTACCCGTCTTCGTCAGCGTCCTGCATGCCCACCCGCCGACCGGGGCCGCGCTGAAGGCCGAGGTGGCGGCGCTGACCCAGGCCATCGCCCGCGTCTGCGAGCGGCCCGCGGAGCGGGTGCATCTCGAGTACGCGCCGGCCGGCGCGGGGCGCATGGCCTTTGGCGGACGGCTGTTCGAGTAGCCCCCCAATCCGAAGGTCGCCCGGTTCGCGAACCGGCGCGTTATGGCGGCAGCATTTCACCCCGGACTTCTCTGCCGCCACCATGCGCTCCTTCTTTTCCTTGCTGGCTCTCCTGGCCATCGCCTGCGGCGCCCAGGCCGAAACCCCGCTGAGCTGTGACGACGCCGTCGTCCGCTACACCGCCCCCCAGCTCATCCCGCTGAAGGGGCATGTGGCCGTCAAGCGCCTGGCCGCGCGGCCCGCCGCGCCACCTCAAGATGAGCAAGAAGGCGAAGACAGGCGCTGGGCGCCGCAGCAGACGGCCGCCTTCACGCGCGTGACCCGCCCGGGGCTCAATGGCCCGGACACGGTGGCGCTGGAGATCTTCTCCGTCAAGACGCGTGCGCGCTGGCGCATGGACTTCGACCGCGAGCTCGACAGCGTCGAGGTGCGCTGGGTCAACGATGAACTGATCTTCGTGCGCGCCTGGTGGGGACGCATCGTGTCCACCGACCTGATTCTCGAGCTGGGCAGCGGCCGCTTCCTGTATGCCAAGGAAGCCAACTACGGGCTCCTGACCCAGCCTTGCGAAGAGGGGCGGGCGAAGTAGGCGAATTGCTGGTGTGGTCAGGTCACTTTGCGCGTCAGCATGGACCAGGCATGTGTGAGCAGCATCGCGGATGCGACGCCCAATACCAGCGCGAGTGACCAGGAGCCGGAATACTCGGTCGCGACCAGATGAAAGAGAGCCAGCCGGGACGGCCCCCGCCAGACACCGATGGCGGCACCGTGGGCAGTGAATAGAAGCAGTGCGGCAAGGACGGCGAGTACAGCGGCTCCGGCGCGCGGAGTCGGAGTCGGCGCGGACGTCATGGCGGCTTCACGGCACATCAGAGCCAGCAGGAAGACGAAAACAAAGGCCGCCACCACGATCACCATCTGCAAGAAGTTGAAGCGCGGTTCATTGGACATGCCGTATAGGGCGGCACTGCACATATAGATCAGCAGCCCTTGAAAGGTCAGCCAGAGAAGACTCATCCAGATTCGGCGGGCCGACGTGAGTATGGGCATGGCCAGATCAAGTGGCGCGCTTGGCCGCCACCAGCTCCTCGGCACTCAACACCTTGGGCTTGGCGACCGGCAGGCCCGTCTGCGCATCGAAGAAGGGGCTGGCGCGCCAGGTCTTGCGCAGCCGGCCCTTGATGATGATGCCTATCACCTTGGCGATGCCGCGCAGCATACCGGCGGCCTTGGGCTTGTCCTTGCCGAGGGCACTGTCGACCGCGGTGCGCATCGTGACCGGGCCGAACGAGGCCTCCAGCGAGGCCGTGCCCAGACCTGTATGGAGCAGGCCGACGAAATCCGACTTGCCGTCTGCCAGCGTGTTGCCGATCGGCGTGCGGCAGCAGCTGGCATACCAGCGCACCATGCCCTTGTCCGTCAGGCGGATGCAGGCCAAGTGCTGCTGGCCCTGCGTGAACGCGACATGGGAGGCGGGCAGCTGCACGATGTCGCTGCCGCCCTGAGAGTCCAGCGCGTCCTGCGCGCCCAGATGGCGGGCAAAGGCCTGGCAGTCGGAGCAGTAGCAGACGCAGCGGTTGGACGGGCGCGTGGGCTGCAGCAGGCCGCGGAGCTGGCCGCAGCGGCATTGGATGGCGTGGGTGTCGGGCATGGGGCGGTTGTACCAGCCGCCCTGGGCCGGTTTTGTCATCAGCCTTCAGCGCGAGAGCCGGATCGGTTCCATGACGTGCAGCCACCGGACTTCCGGGTGGGCGGGCAAGGCCGGCCATCGCGGCGACAGGTCGACCTGGCAGGCCAGCTTGACCTCAGCATCTTCGATCGACAGGCTGGCGCCGAATTCATGGCTGCATTGCACCTTGCCCTTGCCCGAAAGGTCCACGCAGGTCCAGCGCAGCGACAGGGCGACCGGCAGCTGCTTGCGCCACAGCAAGTGGACCTTGCCGTCCATGTATTGCTCGCCACTGTGGGCGCGCCAGGCTTCGAAGTTACCGGTGGGCGGCCACTCGAGGGATTTGCGGACCCGGTCCGGCGAGTCCGGCGACGTCCGGGCGGCGTAGCCCTTCAAGGCCCTGGCGGTGAGGGGCTCCAGCGCCCGGCCTGTGAAGAGATCCGCCACGAGTTGCTCGCACCAGGCGGGCGGGCGTCCTTCCCGGCGCACCGCGACTGGCAGCTGCTGCTGCGCGCCGGGCATGCTCTTGATGGTTTTCAGCGCGTCCAGCAGCCATTGCCAGCGCTTTTGCGTGATGGCGTCGGCGTCACGGTCATCCATCCTGCTACGCGATGGCGGCCAAGCCCTGAACATCGGGTTTTCGAGGGCGATCACCGGCTGCCATGGCGGCAGCCGTGACTTGGGCGGCGGGATGAACCAGGTCGGTGCCTTGCGCAGCTGCAGGCCGAAGCCGGCGGCAAAGGAATCCTCGACATGCACCGGCGAAACGGGCAGTCCGAACTTCTTGTCCAGCGCCGCAAGGCCCACGGCTTCGCCGATCTGCCGAGGCGTCGCCACCAGCACGGCATCCATCTCGCGGGCCAGCACCCGGCCCTGGCCGTCTCCGCCCAGCAGCGTTGCGGAGGTGGTGCCGAGATCCATGGCGGCGAACTCCGCAGCCCGCGGTGAAAAACTCCAGTAGCGCTGGCTGCGGCCATCGAGGGCCGTGGTGCGGAAAAGCACTCGAGCATCGTCCAGGACGGCAAGGTCGCCCATGAACTCCACCTCGCCGAACGTCACTTCCTGGTGGGTGCCCATGCTCAGGTCGGTCCAGGTCACGGACGGCGGGTGGAGCCGGACGACATAGCGGCCTTGCTCCAGCAGGGCGACGTCGTCGAAACCGATGTGGTCCTTGTTGCCCGTGGCAACGACGTGCTCGATGCCTGCCACCCAGGTGCCCGATTCGCGGCGCAGGCGCAGCACACCGATCCCACCGGCCTGCGGCACGACGAAACGCCCGGGATCGTGGGCGTCCTGCCGGATGCTCTGCAAGGTCTGGAGGGTCAGCGGCAGCGCCCAGGCCTGCCCGGTCGTGCCGTCCAGCAGCACGAGGGTGCGTTGCGGCGTCAGCGTGATGACGGCGCGCTCGGCGGGCCACCAGCCCACCGCGCGCGATAGTCCGGCAATCCAGAGCAGGGGCTGGCCGGTCGGCAGGTCGAGAAAGCCCAGGGCGTCGCTGGCGACCTGCGTGGCCAGCAAGGCGCCGTTGTCGGCAAGCGCCGTGTTCGGCTCGGAGAAGTAGTTCAGCCGACCTTCGCTGGGCGCCCGCGTCGAGCCCTCGGCGGGTCGATAAGACCAGCGGCCCTCGCGATCGACCAGGAACACGGAGCGTGCCTGCAAGGCGGCATAGGCGGACATCATGTGGGGCGCTCGGCCCACAGGCAAGCCGGCCGTGCCGGTGTCGCCGGGCGCGGCAAGTCTGGCGCCCATGGCCATCAGGCCCTCTTTGCACGCGGCGCTGCCGGCCTCAGTGGGCACGGAGTCCGGGTCCAGCAATCCCGGAAGGGGGACGCCTGCGTTTCTCAGCGTCAGCCGCTGCAGCGGCGCAAACTCCTGCGGCGCCAGTTGCGGCCGCAGGGTCGCCGCTGCCAATGGTTCGGCGACGCAGCCTGGAGCTGCCGGGTCAGGCTGGCCGGGGGCTGCGAAGGCCCGACCGGCGAGTGCGGGCAGCAGCAGGCCCGACAGGGCCAAGCCAAGAAGGTCGGTAGGTCGCATGGAAGTCGACGGCGGGAGCTGCACGAGGATAGTGCAGCTCACCGTGCCGGCTCCGGCTGGCCGTCAGCCGAAATAGCCCAGGTTCTTCACGCTGAAGTTGGCCAGGTGGGGGAAGACGGTGCCGAGGTCGGCCGCGCCGACGCCGAACCAGCTGGCCAGCGTCGCGCTCATCTGGTCCACCGACGTCGTCGGCAGCCAGCGGCCTTCGTCGCCGGTGTCGTCCGGCCCGCCGAGCACGAGCTGGGGCATGCGGCCGTAGAGGCCGCCCTTGACGGCGCCGCCCATGACGAAATGGTGGTTGCCCCAGGCGTGGTCGGTGCCTCCGCCGGAAGCGGGCTGCAGGGTGCGCGCGAAGTCGCTGGCGGTGAAGGTCGTCACCGCGTTGGCGACGCCGAGCTGCTGCATCGCGTCGTAGAAGGCCTTCAGCGCGGGGCCGAGGTCGCTGAAGAGGTTCTGCTGCTGGTTGATCTGGTCGTTGTGGGTGTCGAAGCCGCCCATGCTGACGAAGAAGAGCTGGCGCGTGGCGCCCAGGCCCGAGCGGCCCTCGATCATCTTGGCCACGGTCAGCAGCTGCTGGGCGACGCCGCTGGTGAGGCCGCTGAACAGGCCGGCGATGCTGCCGGTGCCCGAGATGGCCGTGTTCAGCACATGGCTGGCCTTGAGGGCCTGGTTCAGTACGCTGGCGGCGGCGCGCTCCTCGGCATTGCCATAGGGCTGCTGCAGCAGGCTCTGGTAGAGCTGGTAGAGGGGGCTGGCGCTGGGGTTGCTGCCAAAGCCCTTGATGGCGAAGCTGGTGCCGCTGCCGACGGTCAGGCCGGAGCTGGTCGCGCCGTTCATGAAGACGTTGTTGCCGCTGACCGAGAGCGCCATGGGCACGACGCCGCCGGTGGCCTGCAGGTCGGCGATGCGGCCGCCCCAGCCGGCCGTCGACGGCATCGCGTTGCCGCTGTAGGACTGGCCGCGCTGCCATTGGTCCTGCTGATCGTCGTGCGAGAAGAGGTTGCTCGGCCGCTGCGCGTTCGCGGCGTTGAACTCGGCCTTGCTCATGGGCCTGACCAGCGGGCCGACATTGGCCTGCACGGCCAGGCGGCCCTGGTTCCAGATGTCGGCCAGCGGCGTCAGCGCCGGGTGCAGGCCCACGCCGCCGCCGTTCAGCGGCGCCAGCGACGACTGCGGCAGCGTCAGGCCGCCGGCACCCGCCGTGCCACGCGCCCTGGCGTAGGCCGCATAGCCGGCCGTGTCCATGGGAATGACCATGTTGTTGCCGTCGTTGCCGCCATACAGGAAGACGCAGACGAGGGCGCGGTAGTCGCTGCCGATCAGGGGCGCGGCCACCGAGGGCAGGGCGGTGGCGCCGGCGAAGGCGGCGGCGTGGGAGAGCAGATGGCGTCGGGACAGCATTTCAGTTCTCCACGAGATATTCGGGCGACATCGCAGCCAGGAACAGCGCAGCCTTGGCGCGGTCCAGCGGCTTGCTGGCCGGCGCGATCTGCGCCGCCTTCAGCAGCGCGGTCTGCAGGGCGGTGCTGGCGCGGCCGGCGAAGAGCACGCGGTTGATCTCGGCGACCAGGCTGGTCGGCGTGGCGGCCAGGGCCTGCCAGCGCGTCAGGTCGATCTTGGTGCCTGTTGAGCCGGCGACCGTGGCGTCCGGCGCCACGCCCTTGCCGTTCAGGGCCGTCTGCAGCACGCCGCTCAGCTTGAAGGCGGCGCTGGCATTGAAGACGCCGAAGGCCGGGCCGTCCAGGCTGGGGTTGTCGGGCAGGTCCTGGTCGGGCGAGAAGAAGTTGAAGACGCTGGGCGGGCTGTAGATGGTCTGGCCGAGGCTGGCCGCCTGCGAGCGCAGCCAGACGCCGTCGCTCGTGCCACCCATGCTGCGCAGCAGGTGGGTCAGCTGCAGGATGGGCTCGCGCAGCTTGCCGAAGTGGGCAGGCGTCTGCGGCGTGAGGGCCTCGGCGTCGGTCAGGATGGCTGTCAGCACGGCCTTCATGTCGCCGCGCCGGCTGCGCTGGCCATTGATGACGATGCCGCCGTTGAAGGCCCCGGCCACGCGTTGCACATAGGCCGGGCTGGGGTTGGCCGTGACCAGGTGCTGGATCAGCTGGCGGCCGATGAAGGGGCCGACATTGGGGTGGTTGAAGATGTTGTCGATGGCCGCCTCGAGGTCGGCCTGAGCGCTCTGGCCACCCGGCAGCACGGTGCCGTTCAGCAGCTTCTTCGTGCCTTTGTCGTGGTGATCGTCAAAGGCGATCATGGGCGCGGCGTAATAGCTCGGGTTGCCGAACTTGTTCTTGGTCGCGCCGGGCCGTGGCGCATAGGTCCAGCCGGTGAAGGCGTGGGCGAAGCCTTCGACCGTGTCCTGGTCATAGCTGGGCATGGGCTGGCCCCTGGCGTCGAGCTGGACGCTGCCATCGAGGTTGAGCTGCGTCAGGCCGATGGAGAAGAGCTGCAGCACCTCGCGGGCGTAGTTCTCGTTCGGCTCGATGCCCTTGGCCGGGTTGGGCTTGTCGTTGTTGGCCATGTTCAGGAAGCGCCCCATGGCCGGGCTCAACGTCACTTCCTTCAGCACATCGCGGTAATTGCCAAAGGCGTTGCGCAGGAAGATGCGCTGGTAGGTGGCCATCGCGTTGGGCAGCTTGATGACGTTGCCCGACACGACCAGGATCTCCGACAGTGCCAGAGCGGTGCGCTGGCGCAGCTGGTCGGGCTGGTTGACGGCATTGGCGAAGAACTGCACCTGCACCGGGAACAGGCTGTAGTTGTCGCGCTTGCAGGTCGCCGGCGCGCCGGTGGGGCAGCCCTTGCTGGAGTCGGGGTCGACATAGGGCACGTCGCTGAAGTCGGAGTTCGCCAGCGTGAATTGACCCGCGAGCCAGGCCGCGCGGCCGCGGGCCATCACGTCGGCGACGCTGGCCTCCGTCGGCCCGAAGCTGGCCTGGGCGAGAAAGCGGCGCGCCTCGGATTCCGTCATCGACACGGTGGCGGGCGGCATGTCGGACGCGGCAAAGGCGGGCCAGGCAAGGCTGGCCGCTGCGGCCCACAGGCAGAGTCGGGCGAAGGGCATGTTGGATCTCCGAAGCGGCGCGATCTTGGGGGCCGCCGCTCGTGTCGTCTTGCCACCAGTTGTGCAGTTTCGTAAGCAAACGCTGCTGTCCGTTGCCGATCTTGTACGGACTGTCCGCCACCTGTCCGCGGACACATGCCGGCGCGCCAAGTCGTTGATTTGTCACGGCTCGCAGGCTGGCACATCCCTTGCGAAAAGAGGGGCATGAACACCCGCTTCCGCGACACCTCCGAGCAGGACCGACCCCTGGCTCAACCCTCAGGATTGCGCCGGCGCTGGCCCCTGCTGCTGGGCGCCGCCGCCGTGGTCGCCGCCATCGCCCTGCTGGGTGGCGGCCGCGTCAAGCAGATGCTGTCGGCCGACTCCGCCGTCAGCGTGGCCCGCCTGTCCCTGGCCACCGTCGACGTCGCGCCGCTGACGCGCGACGTGGCCGGCGAAGGCCGCGTCGTCGCCGCCCAGAGCCCGACGCTGTTCGCGCCCGGCGCCGGCACCGTGACCCTGGCCGTGCAGGCTGGCGACCCGGTCAAGCGCAACCAGGTGCTGGCCAAGGTCGATTCGCCCGAACTGACCAACCGCCTGGCCCAGGAGCGCAGCAATGTCGACGCGCTGCGTGCCGACCTGGCCCGCGCCGAGGTCGAGGCCCGCCAGCAGACGGCCGCCCTGCAGAGCGCCTACGAGAACGCCCGCATCGACCAGCAGACGGCCCAGAACGACCTGGCCCGCCAGACCCAGGCCTTCGAGGCCGGCGCCACGGCGCGCATGCAGGTCGAGCGCGCCCAGGACGCCCTGGCCAAGGCCAAGCTCGCGCACGACCAGGCCCGCGACCTGCGCGGCATGAAGACCGACAGCCTCAAGCTCGATGTGCAAGCCAAGCAGAGCGCCCTGTCGCGCCAGCAGCTGCTGGTGGCCGACCTGGAGCGCCAGGTGGCCGAGCTGCAGGTGCGCTCGCCGGTGGACGGCCAGGTTGGCCAGCTCTTCATCCCCGACCGCACCAACGTCGCCCGCGATGCCAAGCTGCTGTCGGTCATCGACCTGTCGGCGCTGGAAGTGCAGATGCAGGTCGCCGAGAGCTTTGCCCGCGAGCTGCAGCCCGGCATGCCTGGCGAGATCACCGGCAATGGCCAGCGCTGGGCCGGCCAGGTCAGCTCGGTGTCGCCCGAGGTCGTCAACGGCGAGGTCGCGGCGCGGCTGCGCTTTGCCGGCACCCAGCCCGAGCAGCTGCGCCAGAACCAGCGCCTGTCGGTGCGCGTGCTGCTGGACAAGCGCGACAAGGTGCTGGGCGTGGCCCGCGGCAGCTTCGTCGACGAGGGCGGCGGCAGCTATGCCTATGTGGTGCGCGGCGGCGTGGCCGAGAAGGTCGCCGTCAAGCTCGGCGCTCGCTCGCTGGAACGCGTCGAAATCATTTCGGGTCTCTCGGTGGGCGACCGCGTCGTCATCTCCGGTTCGGACAACTTCAAGGGCGCGGAGCGCGTCCTGATTGCGGATTGAGCGTGATGGGTAATCGGGTTGCTTTTGCGGCTGTCCTTTCGACTCGCTGCAGTGAGCCGGGAGTCCGCCCCGGCATGGCGGGTAACTTTTCTCTGACGCGCCAGAGAAAAGTCACCAAAAGAGGAGCGCTCAATGCAATCCGCACTCGAGTTGGATCAGGCGCTCGCGTTGCTCGGACTGGGGCACGCCCTCAAGCGACCCGCTTCGCTCTCGCTGCTGTCCCTATGACGAGCACCATCCATCGCGCCTTCACGCCGCTTAACGCCGGCTGCACGCCGGGCTCATCAAGGAACACCGAACAGCCGCGTCGCCCGAGCGACGCTGCATTGGGCTGTTTTGGTGAGCACGGCGTGCAGCCGCGCGTTAACAGGTGCGATGCGGCGATGAGCGCCACCGGTGACAAGTCAGACGCGAGAGCGCAGCGGTTCGCATCGGCCCGGCATGACGGTGAGCGTTTTCGCGCGCCGCTCGTCGCGGCGCCGCGGTCGAGTGCGGTTCAGGGCCTCTTCTTTGGTGACTTTCTTCTGGCCCCGCAGAAGAAAGTTACCCGGCCGCCGGGACGGACTCCCGGCACCTGGCCAAAGCGCAAGTGCCACTTAAACAAACCAAGCCCTCGGCAAAGCTGATCGCGACCAACTCAATCCAAACGAACAGGACAACCCCCATGCTCCAGATGGAAAAACTGCAGAAGGTCTACCGCACCGAGATGGTCGAGACCTATGCCTTGCGCGACTTCAATCTGACCGTCAACGAAGGGGAGTTCGTCGCCGTGACCGGCCCCTCCGGTTCGGGCAAGACCACCTTCCTGACCATCGCCGGCCTGCTGGAGGCCTTCAGCGCCGGCCGCTACATGCTGGACGGCATCGACGTCAGCCGCATGGGCGATGGCGAGCGCTCGCGCATCCGCAACCAGAAGATCGGCTTCATCTTCCAGGCCTTCAACCTCATCCCCGACCTCAGCGTGCTCGACAACATCGAGGTGCCGCTGCGCTACCGCGGCATGAGCGGGGCCGAGCGCAAGAAGCGCGCGGCGGATGCCCTGGGCCGAGTCGGCCTGTCGGCCCGCGGCAAGCACTACCCGAACGAGCTTTCCGGCGGCCAGCAGCAGCGTGTCGCCATCGCCCGTGCACTCGCCGGCGAACCGCGCCTGCTGCTCGCCGACGAGCCCACCGGCAACCTCGACAGCGCGATGGCGCGCAGCGTCATGGAGCTGCTCGAAGAGCTGCACCGCGATGGCGCCACCATCGTCATGGTGACCCACGACCCGCAGCTGGCCGCCCGCGCCCAGCGCAATGTGCACGTCATCGACGGCCAGGTCGTGGACCTGACCGCCGAGCTGAAGATGAACCTGGCGATGGCCTGAAATGATGATGCCCCTCGTCCAAGGAGTACCTTGGCCGGTCCCCCGAGGGGACGGCGATGCACGCGGCGTCGAGCCGCGAGCACATCGCGAGCGCGGGCCGGCTAGGGAGCGGCCCGTCGCTCGGCCCGCAAGAACCCTATTTGTCGTCCTCGCGCTGCTGACCGCCCACGCGGCCCGCGCCGACGACCTGCTGCAGGTCTGGGCCCAGGCGCGCGCGGCCGACCCGCTGCTGCGCCAGGCCGCCGCCTTCAACGGCGCCCAGGAAGCAGCCGCGCGTGAAGCCCGCGCCGCCCTGCTGCCGCAATGGAGCCTGCAGAGCAGCGAGCAGCGCGAGAACGGTGGCGGCGGGCGTACGCGCACGACGACCAGCAGCCTCAGCCAGCCGCTGGTGGACCTCGCCGCCCTGCGCGAATGGGACGCCAGCCGCAGCCAGGCTTCGGCCCAGTCGGCCCGCCTGGCCGCTGCCGAGCAGGCCGCGCGCGCCCGCGTCGCCGACGCCTATTTCGGCCTGCTGTCGGCACAGGCCCAGCTGGCCACGGCGCGTGCCAACGAAGAGGCCTTCGCCCGCCAGGTCAGCGAGGCCGACACCCGCTTCAAGGCCGGGCTGTCGGCCCAGGTCGAGGCCGACCAGTCGCGCGCCTACCGCGAGCTGGCGCGCGGCAACACGCTGGCCGCCGAACTCAACCTGGCCGATGCCCGCGAAGCCCTGGCCCAGCTGACCGGCGTGCCCGCCACGACGCTGCAGCCACTGCGCCGCGCCCTCGACGCCCAGGCCCTGCCCGAGGATGCCGAGGCCTGGACCCAGCGCGCCCTGCAGGCCAACCCCGAGCTGCGCGCGCTGCAGCTGGACGTGCAGGCCAGCGAGCAGCGCATCTCCGCCGCCCGCGCCGGCCATCTGCCGACGCTGAGCGTCGGCGTGGACACGACGCAGCGTCGCGGTGACGGCGTGTCGGCCCTGGACGCCGGCCGCACGCCGACCCTGGTCGGCCTGCGCCTGACCGTGCCGCTGTTCGCCGGCGGCTCAGTCGCCGCTGCGGCCGACCGCGCCGGCTTCCAGCGCGACGCCGCCCGCGAGCAGCTCGAGGCCGGCCGCCGTGCTGTGCTGCGCGATGTGCGCGCCCAGCACCTGGCCGTCGGCCAGGGCGCGACGCAGCTGCGCTCGACACAGGTGGCCGTCGAGGCCGCCGAGCGTGCGCTGGAGGCCACGCGCACCGGCCTGACCCTGGGCACCCGCAGCACCACCGATCTGCTGCTCGCCATCCAGACCCTGGCCGGCGCTCAGAACGCCCAGACCCAGGCCCGCCACCGCCATGTGCTCGCCCTGCTGGCCCTGCACCAGGCGGCCGGGTCGCTCGGCGACGCCGAGCTCGCCACCGTCAACGCATTGCTGGAGACACGCTGATGTTTCTTCATTACCTCGAACTCGCCTGGCGCAACACCCTCGCCGCCAAGGGCCTCTCCGCGTTGATGGTGCTGGCCCTGGCCTTAGGGATAGGCGCCTGCATGACGACGCTGACCGTGTATCACGTGCTGTCCGGCGACCCGATCCCGCACAAGAGCGCCAAGCTCTTCAACGTGCAGCTCGACGCGGCCGACATGGTCGGCTGGAAAGCCGGCGACGAGCCCACCTTCGACCTGACGCGCTTCGACGCCACGGCCCTGCTGCGTGAGAAGAAGGCCCTGCGCCAGAGCATGTCCAGCGGCTTCAACACCGCCGTCGGCCTGCCCGATGCCAACACCAAGCCCGTCTTCTCCAGCGTGCGCATGACTTCGGCCGACTTCTTCGCCATGTTCGACGCGCCCTGGCAGTACGGCGGCGGCTGGAGCGCGTCTGACGACGAGGGCGAGGCGCGCGTCGCCGTCATTTCCGCCTCGCTGAACGAAAAGCTCTTCGGTGGCGCCAACAGCGTCGGCAAGGAAGTCATCGTGCGGGGCCAGCCGCTGCGCATCATCGGCGTGCTGAAAGCCTGGAAGGTGCAGCCGCACTTCTGGGACCTGACCCTCGGCAGCTACACCGAGACCGAAGACTTCTACCTGCCCTTCTCGACGGCCATGTTCCTGAAGATGGGCCACTGGGGCAATATGGACTGCTGGGGCCGTGGCGCCGGCACCGGCAGCTCGCTGGACATGAACGCCAGCTGCTCGTGGATCCAGTACTGGGTCGAGTTCGCCAAGCCCGAGGACGCCGCGGCCTACCGCGACTACCTCGCCTCCTACTCCGAGGCCCAGCGCAAGGCCGGCCGCTTCGAGCGCCCGACCAATGTGCGCCTGCGCAACGTGATGGACTGGCTGGGCGCCCAGAAGGTGCTGCCCGCCGACGTGCGCCTGCAGACCTGGCTGGCCTTCGGCTTCCTGGCCGTCTGCGTCGTCAACATGGTGGGCCTGCTGCTGGCCAAGACGCTGCGCCGCAGCGGCGAGATCGGCGTGCGCCGGGCGCTGGGCGCCACGCGCGGCGACATCTTCAAGCAATTCGTTGTCGAGGCCGGCCTGCTGGGCCTGGCCGGCGCGCTGCTGGGCCTGCTGTTCGCCCAGGGCGGACTGTGGCTGGTGCGCCAGACGCCCAACGACTACGCCCGCCTGGCTGAACTCGACGCCAGCATGCTGGCGCTGACGCTCGGCCTGGCCCTGCTGGCCAGCCTGATCGCCGGCCTGCTGCCGGCCTGGCGCGCGGCCCTTGTCACCCCCGCTGTTCAGTTGAAGGTGCAGTGATGAAAGACCTGATGCCCATTCTGTCCACGCTGCGTCGCCACAGGATCGCCGCCGGCCTCATCGTGCTGGAGGTGGCCCTGTCCTGCGGCATCGTCACCAATGCCCTGCACCTGATCCAGACCCGCGTTCAGGCGCTGAATGCCGACAGCGGCATGGCCGAGGCCGAGATCGCCGTGCTGACGCTGCGCGGCGCCAAGCCCCAGCTGCCCGAGCGCACCGCCGGCATCGTGGCCGAGGACCTGGCCCGCGTGCGCGCCGTGCCCGGCATCAAGGCGGCCACGGTGGCCAACCAGATCGCCTACGGCAACAACAGCAACAACAGCGGCGTCTCGCTGGAGCCCGACAACAAGGGCCTGCGCGTCAGCGCGGCCCAGTACTCGTCCGACGAGCAGATGATCCCGACCTTCGGGCTCAAGATCATCGAGGGCCGCAACTTCTCGGCCGACGAGATCCTGGACGGCTTCCAGACCTTCACCGTCGCCGAGCCCAAGATCCCGCAGCTCATCATCAACAAGGTCCTGGCCGAGAGGCTCTTCCCCGGCCAGCCGGCCGTCGGCAAGCAGGTCTACATCTTCGGCCGCGCGCCATCGACCATCATCGGCGTCGTCGAGACGCTCACCCACACCCAGCTGCACCGTGCGCGCAGCGATGGCCGCGGCGCCGCCATGATCCTGCCGCTGCGCGGCGGCGGCTCCTACGTCATCCGCGCCGAGCCGGGCAAGCTGGACGCCCAGATCAAGGCCGTGACGGCCGTGCTGGAAGAGGGTGACAAGGGCCGCGTCGTCACCCAGGCGCGCTCGCTGACCGAGATGCGCGCGGCCTTCTATGCCCAGGACCGCGCCATGGCCTGGCTGATGGGCGGCGTCTGCGTGGCCCTGCTGCTCGTCACCGCCATGGGCATCGTCGGCCTGGCCAGTTTCTGGGTGCAGCAGCGCACCCGCATGATCGGCACGCGCCGCGCCCTGGGCGCCACCGAAGGCCAGATCCTGCGCTATTTCCAGCTCGAGAACCTGCTGCTGACGACCACCGGCATCCTCATCGGCCTGGGCGGCGCCTGGGGCCTGAGCCAGCTGCTGATGCAGAGCTACGAGCTGCCGCGCCTGCCCTGGCTTTACCTGCCCGCGGGTGCGCTGACCTTGTGGGGCCTGGGCCAGCTGGCCGTCTGGGTGCCGGCGCGCCGGGCCGCGCGTTTGTCCGCAGTGGCGGCGCTGCGTTCCTGAGGCCATAGTCCTGCGCGCGGTGAGGGCCGCGCGGAGGGCAAAAAAATGGGCAAGCTGTTGAAGTGGGCCGGCGGCATCGTCGGCCTCCTCCTGATCATCGTCGCCGCGATCGCCGCCACCGGCTGGTGGCAGGCCGGCCGCAAGCTGGAACGCCGCGTCGACGTCAAGGTCGCGGCGCTCACCCTGCCCACGGAGGCGGCGGACATCGAGCGCGGCCGCTATCTCTTCAACTCGCGCGGCTGCGCCGAATGCCATGGCGCCAACGGCGCCGGCCACAAGGTCATCGACGGCGGCGGCATGCTGGTCGTCGCGCCCAACCTGACGGCGGGCGCGGGCAGCCCGACGGCGGCCTACCGCACCGAGGACTGGGTGCGCGCCATCCGCCATGGCCTGAAGACCGATGGCCGGCCGCTGATGGTCATGCCCAGCGAGGACTACAACCGCTTCACCGACGCCGACCTCGGCGCCCTGATCGCCTACGCCAAGCAGCTGCCCGGCGTCGGCGGCGAGGCGGCCGTCATCCAGTTGCCGCCGCCGGTGCGCGTGCTCTATGGCCTGGGCCTGATCCAGGACGCCGCGGCCAAGATCGACCACACGCTGGCGCCGCCCGCGCCGGTGCCGGAAGGCCCGACGGTGGCGCATGGCCGCTATGTGGCCCAGATGTGCATAGGCTGTCATGGCACGGGCTATGGCGGCGGCAAGATCCCCGGCGGCCCGCCGGACTGGCCGGCCGCGGCCAATCTGACGCCCGGCGCCGGCAGCGCGATGGCGCCGCGCTATGCCAGCGTGGATGCCTTCGTCGCCATGATGCGCAGCGGCAAGCGCCCCGATGGCGCCGCCATCGCCGTCATGCCCTTCCAGTCGCTGGCGCAGATGAACGATATCGACCTGCGCGGCCTGCACGCCTATCTGCTGACGCTGCCGGCGCGCGATTTCGGCAGCCGCTGACTCCTGGCACCCCCCAGGGCTTTGCCGGGGCTGGCACCATGGGCGGGTGAATCGCAAAGCACCCAAACTACCGTTGGGCCGCCTGGCCGGCATCGCACTGCTGGTGGCGGTGGCCCTGGGCCTGCAGGCCGGCTGCGCGTCCCTGGACGAGCGCCAGCGCGACTGGATCTTCCAGCCCGGTGACCGCACCTGGGCCGGCGGCCTCGCGGCGGCCCAGGGCATGGAAGACGTCTGGATCGACTTCCAGCCACCCGCCGCCGATGCCAGCCCCGTGCGCCTGCACGGGCTGTGGCTGCCCCAGGCCGACCCGGCGGCACCGGTGCTGCTGTATCTGCATGGCGCCCGCTACGACGTGCGCGGCAGCGCCCCGCGCATGCGCCGCATGCACGAGCTGGGCTTTGCCGTGCTCGGTGTCGACTACCGCGGCTTCGGCCGCAGCTCGGCCGGCCTGCCCTCCGAAGCCATGGCCGCCGAGGACGTGCGCGCGGCCTGGGACTGGCTGGCCCGGCACCACCCCGACCGGCGCCGCTTCATCTTCGGCCATTCCCTGGGCGGCGCCATCGCCGTCAACCTGGCCAGCGAGGTCGGCGACGAAGCCGGCCTCATCGTCGAGGGCAGCTTCACGTCCATCCCCGACGTCGTCTCCACCTTCCGCTGGGGCTGGCTGCCGGTGTCGCCGCTGATCACCCAGCGCTTCGACGCGGCCTCGCGGGTCGACAAGGTGGGCTCGCCGCTGCTGGTGGTGCATGGCAGCCGCGACAGCCTCATCCCGTCTCGCCTCGGCCAGGCCCTGTACGAGCGTGCCCAGGGTCCCAAGCGCTTCGTCCTCGTCGAGGGCGGCACGCATCACAACGCCAATGCCGTCGGCCGCGCCCAGGTGCGCGAAGCCTTGACTGAACTGTTTGGACTCTGAACGCGCCGGGGGTGCTCGTCGCGGCCGTAGGGCTCCACCTCGGGCCGAGCGCCGGGCCGCCCCTAGCCGGCCCGTCCGGCGATGTGCTTGCGGCTCGAGGCCGCAAGCATCGCCGTCCCCTCGGGGGACCGGCCAGACTCGCCCGCGTGCAGCGGGGTGAGGCTGGACGAGGGGCTCATTGCAAGCTTCGCAGTTCGTTCGTCCAGTCGGCCCAATGCTTGCGCACGGCGGCGCGCTGCTCGGCGTCCAGGCCGTTGAGCAGCTTCAGCAGGCTGGCGACCACCTGCTCGCGGTAGGGCATCTCGGCGGGCTGGGTCTGCGAATCCTGCATCAGCAGGGCCGTGCCGGCGGCCAGTTCCTGGCGCGACCAGGCGCGCAGGGCCTGCACCAGGCGAGCCTGGCGCTGCACGCGGGCCTGGGCCATCACGGGCAGGTCGAAATGCCAGCCGCGTGCGTCGGCGCCGGCCTGCTTGCGGGTCGGGCGGTCCAGGTCGCCCAGCCAGCGCTCCAGGTTGCTGGTGTAGCGCTTGGCGCGTTCGTCCGGGCTGCGGCCGTCGGTGTGCTTGTCGCGCCACTCGGCGGTCTTCTCGTCCATCTTCTTCTGCAGATGCTGCCATTGCTCGGGCCTGAGGCCGGCCAGCACCGGCACGGCCAGCGGCGCGGCATGCTGGAGGCAGCGCTCGGCGCTGGCCCGCGCGCCACGCTCCAGGGCCAGCAGCTCATCCTGGGTGACGCCGTCGTCCAGGGCCGCATGGGCCTGGCGCAGCAGGGCAATCCACTGCGGCAGCTCCTCGCGGCGGTGCCAGGCCTGCCAGGCCTGCAGCTGCGTCTTCAGCTGGGCGCGCTGGGCGCTGTCCAGGTCGAGGTAGTTGTCGGCCCACAGCCCCGCCAGCAGCGGCAGCTGCCTGTAGGCCAGCGTCACGCTGGAGCAACCGATCAGGCCGATCAGCGTGGACAGGGCAAGCAGGGTGGCAAGTCGCTTCAGCAGTCGCATGCGGGCATGGTGGCAAGGGCGGTGGACGTTGTCACGCCTGGGGTCTTGCGGGTCAATTCATGCGCCGGTAGGGCAGGGCGCCGCCGCGGCCGACCCGCACCAGGGCCAGGGCTTGCTGCACGTCCGGCAATCCGCGTGCCAGGGCCTCCAGCGCGGCCGCCTGGGCCGCCGTCTCGACGCAGCCTTCCAGGTAGACGACACGACCCTGCACGGTCAGCCACAGGCTGCTGGGATGCAGGGCGGCGGCGCCGGGCAGCCGCTCGCGCAGGCTTTGCGCGATGCCGGCGTCATAGCGGAAGGCATTGGGCTCGCGGCATTCGCCCTTGAGCCAGCAGGTGGTGCCGCGCTCGGCTCGTGCATGGGCCTGCACGCGGGCCTCGGCGGCTGTGAGACGTGGGCCGCGCGGCTCGGGGCAGTCGGCGATGTCGGCGGAGACCGTTTCGAAGGGATCGTTGAAGCGGTTCAGCACCGCGTCGTCGGCGGCGCCAGTGAGCAGCAGGGCCAGCAGCAGCGTACTCACGGACAGGCCGCGCGCTGCATGGCGAAGTCGATGCCGCGCTCCTTGCCCTTCATGGTGCCCTCGATGCGCGCCAGCAGGCGGTCGGCGGCTTCGCGGCGGTAGAGCACGCGCTGCGGGAAATCGTGGCCGGGGTTCTCGAACACGGCTTCGGCATCGCCCTGGCGCAGCAGCTTGAACTCGGTGGGCGGCCGGCCCTGGGGCTGGGCGATGAAGCTGAGCTTGCCGTCCGCGTCGGCACTGATGCGCATGTATTCGAACTCGACGACGCGGCCGTTCTTCAGCGTGCGCGCCATGCCCAGCATGACGCCGCCGGCCGGCGCCATCCACTGCTCGACCGAGCCGGCCTCGCGGCCCGTCTGCGTCCAGCAGCCGGCCAGCCACTCGACGGGGGCGAAGGGATTGGCCTGGGCCGAGGTGCAGGCCATCAGCAGGAGGGCAGGTAACAGCTTCATGCCTTTGATTCTGGGCGGCACGGTTATCGTTGGCGCCCTAGATAACCCTTGCCCCGGTCCATCGCGTGTCCCAGTCGGATCTGCCCCACACCCTGAAGCTGATGACGGTCTGGCTGCTCGTCGGCCTGCTGATCTTCCTCGGCTTCAAATACTGGGAACACCATCGCGAGTCGCGCCGCTTCCAGCTGGCCGGCGAGGTCATCGTGCTGACGCGCAGCGGCGACGGCCATTTCCACTGGCCCGGCCGCGTCGGCGGCGTCGCGGTGGACTTCCTCGTCGACACCGGCGCCACGTCCACGGCCCTGCCGCAGTCGCTGGCCGAGCGCGCCGGGCTGAAGCCCCTGGGCACCGTGCAGGCCCAGACGGCCGGTGGCGCCACGCGCGGCTTCGTCGCGCGCGCCGACATCGCGCTGGAAGGCGGCGTGCGCGCCGACCGTCTGCCCGTCACGGTGCTGCCCGACCTCAGCGCGCCCCTGCTCGGCATGGACGTGCTGGGCCGCCTGCACTTCAGCCAGAAACCCGGCGAACTCCGCATCACGCCCCAGCCATGATTCGTGCCCTCCTGCTCGCGCTGTTCGTCGGCAGCGCCCACGCCGCCTGCCCGCCTGCGCCGTCCCTGCCCACCGCCGACCAGGCCGCCACCTGGGCCGCCAAGGCGCCCGATCGCGGCGTGCTGTGGCGCATCAGCCATGGCGGCCACAGCAGCTACCTCTACGGCAGCCTGCATATCGGCAAGGCCGATTGGGCCTACCCCGGCCCGGCCCTGCGCGCGGCCTGGGAACAGACCGAGGTGCTGGCCGTCGAGCTCGATCCCGCCGACGTCGGCGCCGTGCTGGCCGCCATGCCCAAGGCCGCGCCCCTGCCCGCGCCCCTGGCCCGGCGCCTGGACGCCCAGGCCGGTGCCGCCTGCCTGCCGTCGGGCGCCCTGAGCACCTTGCCGACCATGCTGCAGCTCAGCATGCTGACGCTGATGGAGGCCCGCCGCGACGGCTTCGATGCCGGATTCGGCCAGGACGTCATGCTGCTGGCGCGGGCCAGGAGCGAGGGCCGGCCCGTGCAGTCGCTGGAAAGCGTCGAGGAGCAGCTGCAGGCCCTGGCGCCGGAGGCCGCGGAGCTGCCGGCCCTCGTCGACGGCACGCTGCGCCAGCTGCAGAAGGGCCAGATGCGCGAGCCGCTGCGGCGGCTGGCGGCGGCGTGGTCGCGCGGCGACCTGGCGACGCTGGGCAGCTACCCCCGCTGGTGCGGCTGTGCCGCCACGCCGGCCGAGAGCGCCTGGCTCAAGCGCGTCAACGACGACCGCAACGGCCCGCTGGCCGCCCGCATCGCGGCCTTGCACGGCGCCGGCCAGCGCCTGCTGGTGGCCGTGGGCGCCCTGCACATGAGCGGACCCCAGGCCCTGCCCCGGCTGTTGGCCGACCAGGGTTTTACCGTCGAGCCGCTGCTGCCCGCGAAGTAGCATCACCCTGATCGCCAAGGAGACAACATGACCGACAACAGCTTCACCAAGTTCGTGCCCGGTTTCGAATTCCTGCAAGGCCTCGTCAAGAACGCGGGCTCGGCCCTGCCTGGCATCGGCCAGTGGGTGGCGCCTACCCTCAACCCCGAGGAGCTGTCCAAGCGCATCGAGGAGCTGCGCACCGTGCAGTTCTGGCTGGAGCAGAACGCGCGCATGCTGGCCGCCACCATCCAGGCCCTGGAGGTGCAGCGCATGACGCTGTCGACGCTGAAGTCCATGAACGTGCCGCTGGCCGACCTGCGCGACAGCCTCAAGCTGCCCACCGGTGGCGACGGCGCCTCCTGGCCGGCCATCCCGCCCGAGATCCTGGCGGCCGCGGCGCCGGTGGCCCAGGCCGCGGCCAAGACGGCCGTCAGCACCGCAGCCAAGGCGGCGACCAAGACGGCCGAGGTGGCCGCCAAGACCGCCGAGAAGTCGGCGAAGGCCGCCAAGGCCGTGGCCGACAACCCCGCGGCCGTCGTCGACCCGACGCAGTGGTGGACGGCCCTGAGCCAGCAATTCACCCAGCTGGCCACCTCGGCCATGAAGGACACCGCCACCGACGCGGCCAAGAACCTGGCGGGCAGCCTCGTCAAGCAGAGCTTCGACGCCGCCAGCGAGACCCTGAAACGCGCGGCCAGCGTGCCGGGTTCGGTGGTGGGCAGCGTCGCCAAGGGCTTTGCGACGGGCGCCCCGCCCAAGCCGGCAGCCCGGACTGCCGCCAGGGCCACGGCCAAGGCAGCGGCCAAGACACCCGCCAAGACGGCGCGACGCCGCAGCCCTTGATTTGGCGCCGCGCGCTGCGCCGCCGCGACTGGCGGACGGCGGCCGGCGGCTAAAGTCGCCCGCACCATGAACGCCCCCGTGGACCTCGCCGCCCGCCGCGCCGCCCTTCTTTCGCCACTCCTTGCGGCCGTGGCGCCACTGCTGCCCGCCCATGCCCTGCTGCACCAGGCCGAGCAGACCACGCCCTATGAATGCGACGGCCTGACCGCCTACCGCCAGCGCCCGCTGGCCGTGGCCCTGCCGGAGACCGAGGCCCAGGTGGCCGCCGTGCTCAAGGCTTGCCACCGCCTGGGTGTGCCCGTCGTCGCGCGCGGCGCCGGCACGGGCCTGAGTGGCGGCGCGATGCCGCACGAAGCCGGCCTGACGCTGGCCCTGGCCAAGTTCAACAAGATCTTGTCCGTCGACCCGCTGGCCCGCACGGCCCGCGTGCAATGCGGCGTGCGCAACCTCGCCATCAGCGAGGCCGCCGCGGCCCACGGCCTGTACTACGCGCCGGATCCCAGCAGCCAGATCGCCTGCAGCATCGGTGGCAACATCGCCGAGAACAGCGGCGGCGTGCACTGCCTCAAGTACGGCCTGACGCTGCACAACGTCTTGCGCCTGCGCGGCTTCACGGCCGAGGGCGAGGCTGTCGAGTTCGGCAGCGAGGCCCTGGACGCGCCGGGCCTGGACCTGCTGGCCCTGGTGATTGGCAGCGAGGGCATGCTGGCCGTCATCACCGAGGTCACCGTCAAGCTGGTGCCCAAGCCCCAGCTGGCGCGCTGCATCATGGCCAGCTTCGACGATGTGAGAAAGGCCGGCGATGCGGTGGCGGCCATCATCGCCGCGGGCATCATCCCGGCCGGCCTGGAGATGATGGACAAGCCCATGACGGCCGCCGTCGAGGACTTCGTGCATGCCGGCTACGACCTCGAGGCCGAGGCCATCTTGCTGTGCGAGAGTGACGGCACGCCCGAGGAGGTGGCCGAGGAGGTCGCCCGCATGGAAGCCGTGCTGCAGGCCAGCGGCGCGACGCGCTGCCAGGTCAGCGCCGATGAGGCCCAGCGCCTGAAGTTCTGGAGCGGCCGCAAGAACGCCTTCCCGGCGTCCGGCCGCATCAGTCCCGACTACATGTGCATGGATTCCACCATCCCGCGCAAGCACCTCGCCACCATCCTGCTCGACATCCAGCAAATGGAGAAGAAGTACGGCCTGCGCTGCGCCAACGTCTTCCATGCCGGCGACGGCAATCTGCATCCGTTGATCCTGTTCGACGCCAACGACCCCGACCAGCTGCACCGCTGCGAGCAGTTCGGCGCCGAGATCCTGGAGCGCAGCGTGGCCCTGGGCGGCACGGTGACGGGCGAGCATGGCGTCGGCGTCGAGAAGCTGAATTCCATGTGCGTGCAGTTCAGTGCCGAGGAGCGCGAGCAGATGCTGGCCTTGAAGGCGGCCTTCGACCCGGCCGGCACGCTGAACCCGGGCAAGCAGATCCCGTCCTTGAGCCGCTGCGCCGAATACGGCCGCATGCATGTGAAGCGCGGCCTGCTGGCATTCCCGGAACTGGAGCGGTTTTGAACTTCGACGATCTGCAGCAGCGCCTGCGCGATGCCCGCACGCCGCTGCGCTTCACCGGCCACGGCAGCAAGGACTTCTACGGCGGCCCGCTGCAGGGCGAGCCGCTGTCCACGCTGGCGCTGAACGGCGTGACGGCCTATGAGCCGAGCGAACTCTTCATCAGCGTGCTGGCCGGCACGCCGGTGTTCGACGTCGAGGCCCTGCTGGCCCGGCATCAGCAGCGCTTTGCCTTCGAGCCGCCACGCTTCGGCGGCAAGGGCAGCGTCGGCGGCATGGTCGCGGCCGGGCTGTCCGGCCCCGCTCGCGCGTCGCTCGGCTCGGTGCGCGACCACCTGCTGGGCGCCGTGATGATCAACGGCAAAGGCGAGCTGCTGAGCTTTGGCGGCACGGTCATGAAGAACGTCGCCGGCTTCGACGTCAGCCGCGCGCTGGCCGGATCGATGGGCCAGCTCGGCCTCATCACCGAGGCCACGTTGAAGGTGATGCCCCTGCCGGCCGCCGTGATGACGCTGCGCTTCGAGTTCGAGCAGGCGCCGGCGCTGATGGCCATGAACCGCTGGGGCGGCGAGCCCCTGCCCATCGAGGCCAGCGCCTGGTGGGATGGCGCGCTGCTGGTGCGGCTGGCGGGTGCGCATGCCGCCGTCGAGGCCGCGGCGCGCAAGCTGGGCGGCGACGTGATCCCGCCCGAGCTGGCCGGCGCCTTCTGGCTGGGCCTGCGCGACCAGAGCGACGAGTTCTTCATCGGCGCCGAGCGCGCCGTGGCCGGTGGCGCGCGCATGTGGCGGCTGAGCCTGCCCAGCACCACGCCCGAGCTCAAGCTGCATGGCGAGCAGCTCATCGACTGGGGCGGCGCCCAGCGCTGGGTCGTCACGCCGATGGAGCCCGCGGCCATGCGCGAGGCCGCTGCCAAGGTGGGCGGGCACGCCACGCTGTTCCGTGCCCAGGACAAGAGCGTGGGCGCGTTTGCACCGCTGAGTACACCGCTGGCGGCCATCCACAAGCGGTTGAAGGCGTCGTTCGATCCGCACGGCGTGTTCAACCCGGGCCGGCTCTATTCCGATCTCTGAGCATGCAGACCACACTAGCCCCCGAATTCGCCGGCACCCCCGAGGGCACGGAGGCCGAGGCCATCCTGCGCCGTTGCGTGCACTGCGGCTTCTGCACGGCCACCTGCCCGACCTACCAGCTGCTGGGCGACGAGCTCGATGGCCCGCGCGGCCGCATCTACCTGATCAAGCAGGTGCTGGAAGGCGCCGAGCCGACGCGTGAGACCCAGCTGCACCTGGACCGCTGCCTGACCTGCCGCAACTGCGAGACCACCTGTCCCTCGGGCGTCGAGTACGGCCATCTGGTCGACATCGGCCGACGCATCGTCGATGCCAAGGTCGAGCGCCCCAGCGGCGAGAAGCGCGTGCGCTGGCTGCTGAAGGAAGGGCTGACCTCGCCGCTGTTCAAGCCGGCCATGAAGCTGGGGCAGATGTTCCGGCCCTTCGTGCCGGCGTCGCTGAAGGACAAGGTGCCAGCCAAGCCACCCGCGACGGCGCATGACTGGCCGACGCGCCAGCTCAACCGCAAGGTGGCCCTGCTGCTGGGCTGCGTGCAGCCGGCCATGGCGCCCAATATCAACAGCGCGACGGCGCGCGTGCTGGACGCCGCCGGCATCCAGACCGTGGTGGCCGACAGTGCCGGCTGCTGCGGCGCCATCCGCGAGCATCTGGGCGACCACGAGGCCGCGCTGGACGACATGCGCCGCAACATCGACGCCTGGTGGCCCCTGGTCGCCGGCATGGGCGAGCGCGTCGAGGCCCTGGTGATGAATGCCTCGGGCTGCGGGGTGACGG
Source organism: Roseateles sp. GW821-FHT09H10 (assembly GCF_059415865.1). Classification (NCBI taxonomy): domain Bacteria; kingdom Pseudomonadati; phylum Pseudomonadota; class Betaproteobacteria; order Burkholderiales; family Sphaerotilaceae; genus Roseateles; species Roseateles sp. GW821-FHT09H10. The sequence goes on along the minus strand of NZ_JBWKOB010000002.1, from coordinate 185,589 downwards.
TCAAGGAGTACGCGCACGCCCTGGCCCACGACCCTGCCTATGCCGACAAGGCCAAGCGCATCAGCGAAGTGACCAAGGACCTCAGCGAGCTGTTGCCCGAGCTGGTGCCGACGCTGAAGTCACGGCTCAAGGCCAAGCCCGGCTCGCTGGCCTGGCACCCGCCCTGCACGCTGCAGCATGGCCAGAAGCTCAAGGGCGGTGTGGAAGGGGCGATGCGCGAGCTGGGTTTCCGCATCGATTGCGCACCCCATGACAGCCATCTCTGCTGCGGCTCGGCCGGCACCTATTCGGTGCTGCAGCCGGAGTTGTCCATGCAATTGCGCGACCGCAAGCTCGCGGCACTCGCGCCCCTGCAGGCCGAGCAGATCGTGTCGGCCAATGTTGGCTGCATCCAGCATCTGCAGAGCGGCACCACCCAGCCGGTCAGGCATTGGGTGGAGGTGCTGGATGATGCTTTGAGGGGTGTGAGCGGGTAGCGGGGTCAGCCAATGACAGGCTGTCGACCCAAAGAGGACGATCGCCCCCGCGCACAACGCCTGGAAGCCGGCATCACCGGCCGGCATGCAAGGCTGCAGGCGCAGGCCGCCAAGCGACCCAATGCGCGGGGCTCTGAGCGCCTCCCGGGGGCTCAACCAGCTCGACGAACTTCGCGCTCCAAGGTCTCGTTGACCTGTTCCAGCTTTTCGGCGGACTCGCTGAGGCGTTCCTCGACCTTCTTCGTCTCGGCAACCGCCCGCTTGACGTCGCCGTCGCTCGAACCTTTGGCGAGCTTGGTGTCAAGGACCGCGTGCACGACAGCCAGATCGTCAGCGGCGCGCGCGACTTCCTCGGTCGCTTCCTTGTTCTTGGTCAGTGCCTCGTCGAGCGGCGACGCATCCCGCTTTTCCTGCGAATCAGACAACTCGTTAGACATGGCCTCTCCTGGAGCAGCTTTCCCGCTTGGCGTGGTGCATCCGCCCTCTTGGGGGACGGGCGGCGCGTCGTCCTACATTATGGACACAGCACGCCCTGTATAAATGATCTTGCGCACTCGGCGCCGGCTGGACGAACATGCCTATCGCGACCATCTTGATCGAAGATAGTGCTGCCATCCGGTCAAGCCTGATTCCGGCCTTGGAGGAGTTTGCCGACGTCGAAGTCATCGCCACCGCCGAGACCGCGGATCAAGGCATCGCGGCGCTGAAGGCGCATGCGGACCAGTGGCGACTCGCGATCGTGGACATGTTGCTGAAAGCGGGCAACGGCCTGCAGGTTCTGCGCGCCGCAAGAGAGCGCCGCAGCGATCAGTACGTGATCGTCCTGACCAATTACGCCACGCCGGACATTCGCCGGAAATCGGTCGAATGCGGCGCCGACGCAGTGTTCGACAAGTCAACCGAGATCGACCAGTTTCTGGAACTGTGCAGGCAATACTCGACCGACCAGAGCCGTCAAGCTGCCATGGCGCCAAGCGCCCTGCCGCCTGGCGAAAGCGACGCGGGAGATCCGGCCCGGGAAACGATCGGTGTCGAAGAGCTCATGGAGCGTGTCGAGATTGACCGGGTCCTGACCGAGGCCGTGAGCGAACTCGTGGAGAAGAACGCAGCGGCCGTTCGTGATCATCTCGAGCGGCACGGTCTGGCCTCGAATGTGCCCGCGACCAACGAGCCAAAGTCTGATCGCGAGAATGGCGCGAGTGGCTCGACGCCAGAGAACATGCCCAAGGGCGAATGATGGATGGCGCGCAGCCGCGCAGCGGCGCCGTCGCGCCAACAGGCTGCCAGGCGCGCCGAGCGGTCGAGCCGTCTCCGTTCTAGACGCGGAACGTCGACACCAGCTTCACCAACTCGTCCGCCTGATGCTTCAGGCTCTCCGCCGCCGCCGCGCTTTCCTCCACGAGCGCGGCGTTCTGCTGCGTCGCCTGGTCCATCTGCGTGATGGCCTGGCCGACCTGGCTGACGCCGGTGCTCTGCTCGCGGCTGGCCGAGCTGATCTCGCGAACGATCTGGGCGACGCGGCCGATCGCGGAGACGACCTGCTCCATGGTCTGGCCCGCCTTGTTCACCAGCACGGCCCCCTGTTCGACGCGCTCGACGCTGTCGCCGATCAGGCCCTTGATCTCCTTGGCCGCGTCGGCGCTGCGCTGGGCCAGCATGCGCACCTCGCTGGCGACAACCGCGAAGCCGCGGCCCTGCTCGCCAGCCCGCGCGGCCTCGACGGCCGCGTTCAAGGCCAGGATATTGGTCTGGAAGGCGATGGCGTCGATGGTGCCGATGATGTCGGCGATCTTGCGCGAGCTCTCCTCGATGCCCTTCATGCGTTGCACGGCCTCGCCGACGACCTCGCCGCCCTGGCGCGCCACGTTGCTGGCGTCATGCGCGAGCTGGTCGGCTTCGCCGGCGTTGTCGGCATTCAGCCTGACGGTGGCCGACAGCTCCTCCATCGACGCCGCCGTCTGCTGGATGGCGCTGGCCTGCTGCTCGGTGCGGGCCGACAGGTCGTTGCTGCCGTGGGAGATCTCGGTACTGGCGGTGGCCACGCCATTGGCGTTCTCGCGCACCGAGCCGACGAGATGGCGCAGGGCCTGCTGCATCTGGCCCAGCGCCTGGGTCAGCTGCGCGGTCTCGTCGCTGCCGGTGCTGCGGATGTCGCGCGACAGGTCGCCGCGGCCGACCTCCTCGGCCTCCTGGATGGCTTCGCGCAGCGGGCCAACGACGGAGCGCGTGATCAGCCAGGCCGCCGCGATGCCCAGGCTCAGGCAGGCGAGGGCGATGACGAGCATGATCATCTGCGTGTGCCGCGCTTCCTCCAACACCGACTGGGTCTCGATGCGCACGCGCTCGCCCTGGAAGTCGGCCATGCGGCTGATGGCGGCCACATAGGCCTCGGAGGCCGGCCGCATCTTGCCTTCCAGCGTCTGCAGGGCGCCTTCAGCCTCGCCGGCCTTGAGCTGGGCGAAGACCTGGTTGCGGATGTCGACATAGGCCTTGCGGGCCGCGGCGATCTCGGTGAGCAGGGCCTTGCCGCGCTCGGTGTCGACGACCTTGGTCAGGCCCTCCTGCAGCTTGGTGATCTTGGCGCTGGTCGTCTTGATGGCGGGCGAGAAGAACTCGGCCACCGGCCCGGTGCCACCGGCCCGCGCGACGGCGTCGGTGCGCGTGACATTGAGCTGGGTCTGGGTGCGCCAGTCCTGCGCCATGTCCTGGCGCTTCTGCAGCTCCACCAGCAGGTCGATGTGCGGGCCGACCGAGCCGATCTGCCGGTAGCTCAGGCCCAGCGCGATGGCCAGCAGCAGCAAGACGAGGCCAAAGCCCAGGCCCAAACGGGTTCCGATTCGCAAGGACTGCATCTGCATCACCGCCTCCAGGTTGATGGAGCGACGGGCGCGACGAGCGCGCACCCTGTCGGTGCGCCGACTCTAACCGTCTGAGCGAGGGAGGGGCAGAAAGAAAAACACCGCCTGGAGGGGCGGTGTTACATGCGCGCGGCACGGTCTTCTGGTCTCCGCTCACATCGACAAGCGATATGAGCTTCGCCCACGCACCGAACCGCGCTGGCGCGCGGCGGCCTTTACAGGCCGGCCGCAGCCCGCAAGGCAGCGGCTTTATCGGTGTGTTCCCAAGTGAACTCCGGCTCTTCGCGGCCGAAGTGGCCGTAAGCCGCCGTCTTGGAATAGATCGGACGCAGCAAATCGAGCATCTGGATGATGCCCTTGGGACGCAGGTCGAAGTGTTCGTTGACCAGCTTGGCGATCTGGTCGTCGGGGATGACGCCGGTGCCTTCGGTGTAGACCGTCACGTTCATCGGACGGGCCACGCCGATGGCGTAGGCGACCTGGATCTGGCACTGGCGGGCCAGGCCGGCGGCGACGATGTTCTTGGCGACGTAGCGGGCGGCATAGGCGGCCGAGCGGTCGACCTTGGACGGGTCCTTGCCCGAGAAGGCGCCGCCACCGTGCGGGCAGGCGCCGCCATAGGTGTCGACGATGATCTTGCGGCCGGTCAGGCCGCAGTCACCCTGCGGGCCGCCGACGACGAAGCGGCCGGTCGGGTTGATCAGGTACTTGGTGTCGGCCGTGATCCAGTCCTTGGGCAGCACCGGCTTGATCAGCTCTTCACGGATGGCTTCGTAGAACTCGTCCGTCATGCGGTCGCCGAGCGAGTACTCGGGGGCATGCTGGGTGGACAGCACGACGGTGTCGATGCTGTGGGGCTTGCCGTCCACATAGCGCATCGTGACCTGGCTCTTGGCGTCCGGGCGCAGGAAGGGCAGGCGGCCGTCCTTGCGCAGCTGGGCCTGGCGCTCCACGAGGCGGTGGGCATAGTAGATCGGCGCGGGCATCAGCTCGGGCGTCTCGTCGCAGGCATAGCCGAACATCAGGCCCTGGTCGCCGGCACCGATGTTGAGGTGGTCGTCGGAGGCGTGGTCGACGCCCTGGGCGATGTCGTTGGACTGCTTGTCGTAGGCGACGAGCACGGCGCAACCCTTGTAGTCGATGCCGTACTCGGTGTTGTCGTAGCCGATGCGCTTGATGGTGTCGCGGGCGACCTGGATGTAGTCGACGTGGGCGTTGGTCGTGATTTCGCCGGCGAGGACCACCAGGCCGGTGTTGCACAGCGTCTCGGCGGCCACGCGGCTGCGCGGGTCCTGCTCGAAGATCGCGTCCAGGATGGCGTCCGAGATCTGGTCGGCGACCTTGTCGGGGTGGCCTTCAGAGACAGATTCAGACGTGAAGAGGAAATCGTTCGCCACTTTTAAACTCCGGTTGCATGTAGACGGCGTCGCCGTTGCTCCAGAAGGGTGCGGCGAACGCTTTAGCGGGATTTATGGATCGCCCCGCAAGTAGTTCAGTAACTCGGCGATTTGCGGATTATAAGAAACATGGGCTTGGTCTTTCGCTTGTTATCCCGGTTCCCCCTGGCGCTTTTGCACGCTTTGGGGGCAGGCATGGGCTGGATCGTCTACCTGGCGTCCGGCGTCTACCGGCGTCGTTTCCAGGCCAATGTGGCCCAGGCGGGCGTGGCGTGGGCCGATGCGCGGCCGGCGATCGCGGCCGCCGGGCGCATGGCCGCGGAGCTGCCGTGGCTGTGGGTCGGCACCAAGGGAAAGCCGCTGGGCGACAAGCTGAGCTGGGACGGCGGCGAGCTGATCGCGGCCGCTCTTGAACAGAAGCGCGGCCTGGTCATGCTGACGCCGCACATGGGCTGTTTCGAGATCTGCGCCCAGGCCATTGCCGAGCGCTTCACGACGCCCGAAGCCCCCATCACCGTGCTCTACCGCCCAGCCCGCCAAGCGGCCCTGCGCGACGTGATGGCCGGCTCTCGCGAGCGACCGGGCCTGGCCACGGCGCCGGCGTCGCTGGCCGGCGTGCGCCAGATGATCCGGGCCCTGCGCAAGGGCGAGGTCATCGGCCTGCTGCCCGACCAGGTGCCACCCGACGGCCTGGGCGTCTGGGCGCCCTTCTTCGGCAAGCCGGCCTACACGATGACGCTGGCAGCCCGCCTGGTGCAGCAGACCGGCGCGGTCCTGCTGCTGATCTGGGGTGAGCGCTTGGCCGGCGGTGAAGGCTTTGTCGTGCATGTGTTGCCGGCGCCCGCGATCGCCAAGGATGCGCCGGCTGAAGCGGCCGCCACGATGATCAACGCCGCCATGGAAAGCGTGATCCGCCGCGCGCCGGGGCAGTACATGTGGGGCTACCACCGCTACAAGCAGCCGCGCGGGCTGGACATCGGCGCGGCTCCTACGTCGGAAGGCTGAGCCAGGCTTCCAGGCCGCCGCCTTCGCGGGCCTTCAGTTCCAGCGTTCCACCCAAGGCCTGAGTCAGCCTTTGCGCGATGGCCAGGCCCAGGCCGGTGCCGCCGCTGTCGCGGTTGCGCGAGGTTTCCAGCCGCACAAAGGGCTGCAGTGCCGCTTGCACTTGATCGGCCGGGATGCCCGGGCCGCGATCCAACACGGCGATGTGCAGCAGGCCCTGGCCCGGGGTGACGACAACCTCCGCCGCACCGGCGAACTTGACCGCGTTGTCGACGAGATTGCCGATGACACGTCGCAGCGCGCGCGGCCGCGTCGTCAGCGGGGCGAGGGACGAGGGCACTTGCAGACTGAGCTGCTGGCCGGCGTCCTGGCCGTCGCACACCAGGCCGTCCAGCAGCGCTAGCACGTCCACCGACTGCGGCGCCTCCTCGGCCGCATGGGCGCTGGCCGCGTAGTGCAGTCCCTCGGCGACCAGGCCCTGCATGGCGTCGACGTCGGCCAGCAGCTTGTCGCGCGCCTCGCCGGGCGGCAGCAGTTCGCTGCGCAGGCGCAGCCGGGTCAGCGGCGTCTGCAGGTCGTGGGTGACGGCGGCGAGGATCTGCGAGCGCTCTCGCAGGTGGTCGCCGATGCGGGCCTGCATGGTGTTGAAGGCGCGGGCGGCGGAGGCCACTTCGCGCGGGCCGGTTTCGGCCAGCGGCGCGGCCGCCGGGTCCTGGCCCAGGCGCTCGGCGGCATCGGCCAGGCGGCGCAACGGGCGGATGGCCAGGCGCACGGCCGCTGCGCCGCACAGGGCCAGCACGGCGATCTGGGCGGCCAGCAAGGCCAGCGTCGCCGCCGAAGGCCTGAGCGAGGGCGGCTGGGCGCGCAGGGTCAGGGGAGTGCCATCGGCCAGCTTCAGCGCGAAGACCAGCTCGCCATCGGGCCGTGCGCCGGACGCTATGAGGGGCGTGGGGGCCATCGCCCGGGCCAGGGCTGCGGCCGTCTCAGAGGGCTGCAGGTCACCGGGTGCGGCGCCGAGTTCATAGCGGTAGTTGGGCCTTGCCAGCCGCTCCAGCCAGGCCGCGCGCTCGGCCTCGGGCAGGCGTTCCAGCAGGGCGACGGCGGTCGCCACGTCGCGGCCGAGATAGGCGCTCATCATGCGGCCCATGGTCTCGCCGCGCTCGGCCAGCCAGGCGAGGCTGGCCAGGCCGTAAGCGAGCAGCAGGCCTGCGAACAGCAGCCCGGCGATGCGACCCGCCAGGCTCATGGGTCCAGCGCCTCGACCGCCGCGCAGAACACATAGCCCTCGTTGCGCACCGTCTTGACGAGGCGGGCCTCCTTGGCGTCGTCGCGCAGGCGGCGGCGCAGGCGGCTCACCAGCAGGTCGATGGAGCGGTCGAAGGGATCGGCATCGCGTCCTTGCGTGAGGTTGAGCAACTGGTCGCGGCTGAGGATGCGCTGGGGGTGATCCAGCAGCGTGCGCAGCAGCCGGTATTCGCCGCCGGTCAGCGGCACCAGGGTGCCGGCCGGGTCCAGCAGGTGGCGGGCCATCGTGTCCAGCACCCAGTCGTTGAAGGCCAGACGCCTGGCCTGACGCGCGGGCGTGAGGCGCGGCGGCAGCTGGCGGGTGCGGCGCAGCACGGCGCGGATGCGGGCCAGCAGCTCGCGGGTCGCGAAGGGCTTGGCCAGGTAGTCGTCGGCGCCCATCTCCAGGCCGAGCACGCGGTCGGCTTCGTCGCCGCGTGCCGTCAGCATCAGCACGGGCAGGGGGTCGACCTCGCGGGCGCGCAGGTCGCGGCACAGGCTCAGGCCGTCCTCGCCGGGCAGCATCAGGTCGAGCACGACGAGGTCGATGGCCTCGGCCGCCAGCACGGCGCGCATCTCGCGGCCTTGCGTCGCCGTGCTGATGCGGTAGCCGGCGGCACGCAGATAGCCGGCCAGCAGGGCCAGCAACTGGCGGTCGTCGTCGACAAGCAGCAGATGGTCGGGGCGGGACTCCATGGCGGCCACGATAGCGGACGAGGCCCATCGGTTTGTATCGCTCTTTGTCTCGATGGCCGCCGCGTGTCCTGCGGCGACACATCGACATCGCCCCGATACCGCCGCCGCCTGCAATGGCGCCTCCTTCCACTCGAACGAGGTGATCCCATGCGAACTGCCCTGCTCCTCCTTGCGCTCGCGGCCGGCGCCGCCCAGGCCGACCCGCGCGGCCTGTGGCTGACGGCCAGCGGCAATCTCGAGGTGCGCATCGCGCCCTGCGGCGCCGCCCTGTGCGGCAAGGTGGCCCGCGTCATTGCCAACCAGTCCATGAGCCGGCCCGGCGAGGCCATGGCGGCCGACGCCCAGGCGGCGCAGGAGGGCATGGACATCCTCAGCGATTTCCTGCCCTCCGAGCGCGAGACCCGGCCCGACGGCAGCAGCGCCGTCACCGAATGGCGCGGCCGCATCTTCAACCGCGAGAACGGCAAGACCTATGACGCGCTGATGTCCGTCGGCCCGGCCGGCGAGCTGAAGCTGCGCGCCTATGTCGGCCTGCCGCTGTTCGGCAAGACCCAGGCCTGGCAGCGCGTGCCGGGGAGCGCACCGTGAGCGCCGTGTTGCCCTTGGCGGCGGCTTTCGGCGCCGGCTTGGCGACCGTCGCCAGCCCCTGCGTGCTGCCGCTGCTGCCGGCCCTGCTGGGCAGCGGCCTCGCGCCTGCCGACCGCTGGCGGCCCCTGCTGATCGTGGCCGGCTTCATCGCGTCCTTCAGCGCGCTGGCCCTGGCCTTTGGTGCTTCGGCCAGCGTGCTGGGCCTGTCGGCGGGTGCGCTGCGCGATGGGGCGGCCCTGCTGCTGCTGGGCTTTGGGCTGTTGCTGGTCTGGCCGGCGGGCTGGGAGCGCCTGTCGCGCCCGCTGGGCCGTGTGGCCGACTGGGCCCAGCGCTTTGGCCATGGTGGCGGGCGTCTGGGCGCCCTGGCCCTGGGCGCCAGCCTGGGCGCCTTGTGGACGCCCTGCGCCGGCCCGGCCCTGGCCAGCATCCTGGCCCTGGTGGCCAGCGCTGGGGATTCTCAGCAGGCGGCTGCGCTTCTGGTCGCCTATGCCGCCGGTGCCGGTGGCCCGATGCTGGCCCTGGCCTACGGCGGCCAGCGCATCGCTGTCGCCCTGCGCGCCTGGTCGGGACGGCTGCGCCGGGGACTGGGCGTGCTTGTCATGGCGATGGCGGGTGCCAGCCTGGCCAATGTCAGCTCGGCCTGGGTGGCGGCGCTGACGGGCCCGGCCGAGTCCTCGCAAGGCCAGGTGGTGGGCAAGGCGGCGCCCGAATTGACCGGTGCCGGCCCCTGGATCAACAGCCAGCCGCTGCAAATGCAGGCGCTGCGCGGCAAGGTCGTGCTGGTGGACTTCTGGACCTGGGACTGCGTCAACTGCCTGCGCAGCGTGCCCGTCATCGAGCGCCTGCACCAGCGCTTCGCGGACCGCGGCCTGGTCGTCATCGGCGTGCACACGCCCGAGTTCGCCCACGAGCGGCCGCTGGCCAGCGTGCAGGCGGCCGTGCGGCGCCTGGGCCTGCACTATCCGGTGGTCCAGGACAACGAATACCGCGTCTGGAAGGCCTTCGAGAACCGCTATTGGCCGGCCGCCTGGCTCATCGATCGCGAGGGGCGTGTCGTTTATCGCCACGAAGGGGAAGGGGGCGAGGCGGAACTTGCGGCGGCCATAGAGGAGGCCTTGCGATAATCCCTGAATGAGATTGCGCTTCACCAAGATGCACGGCGCGGGCAATGACTTCGTTGTCATCGACGCGACGCAGCAGCCCTTCACGCTGACCCCCGAGCAGATGCGCCTGCTCGGCGACCGGCGCTTTGGTGTCGGCTGCGACCAGATCCTCGTCATCGAGCCCAGCCAGGACGCCGGCGCGGACTTCCGCTACCGCATCTTCAACAACACCGGCGACGAGGTGGAGCATTGCGGCAACGGCTCGCGCTGCTTCGTGCGCTTCGTCGTCGACGCCGGGCTGACGAGCAAGCGCGAGATCCATGTCGACACCATGAACCGCCGCCTGCTGCTCAAGCTGCAGGACGACGGCCGCGTGACGGTCAACATGGGCGCGCCGGTGTTCGACCATGCCGCCCTGCCTTTCGATGCGCGCGGCCTGGCGCCCCGCCTCGTGAACGGTTTCGAGCTCTGGCCGCTGGAAGGCGCCGAACTCGGCGTGGTCTCCATGGGCAATCCGCATGCGGTGCAGCGCGTCGACGATGTCGAGACGGCGCCGGTGCTGACCCAGGGCCCGCTGATCGAGCAGGACACGCACTTCCCCCGGCGCGTCAATGCCGGCTATATGCAGATCCTGGGCCGCGACCGCATCAAGCTGCGCGTCTTCGAGCGCGATGCCGGCGAGACCCTGGCCTGCGGCACGGGCGCCTGCGCGGCCGTGGTCGTCGGCATCCGCGCCGGCTGGCTGGACAGCGCCGTGGAAGTGCAGACCCGCGGCGGTCTGCTGCGCATCGAATGGGCGGGTGGTGAATCCCCGGTGCTGATGACCGGCCCCGCAGTGAAAGTTTTTGACGGAGAGATCACGCTGTGAGTTCCAACCCGGCCGCGGACGCGGTGCAAGGCATCACCGAAACCGATATCGCCAACTACCTGGCGGCCACCCCCGGCTTCTTCGAGCGCCACGCGGCGTTGCTGGCCAGCGTGCAGTTGCAGCACCCGCATGGCGCCCGCGCCGTGTCGCTGCAGGAGCGCCAGGCCGAGATGCTGCGCGACAAGATCAAGGGCCTGGAGCTGCGCATCATCGACATGATCCGCAACGGCCAGGACAACGTCGCCATCGCCGACCGCCTGCACCGCTGGACGCTGGCCGTCATGCGCGCCGTGGGCACGCCCGAGCTGCCGACCGTGCTGCTGGCCGAGTTGCGCCACCAGTTCATGATTCCCCAGGCCAGCCTGCGCCTGTGGGGCGTGGCGCCCGAGCATGAGGCCTCGGAGTTCTCGGCTGCAGTCAGCAGCGATGTGCGCAGCTTCGCGTCCAGCCTGAGCCAGCCCTATTGCGGCGTCAACTCGGGCTTCGAGGCGGCGCGCTGGCTGGGCTTGAGCGAAAGCGGCGGCACGGCCACTTCGCTGGCCCTGATCCCGCTGCACCAGCCGGGTGTCGACGACGACAAGCCCTTCGGCCTGCTGGTGCTGGGCTCGCCCGACCCGACGCGCTACACCGCCGAGATGGGCACCGACTTCCTGACCCGCGTCGGCGAGATCGCCAGCGCCGGCCTGGCAGGCTTGCTGGCCTGATGGAGCAGCCCGAGCGCCGGGCCGTCCCTAGCCGGGCTGGCGTCTCCGCGGGAGACCGGCCGGTGTACCCGCCGGCCGAGAGGCCTCAATGCCTTTCAGCGGATTTCGGCGAATTCCTGCAGCACGCCCGCGTGCAGCAGCGCCTGAGTCCGCGCACGCTGCGCATCTACACCGACGGCCTGGAGCGCCTGCAGGCCATGCTGGCTTCAAGCGCCATCGAAGCGCGCTCCCTGAGCATCGCGCAGGCGCGCAGGCTCGCCGCCCTGCTGCATCGCGAGGGCCTGGCGCCCAAGTCCATCGCGCTGCTGCTGTCGGTCTGGCGCAGCGCCTACCGCTGGCTGGGCCTGCAGGGCCGCGTCGTGCTCAACCCCTTCGACGGCCTGCGCGCGCCCAAGGCGCCCAAGCCCCTGCCCAAGGCCCTGGGCGTGGACGATGCCGTGCAGCTGGCCAGCTATGTGCCGGACGAGATCGCGGACTCGCGCCTGGAGGCGCGCGACCGCGCCATGGTCGAGCTGCTCTACGGTGCCGGCCTGCGCGCCTCCGAGCTGACCAGCCTGGACGTGCAGGCCAGCGGCCAGGCCGACGGCTGGGTCGACCTGCAGTCCGCCGAGGTCCATGTGCTGGGCAAGGGCGGCAAGCGCCGCAGCACGCCGCTGGGCAAGGCCGCGGCCGAGGCCCTGCGGGCCTGGCTGGCCGTGCGCCCCCAGCTCGCGGCAGCGGGCGAGGCGGCCCTGTTTGTCGGCGCGCGCGGCCACCGTGTCGCCGGCTCGACGCTGCGCGCCATGCTGAGCGCCCGTGCCGTGGCGGCCGGCTCGCCGGCCCATGTCCACCCGCACATGCTGCGCCACAGCTTCGCCTCGCATCTGCTGCAGTCCAGCGGCGACCTGCGTGCCGTGCAGGAGCTGCTGGGCCATGCCCACATCACGACGACGCAGGTCTACACCCAGCTCGATCATCAACATCTGGCGCGCATCTACGACGCGGCGCATCCCCGGGCCAAGAAACACAAATGAGATTCCGACTTGCTGCGCTGGTGGCCGCCCTGTTGCCGACGGCGTCCTGGGCCACGCCTGACGAAGCACCCTTCGCACGCGTCGACACGCTGCGCCCCGCCGCCATCGAGGCCAACTGGACGAGCATGAAGATGCCCGACGGCGGCCGCACGGCCTTCGCCTCGGTCAGCTATCTGATGGCCCTGGACGATGACTGGGGCTTCGGCCCCGGTGTCTATGGTGCGGCCCGGGGCAATTACGGCGGCATCTTCACCGTCGGCTTCACCGGCCAGCGGCGCTGGCGCCTGAGCGGCAACACCCATCTGGCAGCCAGCCTCTACGTCGGCGCCGGCGGCGGCCTGTCCAGCCAGCAGCTGCGCTTTGGCGGCGGCCTGATGCTCAGGCCCGAGCTGACGCTGCGCACGGAAGCCAATGGCTGGTACACGGGCGTCGGCCTGTCGCAAATCCGCTTCCCCAGCGGCAATGTGCGCAGCAGCGTCGGCCTGAGCTTCTCGCTCGGCCGCTCGCTGGGCATGGCGAGCTTCTCGCCCGACGACGCCGGCCGCTTCGGCCGCGCCAGCCAGCGCACCGGCCTGGGCTTCGACGAAATCTCGCTGACCGGCGGCTATGAAGATCCGCGCTCGGTCAGCGTGGACCGCAATGGCGAGCGCCGCACCCGCCGCGTCGGCAAGGCCGGCGCCGACCTGCGCCAGTACGTCGCCGAGGGCAGCTGGTGGGGCATCGAGGCCGCGGGCGCGGCCCAGGGCGGCGCCGACGGCTATATGGAAGTGCTGGGCCAGATCGGCCAGGACTGGGCCCTGGGCTCGCCGCGGCTGCGCGCCGGCGGCCAGGTCGGCGTGGGCCTGGCGGGTGGCGGCAACCTGGACACCGGCAGCGGCCTGCTGCTGCGCGCTGGGCCGACGCTGCGCTGGATCACGCCCTGGGGTCCCAGCCTGCGCCTGGATGCCGGCCTGACCCACGCGCCGCGCGGCAACTACAGCGCCCGCTTCGTGCGCGCCGCCATCTCCATGCCGCTGGATCACTTTCCGGTCCCGCTGTCCGATGATCGTGGCGGCACGGTGCGCGTGCAGCAGCTCGGCACCAGCGTCATGCATCTGCCGCGGATGCGCTTCAAGGACGGCCGCCGCGAAGGGGTCACCCACCTGGCCGTCAACATGTCGCGCGAGTTCACCTCCAGCATCTACGGCACGGCCCAGGCCGGCAGCGCGGCGGCCGGCCATGCGGGGGCTTATTCCTTCGGCCTGATCGGCCTGGGCGTGCAGAGCCAGCCTTTGTGGAATGGCATGCGCGTCGGCGCCGAATGGCTGGTCGGTGCGGCCGGCGGCGGTGGCGTGCAGGTGGGCGGCGGCGCCGTGACCCAGGCCGAGCTGTGGGCGCAGTGGAAGGTCGGCGAGCGCTTGCGCCTGCGCACCGGCCTCGGCGAGTTCCGCACCATGCGCGGCCACAACCAGTCCACGCCGGTGTTCCACTTGGGGCTGAACTACGCCTTTGGCACGCTGCAACGATGAAAACTGGCCCCCAAGCGCCCACACTGCGTGTGGCCACGGCCCCCCGAGGGGGCGCTTTTCATCTAGGGGCGGCCCGGCGATGAAAAAGATCACCCTGCGCGCCGGCAAGGAGCGCTCGCTCGTCAAGCGCCACCCCTGGGTGTTCGAGAGCTCCATCGCGCGCGGCGGCGGCGATTCGGGCGAGACCGTGCGCGTGGAGTCGGCCGACGGCGCCTTCCTGTGCTGGGCGGCCTTCAGCCCCCAATCGCAGATCCGCCTGCGGGCCTGGAGCTTTGACGAGGCCGAGCGCATCGACGCCGCCTTCTTCAAGCGGCGCATCGAGCAGGCCGTGGCCATGCGCACGCGCCTGGCCATCGCGTCGGACGCCTGGCGCCTCGTGCATGGCGAGGCCGACGGCCTGCCCGGCCTGGTCGTCGACCGCTATGGCGACACCCTGGTGGCGCAGTTCGGCAGTGCCGGTGCCGAGCGCTGGAAGGCTGTCATCGCCGACGCCCTGCTGGCCGCCACCGGCCTCACGCGCCTGTACGAGCGCTCCGACGCGCAGGCCCGTGAGTGGGAAGGCCTGCCCGTGCAGACGGGCTGGTTGCGTGGTGAGGGCGAAACGGCCCTGACCATCCGCGAGCACGACTGGCGGTTGACGCTGGACGTGGCCGAGGGCCACAAGACCGGCTACTACCTCGACCAGCGCGACAGCCGCCGCCGCTTTGCCGATGCGGTGAAGCAGTACGGCGTGAAGAGCGTGCTGAACTGCTTCAGCTACACCGGCGGCTTCTCGGTGGCCGCGCTGGCGGGCGGCGCGAGCGAGGTGGTCAGCGTGGATTCGTCGGGCCCCGCGCTGGAGCGCGCCAAGGCCCATGTCGAGCTGAACGGCTTCGACGCCAGCCGCCACCAGGCCTGGGATGCCGACGTCAACGCGACGCTGCGCCGCTGCCTGCAGGAGGGCCGGCGCTTCGACGCCATCGTGCTCGATCCGCCGAAGTTCGCGCCGACGGCCGCCCATGCCGAGCGCGCCTCGCGGGCCTACAAGGACATCAACCGCCTGGCCTTCATGCTCTTGAACGAAGGCGGCCTGCTCTACACCTTCTCCTGCTCGGGCGGCATCTCGCCCGATCTCTTCCACAAGATCGTGGCCGGCGCCGGCCTGGACGCGGGCGTGGACGGCTATATCGTCGAGCGGCTGTCGGCCGCGGCCGACCATCCGCAGACAGTCTGCTTCCCGGAAGGCGACTACCTGAAGGGCCTGGGCATCCTGCGGCGCTAGTTGCGGCGCGGTGGTATTGGGGGAAGCCATGCCCCAAGGCGCGGGGGACGTTTGCGGCACCGCAGCATCGAGGCGATGGGATATTTGAACAACCCGACTTCTGGTGTCGGGCGAAAGCACGCACATCGCTGCCGATAGCGGTTCGGTGGGCGCCCGACAACCCCCTAGAAGCATTACCTCATGAAGGCATCCCTGAAGCTCGCCGCAATGGCTTGTGGCTTGGCGCTCAGCCAAGTCGCCCTGGCCGGCCCCAACCTTGAAGCGGCGGTTGGCGAAATGACGCCGTTGACCGGCAACACCACGGCCCCGTCGAACTGGCGTTTTGCTCCTGGCCAGGTGTTCAACGGCGTCGCAGGCGCCCTTGACGGCGTCGCCCGCCTGTCTTTCACCAATTCCGGTGGCAACTGGGCTTGCTCGGGCTCGCTGCTGCAGGGCGGGCAGTACGTGCTCACGGCGGCCCATTGCGCGGACGATTTCACCGCGATGACGGTGCAGTTCGGCTACTTCAACGGCGTCGCGCAGGTGACCCGCAGCGTCGCGGTCGGCCAGGCCTATGTGCACCCCGGCTGGACGGGAGAGCTCGATACCGGCGCCGATATTGCCGTGATCAAGCTCAATGCCCCGGTTACCACCATCGCCGGCTACAAGATCAGCACCACCAACGACGTTGGCAAGCAGCATCTGATGGCCGGCTACGGCACGACCCAGCAGGCCAGCACCAACAGCGACACGAACTGGAACGACGGCGCTTATGGCCACTACGGCTACAACGTCTTCGACGTCACCAGCGAAACCTGGAACACCACGATCTTCACGGACGACCCGGTGTACGGCGTGCCCGACTACTACAAGCATGGCGTGACCTATATGGTCGACTTCGACCGCTCGGGTGCCGGTTCGACCGCTGCTCAGCGCGCCAACTACAACGTGCTGGGCCGCACGGCTGCCGATTTCAACGGCTCCTGGACGAGCGACCAAGGCTTGGGTGCCAACGAGGCCCTGATCGCCGGCGGCGATTCCGGCGGTGGCGACTTCGTCTGGAACGGCAGCGAGTGGGTGCTGTCCGCCGTGCACAGCTGGGGCTGGAACAATCCCTGCTCATTCTTCGGCTACGGGAATTGCAGCGGCCTGAACAACAACTCCTCCAGCTACGGCGATCTGTCGGGTTCCACCGCGACCTTCTCGCACGCGGAGTGGATCAACGGCATCGTCAACACGGCGCCGGTGCCTGAGCCCGAGACCTATGCACTGATGCTGGCCGGCATGGGCCTGGTGGTGGGCATCGCCCGCCGTCGCGCCCGAGGCTTGGCGGCCTGAATGAAGAAAGCGGCCCGCGGGCCGCTTTTTTTTGCTCGCCTGCGCTTGTTCAGTCGCGCTTGTTGCGGCGGCGTGCCAGGCTGATGGCGGCCAGGCCGCCGATCAGCAGGGCATACTGGCTGGGTTCCGGCACGGCGGCGGCGAGGTCCCAGCCGATGGCGTCGAAGGCCATCAGGTCGCTGGCGGAGGCGTCGTAGGACTGGCCGTTGCCGACGAAGGGGCGCATCAGCGTCAGCACGTTGGGGCCGAAGTGGCTCGCCTGCCAGCCGTTGCCGTGCTCCTCGCCGGTCGAGAAGGGCTGGATGGAGGTCACGCCGCCGTTCACCGAGAAATAGGGTGAGCCGCCCAGGGTCACGTCGCGCTTGCCGGCCGCCGAGTAGCGGAACATGTCCAGCGGGTAGTACCACCAGTCGCTTTCGAACTGGTTGGCCTGGCCCGACAGGCCGCAGGTGCCGGGGTTGCTGACGCAGAAGTCGATGTCGTCGACGCCCGACACGAAGCCGAGGGCGTGGCCGATCTCGTGCTCGGCGACAGTGATGAAGTCGATCTTGTTGGCCGGGACGCCACCGGTGCGAGTGAAGGCGAAATCGCTGGCATAGGCGTTGGCGAATTCGATGCGTGCATCGGGATTGCTGGCGTTGGTGCCCGGATTGATGCCCAGGGCCTTGAGGTTGGCCGTGTTGATGCCGAGCAGGCGGTTGTTCACCGAGCCGTCGTTGTCAAAACGCGTGCTCAGGTCGCCCTGGGTGGCCCAGAAGCTGACCGAGGAGCCGGCGGGCAGGCTGGCCACGGCGAGGGCGTCGGTGGTCGACTTGGCGTCGGTGGCGAGGCTGCCGCGCAGCGTGCTGTAGTTGATGGTGTCCCAGTTGGAACTCGTGGAGCCCAGGATGTTGGGGCCCAGGTCGTTGAAGGCGATGTTGACGTAGACCGTCACGTTGTCCGTCAGCTTGCTGGACCAGTAGTTGGCGGCGGCCTGGAAGGCGCCCAGCTGTGCGGAGGACATCGGCGTGGTGCCGACATCGGTCAGGACGATGTTGAGGGCCTGGGCCGCGGGGGCCAGGCCGGCGAGGCCCAGGGCCAGCGCGAAGGCGGCGGGGCGGAAGGACTTGCGGGACAACATCGGGGGGGCTCCGGTCGAGGGGAGCCGGATTCTGTCGGCCGCGGGAGCGGTTTTTGCCCCCCGAGCTCGCGGGGGAGCCTATGAAATTAGGGGGATGGCAGCCCGATCCGCGTCTCGAACTTGGCTCGCTTGACGCTGAAGAAGGCCTTGATGTTGCGCACATTGGCGTCCTGGGTCAGCAGGCGCTGGGTGAAGGCCTGGTAGGCCGCCATGTCGGCGACCTGCACCACCAGCACGAAGTCCGGTCCCGGCGAGACGCGCCAGCACTGCTGCACGGCCGCCTCCTGCACCGCGCGCGCCTCGAAGGCGTCCAGATGCTCAGCGCCCTGGCGGTCCAGCGTGATCTCCAGGATGGCCGACAGCCCCGCGCCCAGCTTGTCGGGCGACAGCAGGGCGACGCGGCGTTCGATGACGCCGGCGTCCACCAGGCGCTTCACGCGCCGCAGGCAGGTGGCCGGCGACACGGCCACCCGCGCGGCCAGGTCCTGGTTGCTCAGGGCCGCGTCGGTCTGCAGGGCATCCAGCAGGCGCAGGTCGATGGCGTCGATATCGTTCATTTTCAAATGGTATTTGAATGAATATTTCTCGCCAAGCAGGATGGGAAATTTTCCTTCATTTATGAGGAAAATTTGCATCCATTCGCCGCGCGAGCCTGCCTACGATCTGGGCCATTCCCCAACGGAGACATCTCATGTGCGGCATCGTCGGCGCGGTCAGTCAGCGCAACATCGTTCCCATCCTCGTCGAAGGCCTGAAGCGCCTCGAGTACCGCGGCTATGACTCCTGCGGCGTGGCCGTGCATCAGGACGGCGGCCTGCGCCGTGCCCGTTCCACCTCGCGCGTGGCCGAGCTGCAGACCCAGGCCGACCAGGACGGCATCTCCGCCGGCACCGGCATCGCCCACACCCGCTGGGCCACGCATGGCGCGCCCGCCGTGCACAACGCCCACCCGCATTTCTCGCCCGGCCCCAACGCCGGCGTGGAGGCCATGGGCCGCATCGCCCTGGTCCACAACGGCATCATCGAGAACCACGACGAGCTGCGCGCCGAGCTGAAGGGTCGCGGCTATGTCTTCTCCAGCCAGACCGACACCGAGGTCATCGCCCACCTGATCGACCACCTCTACAGCGGCGACCTGCTGGACGCCGTGCAGCAGGCCCTGCCGCGCCTGAAGGGCGCCTATGCCGTGGCCGTGTTCTGCCGCGACGAGCCGCACCGCGTCGTCGCCGCCCGCGAGGGCTCGCCGCTGGTGCTGGGCGTGGGCGAGCAGGAGAACTTCGTCGCCTCCGACGCCATGGCCCTGGCCGGCGTGACCGACCAGATCGTCTACCTGGAAGAGGGCGATGTCGTCGACCTGCAGCTGGGCCGCTACTGGCTGAGCCGCCTGGACACGACGACCGGCCGCTACGGCGCCGTGCAGCGCGAGGTCAAGACCGTGCACGCCCACAGCGGCGCCGCCGAGCTGGGCCCCTACCGCCACTACATGCAGAAGGAAATCTTCGAGCAGCCCGTGGCCATCGCCAACACGCTGGACGCGGTGACCAGCATCAGTCCCGAGCTGTTCGGCGACGGTGCCTATCGCATCTTCAAGGAGATCGACAACGTCCTGATCCTGGCCTGCGGCACCAGCTACTACTCGGGCTCCACGGCCAAGTATTGGCTGGAGAGCATCGCCAAGATCCCGACCTCGGTGGAGATCGCCAGCGAGTACCGCTACCGCGACAGCGTGCCGAATCCGCGCACCCTGGTCGTCACCATCAGCCAGAGCGGCGAGACCGCCGACACCATCGCCGCGCTCAAGCATGCCCGCAGCCTGGGCATGAAGCACACGCTGACCATCTGCAATGTGTCCACCAGCGCCATGGTGCGCGAGTGCGAGCTGGCCTACATCACGCGAGCCGGCGCCGAGATCGGCGTGGCCTCCACCAAGGCCTTCACGACCCAGCTCGTCGGTCTCTTCCTGCTGACCCTGGCGCTGGCGCAGACTCGCGGCCACCTCAGCGAGGCCGATGAAGCCCGGCACCTGAAGGATCTGCGCCACCTGCCCGTCGCCGTGCAGGCCGTGGTGGCCCTGGAGCCCCAGATCATTGCGTGGAGCGAGGAGTTCGCGCGCAAGGAAAACGCCCTCTTCCTCGGCCGCGGCCTGCACTACCCGATCGCGCTGGAAGGTGCCTTGAAGCTCAAGGAGATCAGCTACATCCACGCCGAGGCCTACCCCGCCGGCGAGCTCAAGCACGGCCCGCTGGCCCTGGTCACGGCCGAGATGCCGGTGGTGACGGTGGCGCCCAACGACGCGCTGCTGGAAAAGCTGAAGAGCAATATGCAGGAAGTCCGCGCCCGCGGCGGCCAGCTCTACGTCTTCGCCGACGGCGACACCGCCATCGAAAGCGAAGCCGGCCTGCACGTCATCCGCATGCCCGAGCACTACGGCGAACTCAGCCCCATCCTGCACGTCGTGCCGCTGCAGCTGCTGGCGTATCACACGGCCTGTGCGCGGGGGACGGATGTGGACAAACCGAGAAACCTTGCCAAGAGCGTGACGGTCGAATGACCGGCACGGGCTGGGCCAGGTTCGATGTTCGCCGGCAATAAAGTATGCGACAGCGCAATAGAGTCCGCGACACTGCAATAAAGAGTGCGACAACCGATGCTGTCGCTTCGGAATGCTTAGCCCTGGCTGATATTGAGCGGTGATGTCCGCGGTGCGGCGGAAGCAGCAGGCCAGCGTGGCCGGCTGCTTTGCAGCGGTTGCCGACCTTCAGTTTGCTGAGTCGGCTGTCAGCAATGTGCCCAAAGCCGAAGTTCGAGGTTGATGACGAAGAACGGCGCCGCAGCGGTTGCTGCCGTTCGTGTGCGCCGTTCCGGATGCCGGGCCTCAGCCTTTAGCCGACGTTCCCTCAAGCGGCTGACGCTCGAACGATTGTGAAATCTATCTAGCGCCTCCGACCTTGGGCAGATGCACCACGACGCGAGTCAGGTGTTCGTCATCGGAGGTTTCCATCTCGACATCACCATGCTGCGCCCTCATCAGCAAGCGCGCGGAGTAGGTGCCCAGACCTGTCCCGCCCTGCTTTCCTGCGGTGACGAACTTGTCGAAGAAGTGCTCGCGGATGGCCTCGGGGACGACGCCCTTGTTCTCGATGACGATCTTCAGCGGCACCTGGTCCAACAGTCGCACGGCGACCGTGCCACGGGCCGGTGCGGCTTCGCAGGCGTTCTTGACGAGGTTCTGCAAGGCCGAGAAGCACAGGGTCGCATCGCCCATGGCTTGCGGCGGCTCGCTGCCCACGGGGACGTCGGTGTCCACCGAGATGGACAGCTGCTTCTCAGCAAAGGTGACGCGAGCGGTCTCGACGATGCGGCGCAGCAACTCGCCGATGCGCAGCGGCGCGGCCTTGAGCTGAAAGTGCCCCGTCTCGATCTTGTAGAGCTCGGCAGACAGGTTGATCATGCCGAGCACCCGCATCAGGATGTCTTCGATCAGTTCCACCTGCTCGAGCTGCCGGCGCCCCAGCGCATCGTCCTGGAGCAGGGCCTGCGCAACGCCCAGCGCGCCGGCGAGCGGGCCCTTGAGGTCATGGCGGGTGATGCGCTCCACGTCTTCGCGCATCTGAGCGGCTTCCAGCATGCCGTCGACCTCGGCCTGCAGGTCCTTGCGCAGCTGGACATAGCGCATGAAGTTGCGCACCCGCGGCTTGAGCGTCGCGGGGTCGACGGGCTTGGTGATGAAGTCCACGGCGCCCAGGTCCAGGCCTTGCAAGCGCGCGTCCGCCGTGCTCAGCGTGGTGACGAAGATGATGGGGATGGTCTGCGAGCTGGGGTGCTCTCGCATGCGGCGCGCCACCTCGAAGCCATCGATGCCCGGCATCATGACGTCCAGCAGCACCAGGTCGGGCGGACGGTCCGAGGTGGCGAACTGCAGAGCCTTTTCCCCGGTCTGGGCCAGGCGCACGCGGTACTCGTCGCGGAACAGGCCGGACAGCAGCACCAGGTTGTCGGGCGTGTCATCGACGACCAGGATGGTGGGCCGCGTATCGGCCATCTCGCCAGCCGCCTCCTGCGGCGGCGGTGGCGCTGTGGCCGCCACGAGCCGGCGCGGCGTCCAGCGCAGCGCCTTTTGCACGCGGTCAATGAGCTGCTGTGGCGTGTAGGGCTTGAGCAGCATGGACGTCACGCCGCTGGCGACGGCCTCGGTCACCTTCTGGCGCTCGGCCTCGGCGGTGATGAGCACGAAAGGCAGGGCCGACAGCTGTGGGTCGGCGCGCATGGCCTGCAGCAGCTCGAGGCCGGACATGACCGGCATGTTCCAGTCGGACAGCACGATGTCGAAGCGCGCCCCCTGCAGCTGGCGCAGCGCCTCGGCACCGTTGCGGGCTGTGACGACGCGCTCCACGCCCATCTGGCGCAGCTGGTTCACCGTGACCTTGCACATCGCCTCGAAGTCGTCGACGACAAGCACGCGAGTCTCGGGGCCAAGCCGGGGCGGTGCAGGTATCGGTGTCATGGTGTCGGCTCCAGCGCCTGCAGTGCTGCCGCAGCAGTGTCGAAATCAAAATCTGACAGGGCTTTGGCAACCCGCTGCAGCGTGCGGGCCAGCGCAGCGTCACCGACTTGGGCCAGCAGCGCCTCCGTGAGATCGATGGCCTCGATGTCGCCCTCGGACAGTAGTTGCGACAGACGTGCCAGGCCCTGCCGCAAGCGTGCCTCATCCACCACCACGGCCGCTGTCGCTGCAGTCGGCGCGAAGGCCTCCTGCACCGCGAATTCGGCCAGGCCTGCCAGCACGGGAGCTAGCCGGTCCAGTACCGCGGCCAGGGCCGTGTCGGCGGCGGCGCCCTGATCGGGACCGCTGGCGTCCTCCAGCCGTGCGGCCGCGGCCTGCAGCCCCAGCGCGCCGATGTTGCCGGCCGTGCCGCGCAGCGTGTGGGCCGCGCGCCGCGCGGCCAGCGGGTCGGTGGCATCGGCGCGCGCCGCGGCATAGGCGGCGGCAAAACCCGCCTGCCCAGCCTGGAACTTGAGCAACAGGCGGCGGTAGAGCTCAGGCTTGCCGCCAGCCGTCGCGAGGCCACGCGCGGTATCGATGCCGGCCAAGGCGGGGAATGCGGGGAATGCCGCTGCGAGCTGCCCGGTGCCATGCGGAACCTGCACCGCGCGGCCCGCGGCCGGCCTGATCCATTTGGCCAGCGTGGTGAACATGCTGCCCACGTTGAGCGGTTTGGGCACGTGGTCGCACATGCCGGCGGCCAGCGCCTTCTCGCGGTCGCCGGCCATGGCGTTGGCCGTCATGGCAATGATGGGCAACGCCGCCAGGGCGGGCTGGGCGCGGATGCGCTGGGTGGCCGCGTAGCCGTCCAGCACAGGCATCTGGCAGTCCATCAGGATGCCGTCGAACCGCGCATCGCGCGCCAGCAGGTCCAGCGCCTCCTGGCCGTTGCCCGCGCAGACGACCTCGATGCCGGCATCGGCCAGCAGATCCAGGGCCAGCTCCTGGTTGAGGTCGTTGTCCTCGACCAGCAGCAGCCGCGCGCCTGCGAGCCGCTCGCGGGCCTGGGCATGGGTATCGGCCTTCTCGACGGCGCGCGTCTCCACCAGGCCCTGCCGGCCCAGCGCCTCGCCCACGGCCTCCAGCAGCGTGGACGGGGTGACGGGCTTGGTGAGCACCGCGCGCGGCGTCACCCCCTGCTGTTGCGCGGCGCCCAGCGCCTCCTCACGCCCGTAGGCCGTCACCATGATGACGGTGGGTGTGCGCTTGAGGCCCTCGGCTTCCAGCCGGTGCATGGCCTCCACGCCGTCCATGTCGGGCATGCGCCAGTCCATCAGCACCACGTCATAGCCCAGGTCGCGCGCGTCGGCCTGCGCGGCCATGCGCAGGGCTTCGGCGCCGCTGTGCGCCACATCCACCTCCAGGCCGAAGCTGCGGGCCATGGTGGAGAGAATCTCGCGCGCCGAGGCGTTGTCGTCCACGACCAGCACGCGCACGCCCAGCAACTCGTCGGCGCGGAACATGCGGCGCGGCCGTGGCTGGCTCTGCACGCCCAAGCGCACCTGGAAATGGAAGGTCGAGCCCTCGCCGGGCGTGCTGTCCACCCAGATGCGGCCGTGCATCAGCTCGACCAGGGTCTTGGAGATGGCCAGGCCCAGGCCGGTGCCGCCGTAGCGACGCGTCGTGGAGGCGTCGGCCTGGCTGAAGCTCACGAACAGGCGGCCCAGCTGCTCCGCCGTCATGCCGATGCCGGTGTCGCGCAGCCGGAAGTGCAGCTCGGCCTGGCCCTCGACTTCGGACACCAATTCAACGCCGACCACCACCTCGCCGCTCTCCGTGAACTTGACGGCGTTGTTGCCGAGGTTGACGAGGATCTGTCCAAGGCGCAGCGGGTCGCCGCGCAGTGCGGTGGGCACGTCGTCGGCGACGTCGAACAGCAGTTCCAAGCCCTTGTCGTCGGCCTTCAGGCCCACGAGGTTGGCCAGATGGTCCATCACGTCTTCAAGGCGGAAGTCCACCGTCTCCAGCGTCATGCGACCGGCCTCGATCTTGGAGAAGTCGAGGATGTCGTTGATGATGCCCAGCAGGTTCTCGCCCGAGCGATGCACCTTCTCGATGTAGTTGCGCTGCTTCTTGTCGAGCGGGGTCTGCAGGGCCAGGTGGGACATGCCGATGATGGCGTTCATCGGCGTGCGGATCTCATGGCTCATGTTGGCCAGGAATTCGCTCTTGGCGCGGGTGGCGTCCTCGGCGGCCTCCTTGGCGCGGGCCATCTCGTCCTGCAGCTGCTTGCGCTCGGTGACGTCCTGGTGGATGCCGACGAAGCGCAGCGCGCGGCCATTGGCATCGCGCTCGGTGGCGCGGCCCAGCGACAGGATCCAGCGCCACTCGCCCGCTTTGCTGAGCATGCGGAACTGGGCCTGGTACTCGGAAAGCTCTGGCGTCTCGATGCATTGCCCAAAGCGCCGGTTGGCCTCGCCCGCATCGTCGGGATGCAGCAGCCGCGCCCAGGCTGCCGCAGCGCTGCCGTGCTCGTCGACCAGCTCGTCAAGCCGATAGCCCAGCATCGCCGCCCAGATCTCGTTGACGCGGCTTCGGCCCGCGCCGACGTCCCAGTCCCACAGGCCGAGGTTGCCGCCCCGCAGCGCGAAGTCCAGACGCTCTGCACTCTCCGTCAGGGCCCGTTCGGCCGCCAGCCGAGCTGTGACGTCGCGCACCGAGGCGCAGACGCTGGCGTCGCGCCCGCCCTGTGCGTCCAGCCGCGACAGGCCGACGTCGACCGGGAACAGGGTGCCATCCTTGCGGCGGCCCTGGAGCACGCCTTCACGCGCCGTCATCGCGCGCGTGCCACCGGACTGCATGAAGGACGCGCGCAATGCAGGGTGCTGGCCGCGCGCCGCTTCGGGCACCAGCAGCTCCACCGGCTGGCCGACCAGGTCGCCCGCCGCGTAGCCGAACATGCGCTCGAGCTGACGGTTGACCGTGACGATGACACCCGCGGCATCGGCGATCAACAGGCCGTCGGGTGCGGCATCGATGACACCGCGGTACCAGGCCTCGGTGGCCTGGATCTCGTTCTTCTGCGCCTCCAGCTCGGCGGCTTGGCGCTGCGCCTCCTGCAGCAGCCGCATCGAGCGCGCCGCGCGCTCCAGGATCTCCAGGTCCATGGACAGCACGGGTGTGAGGTCATCCAGCAGGCCCTGCTCGCGCGCGCCCAGGGGCTGGAAGGCGGCCAGTTCCAGCACGCCCAACAGCCGTTCGGCGCGTAGCAGAGGGAACAACGTGATGGCGCGAGGCGGCGCCGCACCCAGAGCCGAAGCGATGGACAAATAGCCCGGCGGCGGATCGGTCATCACGATGGGCGCACGCTCCAGCGCGCATTGACCCGCGAGGCCCTGACCCAGCTCGAGGCGCCGCGGCGCACCCGGCTCTGGCAGCGCATAGCCGCCGAGCAGGCGCAGCTGGCGGGCGTCATCGTCGTAGGCGTAAAGCGCGCCGTGGCCGATGCCTTCGATGGCCGCCGCCAGCTGGCTGAAGAAGAGCTGTGCCAGCTCGGCATCGTCGGTCGCTGTCTGCAGGGCCGCCGAGATCTGCGCCAGGTGGCTCTTCTGCCAGTTGCGTCCCTCCATCTCCTGCGCGACCTTCTGCAGCACCTGGACGGAGCGGGCGATCTCGCCGAGCTCGTTGTTGAAGTCCTGGTGCGGTACTTCGGTGTGGAGCTGCCCGTGGGCCAGTTGCTCAACCGCGTGGCGCACGCGCGCATGAGGGCGGCGGATGGACACCACCACCCACCAAGCCACGCCGCCGCCCAGCAGCAGACCGCCAAACAGCAGTCCCAAGGTCTGATTGCGCGCCTCGGCGACGCGCTGCAGGGCGGCTTCCATGCTGCCGCGCGCGCCGCTTTCCTTGGAGGCCACCACATCTTCCATGCGCGCGCGCACAGCGTCGCCGGTTGCCTGGAAGTCGGGCGAAGCGACGAAGGCACGCGCCTGGTCGTCCTCGCCGCGAACCAGCATGCCGGCGGCGCTGTCGACGTCGATCTTGTAGAGGGCGTAGGCCTCCTCGAACGCGGCCAGGCGTGGCAGGTTCTCCGGGCGAAACAGCCGCGGCCTGAGTTCGGCCAGTTCGCGGCGAATGCGGGTGTCCTGTTCGGCTATGTGACGTAAGGCCAACTTTCGGTCTTCAACGTTCTCCGAGATCAGTGCCTGGCGCAACTCGCGGCCCATGGTGAGATAGGCGGCCTGAGCGTTCTTGGCGTTCGCCAAGCCCAGCAGGTCCTTCTCGTAGAGCTGGGTGATCTGCGCCAGCAGGGCTTGCTGCCGCAGCAGGTCGCCGATGCCCAGCGCCAGCATCGTGAAGATGAGCACGCTGAAGCCGAGCAGCAGCTTGCTGCGCAGCGAATGCCTTTCCAGCCAATTCGAGCCGAGCATCACCCCTCCCGATTACCTAGGCCGCTCAGGGGCTCTTGAAGACGCTCAGGCTGCGTTCCTTGTCGTGCAGGTCGGCATCGCTGTCGGCGTGTAGCTGCGCTATCTCACGGAACTGGACAGCGACCTGCACGAACGCGTCGACCATGTCGGGGTCAAAATGACTCCCACGGCCGTCGATGATGATCTGCTCGGCCTTGTCGTGCGGCATGCCTTCCTTGTAGACGCGGCGGCTGATCAAGGCGTCGTAGACGTCCGCGACGGCCATGAGGCGCGCCGACACGGGGATGTCGTCTCCCGACAGTCCTTCGGGATAGCCCGAGCCGTTCCATTTCTCCTGGTGGCTGTAGGCAATCTCCTTGGCGACGGTCAGGAAGTCCACCTTCAGCCCCAGCCTGTCCTCCGCCTGCTGGATGGCGTCGCGCCCCAGCTTGCAGTGGGTCTTCATGATCTCGAACTCGTGCGGTTCGAACTTCCCCGGCTTGAGCAGGATGCGGTCGGGAATGCCGACCTTGCCGATGTCGTGCAGCGGCGCCGACTTGAAGAGCGTGTCGATGTAGGCGTCGGTCAGCGTGCCCCTGAAGCGCGGGTGATCGCGCAGGGTCTCGGCCAGCAGCTTGACGTAGAGCTGGGTACGCCGGATGTGGTTGCCGGTTTCGTTGTCGCGAGTCTCGGCCAGGGAGGCCATGGCCTGGATGGTCACGTCCTGGATGGTGGCAAGCTCGCGAGTGCGCCGCGCCACCTCGGCCTCGAGGAAGCTGGCCTTGTCGCGAAGGAAGTCCGCCGACGCCTTCAGCTGCAACTGGGTTCGCACACGCGCCAGCACCACGGCTGGGCTGATGGGCTTGGTGATGTAGTCCACCGCTCCCACGGCCAAGCCGAATTCCTCGTCGACAGCGTCGTTCAGCGCAGTCAGGAAGATGATGGGGATGTCACGCGTGCGCTCATCCGCCTTCAACTCGCGGCAAACCGCGAAGCCGTCCATGCCGGGCATCATGACGTCCAGCAGGATGAGGTCGGGTGGATCTGCCCGCGCGGCAAGCTGCAGCGCCTTCTGACCATCATTGGCCAGCCTCACGCGGTAGTGCTCCTTGAGCAGGCCTGCCATCAAGGCCAAGTTGTCCGGCGTGTCGTCGACCACGAGGACCGTTTGTCGCTCTGTTCCAGGGGTCGCATCGTCCATGAAGTTAGCTCCCAGGCGGCCCGCGCCATTGAATCCTGACACGCAGCATACGTCCAGGGTGTCCAAATGACTCGCCGATGCGAGAGATGACAAGCAGCCGCTTGTCGGCTTTGCGGCGGTGCCGCCGTTCGGGGACTCGACTGCGAATGCCTCGGGTCAGCCTGTTGGCGTGGTTCGGCGAATTTCGGCTTTGGGCACATTGCTGCCGTACAGACGCGGACCGCTATCCGGGCGACACGCGAAGGACGTGACGCACGACTACGTCGAGCGCTGAAAGCAGTCAGCCGTCAGCGAACGGCTGCTGTCGCCCGGCAGAGCTGCTAGTCGCAAGGTCAAAGCTGCCCGCAACAAAAGCGTAGGCAGCGATCAGGCCTTCTCGGGGGTGTCCGACGGACATTATTTGTAGCCGAGCAGCGGCGGTGGTTCGTTTGACGATCTCCGACGGACATTCAGGCAGTCCGCTCGTGTCGAAAAATCACCAACTTACGAGTAGCGGTTCCGACGGACATTAATTGTTCGAGTCAGTTCGATCAGCGTGCGCTGATCGGCCTCGCGCGTGGCTCTCGGATTGGTCGTGATGCGCAGCGGCACGACACAAACCCCGCAATCTGGCGAAGTCGGTGACTGTGGAATGACAGGCGCGACTGCGTGACTCCAAAGGTTCTTGCTAACAGAAAGTTGACGTTCTCAACAATAGCTTGACGTCAGAGGTCAGCAAACAGTTTTTGAAGACTTGCCGCCTGGGTACGATTGGGGTGAACACCAAGTCGTCCCACCAAGATTATTGGATCTTGGCCATCGAGTCATCGAGGTATTCACATTCACAGGCCAACATTGGCGCTGGCTTGCACTCGACGTCTGCACAGAGACGCACAAGGCCGCGTCGTGACCGAGCAATGGCGGGTGCATGGCGCCAGCCATGCCTGGTCGGGCGGCGATCCGTCCGGCTCCTACACGGACGCGCGCGGCCCCGACGCCAGCGCGGAGATGATGCGGTTCTTCCTGCAAGCATGACGCACCCGGCGTCCGGCAGCCCGGTTCACAGCCCTCACTGACCTGTCTGCGCTCCAGGAGCGCGGACTTGGGAGACATGCATGGCGTTGTTGCATAAGGCTGGCAAGCTGAGCCTCATCGCACTCGGGTTCGCTTTGGCCGTGTTGGGCGGTCTGCTGGTCGTGAACTTCGTGACCGGCGAGAAGAAGATCGAGCGGCACATTCCCCGTCTGTACGCCCTGGCCGATCCGCAGTTCCCTCGCGAGTTGGGGGCCTTGCTGGGGCCCCCGTTCATCGAAGGCAACGCAGTCGCGGCGCGGCTCAATGGCGACGAGATCTTTCCGCCCATGCTGAAGGCCATTCGCGAGGCCAAGGCGTCCGTCACCTTCGAGACCTACATCTACTGGTCAGGCGACATCGGGCTGGAGTTCGCCAACGCGCTGTCGGACGCGGCCCGGCGCGGCGTGAAATGCCATGTGCTGCTGGACTGGCTGGGCAGCGTCAAGATGGACGAGGCCTTGATCCGGCAAATGACAGAGGCCGGCGTCGAGGTCAAGCGATTCCATCCGCCGCACTGGTCGCACCTGACGCGCATGAACAACCGGACGCATCGCAAGTTGCTGGTTGTCGACGGCCGTCTCGGATTCACCGGCGGCGTGGGTATCGCGCCCGAATGGACCGGCCATGCGCAGGACGCCTCGCACTGGCGCGATACCCACTTCGAGGTCAGCGGCCCCGTGGTGGCGCAGATGCAGGCCGTCTTCCTGGACAACTGGATCAAGGTCACCGGCCGCGTGCTGCATGGCGAGGCCTATTTCCCGGTGCTGAAGGCGCGTGGCGGCATGGCGGCACAGATGTTCAGCAGTTCCCCCGCAAGCGGCAGCGAGAGCATGCAGTTGCTCTATCTGTTTTCCATCACCGCGGCCGAGTCTTCCATCGACCTGTCGGCCGCCTACTTCGTCCCCGATGCACTGACGCACCAGGCTCTGCTGGACGCCATGGCGCGCGGGGTCAAGGTCAGGATCATCGTGCCAGGCCCCCACATCGACAGCGATACCGTGCGCAGCGCTTCCCGCGCGAGCTGGGGGCCGTTGTTGCAAGCCGGTGCGGTGATCGCCGAGTACCAGCCCACGATGTTCCATTGCAAGGTGTTGATCGTGGACGG
Source organism: Roseateles sp. GW821-FHT09H10 (assembly GCF_059415865.1). Lineage (NCBI taxonomy): Bacteria > Pseudomonadati > Pseudomonadota > Betaproteobacteria > Burkholderiales > Sphaerotilaceae > Roseateles > Roseateles sp. GW821-FHT09H10. The sequence goes on along the minus strand of NZ_JBWKOB010000002.1, from coordinate 156,143 downwards.
GCTGCTGACGTCGGTCGGTTCCACCAACTTCGACAACCGCTCCTTCCGTCTCAACGACGAGGCCACGCTGAACGTGCTGGATGCTGATTTCGCGCGCCAGCAGCGCGATGCGTTCGAGGCTGACCTGCTCCGGTCCAAGGTCGTCAGCTTCGCTGAGTGGCAGTACCGGCCCTGGACGGAGAAGCTCGCCGAACGCTGGAGCCGCTTGCTCGCATCGCAGCTGTAGGCCCGCACGCTCAAGCGCGTAACCGCAAGCCGCAGTTGCTCGCGCGGTCCTACACCTGGACTTCGTGAGGCCCCACGTCCCGGCCGGGTGGCGCGCTCCACCATGCAGAGCCTATCGGCAGCAGGGTACAGGCCGAGCGCCTGTCACCTTGAACTGCCTTCCTTTCCGTCCACCAAGGATTTTTCATGAACATCACCTCGCGCCTTGCTGCGGGTTTCGCCCTGGCCGCTGCTTGCGTAGCCGCCTTTGCGCAAGCCTCGCCGGCAGTTCCTGCCTCTCAGCCGACCGCCGTGGGCGTGACGCCCGATACCGCGAGGGCTGCCAACGAGAAGGCCGTCCCGCGCTCGGACGTCGCCACCGTGGTTCGCACCGGCCCGACGGTGGCCGACAAGGCCCGTCAGGCCAAGCCTGACGCCGCGAACGCGCCGCCGAACACGATGGCCAATGACGGCACGACGGTGGCGACCAACGCCTCGGTCAACGAGAACCGTGTACCGCGCGTGGACCGCCACTGATTCCCACCTTTTTCAATTCAGGAGATTCCATGACCACGACCCATGACCGCCGCCTTGTGACCGGCCTTTTCCCCGACCGCGCCAGCGCCGAAGCCGCCTACGACTCCGCCAGCCAGCGCGGCTACAGCAACGATGACGTGGATGTCGTCATGTCCGACGAGACGCGCGAGCGCCACTTCGTGCCTGCCGGCACCGAGACGGAACTCGGCAACAAGGCTGCCGAGGGCGCCGGCATCGGCGGTGCCATTGGTGGCACGCTGGGCGCCATCGCCGCTGCAGTCGCGGCTGTCGGCACCAGCATCGCCATCCCCGGCCTCGGCCTGGTGGTGGCGGGCCCGCTCGCCGCAGCCATCGCCGGCGCAGGCGCCGGTGCCGCCAGTGGCGGCCTGGTCGGCGCGCTGGTCGGCTGGAGCATGCCGGAAGAGCGCGTCAAGCACTACGAAGAAGGCATCAAGAAGGGCGGCATCCTGATGGGCGTGCGCGCCAAGTCGGACGAGGACGCCGAGCACTTCGAGCGCAACTGGACCGAAGCGAAGGGCCAGCACGTCTATCGCTGATCGACGCGCACCCAAGAAAGGCGGCCCCGGCCGCCTTTTCTTTCGACCAGGCGTACTCGCCTGCACGCAGGACTCCGTCGGCCATTGGCAACTCCGCGTTTGGACCTTGTTGCGCTGACTGCCTTGGTGACATCGGCGCCAGCGCCTACGCCCTTGCGACGCGGCGTCTTTCATCGGCCGTTCGCCCTTGCGATCACCATCCGTCATCGCTTCTGAAGCGACCCGATCGCTGCCTCGGGCCTCTGGCTCGGCGGCGCTGAACCGCCTTCCTCCATCCGACCGCCGCTGCACGGCCCCGCGCCAACGCCGACACAACTCACGCGCCTGGGACTTCTTCCCGGTGCATATCCGCCACTTCTCTTTCGCCACCATCCAGCAGGAATCCCCATGCCCAATGCAACAAAGACCTCAGCCAAGGCGGCCAAGCACGCAGCCGCGCACAAGCCCGCCGCTCGGAAAACCGCCACCCGGTCGAAGGCCAGCGCCACCCCCGACGCCATCCAGCTCCTCATCGCCGACCACAAGGAGGTGAAGGCGCTGTTCAAGGATTACGACCAGCTCGTCAAGTCCGAGGCCCAGGCCGAGGACAAGCAGACCATCGCCCTGCTGATCTGCACCATGCTGACGGCGCACGCCACGGTCGAGGAAGAGCTGTTCTATCCGGCCGCGCGCAGCGTGCTGGGTGAGGACGAAGACCTGGTCGACGAGGCCGATGTGGAACACGCCAGCTGCAAGGAGCTGATCGCGCAGATCGAGGAAGGCTCGCCGGAAGATCCGCTGTACGACGCCAAGGTCAAGGTGCTGGGGGAGTACATCGATCACCACGTCAAGGAAGAGGAAGGCGAGATGTTTCCCAAGGTGCGCAAGTCGGACCTGGATCTCGACGCGCTGGGCGAGGACATGGCAGTCCGCAAGGCCGAATTGCTTGGCGAAGACGCCGAGAAGCATTGATCGCCGCACGACCAGAAAGATGGACTCTCCCAAAGGAATCACCATGGCAACTGTCACCACGTCACCAAATCTTGCAGATCCCGCTCATGGATCGGATACCGCTGCATCGGACCCGTCAGCCGTCGCTGGAACCGTGCGAAACGCAATGGATCACGTTGCGCAGGCCGCGTCGTCTGCTGGCGAGCAAGTCAAGGCCGGTGTGGCCGCCGCGCGCGAAACCGTCTACCAGTACGTTGATGACGCTTGCACCCTGGGTGCCGAAGGCACAGAAGCTGCGCGGTCGGTCGTACGCGCCAAGCCGCTCACCGTCGTTGTCACCGCGCTGGCCCTCGGCATGGTCATCGGTCGCCTCTGCCGCTGAGCGGCGCTGCTGCCGGGGGCTGCAATGGGCTGGCACCGAGCCATCGTGACGGTGCTGCTCGTGCTGACGAGCCTCATGGCGTTGCTTTGCGTGTCGACGTTCGAGCCGGAGACCTTGTCCGACCCCGTTCCAACGCCCGCGGTCGAACGCGTGCCGCACAGCCCAGTCGTTGCGCCCGGCAGCCGGCTTGCAGCCGGCCAGCCGCGGAACGTGGGTTGACAGTGCGCGACGTGATGACGCTGGGAGCGGTCCCTGGCTTCGCGGAGAATCACCGTCTGGACTGCACCTGGTCGGCCGGGCAGCCTGTCCCTCTCTACAGCTGGTGCCGTCAGACCGCTCATGACCGACCCTCAATACACGACCTTGCCGCCCTGGCCCAACGCCTATCCCGCCAGCGGCGCCAGCGCCACGCTGAAACTCCTCAATGAGGATTTCGTCGTGACCGAGCTGCCGCTGCAGCTGCCCGGCGGCGAGGGCGAGCACATCTGGCTGGACATCGAAAAGAACGGCGCCAACACCGCCTTCGTCGCCCAGCAGCTGGCCGAGGCCGCCGGCGTGCAGGAGATGGACGTGGGCTACGCCGGCCTCAAGGACCGCTACGCCATCACCCGCCAGTGGTTCAGCATCTATCTGCCGATTGGGAAAGGGAAGGGCGAGACGCCCGACCTGACCGGGCTTCAGCACCCGGAGTTCAAGGTGCTGAGCCAGAGCCGCCATGTGAAGAAGCTGCGCCCCGGTGATCTGCAGGGCAACCGATTCCGCATCGTGCTGCGTGACGTGACCGGCGACCGCGACGCCATCGAGGCCAATCTCAAGGCCGTCGCGTCACAGGGCGTGCCCAACTACTTCGGCGCTCAGCGCTTCGGCCATGACGGCGGCAACGTCGAGCTGGGCCGGGCCATGCTGGCGCGCGAAATCCGCGTGCGCAACCCGAAGAAGAAGGGCATCTACCTGTCGGCGGTGCGCTCCTTCGTCTTCAATGAAGTGCTGGCGCTGCGAATCCAGCAGGGCCTCTGGGGCAAGACCCTGCCCGGTGACGTGATGGACGAGGCGGGCCGGCCCACCGGACCGCTCTGGGGACGGGGCCGGGTGAGCACCACCGATCAAGCGCAGGCCCTGGAGAACGGCGTGGCTGGCCGTCACGCCACCTTGTGCGACGGCATGGAGCACGCCGGCCTGGATCAGGAGCGCCGCGCCCTGGTCGCGAGCCCGGCGGAGATGTCATGGGAATGGCCGCAAGCCGACCAGCTGGTGCTCACCTTCTCCTTGCCCGCCGGGACCTACGCCACATCCGTTCTGGACGAGATCCTCCGCACGACGGAGCGGGACCGGCACGCGGAGGGCGAGCCTGCGGCTGTCGAATGACCCGTTCTCAGCTCAGGTTGAAGGAGGCAGGCCGGACGTGACTTGCTGGCATGGCGCCATCAAGCTCGGGCTCGCCTGCCATCGTCCAGGCGCTGAACCACGCGCTGGCCAGCCGTGATGCACCCCGGCTGAGACGCTCGACCACGATGGGCCGCACGCGCAGGGCGAAGGCCTGCTTGTTCCTGCGTCGCTGCGGCCCCGGCATCCGCGTTTCGAGGTCGGCGCGCAGGATCTCCGGGATGTGGAGATGACTCTCCCGGATCCACTCGAAGGCGAGGGTGCGGATAGGGGCTGTCAGTAGCGCTCCAGCATCGGGGGCGATCTCATCGATGGCGATGAACTCGAGGGCCACGGACTCGAAGTGGCTGTGCAGGCCACGTTGCCCGGTCATCTGGCCGTCGTGGTTCTCGGTGGTGTGAAGCGGCACATGCGAGTCGCCGATGTAGTGGCCCAGCCAGGCGGAGTGACGGATGACCTGATCGACGTCCTTGCTGCGGAAAGCCTGGACCAGCTTCCCGAAGCTATCCTCGATGATCCAGGGCAGCAGACCGTTCTTGGTGAGCGTCTCCAGGCCGAACTTGGCGACGGCTTCGCCCAGGTCCTCCGGCAGCTCGGCGAACGGATGGACGCCATACCGATCGGCATCGAGATAGTGACGCGGCCTTTCGGAGGGATCGCTGTTCTTTGCATGATCGGCGGCCATGGCCTCCACGACGATGCGCTCCTCGTGCGCAAGATAGAAGCCCCTGAGCGCTTGCGGCACGGCTGCGATCGCCTTGCCATTCGTGTTCTCGTGGCCTTCCTGTCCCCAGAGCGGAGCGATGCCCAGCGCATCCTCCCCTTCTCCTTCCGCATTCAGGATGACTTGAACCGCGGCTCGGGCATCCACGCAGCCGTAGCCGAAGAATCTTGAATGTCCGCTGGCGTCGTAGCCGCCGGGCGGGCCGATCTTGCGGGCCGTGCGCTCGATCAGCTGACGGATCTGCTGCGCCGTCGCCTGAGGGCGGATGGAAAGCAGCAGGCCGCAGACACCGGCAACGAGGGGCGTGGCACTCGAGGTGCCGCCGAAATCGGCCGCGAAGTCGCCCGCGGCGTATCCGAGCGCGAACTTGCCGTTCGGCGTGTCGGCCGAGGACCGCACATCGGCGGTCAGGATGCCTCTTCCACCAGCGCCGCTGGACGGTGCGCAGATGGAGATCTCTGCGCCATGGTTGGAGTAGTGCGCCCTTTCGTCGCGGCTCGTGGAGGCCGCCACGGCGATGACGTCGGGGTGGATGGCGAAGCCGTTGATCGAGTTGCTGGCGGGGTCGTTGATGTCACGGTTCTCATTGCCCGCCGCGAAGCAGATGACCGTGCCCAAGCCGCCGCGTCCGTCTCGGGCGCAGGCGGTGATCGCGTCTGCGATGCGGTCGGCCAGCGGGAAGTTCCGCGCCTGCGCGCTCCAGCTGCAGCTCACCACGGCCGCGCCTTGCAAGGTGACGTAGCGAAACCATTGCTCGACCTGCGAGGCGGCCAGATTCGGGCCCCAGCGAACCGGCAGCAGGCGGCAACCCGGGGCGGCGCCGACGACGCCGACGCCCTGGTTCGCACCGACGGCGACGCCGGCGCATGCCGTGCCGTGCCAGTCGCCAACAAAGCGGCCTTGCGGATTGAACCCGAATGAAGGGCGAGGATCGTCATTGCCCCGCGTGAAGTCCCAGGGCGCGACCTGCTTGCCAGGCCCGCTGAGATCGGGATGTCCGAGGTCGAAGCCGTCATCGATGACCGCGACCGTGACGGAGGGGACGCCGAAAGATCCGCAAGCTTCCCAGGCATCGATGACACGGGCGTCAGCCTCCGCCAGCAATCCCAGGTCGCTGCCCCCGTTGTTGCCTGTGTTGCGCAGATGCCATTGCTGCTCGAGCAGCGAGTCGCTGGGCATGACAAACGCGTGGAGCGTGCCGGGTGTGGCCAGGTCGGGTTCGGCGACGTCCACCGCCGGACTGCGCTGCAACGATGCCGCGACCTTCAGCGGGTTGGGCGAACTCTCGGTGATCCTGAGGATGGCTGCGCCGCCTTCGCGGAGCTCCTGGACGCAAAGATGGTGCTCCGCGAGCAGGGCGTTGCGCTGCTCCGACGTGGCCCGATCGCTCCATTTCACGAAGATCTCGCCCGTGGGAACGAAGGCGACCCCGTCATCGCTGGTGTGATAGACGTGGGTGCCCGCCGCGACCGCGGGGTCCTTGCGGAGGGCATCCAGGTCGCTTTCCATGCTTTCCGGCGCGACGGCAAGCACCTGAAAACCCGCCAGCGAGGTGAGCCGCGCCGCGCTTTCCTCGACCAGCTGCGGATGCAAGGCCGCGCGCTTGGCTGCGCTGATGTTGGACCTGGGATGGACAGCGATCTCACGATCGCTCTTTCGCAGCGTCACTTCGTGACTGCCGAGCTTGAGGGTGATTTCGTCCATGGGTGCCTGCCTCGCTTGGGATGCCGTGTCGAAGCACGATGGCAGCCTCCGAGGGCCCGAACATCACCAATTTTGTTGAGTGGCTCGTCCCCGTTTCTCATGAGGCAAGGCGCGGCTTGCGCCATCGGGCCTGGGAAACGCGTGTTGTGAGTGGGCCCAGCGGGCCCGCCTCACCAAAGTTGTGGATGTCACTGGCCGGGCGCGTCGATATGGTCCCGGCGCGTCATTCATGTGGCGCGTCAACGCCGCTGAGAAGGCTTCGCCAGGCCCATGCCCAACTTCCGATCACCGCGGGATCACGCCATCGTCGTGGGCATCGACAGCTATGCCGACGGCATCCAGTCGCTGACGGGCTGCGTCAACGATGCCCTGCTCTTCAAGGAATGGCTGGAGGCCGACGATGGCGGCGGCCTGGATCCGGACAACATCAAGCTCATCACGGCACCCCGCCCGGTCAACGGTGCAGGACCGAGCGGCCGGCCGATCCGCAACGACATCGAAGACCTCATCATCCACGGCTACTACCAGCACCTGCTGCAGACCGGATTGCGCAAGGGTCGGCGCGTCTATCTCTACTTTGCCGGGCACGGTGTCGGGCCACCCAAGCCCTTCGACGAAGACTGTGGCGTCGTGATGGGCAACGCCGTGAAGCTGTCGCTGCGCTCGCTGCTGAGCCGCACCACCGCGAAGCATGTGCGCGAGGCCTCGGTCTTCGAGGAGGTGGTGCTGTTCGTGGACTGCTGCCGCGAGCTCACGGACTTCGTCCAGGCGAGCTGCGAGCTGCCTTCGATGGCCGGCGACGCCAGCGTCACCAAGCGCATTCCCTTCCTGCACGGCTTTGCCGCGCCCTGGGCGGCCACCGCATCGGAGCAGCTGCTGCCGCACCCCTTCGATGCCAGCAAGGGGCCGTCGGTGCAGGGCGTCTTCACGCACTGCCTGCTGCGCGGGCTGCGCAGTGCGGCCGACGCCGACGGGCAAGTCACCTCGCTGTCGCTGAAAGCCTATGTGCGCGATGCCGTCCAGCCCTTGCTGCCGCCCGGCGACAACGACCGGCCGCTGATCGAGTTTCACGAGGACCTGCAGCCCATCGTCTTCGGTACGGGCCGTCCCAACCGCCTGCAAGTCGCCGCCGGCAGCGCAGCGGGCGGCCAGCCCATTGCCGAGGTCGTCGTGCGCGATGGCCAGGGGCTGGCGGAGCTGGCGCGCCGGCCGGTACCAGCTCTGGGTGGCCAGCCGGTCGTCTTCGAGCTGCCCCCGGCGCGCTACCTGGTCGAAGCCCTGGACGCGGCGGGCGTGCGCATCGGCAAGCGTCCGGTTGAACTCTTTGCGGAGTCCGTCGATGTCGACTTCTGAAGCCGTGAAGATCAAGCTGAACATCCAGGCGGCCACGTCGCTGACGGAGATCCGCGTCTCCGACGCCCGCTTCCGCGAGGTTCGCCTGCCGGGCAATACCGGCGACGTTCAAGTGGACCTGGCGCCGGGCGTCTACCAGGTGGCGTTCAGGCGGCAAAAGGGCTGGAGCAACCAGCTCATTGCGTTGGAGGCCGGCCAACCCGAGGCGTACTGTAAGCAGGAGCCGGCCGACGCGCTGCCGCAAGAGGGGCCACCGGACGACGTGGATGAGGTGCTGCTGGGCGTTTCGGGATTTCCGTCGTTCACGAGCGGCATCCATCTGTTCTTGCGGCACGGCAGGTCCGAGGAAAGGCCCTCACGCGGCGACGTCGAGATCACCCTGACGGATGGCCATCTCGTGCGGCGGCTTGCGCAAGGCCCCGACGGCTTCCTCGAGCCGGTGCCGCCGGGCGTCTGGTTCCTCAGCGTTGCCATCGAGGGCCGCAAGCCGTCGGCTTCGATGCCGCTGGTCTGCATTCCGGACTGGCGATGCCGCCTGCGGCTCTACACGATGGGCAGCGAGGTGAAGAAATGGGATCCGGCGCGCACGCTGGTCTCCTACGTCCGCTGGGATGGGCAGTCGGCTGCTGCCAGCCAGGACAGCCGGACCGCGCTGGCGGCCCTCGCCGGCAGGCGCTCGCTGTCCGGGGCCTCCTACCGCGAGCTGTTGACGCGGCTGACGCGCGACAAGTTCCAGGATCCCATGCTGGGCATCTATGCGGGGCATCTGCTGAAGCTGCAGACGGAAGAGGACAGCAAGCTGCTGCGGGAGGTCGTCGCCAACCTGGAGGGCCTGGTGCAGCAGGACGGCTTCCGGCACCCCGACGTGCAGGCCCTGAAGCTGCGGCTCCCCGCCGAGGAGGTGCCGCCCTTCAGCGACCCGCCCATGCTGGGTGCCAGCTGGCGTGTGTTGCTGGAGGCCGCCAAGCGGCGCCCCGAACTCATTCCGCGTGGTTCGAAGGTGGCGGAGTTTGCGGCCCGGTCCTTCGAATGCGGGCCTTGGCGCGGCTGGACCGGGCCGGCGAGCAAGGGCAGGGCAGGCGTGTCGAGGGGGGGCGTGCCGCGTCAGGAACGGGGACTTCTCCGTGGGCCCGTGGCGACGCCGCGCGAAATCCCGCCTGCTGTCCAGGTCGCCGACTTTGCGGCGCAGTGTGCCTATCTCCGCACGGCGCTGGGACATGCCGCGCTGCGCGGCTGGTACCGCGACGCCGCTGCCCGCAGCATCAACGGCGAACAAGACGAAGCGATCGAGCCGCAGGAGCGCGCCCTTGTCGGGGCGCTGCGCCCCGTCGCTGCCGACGAGGGCCGCCAGCCGCTGTTCGACGCCTTGTGGATAGGCCGGCCGCGCGGCGAGCAGGCCACTCCCTCTATCCAGGCCCTGGCCGAGCGCCTCGGCCTGCCCCAGGCCACGGTGGAAGACGCCGCCGACAGCCTCACCGCAAAGATCGCCTCACAGGCCAGGCGTGACGGCCTTTCCCGACTCGAAGGAGCTCCGATGGCATCCCCGACCCTCATCATTCCCTACGACCCGCACTTCCTCGGTGACGGCTTCCAGGTGCCGCTGCCGCGCCTGTCCGAGGCCTTGAAGGCCGACGCCTTCGGCGAAGGCGTCGAGATCCCCTACACGCATTACTCGCTGGTCATGCATGCGCGGCGCCGCGTGGCCATCGTGGCGGCCAACAACATCGACGCGGCCCGCAAGGTGCAGGTCAGTGGCGGCCTGACCTGGCAGATGGACGAGCGCGTGGGCGACAGCCAGCTCGGCCCCGAGACCTACGGCGGCAACCAGCTCGACCGCGGCCACCTGGTGCGCCGCGAGGACGTGCTGTGGGGCAGCGTGCAGGAGGCACGCCTGGCCAACCAGGCCACCTTCTTCTACGCCAATGCGGCGCCCCAGCACCAGAACTTCAACCAGGACGAATGGGTCGCGCTGGAGGACTGGGTGCTGGACCATGCCACCGACTTCTCCTACCGCCTGTGCGTGCTGACCGGGCCGGTGCTGCGCGACGACGACCCCGTCCTCACGGACCTGCCGCCCGGGCTGCGCAATGTCGGGCTGGCCCAGATCCCGGCGGCCTTCTGGAAGGTCATCGTGCTTCGCGACGCCTCCGCTGGCGGCGAAGACCTGTCGGTGGTCGCCTTCGCCATGCGGCAGAGCGAGATGTGGAACGACAGGCAGGGCCGCAAGCTGCTGCATCTGAAGGTCCACCAGGTGACGCTGGCGGCGATCGAGGCGTGGACGGGCCTGGACTTCGGCGAGCTGAAGTCGGCCGACGAGCTGCAATGGTCGGAGCCGCGCGGCCTCGCCGAGGACGGCGATGCCCCCTGGCCGGAGGTGCGCAAGGCCGGCGATATCGCCTTCTCCGGCGCCACCCGGCGCCTGGGCGGCCGGCGTGCCCTGCGGTCCGTCGGCGCGGCGAGCCTGCCGCGCGATGCCCAGCCGGCCGCGGGGGGCTGCGGGTGCAAGGGTGGAGAGGCGCAGGCCTTCGACGCCCGCGCCGCCATCGCCGCCCTCAATGCCGACGTGGTGCGCCTGACCGCGCTGCTGGCCGGCCCCGCCGATGGCGGCGGAGTCAGGGGGCTGCCAGGGAATGGCGGTGCCGCGCCCCTTGTCGAGCCGGCCGTGCGGTCCATCGACGCGGCGCGCGACCAGGCCGTGCTGGCGCTGACGCCCGCCGACCAGCAGGCGCGCATGGCGGCCTTCCTGGCCGAGATCCACAAGCGCGGCAGGATCGCGCGCGGCGCCGAGGAGGCGGTCGCGACCGATGCCAAGCGCATCGTAGGCGGCGACGCCGTCGGGCCGGGTGGCTTCCTGTCCTGCGTGTGCATTGGCACGGCGACGGGCTGGCAGTGCACGGGTGTCGTGGTCGCCCCGCGGGTCGTGCTGACGGCGGCGCACTGCGGTGGCGACATCACGCGCGTGATGGTCGGCGGCAACCGTGTCGTGGGCGGTGTCGATGGCCGCGTGATCAACGTGCTGCGTGCCGTGGTGCATCCCGACTACCGGCGCAACGTCAATGCCAACGACATCAACGTGCTGATCCTGGCGGAGGATGCGAACGTGCCGCCGGTGAGGCTGGCCAGCGACGCCGAGCTGCGTGCGACCCCCGACTTCGAACTGGTCGGGTTCGGCTACGACGACCCGTCGCGGCCGCTCGGATTCGGCATCAAGCGGCATGTGCGCATCCCGATGGCGCCGGTGATCGATGGCGCGACGCCCGAGGCCAGCGCGGAGCTGGAGCGGCAGTTCGGCCATCACAGCGACTACGAGTTCGTCGCGGGCCGCAAGCACCTGGGCATCGACACCTGCAACGGGGACAGCGGCGGCCCGGCCTACCTTCCGGTGGCGGCCGGCTTCCTGCTCGCCGGCCTCACCAGCCGGCCCACGTTCGGTGCGACCGTGAACTGCGGCGATGGCGGCATCTATGTGCGGCCGGACAAGTTCCGCGCCTGGATCGACGGCGTGCTGGCGCAAGCGGGGCTGCCGGCGCTGTGAGCCGCGGCCGGGCGGCATGAACCGTCGCCCGGACTCGTGATGGATCCGGAACCTTGCCGCGGCCTGCGGTTCGTCCTTGCCGGCCGTGCCCCGTCAGGTCCTGTCCGTCGTTCGTCAGCCCGCGCGCCCAGCGCCCGGCGGTCGGCGTTATCGTCCCGCCATGACCTCCGCCGCGACACCGAGCCTGGGCACGCCCCTCACGCTGACCTGGCGGCGCGCGCTGACGACGCTGGTCGTCTCGGGGCTGCTGGGGTTGATCATCAGCGCAGGCTTCACCACGTCGACCCTGGGCGTGGTGGTGCGCGTCGCGACGGTGGGGATGTTCGTCCTGCTGGTGTTCTCGCTGCTCGAACGCTGGCCGGCGAACCTGCCGCACTGGCTGGCGCGCTGGGTGCTGCAGGTGCTCGGGGTCGCGCTGGCGGTGCCGGTTGGCGTCGTCCTGCTCTATATCGTCCTGCAGGGCGACAAGGGCGCCTTCTGGCATGACGGCAAGCGCGTGAACGGCGCGCTGCTGATGAGCTTCAGCGGCATGCTGGTGGCGCCCTGGGTGGCGATGTCGACGCTGCTGCGCCAGCGCGATGACGCGGTGCGGGCGCAGGCCCTGTCATTCGCCCAGGAGCGCAGCGCGCTCGAACGCCAGGCCGTCGATGCCCGCCTGCGCCTCCTGCAGGCCCAGGTCGAGCCGCATTTCCTGTTCAACACGCTGGCCAATGTGCGCGAGCTGGTGGACAGCGGCTCGCCGCAGGCCTCGACGGTGCTGGAGAACCTGATCGACTACCTGCGCGCCGCCGTGCCGCGCCTGCACGAGCCGGCCACGACGATGGGCCAGGAGCTGCAGCTCGTGCGCGCCTACCTGGCCCTGATGCACCTGCGCATGCCGGACCGGCTGGAGTTCGCGCTCGAGGTCGACGGCGCGGCGGAGGCTCTGCAATGTCCGCCGACGACGCTGCTGACCCTGGTGGAGAACGCGGTCAGGCACGGCATCGACCCGAGCGTGGAGGGCGGCCGCATCGACGTGCGGGTGCGCCTCAGTGGCGGGCGCTGCACGGCCCAGGTGATGGACACCGGCGTGGGCCTGGGCGCGGCCAAGCCGGGGCTGGGCACCGGTCTGTCCACGCTGCGCGAGCGGCTGCAGCTGGTGTTCGGCGGGGACGCGCAACTGAGCCTGGCCGAGCGCCAGCCGCGCGGCGTTTGCGCGGAGCTGAACTTTCCCGCCAGGACCACGCCGTGAGCGCCGGGGACATCATGCAGCGGCGGCCCACGGCGCTGATCGCCGACGACGAGCCGCTGCTGCGCTCGGGCCTGGCACGCCTGCTGGGCCTGGCCTGGCCGGTGCTGGAGGTGGTGGCGCAGGCCCGCAACGGGCTCGAGGCCGTCGAGCAGTTCGAGCTGCACCGGCCCGACATCTGCTTTCTCGATGTGCACATGCCCGGCATGTCCGGCGTCGAGGCGGCGCGGCACATCGGCCGGCGCGCCCACCTCGTCTTCGTGACCGCCTACGACCAGTACGCGGTGCAGGCCTTCGAGCATGGCGCGCTGGACTATCTGGTCAAGCCGGTCGAGCCTGCGCGCCTCGCCGACACGGTCACCAGGCTGCAGGAGCGCTTCAGTGCAGCCGCGCCGGCAGGCCATACCGAAGTGCTGCTGCAGCAGCTGGCCGCGCACATCCAGGCGCAGATGAAAGGCAGCCGGCCGGGTTCCGGGCTGCGCTGGCTGCGCGCCTCCATCGGCGACGCCTTGCGGCTGATTCCGGTCGACGAGATCGACTACCTCCGCTCGGACGAGAAGTACACACTGGTCGCCTGGCGCGGCGACGGCGGCCAACCCGGCGAGGCGCTGATCCGCACGCCGCTGAAGGAGCTGCTGCCCCAGCTCGACCCCGATCAGTTCGTGCAGGTGCACCGCTCGACGGTCGTGAACCTGCGTGCGATCGACGTGCTGACGCGCGGCGAGAACGAGACGGCCGACATCCGTCTCAAGGACCGCCCCGAGGTGCTGCGCGTGAGCCGCACCTATCTGCATCTGTTCCGTCAGATGTGACGTGAGCCGGCTGGCAGAGCAGCCGTAGCCCGTCCCCGCCGGCCGTCGCTCGGCCCCATCAGTCCGTCGCCTGTCGCGTCCATCTCGCCCCGCGAGCTTCGCCGCGAGAGAGTGGCTTCTCCCATGGAAGGACGACCGACATGACACTCCCACTTCTGGTCATTCGCAGCGTGGCGGCGCTTGTGATGGCGCTGTTGACCGCGGCGGCCGCCGCCAGTCCGCTGATCAGCGCCGAGCAGCTGGCTTCGCGCCTGGCCGGCAGCGACGCTCCGCTGATCCTCGACACCTCGCCGGCGCCCATGCACGCGGCCGGCCACATCGAGGGCGCGGTCCCCGTCGACGTGTTCTCCTACGCCTCGGGCGCGTTGACGCCGGCGCAGATGACTCAGCGCTTCCAGTCCTGGGGCCTGAGCCCCGGGCGCATGGTGGTCATCACGGACCAAGGCGCCAGCTATATGGCCACCCACCTCTACTACGAGCTCCATCGCCAGGGTTTCAACATGGCCGACGTGCTGGTGCTCGATGGTGGCATGGCGCGTTGGAAGGCCATCGGCGGCGCGATCACGAAGACGCCCACGCCGGCGCCGGCTGCCGGCAGCTTCGTGCCGACGCTCAAGCACGACGCGGAAGTCCGCAGCGGCCTGGCCGAGGTCGTCACCGCCTCGGGAGACCCGGCGCGCCATGCGGTGGTCGATGCGCTGGAGCCGGGCTACTACTACGGCGAGCGCAGCTTCTTCGGTACCGGCGGCCATCTGCCGAACGCCAGGCTGTGGCCCTCCGCCGACTTCTTCAACGCGGACAAGACCTTCAAATCCACCGCGGAGATCGCCCGCATGCGGGATCACCTCGGCATACGGCCCGACCAGGAGGTGCACAGCTACTGCGGTGGCGGCGTGGCGGCCAGCGTGCCCTACTTCGCGCTGAAGTTCCTGCTGACCGACCAGCCGCGCGTCAAGCTCTTTGCCGGCTCCCAGCAGGAGTGGCTGCGCGACGAACGCGGCCTGCCGGTGTGGACCTATGGCGCACCGTCCCTGCTGCGCGACATGCGCTGGCTGAGCGGCTGGAACACGGCGATGACCCGGATGTTCGGCGTGGCGCGCATCAGCGTGATCGATGTCCGCAGCCCGGAGGCCTTCGCGCAGAGCCATCTGCCCTTCGCGCAGAACCTGCCGGCCGCGCTGTTCAGGCAGCACCTGGGCCAGCCTGACCGGCTCGCCGAAGCGCTGGCCGGGGCTGGCGTGAAGACGACGGACGAGGCCGTCATCGTCAGCGCCGGCGGCATCGACCCCGGCGCGGCCCTGGCCTTCATGCTGCTGGAGCGGCAGGGGCAGCAGCGCGTGTCGGTGCTGATGGATTCGGTCGAGGACTGGGCTTTCGCGGGCCTGGCGGTGGAGAAGACCAGCAGTGCGGCCAAGGCGGTGCCCCGGGCTGCGCCGTCGCCGCTGGCGCAGGGCAAGGCCGGCGGCCATGCCACCGTCTATCTGGGCGTCGGCACGAAGCCGTCGGTTCGCCGTGCCGGCGATGGCGCCGTGACTCTCCATCTGCCCTACACCGAGCTGCTTGACGCCCAGCGCCGCCCCAAGCCGGCCAAGGCCCTGTGGCCTTTGCTCGACAAGGCCGGCGTGCCGCGCTATGCGCCCATCGTCGTGCTGGCCGACGACCCCGGCGAGGTGGCGCTCGGCTACTTCGTGCTCAAGCTGATGGGCTATGCCGATGTGCGGCCCCAGATCTGAAGCCAGGGAGACAGACATGAAGAGATGCCTATTGAGCGGCGCAGCCCTGCTGCTGGCGACGGCCGCTGCGGCCCAGCCGGCTGAGTTGCGGATCCAGCAGGCGCGCAGCCTCGCGGCCACCTGCGCCAACTGCCATGGCACGCAGGGCCGCGCCAAGGGCGACGTGAAGCCGCTGGCGGGCATGAGGGCGGACCAGATGCTCGCCATGCTTGCCGACTTCAAGAGCGGCAGCCAGCCCGCCACGGTCATGCACCAGATCGCCAAGGGCTACACCGAGGATCAGCTCCGCCTGATCGCGCAATACCTGGCCGCGCAAGCGCCGGCTCCGGCACGCTGAAGGAGCTGGCATGTCTGACAACAAGCAATTCACCCGTCGCAGCGTGCTGGCGGGGGCCGCAGCGCTGGGCCTGGCCGGATGCGCCACGATGAGTGGCCCGAGCATCGGCCGCGTCGTCGTCGTGGGCGGTGGCTTTGGCGGCAGCACGGCCGCACGCTATCTGCGGCTGTGGGGTGGCAGCGTGGAGGTGACCCTGGTCGAGCGCCATCCGCAGTTCATCTCCTGCCCGATGTCCAACCTGGTGGTGGGGGGCTTCAAGCCGATGGCCGAGCTGACCCGGGGCTACGAAGGCCTGCAATCCCTCGGCGTCAGCATCGTGCAGGGCGAGGTCACGGCCATCGACGCCGCGGCACGCAAGGTGAGGCTGGCCGATGGGCGGGAGCTGGCCTACGACCGCTTGATCCTGTCGCCCGGCGTCGACTTCATGGCCGAGCAGGTCGGCGGCCTGGCGCTGGGGCTGGAGCGGGGTGAGGTCACGCATGCCTGGAAGGCCGGGCCGCAGACGCTGGCCCTGCGCCAGCAGCTGGAGGGCATGCGCGATGGCGGCGTGTTCGCCATCAGCATCCCCAAGGCGCCTTATCGCTGCCCACCCGGCCCCTATGAGCGGGCCTGCGTGGTGGCGGCGTATCTCCAGCAGCACAAGCCGAAGTCCAAGGTGCTGGTGCTCGATGCCAACCCGGAAGTGCAGTCCAAGAAGGCGCTGTTCGAGAAGGCCTTCCAGCAGCACTACGCCGGCATGCTGGAGTACCGGGCCAACGCCGAACTGCGCGAGGTCGCCGGGCGGGTCGCGAAGCTGGCCTTCGAGGATGTCCGTGCCGACGTCCTCAACATCGTGCCCCCGCAGCGGGCGGCGGACATTGCGGTGAAGGCCGGGCTGGTCAACATCAACCAGCGCTGGGTGGGCATCGACTGGCTGTCCATGGAGTCAACCGCGGCGCCGGGCATCCATGTGCTGGGCGATGCCATCTTCCCGGGGCCCGGGATGCCCAAGTCCGGCCATATGGCGAACCAGCACGGCAAGGTGGCGGCCGCGGCCGTGATCCAGCTGCTGAAGGGCGAGGCGGTGAACCCGGCACCGATCGTGATGAACACCTGCTACAGCTTCGTCACGGCGCAGGACGCCATCCACGTCGCCAGCGTCCACCAGTACGACGCCCAGGACAGGGTGATGAAGCCGGTACCCGGCTCGGGCGGCGTGTCGACCGCCGCCAACCGGACGGAAGGCCGCTACGCGCTGTCCTGGGCCCGGAACACCTGGGACGACATGCTGGCGGGTGCGCCTTGATGGGAAACCTGGCCATGCTGAACCGCCGGCACGCGGCACTGATGCTGGGCGGCCTGGGTCTGCTGCCCAGCCATGTGCTGGCCGGCACCGAACTGGCGAAGGCACTGGGCGTCGGAACGCTCGTCGAGAGCAGGGGCGTGATGCTCACCGCGCCCGACATTGCGGAGAACGGCGCCATCGTGCCCGTGGGTATTGCCACGACGCTGTCCGGCGCCAGGCGTCTGCTGCTATGGGTCGAGAAGAACCCCAGCCCCTTGGCCGCGGCCTTCGACATCAGCGAGCTCGTCGAACCCAGCTTCACCCTCCAGGTGAAGATGGGCCGGTCGTCTGACGTGATGGCCATCGCGCTGATGGCGGATGGCCGCGCGTTCTGTGCCCGCAAGCCAGTCGAAGTCACCCTCGGCGGCTGCGGCGGCTGACGGACATGCCCGATCCCATGCGCATTCGAGCCCAGGCGGGCGGAGACAGGACGACGGTCCGGGTGCTGATCAGCCATGAGATGGAGACCGGTCTTCGCCAGGACCCCGCCGGCAAGGTCATCCCCGCGTGCTTCATTCAGGAAGTGACCGCCCGGCTCAACGGCAGGCCCGTGTTCAACGCCGCGTGGGGGCCCTCCGTGTCGCGGAACCCATGGCTTCAATTCGTCGTGAAAGGCGCCAGGCCCGGCGACACCATCGCCATCACCTGGCGTGACAACCGCGGTGAAAGCCGCACCGACGAAGCCACCGTCTCGTGAGCGCCTCGGCGTCAGGAAACCGTCCCGGGTTTCACAAGCTGTAGCAACCCGCGCGTCAACCGCGGCGCATGGCCGGCGTTCAAGCAGGACCGGTGGCATTGACCCCGACCCATCGAGAAGGCAACGACCATGACCACGCTGACCCTCACCTTCAACGGCCCGTCGAGCCAGGCCCGCATCGCCCTGGGCGGCCTTCTGCAGCGCTATCGCACGGCCTATTTCGTGGAGCGCAGCAGCAATGAATATGCGGTGACGGCAGACGACATCACGGCCGCGGAACTGGCGCGACAGCCCCAGTGGTCTGCCCGGCTGGCGTCATTGCCGTCACGCCGCTGAATGCGCTAGACCAGGCGCCTCGGGAGAGGCAAGCCGGGAGTTCTTGACAGCGCGCGTAGGTGAATCTTTACGGCGCCGGAATTGTCAATAGGGCGGCTGGCGGTGCGCCCTGCAAATGCGTGAACCAAGTGGCATCCGGCGCGCCTTCGTCGACGCGGGGTGGTGACGTCCAGGGGCTCGCTTCGTACCATTTCGTCAGGACGTTAGCGAAGTCACCGACGTGGACAACCTGGTTTTGTGGCGGGTCATCTATACCCGCCGAGTCACCCTCCAAAGCGACAGCTTCTGCTCCGGGCCCTGGCACCCGGACAAGGGCTATGTCGAGAAGCTGGCCACCAGGCTCAGCCAGACGATGCCCGTGGGCATGCAGAGCAACAAGCAGGCCTCCAACGGTGCCTGCGTCTGGCTGTCGCGCGACTGATCCGTCAGAGAGTCGTCGGCGCGGGCCAGACCAGCCAATCCAGATCCGCCGGCCGCGAAGCCTCGAGCGTTTTCAGCAGGGGCTGGCCGGACCTCGTCGCGCGATGCGCCATCAGCAGAATCGGCAGCAGCTTGTCGGCCTCCAGCGTGGGCTCGGTGGGCGTTACATGCTTCCAGCTGGCGGGCGCCAGCGCGGCCGCCTGCAGATAGGCGATGGCCTGCAGCAGGCGCGGTTCGCGCCACAGCGCCGGGTCGTATTGCGCGAGGCGCGTTGCGGCCTCCAGATTGAAGGCGCAATAGTGAAAGGGCCGCGTGCGCGACAGCTCGTGCGGCATGCGGCCGTCGGCCTCGATCTGCGGCGTGAAGCGCCTTGCCACGACGGTGCTCAGGCGCGCGCGTGCCTTGTCGGCCTGGCCGATGAAGAGCAGGCAGGCGACCAGCTGGGCATCGAAGAACATGCCGTGGTTGTTGGCGGCCCTGTCCTCGTCCTGCGCGATGGGGCTGGTCTGCATCCACTGCGCGAACTCGGTGAACCATTGGCGCAGCGCTGCCAGGTCGGCGTCCGGGAAGGCGCCGCGGGCATTCAGCAGCAGGGCCGAGTCGATGACCATCCAGAGGTTGCGCGTGTCGATCAGTCCTTCGGCGCGGCCCTCGACGATGCCGGGGATGCCCTGGCCATAGCGCAGATGCGGGGTCATGCGCGTCTCGGGCGCCAGGAACCAATGGCGGATGGCGGCCGCAGCCTTGTCGGCATGGCTGTCGGGGGCGCCGACATGGTGGGCCAGGGTCAGCTCCAGCACATCGCGGCAGAAGGCCTGCATGCGGTCGGAGTCCAGGGCCTCGCCGGCCACCTGCGGGTTGCGCTGGCCGTCGCGCCGCACATAGGGCAGGCCGTTGGCCGTGTCCGGGTTGGGCCACCAGTAGGGGCCCATGCTCATGTAGTCGTTGCGCGAGCCCGAGGGCGGCAGCAGCTTCTTGTCGGTGACGCTGCGCAGCGGCGTCTTCAGGGCCTTGGCGGCACGGGCGAGCAGGGCGGCGTGGGCCGCTGCGAGTTGCGTGTCACCGGCAGCGAGGCGGCGGCGTGTTTCGTCCAGGGCGCTGCGGTCCAAGGTCAACAGCTGCGCTTCCTTCGGCGTCGCATGGACCTGGCTTGCCAGCGCGGCCAGCAGCAGGGCACGGCGCTTCATGCAGCCTCCTGGCGCAGGCCGCTTTGCGTGTCGAAGAAATGCAGGCGTTCGCGCGGGGCCGACACGCTGATGCGATCGCCAGCACTCAGGCCCGGCCGATCCGCGACGTTGACGACCAGCGGCCCGGCCGCCGTCTGCAGGCTCAGCTGCGACTGCGCGCCCATGAACTCGACCGCCTCGACGGTGCCTTCGAAGACGGCCGCCGCATCCGGCGCGCGGCCCAGTTGCAGATGCTCGGGCCGCACGCCGAGCTGCAGCCGCGTCGCATCCAGCGAGGTGGACAGCCCCGCCGGCAGCGCGCAGAAGTTCATCGCTGGCGAGCCGATGAAGCCGGCCACGAAGCGATTGGCCGGCCGGTCGTAGAGCGCCGTCGGGGTGCCGCTCTGCTCGATGCGGCCATCGCGCAGCACCACGATCTTGTCGCCCATGGTCATGGCCTCGACCTGGTCGTGGGTCACATAGACCGAGGTGGTGCGCAGCCGCGCATGCAGTGAGCGGATCTCCTGGCGCACGGCGCTGCGCAGGGCGGCGTCGAGATTGGACAGGGGTTCGTCGAACAAAAAGGCTGCCGGCTCGCGCACCATGGCCCGCCCCATGGCCACGCGCTGGCGCTGGCCGCCGGAGAGCGCCGCGGGCTTGCGCTCCATCAGCGCCTCCAGGCTCAGCATGCGGGCGATCTCGTCGACACGGCGGCGGATCTCGTCGGTCGGGCGCTTCATCAGCTTCAGGCCAAAGCCCATGTTCTCGCGCACCGTCATCTGCGGGTACAGCGCATAGCTCTGGAACACCATGGCGATGTCGCGCGCCTTGGGCGGCTCATGCGTGACGTCGCGGCCGCCGATGAAGAGCTGGCCGCCGGTCGCTTCCTCCAGCCCCGCGATCATGCGCAGCAGCGTGGACTTGCCCGAGCCGCTGGGGCCGACGAGCACGCAGAACTCGCCTTCGGCGATGGTGAGCGAGACGTTCTTGATGACGTCGGTCTGGGCGAAGCGTTTGCCGACGCCCTTCAATTCAATGGCAGCCACGGGGATGTCTAGCCTTTCACGGCACCGGCCAGCAGGCCGCGGTTGAAGGATTTCTGCAGGCCCAGGTAGACGAGGATGCTGGGCAGCATGGCGATGACGCTGATGGCGATGAAGACGGCGGGCTTCATGGTCTCGTCGGCGCGCACGGTGGCCAGCGCGACGGGCAGCGTGTAGAGGTTCTCGTCGTTGGTGACGAGCAGGGGCAGCAGGTACTGGTCCCAGATCATGATGAAGCCGAACACCGCGGCGCTGCCCAGGGCCGGCTTGCACAGCGGCAGGATGACGTGCCAGAAGATCTGCCAGTCGCTGGCGCCATCCACGCGCGCGGCCTCTTCCAGGTCGGCGGGAATGGCGCGCATGAACTCGCTCAGCATGAAGATGGAGAAGCCCCAGCCGACGACCGGCAGGATCATGCCCAGATGCGTGTCATGCAGGCTGGCGCCGATCAGCGGCAACTTGCCCAGCACGATGAACAGCGGGATGGCGATGACCTCGTCCGGCAGCATCATGGTGGACAGGATCAGGAAGCTGACCGCCGCCAGGCCGCGAAAGCGCTTGCGCGCCAGCGCATAGGCCGCGAAGGCGCTGACCGACAGCTGCAGCACGGTGCCCACCAGCACGACGATGCTCGAGTTCAGCAAATAGCGCCAGACCTTGGCCTCCACCCAGGCATAGCGGAAGTTCTCCAGCGTGGGTTGCTCGGGCCACCACAGCAGCCGGCCCGGCGCGATGGTGACGCCGGACAGGGCCGTCATCAGGAAGGCCCAGAAGGGTCCGGCGAAGACGACGACGACCAGGGTGTAGAGCAGGGCGCGCGGCGCCCAGGCGAAGGCTGATTTCATCGACGGCGGCGCCAGGCGAGATAGACCGCGGTGAGGGCCGCAGTGAAGAGGAAGAGCAGGGTGGATGCGGCGGCGGCGAAGCCGTAGTCCAGCTCCTGGAAGCCCTGCTTGTAGATCTGCGTCATGACGACCTCGGTGCTGCCGGCCGGGCCGCCGCCGGTCGTCGCATAGACCTCGGTGAAGACGCGAAAGCCGCGGATGAAGCCCAGGGTACAGATGACGGTGATGGCGGGTGCGAGGCCCGGCAGCGTCACGGCCGTGAAGCGTTGCCAGGCATTGGCACCGTCCACGGCTGCGGCGTCGTAGAGCTCGCTGTTGATGCCCGCCAGGCCCGCCACGAAGATGACGGTGTCATAGGGCACATGCTTCCAGACATGCATGCCCATCAGCGCGGCCAGGGCCTGCGACGGGTCGGCCCAGAAGCCCTGCGGGCCGACACCGATCAAACCGAGCATGGCGTTGATGACACCATCCGGCGTGGGTGCGTAGAGGATGCGCCAGACCTCGGCGGCCACGGCGGCGCTGGTCACCGCGGGCAGGAACATCGCCGTGCGGATGAAGCGCATATGCCGCGCCGTGCCCTGCAGGGTCTGGGCCAGCAGCAGCGCGATGGAGGCCGACAGCAGCACGGTGACGAAGACATAGAGCAGGGTGCGGCCGGCGGCGTCGCGCAGGGCCGCGTCGCTCAGCGCGCGCTCGAAGTTGTGCCAGCCGACAAAGCTGTCGGGGCTGCCGAAGTTGACCTTGTGAAAGCTCATCACCAGGCCCTTGGCCATGGGGATGAACTTGAACCAGGTGAAGATCAGCAGCGCCGGTGCGAGAAAGAGCCAGGGCGTGAAGCGGGAGAAGTTGCGGCGCGATGTCATTGCGCCTCCTGGCGGGCGAGTTCGGCATTGAAGCGCGCGTTCAGTGCGCGCAGATCGCCGGGGATGTCCTTGCTGCAATGGGCCAGGATGGCATTGAAGCCATCGGCCGCCACCTGCTGCAGTCGCGACCAGTTGCGCGCCTGCGGCAGCGGATGGCCATGCTGGGTGTACTCCTGGGCCACCATGGCCCAGCGTTCGTCGCCGTGGGCCTGGGCCGCATCGACCTTGCGATTGACCGGCAGGCGCACGACGGGCAGGCCCCCGGACGGCGGCTTGGTGCCCAGGGCCTGGCCCTCGGGCGAGATCAGGAATTCGATGAATCGCCGCGCCCGCTCGGGCTGCGAGGTGTTGCGGGCGATATAGGCCAGCTCACCGCCCGCGAGGCTGGCGCGTTGCCCGTTGGGGCCGGCGGGCGCGGGGACCACCTCGTAGCGATCGCGGCCCGGCTCCTTGTCGAACAGGGCGATGTGATACGGGCCCGACAGATAGATGCCGGCCTGGCCCGAGCTGAAGACCTTGTTGGTGTCCTGCGTCGTCGCGTTGATGGCATTGGGCTGCACGCTGCGCTCCTCGCAGACCAGGCGGCGGAACAGCGTGAGCGTGGCGACGGCCGCCACCTCGTCCAGCGCGCCGTGCATCTTGCCGTCGGCGCCCGCGCGCTGGAACTCGCCGCCCGCCTGGAACAGGAAGCTGCTCAAGTACCAGGCCGCATAGCCGCGCGCCGCGCCACCGGGAAAGGCCAGGCCATAGGTGTCGCGGCGGCCGTTGCCATCGGGGTCGCGCTCGGTGAAGGCGCGCGCGAGCTGGGCCAGGTCCTGCCAGGTGCGGGGCAGCGGCAGACCGAGCTTCTCGCGCCAGTCCTTGCGGATGAAGAGCACATGGGTCTGCACGGAGATGGGCACGCCATAGGTCTTGCCATCGGGCAGGGTGGCGGCTTTCCATGCGCTGTCCAACAGGTCCTCGCTGCCGGCGATGCGGCTGCGGGCTATCTCGGCGGCCACGCCCATGTTGACGAGCTGACCCACCGTGCCGAGCTCGTTGACGATGACATCGGGCATGCGGCCGCCGACCGCGGCGCGGGCCAGGCGCTGCTCGAAATCGTTCAGCGCATTGAAGTACTCGATGCGGATGCCGGTCTTCTTCGTGAAGGCCGCGGCGATGGCGTCGTAGGTCTTGCGGCCGTCCTTGGAAGAGCGTGTCCAGACCCGCAGGGGCTCATCGGGCGAGGCGGACTGCGCCGCCATCGGCAGCAGCGCCAATGACAACGCAATCAAGGTAAAGCGGTTAACCATTCCATCATTGTTGCGGCTGCTTGCTGCCAAGTAAACAGCGAGTCGTCTAGAGAAAACCCTGGCTACAAAGGCGTGAAACTGGCTTCCATTTCTTGCTCCGCTCACTATCATTCAGTTAAACGCTTTACTGAGATGACCAAAAAACGACTCCCCACCCTCCGTGACGTGGCCGAAGCCGCCGGCGTCTCCGTGGCCACGGTCTCCAAGTACTGCAGCGGCGGCCAGCGCTTCTCCGCAGCCGTCGAGGCCGCCATCCAGGCCGCCATCGACAGCCTGGGCTACCGCACCAACCACCTCGCCCGCTCCATCGCGACGGGCCGCAGCGGCACGGTCGGCCTGGTGGTGCTGGACCTGGGCAACCCGCACTTCACCGGCATCGTCAAGGGCGCCAGCCGCGTGGCCCAGGCCAATGACTACAGCATGGCCTTCGTCGACACGGCCGAGAGCCAGGCGCCGGAGCGGCATCTGGTCGAGACGCTGTCGCGGCGCGTCGACGGCCTCGTCGTCAGCTCACGCCTGGCCGACGAATCCATCGAGTGGCTGAAGGCCCTGGGCAAGCCCGTCGTCTTCTTCGGCCGCTACGGGCATGGCGGCGTGCACAGCGTCGGCGCCGACGGCTATCTGGCCGGGCTGATGATCGGCCGCCACCTGATGTCGCTGGAGCACCAGCGCGTGACCTATGTGGGCTTCCCGTCCTCGCGCTGGAATGCGGAGCGCATACGCGGCCTGGGCGACGCGCTGGCCGAGAAGGGCCGCAGGCTGGAGGTGCTGGACATCGACGCGCCGTCGCCCGAGGCCGGCGAATCGGCCGCGTCGCGCCTGCTGCTGGGCGGCCAGCGGCCCGATGCCATCGTCACCTACAACGACCTGATCGCGCTGGGCCTGATGAACGAAGCGCGAGCCCTGGGCGTCAGCATCCCGCGCGACGTCTCCATCGCCAGCTTCGACGACATCGCCTATGGCCGCTACACCAGCCCGACGCTGACCTCGGTGGCGATGAACAGTGAGCAGATGGGCGAGGTGGCGATGCAACGCCTGCTGCAGCTCATCAACGACGAGCTGGACTCGCCCTTCGACGAAGTGCTCGCGCCGCGCCTGGTCGTGCGCGAATCCACCAGCCGGCGAGCGTCATGAACGCCCGCTATCCATCAGGCGGCGGCTCGGGTCGAGCCCCGCACGACGAGTCGCGGCGTCATGTCGTGCGCGCGCGCCGGTGCGGCCTCGCCGTCGATGGCCGCGATGAGGTCGCGCATGGCCCATTCACCGAGGGCGTCGGCATGCAGGTCGACGCTGGTCAACGGCGGGCTCAGGAAGCGGCCGAAGGGCATGTTCTCGATGCCGGCGACCGACACATCCTGAGGCACCGTCAGGCCCAGATGCCGCGCCTCGGAGATCAGGCCCATGGCAATCAGGTCATTGCAGGTCGCGATCGCTTGCGGCCGCTTCTGGCCCAGCAGCAGGCTGGAGGCCAGCCTGGCGCCGTCCTCGGCCGTCGGGTTCACCACCTGGTGCACGGCCAGCTCGATGCCGGCGGCCTGCAGCGAACGCTTCATGCCCAGCAGGCGCTCGGCATTGCCGGGCTGGGCCTCGCAGGCGATGTAGGCGATGTCGCGGTGGCCCAGGCTCAGCAGATAGCGGCCCAGCATGGCCGCGGCCTGCTCGTCGCCACTGGGGGCCTGCGAGGGTTCGCTGGCGCGGCCCAGGTCCACGAAGGGCCGGCCATAGCTGGCCAGCAGCTTGCGCGCGGCGGTCGGCAGCGCGGCGGCCAGCACGATGCCGTCCACCTGCATGCCGGTCACGCGGGCCAGCTCGCGCTCGGGCGACTCGCTCTGCAGCAGGTCGACGAAGAGCAGGTCATAGCCCAGGGCCGTGGCCGCGCGGCTGGCGCCTTTGATGACGGCGGCCGTGTAGGGGTTCTCCACGCCGTAGACCAGGGCCGCGATGGCGCCCGAGCGGCCCGTGACCATGCTGCGCGCCGCCAGGTTGGAGCGGTAGCCCACCTTCTCGATGGCCTCGGCGATGCGGGTCTCGACGGCGGGTGTGAAGCGCTGCTTGCCATTGACGTATTTGGACACCGCCGCCGTCGACACCCCGGCCAGCTCGGCGACATCGCGCAGGGTGGCGGGGGATTTGGTGGAGGACACGATGGGCTTGTGGGCGGCGCTGGAATGGCGCGGATTCTCTACCAAGGGCAGAGCGACCGGAGCCGCCATGCCAGCTGATCGCTACGAGCCGCCGCTCAAGGGCACGCCGCTGAACGCGCTGGTGCGCGAGCAGCTGCTGCCCCAGCTGGCCAGCTACTTCGCTTTGCTGGACGCCGATGGCATCGACACCCGCTTCAACGGCGCGCCGGTGTTCGGCCAGGGCGATGTCTTCCTGCCCGGCAAGGTCGCCATTGCGCTGGCGCACCTGCTGACGCTGACGCCGCGCGACGACCCGTCGTTTGCCGGCACGCTGGCCGGCAGCCGCCGCCTGATGGCCCTGATCAGCCAGATGCGCATCGACAGCTGGGGCATCTATTACGCGCTGATGGCGCTGAACCGCCTGCGCAAGGCCGGGCTGCTGGACGCGGCCGTCGACGCCGAAAGCCTCGCGCGTTTTCGCGCGGGCCTGGACTGGCGCCTTTTCGTCGACGCGAAGACGCTGCGGCTCAAAGCCCTGCCGACCAACTACTACGGCGTGGCCTTCGGCATCGCGCGGCTGCGCATGCTGATGGGCTGGGAGGACGCCAGCGCCGGCGAAGCCCTGCTGGCCAAGACGCTGGACCATTACGAGCGCTACTCCGGCGAGTTCGGCTTCTCCGACGAGACCGAAGGCGAAGGCCGCTTCGACCGCTACAGCATCCTGCTCGCCGCCGAGTTCTGCGAGCGCTTCATCGAGACCGAGCTGCCTGTCACGCCGCAGCTCAAGACCCTGCTGGCCCAGTCGGCCCAGCTCGCCCTGCAATGCGCCAGCTCGGGCGGCGACGGCTTCGGCTTCGGCCGCAGCATCGGACCCTATGGCGACACCGGCGTCGTCGAGATCCTCGCGACGGCGGCGCGCCTGGGCGTGCTCGATGCCGAGGAGGTCAGCCACGCCTATGCCTTCTGCGTGCGCGCGGCGGCCAAATACGTCGACTTCTGGTTCGACCCGGCGCTGAACTCGGTCAATCTCTGGAAGCACGGCCGCAGCACCGACGGCTACCGCGGCCCGCACCGCATGCTGGGGGAGAACTTCTCCATCATCCACCAGCTGCTGTCGACCTGCGAGCTGTGGGATGAGATCGGCATGGCCGACCAGGTGCCGCCGGCGGACCTCGCCGCCTGGCTCGAGCGCCGCCAGCCCGACTTCAAGCTGAACTGGTTCGCCCGCGGCACCTACGACCGCGCGCTGGTGACGCGGCGCGACCGGGGCCTGGTCTTCACGCTGCCGCTGATCAACGGCGGTGCGGGCCAGCACGACAACGCACCCTACTACCCCATCCCCTTCTCGCCGCGCCTCATCGAGGGCCGGCCCGAGAGCGGCGCCGCCCATGCCCAGCTGCTGCCCCGCCTCGTGCTGGCCGACGGCAGCCTGCTGCTGCCGACCTCCTTCATCGCCGACATCAAGACCTGGCGCGATGGCGACGACCATGTCGTCAGCTACAGCCAGCCCGGCCTGAACCGCGTTGGCGGCCGCCAGCCCGTGCTCGATACCCGCGTGACGCTGACGACCGAGTACCGCTTCGGCCCCGGCCGCATCAGCCGCACCGACGTGCTGCGTCCCTCGGCGGCGCTGGACATCGTCGCCTTGAGCCTGGAGTTCGCCTGCTTCTCGTCGGGCGCCGCCACCGAGGGCATGGGCGTGGCCTTCGATGCCGGGGTCGTCGCGCGCTTCGAGGCCGAAGGCTATGAGCGCCTGGACGTGCAGGAGCCACCCACCAGCGTCCTGCGCGGCCTGACCAGCGGGCCCTCGCGCACGCATCTGCACTTCTCGGGAACGGCCCCACAGAGGGCCGCCCCACTTCAAGTCCGGTGGACGCTGAGCTACCGGTAGCCAACCCAAACCATCAATAAGACGGAGACAGGCAATGAACGAGGTCACAACCGGGCGCCTGACGCCCATCGCCGCCGCCCTGCTGCTGCTGTCGGCCCAGGCCGCGCTGGCGCAGGAGGCGGCCAAGCCCAAGGCCGATGCCGAGCCGGCGAAGAACCAGCTGGAGCGCGTCGAGGTCACGGCCAACAAGCGCGTGGAGAAGCTGGAGAACGTGCCCCTGGCCATCTCGGTCTTCACCAGCGAGCGGCTGGAGCGCAGCAATGTGCGCTCGCTGGAAGACGTCATCGAGCTGACGCCGGCTCTGAGCGTCACCTATGGCACGACGCCGGCCAACAACGGCCTGAACATGCGCGGCATCGGCACCTCGTCCATCGGCATCGGCGTCGAGTCGGACGTGTCCGTCATCATCGACGACGTGCCCATGGGCGCCCAGTTCATGGCCTTCAAGGACCTGGCCGACGTGCAGCGCGTCGAGGTGCTGAAGGGCCCGCAGAGCACGCTGTTCGGCAAGAGCGCCATCGCCGGCGCCATGCTGATCACGACCAAGCCCATCGGCAGCGCCATCCGTGGCGACGCCAGCGCCTATGTCACCAGCGATGGCGAGGAGAGGCTGCGCTTCTCGGTCGGCGGCGAGATCGCGCCCAAGCTCGGCCTGCGCGTCGCGGCCGCGGCCAGCCAGTTCGACGGCAACCTGAACAACCTCAGCACCGGCAAGAAGGTCAACGGCAGCCGCGACCGCACGCTGATGATGAAGCTGGCCTGGCATCCGACGGAGGACCTCGACGTCGAGTTCACGCCGACCTACAACAAGACCCGCAACGACTGCTGCACCTTCGCGCTGACCAGCTTCGGCACCAACAACCAGCTGGCCGGCTACCAGAACGGCGTCCAAGCCCTGCCGGCCACGCTGCTGCTGGCGGGCATCACGCCCGGCCCCACCAACCGCGACATCCGCATGGACTCGCCCACCGGCATCGAGTCCGAGATCAAGGGCGCTTCGCTGCGGGTCAACTGGGCCATGCCCAATGGCATGACGCTGACCTCCATCACCTCGGGCCAGCGCTACACGGCCAGCGACTACCGTGACCAGGACTTCACCGACGTCCACACGCTGCTGTACTACCCCATCACCGCCGGCAAGCCGACGGTGGGCCGGGATTCGGGCTACACGCAATACGGCAACTACCAGATCGACTCCAAGACTCAGGAGCTGCGCCTGACGTCGGCAGACCAGGGCAGCTTCCGCTACGTGGCCGGCCTCTGGTGGGCCAGCAACACCATCGACCGCTTCTTCAATCGCGGCTTCGATGGCATCGCGCTGTCCACGCCCATCGCCTATGTCGGCGACACCAGCAACCGCAACACCGCCATCTATGGCCAGGCCACCTGGGAGTTCCTGCCGCAGACGACGCTGGTGGCCGGCCTGCGCCAGAACCGCCAGGTCTCGGGCTATTCGCTGACGCTGAGCAACCCGCTGCCGGCCGTCTTCACGCCCACGGCCACCTATTCCAGCCGCGGCAACAAGGAGGACTCGACGACCGGCAAGCTCAGCCTGCAGCGCCAGTTCACGCCCGGGCTGATGGGCTATGTGATGACCTCGACGGGCTACAAGGGCAAGGCCTATGACATCACCAGCGGCCTGACAGCCGCGACGGCCGCCCAGCAGCCGGTGGCGTCCGAATCGGCCAAGCACTACGAGCTGGGCGCCAAGGGCAACTTCTTCGGCAACCGCCTGACGATGAACCTGGCCGTCTTCAACACCAAGTTCAAGGACTACCAGCAGAACTCCGGCAGCTTCCTGCCCGGCACGTCGACCTATGTGACGCGGTTGAACAGCATCGGCGGCGTACAGACGCGCGGCGTGGAACTGGACATCGCGGCCCTGGTCACGCCCAACTTCATCGTCAACGCCGACATCGCCTACACGCGGGCCACCGTGACCGACTGGCCCAACGCGCCTTGCTACAACGTGGCGGGCTCGCCCAACGGCGGCTTCAACCTGGAGTGCGTGCGCGCCAACCCCATCTACGGTGGCCAGAACACCCAGGACGTGAGCGGCGGCTCCATGCCCAATGCGCCGAAATGGAAGGTCGGCATGTCGGGCCGCTATGACTTCGCGCTGACGGACGCGCCCTTCAACCTCTTCTTCAGCGGCAACCTGCGCAAGCGCACCGCGGTGCTGACCAATATCAACCAGGACCCGACGCTGGCCTCGCCGGGTTTCACCATCGTCAACATCGGCTTTGGCCTGAAGGACAAGGCCGGCAAGTACCAGCTGGGCTTCTACGTCAACAACCTCTTCGACCACCACTACGCCAACACCGGCTACAGCGGCCTGGGCACCTGGCGCGTCAACCCGACCAACAGCGGCTCCTCGTATGCGCACACGACGTGGACGCCGGCCCGCGACGCCTTCAGCTACTCGGCGGTGCGCCTGGATGTGAAGTTCTGAGCGCCATGAACGCCTCAGCAGTATTCAGCCTGGAAGGGCGCACGGCCGTGGTCAGCGGCTGCAACACGGGCCTGGGCCGCGCGATGGCGCTGGCCCTGGCCGAGGCGGGGGCCGACATCGTCGGCCTGAACCGCAGCGAGGCCGCGGGCCTCGCGGACGAGATCGCCCGCTGCGGCCGGCGCTTCCTGGACCTGCGCGCCGACCTGGCCGACAGCCCTGCCGCCGACCTGATCGAGCAGGCCGCGGCTCTGAGCGGCCGCGTCGACATCCTCGTCAACAATGCCGGCATCATCCGGCGCCGCAGCGCGCTGGAGTTCAGCGAGACCGACTGGGACGACGTCGTCGACCTGAACCTGCGCGCCGTCTTCCAGCTCAGCCAGGCGGCTGCGCGCCGCTTCATGGACCAGGGCGGCGGCGGCAAGATCATCAACGTCGCTTCCATGCTGAGCTTCCAGGGCGGGCTGCGCGTGGCCTCCTACACGGCCAGCAAGAGCGGCGTGCTTGGCCTCACGCGCGCCCTGGCCAATGAATGGGCGCCGCTGGGCATCAACGTCAACGCCATCGCGCCCGGCTATATGAGCACCAACAACACGGCCGAGCTGCGCGCCGACAGCGAGCGCAACGAGGCCATCCTCGGCCGCATCCCGGCCGGCCGCTGGGGCCGGCCCGAGGACCTGTCGGGGGCCGTTGTCTTCCTGGCTTCGCGCGCCGCCGACTATGTGCATGGCCACACCCTGGCCGTCGACGGCGGCTGGCTGGCGCGCTGAGGCAGCCATGTCCGCCAAGGATTCCATCGGTGCCGTGCACCAGGTGTTCGCGCTGCTGGAAGCCATCGGCCAGCACGGCGCGGCGACGCTGGCCGAGCTGGCGCAAGGCATTGGCCTGGCGCCGCATGCCGCGCAGCGCCTGCTGCGGACCATGGCCGCCCTGGGCTATGTGGCCGAGCGCGAAGGCGTCTGGCGGCTGACCGTGCGCACCTTCGAACTCGGCGCGCGTGCGCTGCAACTGCCCGAGCTCGTGGATGCCGCCAAGCCCGCCATGCGCGCCGTCGCCGACGCCCTCGGCGAGGCCGTGCAGCTGGGGGCGCTGGAGGAGGGCGAGGTCATCTGCCTGCACAAGATCGACTCCACCCAGCCTCTGGGCCTGTCCCTGCCCATCGGCCAGCGCCTGCCCTTGCGGAGTTCGGCCATCGGCCAGGCGCTGCTGGCCTGGGGCGGCGACGACGCGGAGTTCGCCCACATCCGCCTGCGTGGCTTCAGCGAGCAGCGGGCCCTGCAGGTGCACAGCATCGCCACGCCCATCCTTGACTGTCGCGGCCGGGCGATTGCCGGCCTGGCCGTGCATGTGCCGGCGGCGCGCTTCAATGCCAGCACCACCGCTCGCCTGGCCAGTCAGCTGCGCGCTGCGAGTGGCGCCATCTCACAAGGCTTGGGCTGGGGATCGCCCGGATGACATTCAAAATGGTCGCGCTACCATTTTCGAATGACCAAGTCGTTGATAGCAGGCCTGCTCGCGGCCGCCTTGTTGCTGGCCGGCTGCGCGAGCGCGCCGCGCGGCGACGGACCTTGGCTGGCTGCCTGGGGTAGCGCCCAGCTGGAGCAGGCGCCAGCCGCCAACGCTGCGGCGCCGTGGCGCCAACCCATGCGCGACGTCAGCCTGCGCCAGATCGTGCGTGTGGACGCCGCGGGCCCGGTCTTGCGGGTGCGCATCAGCAATCTCTTCGGCGCCGAGCCGCTCAGCCTGGGTGCCGTCACCGTGGCCCTGGCCGATGGCGTGGCGGTGAATGCGTCCAGCCTGCGCTCGCTGAGCTTTGGCGGCCTGCGCGGCGTCGTTGTGCCGGCGCGTGCCGAGATCTGGAGCGATGCCCTCGAGTTCGCCGTGCCGCGTCAGGCCGATATCGCCGTGCAGATGCATGTGCAGGCGGGGCCAGCCGTCGCCACGGTGCATCCGGGTTCGCGCATCCGCAGCTGGGCAGCACCGGGCAACCGCGTCGGCCTGGCGGAATGGCCGGATGCAGCGGCCCAGGAGGGCTGGTGGCATCTGGCCGCCCTCGATGTGCGGGCGGCCCGGCCGACGCCGGTGCTGGTCGCGACGGGTGACTCCATCACCGACGGCTATGGCGTGCCCTCGGGCAGCTACCAGCGCTGGACGGACGGGCTGTCGCGCCGCCTGATGGTGGAGAAGCGCGACGTGGCCGTTGTCAACACCGGCATCGGCGGTGGCCGGCTGCTGCGCGATGGCCTCGGGCCGAATCTCGTGTCGCGCTTCGAGCGCGATGTGCTGGCGCGCAGTGGGGCCACCCATGCTGTCGTGCTGATCGGCGTCAATGACTTCGGCGTCAGCCATCGGGGCCGGCTGACGACGCCGGAGGCGCGCGCGGCGCTGCTGGCCGAACTGAAGGCCGGTTTCACGGATCTGGCGCAACGTGCCCGTGCGCGCGGTGTCTGCCTGATCGCCTCCACCGTCATGCCCTATTCGGGCAGCGGCTACTACGCGCCGCAGGCCGAGAACGAGGCCGACCGCCAGGCCCTGAATGCCTGGCTGCGCGAGCCGGGGCGCTTCGACGCGCTGGTGGATTTCGACGCGTTGATGCGCGACCCGGCGCGGCCTGCGTATCTGCGTGCCGACGTCGACAACGATGGCCTGCATCCCTCGCTGGCCGGCTATCGCGCGATGGCCGCGGCCTTTCCTGTCGAGGTGCTCGACAGGCGCTGCCCGAAAGTCAGCGCCCCTTGAGCTGGCGCCAGGCCGCAAAGTCGGCGGCCACGTCGGCGTCGGTCGGCGGGTAGAGGCCCAGCACGCTGCGGCCGCCCATGACCTTGTCCTGCACATAGTCCTCGAACACCGTCATCTCGACGGCCTCGCTCGCGATCCCGTCGGCCAGATGGGCCGGGATGACGATGACACCCTCGGCGTCGCCGACGACGACATCGCCCGGGAAGACCGGCGCGTCGCCGCAGGCGATGGGCTCGTTGATGGCGATGGCCTGGTGCAGCGTCAGATTGGTCGGTGCGCTGGGGCGCGAGTGGTAGGCGGGAAAGGCGTACTTCGCGATGTCGGGGCTGTCGCGAAAGCCGCCGTCGGTGACGACACCGGCCACGCCGCGCACCATCAGCCTTGCAACCAGGATGCCACCGGCCGAGGCGGCGCGCGCATCCTTGCGGCTGTCGATGACCAGCACCGCGCCTTCAGGGCATTCCTCGACGGCCTTGCGCTGCGGATGGGCGCGGTCCTTGAAGACGCTGATGTCGTTCAGGTCTTCACGCGCCGGGATGTAGCGCAGCGTGTAGGCGGGGCCGACCATGTTGGGCAGGCCGGCGTTCAGCGGCAGCACGCCCTGGATGAACTGGTTGCGCAGGCCGCGCTTGAACAGGGCGGTGCACAGCGTGGCGGTGCTGACGCCCATCAGCCTGTTGCGGGTATCGGGATTCATGTTTCGCATGTCAGTCTCCATCGTGGCTGGCGGTATTTGCGGGCCGAGCGACGGGCCGCTCCCTAGCTGGCCCGCCCTGGCGATGTGCTTGCGGCTCGACGCCGCAAGCATCGCCGTCCCCTCGGGGGACCGGCCAAGGTAATCCTTGGACGAGGGGCTAATAAATCATCGGTTCGGGCACGGGGGCGCCGAACTGGGTTTCGAGGAAATCGAAGTCGCAGCCCTCATGGGCCTGCAGGATGTGGCGGCCGAACATCCAGCCATAGCCGCGCTCGTAGCGCGGCGGCGGCGGCGTCCACGCGGCGCGGCGGGCGGCCAGCTCCGCGTCGCCGACCTCGAGATGGATGGTCCGGGCCGGCACGTCGACGCTGATGCGGTCGCCCGTCTTCACCAGGGCCAGCGGGCCGCCGACAAAGGCCTCGGGGCTGCAGTGCAGCAGGCAGCCGCCATAGCTGGTGCCGCTCATGCGCGCGTCGGACAGGCGCAGCATGTCGGTCACACCTTGTTTGAGCAGCTTGGTGGGGATGGGCAGCATGCCCCACTCCGGCATGCCGGCGCCCTTGGGGCCGGCGTTGCGCAGCACCAGGATGTCGTCGCCGGTCACGTCGAGATCGGGGTCGTCGACCGCGGCCTTCAAGCTCGGGTAGTCGTCGAAGACCAGCGCGCGGCCGGTGTGCTGCAGCAGATGCGGTGCCACGGCGCTGGGCTTGATGACGACGCCGTCGGGCGCGAGATTGCCGCGCAGCACGGCCAGCGCGCCTTCGGCATAGATGGGCTTGTCCAGCGGGCGGATGACGTCGGCGTTGAAGACCTCGGCGCCCGCGATGTTGTCGGCCACCGTGCGGCCGTTGACGGTCTGCGCACCCAGGTCCAGCTTGTCGCGCATCACGTTCATCAGCGCCGGCAGGCCACCGGCGTAGAAGAAGTCCTCCATCAGATAGGCATCGCCGCTGGGCCGGATATTGGCGATGACGCTGACATGGCGGCTGGCCGCATCGAAGTCGTCCAGCGTGACGGCGAGGCCGGCGCGACGGCTGATGGCGACGAGGTGGATGATGGCGTTGGTGCTGCAGCCCATGGCCATGGCGACCGCAATCGCGTTGGCAAAGCTGCCCTGGCTCAGCATCTTCGCGGGCGTCAGGTCATCCCACACCATCTGCACGATGCGCCGTCCGCATTCGGCCGACATGCGGATGTGGTTGGCGTCCGGCGCCGGGATGCTGCTGGCCCCCGGCAGCGTGAAGCCCAGGGCCTCGGCAATGCCCATCATGGTGGCGGCCGTGCCCATGGTCATGCAGGTGCCGTGGCTGCGCGCGATGCCGGCTTCCATCTCGGCCCAGGCCTGGTCATCCAGCCGGCCGGCGCGGCGTTCGTCCCAGTACTTGAAGGCGTCGCTGCCCGAGCCCAGCACCTGGCCGCGCCAGTTGCCGCGCAGCATGGGGCCGGCCGGCAGATAGATGCAGGGCAGGCCCATGCTGAGGGCGCCCATCAGCAGCCCCGGCGTGGTCTTGTCGCAGCCGCCCATCAGCACGGCGCCGTCCACCGGATGGCTGCGCAGCAGCTCCTCGGTCTCCATCGCGAGGAAGTTGCGATAGAGCATGGAGGTCGGCTTGACCATGCTCTCGCTGAGGGAGATGGCCGGCAGCTCCAGCGGCCAGCCGCCGGCCTGGAGGATGCCGCGCTTGACGTCCTCCACCCGCTGCTTGAAGTGGGTGTGGCACTGGTTGGCATCGCTCCAGGTGTTGACGATGGCAATCACCGGTTTGCCGATGAAGTCCTCGGCGGCGTAGCCCATCTGCAGCACTCGGCTGCGGTGGCCGAAGCTGCGGAAATCGTCCTTGGCAAACCAGCGCGCGCTGCGCAGCTCATCAGCGGTCTTCATGAGCGATTCTTTCTGTTGTCGAACTCCAGCCGCATCCACCGTTGCAGATGCTGACCGGGCCTCAGCAGGCAGCCCTGGCCGCGCCAGACGGGATGGTTGGGTGCATCGGGAAAGAACTGCGGCTCCAGCGCGATGCCGGCATGGCGCTCGAACGGCAGGCCGTCGCGGCCGCGCGAGTTCTGCACGAAGTTGCCGCTGCAGACCTGCAGGCCGGGGTAGTCGGTGAAGAGGCGCATCGCCAGCCTCTCGTCGGTGGAGATCAGTTCGGCCGCTGCCCGCTCGCCGCGCGAGGCGGTGTCGTCGAGCACGAAGCAATGGTCGTAGCCGCTGCCCAGCCGCTGCTGCTCGCCCTGGCCCAGGCCGTCGCCGAGACGCCGTGCCTGGCGCAGGTCGAAGGCCGTGCCGTCCACGGCCGCGACCACGCCGGTCGGGATCATGTCCGGCCGCACCGGCAGCATGTGCGCCGCGGCGACATGCAGGCGATGGCCCAGCACCGGCGCCGTGCCGCCGTCGAGATTGAAGTAGGGGTGGCTGGTCAGGCTGACAGGGCAGGGCGCCGTCGTGCGGGCGCCGAAGCGCAGCGTGACGGCCGGCCGCGCGGGGTCGACCCGGTACTCGACCTCGGCATCGACGTCGCCCGGCCAGCCCTGGTCGCCGTGCGGCGAATGCAGGCCCAGGCGCAGATGCCAGGGTCCGTGGTCGACGACGGTCCAGAGGCGGCGATCAAAGCCATCGGGCCCGCCGTGAAGCTGGTTGGCGCCCTCGTTGGCGACCAGGCGGTGCTCCCGCCCGTCGAGCCTGAAGGAGGCCCCGCCGATGCGGTTGGCATAGCGGCCCACGACGGCGCCGAAGAAGCCGGGCTCGTGCAGATGGTCGTCGGGTGTCGCATGGCCCAGCACGACCTCGCGGCGGCTGCCGTCTGGCATGGGCACCAGGCAGGACAGCCAGCGCGCGCCGCAGTTGCTGACCTGGATCTGCAGGCCATCGGCTGCACCCAGGGTGTAGACCTCCATGCTCATCGCGGCAGATAGTCGAAGCTGCTGAAGTCGGCCGTGCGCGCGCCGCCGCTGGTGTCGAAGGCCAGCATGCCGACAAAGGCGCCGGTGAAGCTGCCGTGCTCGCCGCGACCGCCCTCGTCGGAGATGACGCTGGCGTCCAGCACCGGGCCGACGGGCTGCCAGCCCTGGCCCCAGTTGGCCGAGAACTGCAGGGCCTCACCGGCGATGTCGGCGGCCAGGCGCACCGGGCCGTCGGCCGGCAGCACCACGGCTTCGGCCAGCGGAAAGCTCAAGCGGTTGTCCGGCCAGTCGCCTGCGCAGGACAGCAGGCTCAGCACGCGGCCCATGCCCTCCTGCCAGGTCACGACGAGGGCGTGGAACTTGTGGCGGTTGTAGTAGTGGGTCAGGCCGGCGGCCTGCTGATAGCTTTCAGGCGCGAAGCTGGCGAGCGTCGTCTCGGCGCGCAGGCTGGCGTCTTCCTGGCGTCGGGCCA
Source organism: Roseateles sp. GW821-FHT09H10 (assembly GCF_059415865.1). Taxonomy (NCBI): domain Bacteria; kingdom Pseudomonadati; phylum Pseudomonadota; class Betaproteobacteria; order Burkholderiales; family Sphaerotilaceae; genus Roseateles; species Roseateles sp. GW821-FHT09H10. The sequence goes on along the minus strand of NZ_JBWKOB010000002.1, from coordinate 119,463 downwards.
CCAGGCTTTGCTCGAACCAGCTGCCGACCGACTCGCGGCCCGTCAGCCGCAGCGCGCCGCCGGTCAGCCGGAACAGGCGGTCAGGTTCTGGCGTGCGCAGCCATTGGAATTCGGCCGGCAGCGTGGGGCAATCGACAAAGCTGCAGCGCACGGCCTGGCGCGGCGCGGGGTCGACGCCGGTGGCAATGGAAAGAGGCGCCGGCACATCCACCGCCGGCACCATGCCGCCATGCTCGAGATACAGCCAGTCGTCATCGCCCCAGACGCAGCGCTGGATGGCCGTCTCGCGGCCGCGCGGCGAGCGCCGCGTGCCGGGCAGCGGGCGGCCACAGAGGTGGGCCAGATAGGTGGACCCGTCGGCCAGCTCGACGACCTGGCCATGGCCGGCGCGCTGCAGCGCCGCCTCGGGCGCGTCCTTGCTGCTGACGACATGCCGTTGCGGATGGGTTTCGTACGGGCCCTGCAGCGAGCGCGAGCGCGCCAGCGTCACCGCATGGCTGTAGCCCGTGCCGCCTTCGGCCGTGACCAGGTAGTACCAGCCCTTGCGCTTGAAGAGATGCGGTCCTTCGACCAGGCCCAGCGGCGTGCCCTTGTAGATGTTGGTGGCGGGGCCGACGAGCTTGCCGCTGCCGGCATCCCATTCCTGCAGCAGGATGCCGTCGAAAGCCGGCGCCTTGGGCTGGCCGCCGATGGAGCCGGTGCGGTGGTTCCAGAGCATGTTGAGGAACCATTTGCGGCCGTCGCCGTCATGGAAGAGCGAAGGATCGAAGCCCGAGGAGTTCACATGGACCGGATCGCTCCAGGGACCTTCGATGGATGGCGCCGTGACGATGTAGTTGTGCGCATCCTTGAAGTTGCCCTCGAAGCGCTTGACATCGGTATAGACCAGCCAGAACTGGCCGTCGGCATAGGAAAGGCAGGGCGCCCAGACGCCGCAGGAATCGGGGTTGCCGCGCAGGTCGAGCTGGCTCTTGCGGTTCAGCGGGCGGCCCACCAGGGTCCAGTTGACGAGGTCGCGCGAGTGATGGATCTGCACGCCCGGGTACCACTCGAAGGTCGAGGTGGCGATGTAGAAGTCGTCGCCGACGCGGCAAAAGGAGGGGTCCGGGTTGAAGCCGGGCAGCACGGGGTTGCGGATCATGGACGGCGCGCCGAGGAGCGGGTGAACCCGCTGCATGCAAACAAAAGATTGCGCTACCATAATTCAAAACAAGACTCTGCGCACTCATGGAAAACATTCCTGATTGCGTAACCATTCAAACCACAAGGGCGGTGCCGTTCGGCACCGGCCGGAGACATTCGGACATGGACTTCCGACGCCTGGCCTGGCTGGCCGCGATGCTGTGGTCGGCGCTGTGCGCGGCGCCTGCGAGCGCCTGCGAGGCGCCCGTCTCGACCTGCGCGCGCGACCCTGGCCGCGGCCTGGCCCTGGTGAAGGCGGGCCAGCCGGCCGCCGTCTATGTGGATGCCGGCGCCGATGCGGCCCTCAGGCATGCCAGCCGCAACTTCGCTGCCGACCTGGAGCGTGTCTCGGGCCGTCCGGCCGTGCTGCTGGATCGCCTGGCCGATGCCAAGGGCGAGGTCGTCGTCATCGGCGTCGCGGGCCGCAGCGCCGCCATCGACGAGCTGGCCAAGCGCGGCAAGCTCAAGCTCGACAGCCTGAAAGGCCAATGGGAGGCCTACACCCAGGCCGTCGTCGACCAGCCCTGGCCGGGCGTTGCGCGGGCCCTGGTCATCGCCGGCTCCGACCGCCGGGGCGCCGTGTTCGGTACCTATGACGTGTCGGCGCGCATCGGCGTCAGCCCCTGGGCCTGGTGGGCCGACGTGCCGGTCGAGAAGAAGCGCGATGTCTACCTCGCCGCCGGCATGCGCAGCGACCAGCCCGGCGTCAAATACCGCGGCATCTTCATCAACGACGAGGCGCCGGCACTCAGCACCTGGGCACAGGCGAAGTTCGGCGGCACCAACTCGGCCTTCTATGCCCATGTCTTCGAGCTGATCCTGCGCTTGAAGGGCAACTATCTGTGGCCCGCCATGTGGCAGCCGCGCGCCTTCAGCGCCGACGACCCGAAGAACATGGTGCTGGCCGATGAGATGGGCATCGTCATGGGCACCTCCCACCACGAGCCCATGATGCGGGCCCATGATGAATGGACCCGCTTCAAGGGCGGGCGCTGGGACCATGCGAAGAACGGCGAGAAGCTGCGCGAGTTCTGGCGCGGCGGCGCCCAGCGCATGATGGGCCGGCCCGACGGCAGCGCCTTCGACAGCCTCGTCACCATCGGCATGCGCGGCGATGGCGACGAGGCCATGAGCGAGGGCACGGCCATCGGCCTGCTGGAAGGCATCGTCAAGGACCAGCGTCAGATCCTGGCCGAGGTGACCAAGCAGCCGGCCGAAAAGACGCCGCAGATGTGGGCCCTCTACAAGGAGGTGCAGGACTACCACGACAAGGGCATGCAGGTGCCCGACGATGTGCTGCTGCTGTTCTGCGACGACAACTGGGGCCAGATCCGCCGCCTGCCGACGTCCGATGCCAAACGCAAGGGTGGCTATGGCGTGTACTACCACTTCGACTATGTCGGCGGGCCGCGCAACTACAAGTGGCTCAACACCAACCAGATCGAGAAGACCTGGCAGCAGATGAACCTGGCGCACGAGCGTGGGGCCGATGCGCTGTGGATCGTCAACGTCGGCGACATCAAGCCGATGGAGTTCCCGATTCATTTCTTCCTGGACATGGCCTGGTCGCCCCAGGCGATGACGCCGGCCGCGCTCGCGGCCTACCCGAAAGCCTGGGCGGCGCAGACCTTCGGGCCCGCGCAGGCGGCCGAGATCGGCGAGCTGGTGACGCGCTACAGCCAGTACGCGGCGCGGCGCAAGCCCGAGCTGATCGACCCGGACAGCTTCCGCCTGGGCCATGCGACGACCGACGCGCTGGACGGCGGCGACTTCGGCCGGCGCGTGGCCGAGTGGGCCGCACTCGAGGCGGGTGTCGCCAGGGTCAAGGCCGGGCTGCGCGCCGATCAGCTCGACGCCTATTTCCAGCTGGTCGAGCACCCGGTGCTGGCCCTGGCCAATCTCTATCGCCTGCACTATGCGGCGGCCTGGAACCGTAAGCTGGCGGCGGCCGGTGATGCGCGCGCCAATGTCTTTGCCGACCGCGCCGAGGCGGCCTTCGCGCGCGACCAGGCGATTGCCGACCAGTACCACGGCATCGCCGGTGGCAAATGGGCCGGCATGATGCTGCAGACCCATATCGGCTACACGAGCTGGCAGCAGCCGGACAGGAACATCATGCCGGCCGTCCTGCGGGTGACCGGCCGCGTGGACGCGGGCGACGTGGACAGGCAGCTGGCGCGTGGCGTACCGGCGCTGTCGAAGGCGATCACGATCGAAGCCCCGCGCTTCAGCCGCGCCGTCAACGGCCGCGGCCTGGCGTGGACGGCCATCCCCAACCTCGGCCAGAGCCTGGGCGCCGTGACGGCGTTGCCGCAAGGGCGCGCGGCAACGGCGCTGGCCGATGGCGTGAGGCTGGAGTACGACGTCGACACGGCCTTCAGCGGCGACGCCCTGCTCAGCCTGCACATGGTGCCGACGCTGGACACTCGCAATGCCGGCGGCATCCGCCTGGCCGTGGCCATCGACGAGCAGCCGGCGCAGGAGCTCAGGCTCAACCTCGTGCCCACGGCGGGCCCGGAGCTGAGCCGCGTCGAGAAGGACTGGGCCCAGGCCGTCAAGGACAACGACTTCGTGTTGAAGGCTTCGTTCAAGGGCCTGCAGCCGGGCAGGCATGTCATCAAGGTCTGGCGCCTGGATGACAACGCGGTGCTGCAGCAGCTGGTGCTGGCGCCGCTCGCGTCGATCACCGTCGCGCCGCGTGGTGCGGCAATCACCGGCCAGTACCGCAATCTGCTGCGTGAGATCAAGCCCGACATCAGCGAAGCGCAGATCGATGCCAAGCTGGCCGGCTATTGGAAGTCGCTGTTCGAAGGCGGCCCCGAGCAGCGCGTCGTCTACCCCGCCGCGGCAACGCCCGATGGCCCCGCCGCCTATGTGCTGGACGTCGGCAATGCCGATGTGCGCAGCGAAGGCATGTCCTACGGGATGATGATTGCGGTGCAGATGGGCCGCAAGGCCGAGTTCGACGCGCTGTGGAACTGGACCGCGACGCATATGCGCTATGCCTCCGGGCCGCGCCAAGGCTATTTCCGCTGGCAGTGCCAGCCAAGGGGCTGCGACAAGGACGCGGTGCCCGCTTCGGACGGCGAGGAATACTTCGCAACCGCCTTGCTGATGGCCGCCAGCCGCTGGGGCAATGGCCAGGGGCTGTACGACTACAACGCCCAGGCCCAGGCCCTGCTCAGCACCATGCTGCACAAGGAGGCCATGAACGGCGGCATCGTCGACGGCGTGCGCGCCATGTTCTCGCCGGACCGCGGCCAGGTCGTCTTCGTGCCGATCGGCGAGGCGGCCGACTTCAGCGACCCCTCCTACCACCTGCCGGCCTTCTACGAGATCTGGGCCCGCCGCGCGGCCAGGCCCGAGGACCGCAAGCGCTGGGCCGAGATCGCTGACATCAGCCGCGCCTATTTCTCCGTGGCCGCGCACCCCAGGACGGGCCTGACGCCCGACTACGCCGAGTTCGACGGCCGCCCGCGCGTGCACGAAGGCCATGAGGACTTCCGCTACGACGCCTTCCGCACGGCGGTGAACTGGAGCGTCGACCAGGCCTGGTGGGACAGGAACCCCGAGGCCGCGGGCCTGAGCCGCAGGCTGCTGGGCTTCTTCGCGTCACAGGGCCCCGATGGCAAGCCCTATCCACATCTCTACAAGCTGGACGGCAAGCCGCTGAACGACGAGCCTTCCAAGGGTCTCGTCGCCAGCAATGCGGTGGCGGCCCTACTCGTCGACAAGCCCCTGGGCGCGCGCTTCGTCAACGATCTCTGGGCCCTGGAGCCGCCGAGCGGCCAGTGGCGCTACTACGACGGGCTGCTGCAGTTCATGGCGATGCTGCATGTGACGGGGCGGTTCAGGGCGTGGTGAGGCGATGACGGCGGCCCGGCTGGCGGCCGCCGCCATCAAGGCCCATCCGGCGGCGCTCATGCCGCGACCGCGGCCAGGGGCCGCTTCGGCAGGCGCGTGAAGACCAGCGCGCACAGGCAGGAGCCCATGCCCAGCGCGAAGGCGGCAATGAAGAGCCAGCTGTAGCTGGAGAAGGCGTCGTAGATGAGCCCGCCCAATACGGGCCCCAGGGCCATGCCGATGCTGCTGGCCATGGCGGTGCCGCCGATGACGGTGCCCATCATGCGCAGTGGGAAGTTGTCGCGCGCGATGACGGCGAACAGCGGCATCACGCCGGCATAGGTGAAGCCGAACAGGGCGGCCACGGTGTAGAAGCTCTTCAGCTCGCGGGCGTAGATGTAGCCGAGTACGACGATGGCCTGGGCCAGCAGGGCCAGCACCAGGGTGCGTGCCGCGCCGAAGCGGTCGCCTAGCAGGCCGAAGACGATGCGACCGCCCATGCCGGCCAGACCCTCCAGGCTGTAGATGGACACGGCCGCCATCAGCGGGATGCCGCAGGTCACCGCATAGCTGACCGTGTGGAAGATGGGCCCGGAGTGGGTGGCGCAGGTCAGGAAGCTGGTCAGCACCAGGATGATGAAGGGGGCCGAGCGCAGGGCCTGGCCGACGGAGGGGCCTGTCTCTTGCGGCGCCCCGGGCGAGGCCGCGGCCTGGGCCAAAGCCGGCGGACGGCGGATCAGCAGCGCGGCAGGCAGCATGAGCACAGCCACCAGCACGGCGAGGATCTGCAGCGTGCTGCGCCAGTCATGGTCCTGGATCAGCCAGGCCACCAGGGGCGACATGGTCAGGGGGGCCATGCCCATGCCGGCCGACACCAGGGATACGGCCAGGCTGCGGCGGGTGTCGAACCAGCCCGTCACGCAGGCCATCAGCGGCGCGAAGATGGCCGCCGCGCTGACGCCGACGACGGCGCCGAAGCAGAGCTGGAAGGCCGTCAGCGACGTCGCCAGGCTGGACAGCGCCAGGCCGGCGATGAGCAGCAGGGTGCCCGCCACGACGACGAGGCGCGGCCCGATGCGGTCGGACAGGGCACCCCAGAACATGCTGCCGGCGGCCATGGCCCCGAAGGCGATGGTCATGGCGGTGGAGATGCCCGTGGTCGACCAGCCGGTGTCCAGCGCGATGGGCCGCAGCAGCACCGGCAGGGAGAAGAGGGCACCGATGGCGACGCAGCCGAGCAGGCCGCCGGCGGCGACGATGACCCAGCGGTAGTGCTCGCGCAGGGTGGATGTCAGGGAAGGCATGGCGGTCCCGTCCTCAAGCATCGGAGAGGGCGCAGCCGGCTTCGTCGATCTGGCGCACCTCGCACACCAGGTCCCAGTCGCTGCCGTGCAGCTTCAGGAAGCGATGCGTCAGGGCCAGCGCGGCGTCGCGCGACGGCGCCTCGAAGATGGCGAAGCCGGCGATGACCTCCTTGGTCTCGGTGAAGGGGCCGTCCACCACCGACAGCAGGCCGCCGCGGTGCAGCCGCACTCGCACGCCCTCCGACGTCGGCCGCAGGCCGGCGGTGCTGATCAGCTCGCCGCTGCGGGTGAGCTCGTCGATCAGCCGGCCCATGTCGGCCATCAGTTGCTCGCTGGGGGCCTGGGTCGAGGTCTCGTCGCCGCTGATCATCGAAAGGAATCGCATCGTCATGTCTCCCGGATGCGGCGGACCGATTCCGCCACTTCACCCCCACGACGAACGACGGGCCACCAAATCGACAAGCCAGGTTTTCGGCTGCCCCCGCTTGATCGATTGCCAATCTTGATGCACGATTGCAGGAATCTGACAACGTTGTCATTTCATCCGGTTTCATGAAAAGCCATCCCCCCACCTCTTCCCATGCCGCCACATTGCGCATGGTGGCCGATGCCTCCGGCGTGTCGACGACGACGGCGTCGCGCGTGATCAACAACGCCCCGCATGTGCGGCCCGAGAAGCGCGAAGCCGTGCTCGCCGCCATCGCCCGCCTGGGCTTCGTGCCCAACACGATTGCGCGCGCCCTGGCCGACGGGCGCTCGCGCACCATCGGCATCGTCGTCCAGCATTTCGAGAGCCCCTGCTATGCCTGGACGCTGCGCGGCGTCGAGGAGGCCCTGTCCAAGGCCGGCTATGGCCTGGTGGTCGCCAGCGGGCATTGGGACCGGCGCGAGGAGGAGCGCTGCGTGCAGTCGCTGAAGGCGCGCCGCGTGGACGGCATCATCGTGCTGACCGGCATGCTGGAGGACCGTTTCCTGACCGAGCTGGCCCAAGAACTGCCCGTCGTGGCCACCGGCCGCCAGCTGCGGGCGCCGGGCCTGCACTGCCTGCATTCCAACGACTTCGAGGGCGCGCGTGCCGCGACGCGGCATCTGATCCAGCGCGGCCACCGGCGCATCGCCCATATCACGGGCGACCCGACCCATCCGGACGCCGTCGAGCGTGAGCAGGGCTACAAGGCTGCGTTGGAGGAGGCGGGCATTGCCCTGGACCGGGCCCTGGTGGTGCGCGGCAACTACCAGGAGTCCAGCGGTGAACGCGGCGTGGAAGACCTGCTGCGCCGCTGCATCGAGTTCTCGGCCCTGTTCGCCGCCAACGACCAGATGGCCACCGGTGCCGTCCAGGCGCTCTACGGCCATGGCCTGCGCGTGCCCGAGGATGTCTCCGTCGTCGGTTTCGACGACCTGCTGGCTGCGGCCCATGCCTGCCCGCCGCGCACGACGGTCAATCTGTCGCCGGCCGAACTGGGCCGCCGCGCGGTCGCGGCCATGCTGGACCTGCTGGCGCACAGGCGGCCCCGCGCCGTGGCGCCCGAGCCCCAGCTGGTGGTCAGGCTGTCAACGCGCTTTGTCTGAGGCGCCGCGGCGCTGCTGCGCGAGGTGGGCCTGCAAGGCCTCGCTAAGGCGCCGGGGGTTGTGCGCCAGGCTGCCCAGGGGGATGCTCAGATCCCCGCCACTGAAGAGGCGGCGCCAGAAACTCGCGCGCACCACCTCGCCGTCGCGCGGGCGGGCTCCGGGACGCAGCACCAGCACCAACGCACCTCCCTTGTAAAGCTCCACGCTGGCGGACGCGATGACGTGCCAGGGCAGGTGGGCGTTGAGGTGGAAGTTGTCGGTGATGCCGCGCGCGTCGACGACCAGGGCCGGGCCGGTCTGACGCAAGGCCTTCCAGGCTGGCACGGCCAGGCTTGCCGCCACGGCCAGGCAAGTCAGCGCACCCAGCAGGCCCATCGCCCAACCCAGCTTCGGGCCCAGCAGCTGCGGCAGCCACAGCAAGGAATACAGGCCGCTGAATGCCATGACGAAGGCAAAGGGCAGTGAGAACACCGCCGTCCAGCGGCGGCGTTCCAAGGAGAGGGAGGGCGGCTGGGGCTGTGGGGATGGCGGGCGCATGGCTGTGCCATAGTTTGCCGGACGCCCTGCCCGGCGAACCCGGCACTTGCTCGCATGTTGCGCCGCACAAATCCTTTGACAGCGTAGTCAGCCCCTGCCTAGAGTCGGTCTCCTAACGGGAGAACGCGATGGATTGGTTGAAGCAGATCAAGATCGGCCCTCGCCTGGGCCTCGCTTTCGGCGTCGTGCTGGCCTTGCTGGCCCTGGTCGCGCTGCTGGGGCGGGCCAGCCTGGGCCAGGTGGCGGCGGGCCTGGAGACGGTCTACCAGGACCGCACGGTGCCGCTGGCCCAGCTGGGCGACATCAGCCGCTTGACGATACGCAATCGCTTCCTGCTGGCCGACATGATGTTGAAGCCCGAGCCCGCCGTCGTCGAGAAGCACACGCAGGAGATGGCGGCCAACATCAAGGCCATCGACGAGCTGCAGAAGAAGTACCTGGCCACCCGGCTGACGGCCGAGGAGAAGCAGCTGGCCGACCGCTTCGTCGCCGCGCGCACCAGCTATGCCCAGCAAGGCCTGGCACCAGCGCGGGCCGCCCTGCTGAAGGGCGATGCGGAGGCGGCGCGTGCCCTGTATGAAGGCAAGGTGGCCGAGATGGCGCCGCAGGTGGCCGAAAGCCTCGGGCAGCTGCAGGCCCTGCAGGTGCGCGTGGCCCAGCAGGAGTTCGAGGCGGCCCAGGCCGTGCAGCGCCGCGCCGAATGGATCACCTTGTCGGCCGCCGTCTTCGCCATCGGCATGGGCGTGGTGCTGGCCTGGCTGATCACACGCTCCATCACCCAGCCAGTGGCCGTCGCCGTGCAGCTGGCCGAGGCCGTCTCCGCTGGCGACCTGCGCCAGAGCATCACGGTGCGCGGCCAGGACGAGGTGGCGCAATTGCTGCGCGCGCTGGCCGCCATGAACGACAACCTGGCGCGCATCGTCAGCCAGGTGCGCCACAGCTCGGACTCCATCGCCACCGGCTCCTCCGAGATCGCGACCGGCAATGCCGACCTGTCGCAGCGCACCGAGGAGCAGGCGTCCAATCTGCAGCAGACGGCGGCCTCCATGGAGGAGATGAGCGCCACGGTCAGGCAGAACGCCGATATCGCGCGCACGGCCACCCAGCTGGCCACCAGTGCCAGTGGCGTGGCGGCCAAGGGCGGCGAGGTGGTGGACCGTGTCGTCAGCACCATGGACGAGATCACGACCAGCTCGCGCAAGATCGTCGACATCATCGCGACCATCGACGGCATTGCCTTCCAGACCAATATCCTGGCGCTGAACGCGGCCGTTGAAGCGGCGCGTGCCGGCGAGCAGGGGCGGGGCTTTGCGGTCGTGGCTGGCGAGGTGAGGGTGCTGGCCCAGCGCTCGGCCGAGGCCGCCAAGGAGATCAAGAGCCTGATCGGTCAGAGCGTCGAGAGGGTCGACGTCGGCTCTCAGCTGGTGGCCGAGGCCGGCAGCACCATGGGCGAGATCGTGGCCCAGGTGAAGCGAGTGGCCGACTTGATCGGCGAGATCGATGCGGCCAGTGGTGAGCAGGCCAAGGGCATCGGCCAGGTCAGCGAGGCGGTCAACCAGCTCGACCAGGTCACGCAGCAAAACGCCGCCCTGGTGGAGGAGTCGGCCGCTGCCGCCGAGAGCCTCAAGCACCAGGCCGCACGCCTGGCCGAGGTGGTGGATCAGTTCAAGCTCGGCGCCGAGGTGCAGGCGCCGCCGCCCAGGCGGGCGTCCCCCGCGGCGCGTCCCGCGGCGCCCCGGCCAGCGCCCAGGCCGGCGTTGACGACGGCCCGGCCCGCGATGGCCGCCGACGAGGGGGGCAACTGGGAGAGCTTCTGATCCGGCGTCAGGCCGCGCTGGCGCCGCGAGCGCAGGGTGTCGGCAGGCTTTACAACCCAGGACTACGACCCGCCCAGGTGCTTGCGGTTCAAGCGGTGGCGCAACACTTGCTTGCAGCCGCTGGTCATTTCACAGGAGGAATTCATGACCCAGGTTCGCCGTCTGACCACCGCTCTGGCCCTTGCCGCCACCGCGCTGCTGCCCCTCTGCGCCGAAGCCGGATTGGTGACCCGACAGTTCGAGTTCAGCTCGACCGCAGGCGCGCTGACCTTCGGCCCGCAGATCGGTTCGTTCACCTACGACGATGCCGTGGTTCCCAGCGGTGGCGGCTTCGTCGGCGGCCTCGGCCTGTTCGTGGACCTCGACGTGTCCTTCGGCGGCTTCAGCTTCGATGAAACGACGGCGAACAGCGGCTGGCTCTGGGTCGACGCCGTGGGCAACATCCTGGAAGCGCACTTCGGCAACAACTGCTACGCCGGCGGCTGCAGCATCGGCAGCGGTTCTTCGCAATGGTGGATCCGGGTCGGCCAGAACGGGACCTCGGCCAACGACTTCTCCTACTCGGGCTTCAATGGCGAGACGCAGTTCCGCATGACCCAGCTGAACCAGCTGCTGCCCGCCTCGACCGTGCCGGAGCCGGCGTCCTTCGCGCTGGCCGGGCTGGCGCTGGCCGCTGCGGCCGGCGCGGCACGCCGCCGCCGCTGAGTCGGTTCAAGGTCTCGGCGATGCGCAAGCGCAAAGCCGAGGCCAGCCGCGGGCGCGCTCAGGCCAGCGGCAGCCTGACCTCGAAGCGCGCACCGGCGCCCGGCGTGCTCTGCACCGTCAGGCTGCCGCCATGGGCCTGCACGAAGTAGCGGCTGATGAAGAGGCCCAGGCCCATGCCGGGCGATCCCTGCGCGCCGGCCCCGCGCTCGAACTGCTCGAAGATGCGCTGCTGGTCTTCGGGCGCGATGCCACCGCCCTGGTCGGTCACGGCCAGCAAGGCCATGCCCTCGGGCGTGCGGCCGACCTCCACCTGCACCGGCTTGCCGTCGCCGTAGCGCAGCGCATTGCTGAGCAGGTTGACGAGGACCTGGCCGATGCGGCTGTCGTCCCAGTCCCCGACGATGCCCTCGGCCGCCTGCACCTGCAGGGGCACCTTGCGGTAGTGGGTGTCGAAGTCGGCCACGATGTGGCGGGCCAGTTCGCCGAGATCGGTGCGGTCCGGGCGGATGGACAGCTTGCCGTGCTGGATGCGCGAGATGTCCAGCATGTCCTCGATGAGGCGGGTCATGCTGCGCAGCTGGCGCCCGTCGCGGGCCACCATGGACTGCAGGCGTTCGGGGCCGAAGTAGGCGAGGTCGCCCTTCTTCAGCTTCTCCTGGCGCATCACCGAATCCAGCGTCATCACGCTCAGCGGCGTGCGCAGTTCGTGCGAGACCATGGACATGAACTCGTCGCGCATGGCCAGCGCGCGCTGCAGTTCGGCCTGGGTCTGGGTGAGCGTGGCCAGCAGGCGCTCCTGCTCGACGCGGGCGGCTTCCAGCTCGACGAGCTGGCGGCGCAGCTCGCGGCTCTTCAGGTGCAGCTCGGTGAAGACGCGCACCTTGCTCTTGACCGCATGGCCGTCCAGCGGCTTGTAGAGGAAGTCGACGGCGCCGTTCTCGTAGCCCCGGAAGGGGTAGGTGGGCTCGCGGTCGGCGGCGCTGACGAAGACGATGGGCAGATGCATGGTGCGCGAGCTGCCGCGGATCAGCTCGGCCAGCTCGAAGCCCGTCATGCCGGGCATCTGCACGTCCAGCAGGGCCAGCGCGAACTCATGCTCCAGCAGCAGGGACAGGGCCTCGTCGCCCGACGTCGCCGTGTGCACCTCCAGGCGGTCCATGTCGCGCAGCAGGGCTCTGAGCGCGAGCAGGTTCTCGGGCAGGTCGTCGACGAGGAGGATCTTGGCGACGTCGTCGCTCATGCGCGCGTTCATGCCGCCGCTCCGTGGGCGCCCAGGCGCAGCAGCATCGCGTGAATGTCCTTCAAGGGCAGGATGTGATCGGGCCGGCTGCGGGCAATGGCCGCCTCGGGCATGGTGGACACGTCGGCGTCGCCAGGCTGCTGCACGATCGTGAGGCCGCCACGCGCATGGATGGCAGCCATGCCCTCGGCGCCGTCCATGTTGGCGCCGGTCAGCAGCACGCCGGCCAGCGACGGGCCATAGGCGTCGGCGGCCGAGGCCATCAGCACGTCGATGGAGGGGCGGGCGAAGCTGACCGGCGCCTCGCTGCTGAAGCCGAAGCTGCGATCGGCCTCGACCAGCAGGTGGTAGTCGGCGCTCGCGACATAGACGGTGCCAGCGCGGATGGCTTCCTTGTCCTCGGGTTCGCGCACCGGCAGGGCGAGGCGGTGGCCGAGCACGTTCTCGAGCCGGCTGCGGTGGCGGGGCAGCAGGTGCAGCACGGTGACGATGGGCAGGGCGAAGCCCGCCGGCAGCGGCGCCAGCAGGGCCAGCAGCGCCGCGACGCCGCCGGCCGAGGCACCGACGACGATGAGGTCGATGGAGGCGGGGCGGCGCATGGTCATCTCTTGCGGAACAGGCGCTCGCGCAGCACCACGGGTTCGAAGTCGGAGCCGTGGGTTGAGAAGTCCAGGCTCTCCTTGCTGCCGATGCCGAGGAAGCCGCGGTGGCACAGCGACTGCGAGAACAGACCGAGGGCGCGGTCCTGCAGCTTGCGGTTGAAGTAGATCAGCACATTGCGGCAGCAGATCAGGTGGGTCTCGGCGAAGACGTGGTCGGTGGCCAGGCTGTGGTCGGCAAAGGTGACGTGGCGGCACAGCTCGCGGTCGAAGCGCGCGGCGTCGTAGGCCGCCGTGTAGTAGTTGGAGAAGCTCTCCTTGCCGCCGGCCGCCTGGTAGTTGCGCGTGTACTGCTGCAGGTCGGCGATGGGGAAGATGCCCTGGCGGGCGCGCTCCAGCGCGGCGGGGTTGATGTCGGTGGCGTAGATGAGGCTGCGCTCCAGCAGGCCCTCCTCCTGCAGCAGGATGGCCAGGGAATAGACCTCCTCGCCGCTGGCGCAGCCGGCCACCCAGATCTTCAGCGACGGATAGGTGTGCAGAACCGGCATGACATGCTGGCGCAGCCCGAGGAAGAACTCGGGCTCGCGGAACATCTCCGTGAAGGGGATGGTCAGCATCTCCAGCAGCTGGGCGAAGGCCTTGGGATCGCGCAGCACCAGGCCTTGCAGGGCCGAGATGGAGTCGCATTTGAGCTGCTGCACGGCGTGCAGCACGCGGCGCTTCTGCGAGGCCCCCGAGTACTCGCGGAAGTCGTGGCTGTAGCGCGTGTAGATGGCCTCCATCAGCAGGCGCACTTCCAGGTCGACAACGGCCTGGGGCATCAGTGCCGCTCCAGGCTGGGCAGCCACACGCGCAGGAGTGACATCAATCGGTCCGGATCCAGCGGCTTGGCCAGGTAGTCATTCGCGCCCGCGCGGCGGCATTGCTCCTGGTCGTCGCGCATGGCCTTGGCCGTGATCGCGATGACGGGCAGCTTCTGCCAGCGCGCGTCGGCGCGGATGCGGCGCGTGGCTTCCAGGCCGTCCATGACGGGCATCATGACGTCCATCAGCACGATGTCGATGTCGGCGTGGGTCTCGAGCTTCTCCAGGGCCTCGACGCCGTTGCGGGCCGGCTCCACCATCAGGCCGCGCTGCTCGAGCACGCTCGTCAGCGCGAAGATGTTGCGGGCGTCGTCGTCCACCAGCAGCACCTTGCGGCCCTCGAACACCAGCTCGCGGTTGCGCGCCGTGCGCAGCATGTCGCGGTGCTCCGCGGGCATGCGCGACTCCACCTTGTGCAGGAACAGCGTCACCTCGTCCAGCAGGCGCTCGGGTGAGCGCGCGCCCTTGATGATGATGGAGCGCGAATAGCGGTTCAGCTCGGCCTCCTCTTCGCGGCTGAGGTTGCGGCCGGTGTAGACGATGACGGGCGGCGGCGTCTTCTCGACGCTGCGCGCGGCCATGCGCGACAGCAGCTCGGTGCCGTCCATGTCGGGCAGCTTGAGGTCGATGATCATGCAGTCGAAGTGTTGCTCGTCCAGCAGCTTCAGCGCCTCCTCGCCGCGCTCGACGGCCACCACCTCGACGTCATCGTCGGCGATCAGGTGCGCGACGCTCTCGCGCTGGCGTTGGTCGTCCTCCACCAGCAGCAGGCGGCGGACCTGCTCGGTGCCGTGGCGCTCGAGCTTGCGGAAGATGTCGACGAGCTCGTCACGCGTCGTCGGCTTGATGGCCGTGCCGACGGCGCCCATGGGCAGGGCCACGTCGCGGAAGTCCTCGCCCGCAATGATGTGCACGGGGATGTGGCGGGTGCGTGGGTCTTCCTTGAGACGCTGCAGTACCGACAGGCCCGAGCCGTCCGGCAGACGCACATCCAGCAGAATGGCCTGGGGCAGGTGGGCGCTGGCCAGCTCCAGGGCCTCGCGGCCATGCGTGGCGACGAGGCAGCGGTACTGCATCTCGTGGGCCAGGTCGAAGAGGATGCCGGCGAAGCTCTCGTCGTCCTCCACGACCAGGGCCAGGCGCTGCGGCGCGGCGTCGGGCGTCAGCTCGGCGCGGTCGTCGGCGAAGGCGGGCATGCTTCGCGCTTCATCGGCTGCAGGAGGGGCGAGCGGCGCCAGCCAGGCCGCCGGCGGCGGTGGCGCCACCGGCGGCGCCTCGGCCGGACCGGCCCCCTGCAGCTCGGCCGGCAGGATCAGCGTGAACTGGCTGCCCTGGCCTTCGACGCTGCTCAGGTGCAGTTCGCCGCCGAGCAGGTTGGCCAGCTGGCGTGAGATCGACAGGCCCAGGCCGGTGCCGCCGAAGCGGCGGTTCAGCGCCCCGTCGGCCTGCTGGAAGGCTTCGAAGACACGCTGCTGGTCGCTGGCCGGAATGCCGATGCCGGTGTCGGTGACGACGAAGCCGATGCGGCCCTCCGACGCTGGACCACGCGGTTCGATGCTCAGCGTCACCGTGCCCTTCTCGGTGAACTTGATGGCGTTGGACAGCAGATTGCGCAGGATCTGCTCGACGCGCTGGCTGTCGCTGATGATGGCGGCGGGCAGGCCGGTGGCGAGGCGGGTTTCCAGGCGCAGCTGCTTGTCCTGGGCCAGCGGCAGGAACATGCGGCGCAGGCCGTCGACCAGGGCGCGCAGGTCGACGGCGCGCGGTGCGATCTCCAGCTTGCCGGCCTCGACCTTGGACAGGTCCAGGATGTCGTTGATCAGCGTCAGCAGGTCCTGGCCGGCCGAGTGGATGGTGGTGGCGAACTTGAGCTGCTCGGCCGTCAGATTGCCGGGGCGGTTCTCGACCAGCAGCTTGGACAGGATCAGCGAGCTGTTCAGCGGCGTGCGCAGCTCGTGCGACATATTGGCCAGGAACTCGCTCTTGTAGCGGCTGGCGCGCTGCAGCTCCTGGGCGCGTTCCTTCAGGTCGGCCTGGGCCTGGCCCAGGGCCGCATTGCGGCGCGACAGGGTCTCCGCCTGCTCGCCGAGCTGCACATTGGTCTGCTCCAGCTCGGCGCGCTGCTCTTCCAGGTTGAGCTGCGATTCGCTGAGCACGCGGGCCTGCTCGCTGAGCTCCTCGTTGGCCGAGCGCAGCTCTTCCTGCTGCACCTGCAGTTCCTCGTTGAGCTGGCGGGTCTCCTCGACGGACAGCTGCAGGCGGTTGCGGAAATGGGCAGCTTCCACCGCGGCGCCCAGCATGGGCTGCAGCTGCTCCAGCAAGGCCAGCGTGCGGGCGTCCGGTGCGTTCATGAAGCCCAGCTCCAGCACGCCGTTGACGCGGCCCTCGCTGATGGCGGGCACCAGCATGATTTCCTGCGGCACGGCCTCGCCGAGGCTGGTGGCCACCTTCAGGAAGTCGGCCTTCAGATCGGGCAGGCGCATGGCGCGGGCGTCGCGCCACACCTGGGCCAGCAGGCCGCTCTCGGCGTCGATGGGCTCGGCGCCGTCGGCCGGCAGGCCATGCGCGGCCACGCGGCGCAGATGGCCATCGTCGCCGCGCACGAAGGCGGCCGACACGACCGCGCCAACGCGCTCGGCCAGGAAGGCCAGCGTGACGCCGCCGATGCCGGCCAGCGCGGGCTCGCCCGCCAGCTGCTGGCTCAGCTCCGCCTGGGCGCCGCGCAGCCAGGCACGGTCCTCGTTGTCCTGCGCGGTCTTGCGCGTTTCGGCCAGGGCGTCTCCGTACTCGCGTGACAGCGTCAGCACGTCGCGCCGGCCGGCCCAGGCGATCAGGCCGCTGAAAACCAGCAGCGCCACGGTGAAGACGCCGACCGTCGTCCAGGTGCCGTGCTGCGCATCCTCATTGCGATCGCGCAGCAGGCGCAGCTCGTTCTCGCCGAAGGTCCGCAGCTCGCGGCGCATCTCATCCACCAGCTGCTTGCCCGTCTGCATGCGGACGGCCTTCTCCACCGATTCGCCGCGACGGCGCATCTCGATGACGGATTGCGCGAACTCGTTCCAGCGCTGCGACAGCGCGCCGACACGGCGCAGCCGTTCCACCTGTGAGGGGTTGTCGCCCACCATCTGCTGCGCGCCCAGCAACTCGGCGCCGAACTTGGACTGGCCGAGCAGATAGGGACCGAGGAAGGCCTCTTCACCGGAGATCAGGAAGCCGCGCATGCCGCTTTCCTGGTCGGCGATCAGCGTCGACAGTTCATGGCCCTTGGCGACCACGCGATGGGTGTGGTCCACCCAGTTGAGCAGGTCCATCAGCCGCCACAGCAGGCCTGCGAAGAGGATGATGCTGATCAAGCCCATCGCCAGCGGCATGGCGACGTTGCGGGTGAGGATGCGGTTGAATTGACTCGTGTCTTCGGCGCGGATGTCGGTCATCGCTGGCCCTTGGGTGAGTGGCTCTGCTCTGCGAAACCCTGGCGGAACGCAAGACGCATGCCGCGCGCGGCGGGCATCTGGCGTTCAGTGGGGGCGTGGCCTGGCGTGGGCCGGAGAAGGCGGCAATCGGAAAAATTTGCCGTCAACTTATCCGCGTGGGGGGAAGAAACGCCTCAGCCTCTCGACTGACAGGGGCTTGCTCAGCACATGGTCGATGCCGGCTTCCATGGCCTCGTCGTGGGCCTTGGCGCCACAGCGGCCGGTGACGGCGATGAGGACGAGATCGGACCCGTAGCGGGCCCGCAGGCGCTTGGACAGCTCGACGCCGTCGAGGTCGGGCAGGCCGAGGTCGAGCAGGGCGCAGACGGGCTGGTACTCGGCCACGGCGGTGATGGCGTCCTCCGCCGTGGTGGCGAAGCGCACGCTGTAGCCATCGTCCTTGAGCAGCTCGCTCAACGCTTCGCAGGCGTCCAGGTCGTCATCGACCAGGACGACGCGGATGTCCTCCTTCGGCATGGCTTCTCTCCTCTTGCTCCGTCTGAAAGGCGCATCTTTTGTAACGCGCTGATAGTCGGCTTAAGCAAGTGTGATGCCACCGAAAGGAGGTGGCCGCAGACCGCTGGCGCCGCCCCATGGCCATGGCAGCCGGCGCGCCTGCGGCCTAGGCCTGGAACTCGCCGTGCACGGCCTGGTAGAGGCGCTGGAAGCGCGCGTGACGCGGCTTCAGTCGTGCGGCGAGGGCGGCATCGGGCTCGGCCACGCGGGCGATCTCGGGTGTCCGGCAAACCTCGTCGACGCTGCCGCCGCAGGCCAGCCAAGCCAGGCGCGCGGCACCGAGGGCGCCGCCGGCTTCCGCGCCGACACCGTTGACGAGGCGCACGTTCAACAGCGATGCGAGCAGCTTGGCCCACCACTCGCTGCGCGCACCGCCGCCCACCAGCCACAACGACTCCGCCGTACCGCCGCCGGCTTGGAGCGCCTGCCAGCCGTCCAGCAGGCCAAAGCCCACGCCTTCGAGCACGGCATAGCCCAGGGCCGCCGCGCCATGCTCGTGCGTGAGGCCAAAGAACACGCCTTGCGCATGGGCGTTGTTGTGCGGCGTGCGTTCGCCGCTGAGATAGGGCAGGAAGAGGGGCGCCTGCTGGCGCTGCGTGTCGCTGAGCGCGGCGACCTTGGCTATCAGCGTCGCTTCGTCGGGCTCGCCCAGCGTCTGCGTGACCCAGCGCAGCGCACTCGCCGCGCTGAGCATGACGCTCATCTGATGCCAGGTGTCGGGCAGGGCATGGCAGAAGGCGTGGACGGCGCGATCCGGGTTGGGGCTGAAAGCGGCGTTGCAAAGGAAGATGACGCCCGACGTGCCGAGGGACAGAAAGCCCTGGCCCGGCTTGACGACACCCATGCCGACGGCGCTGGCCGCGTTGTCGCCGCCGCCGCCCGCGACAGCAATGCCGGCGCGCAAGCCCCAGCGCTCGGCCAGCTCATGCTTGAGGCCGGCGCTGGGCTCGCTGCCTTCCACCAGGCGCGGCATCTGGGCCTCGGTCAGGCCCGTCAGCGCCAGCGCCTCGGGCGACCAGCGGCGCCTGGCCACGTCCAGCCACAGGGTGCCGGCCGCGTCGCTCATCTCGCTGACGTAGGAGCCGCTGAGCTGCAGGCGCAGCCAGTCCTTGGGCAGCAGCACCTTGGCGACGCGGGCAAACAGCTCGGGTTCATGCTGGCGCATCCACGCCAGCTTGGGCGCGGTGAAGCCCGGCATCGCCAGGTTGCCTGTGATGGCCGGCAGCTCGGGGCAGGCGGCCATCATCTCGGCGCACTGGGCGCTGCTGCGGCCGTCGTTCCACAGGATGGCCGGCCGCAGCACGCGGTCGGCTGCATCCAGCGTGACGGCGCCATGCATCTGCCCAGACAAGCCGATGCCGCGCACGCGGGCCAGCGCCGGGCCGTGGCTGTTGGCCAGCTTGGCCATGCCTTGGTCCAGCGCCTCCCACCAGGCGGCCGGGTCCTGCTCGCTCCACAGCGGCTGGGGCCGCTGCACGGTCAGCGCGACGCCGGTGGTCGCGACGATGCGGTGCTGCTCGTCGAGCAGCAGCAGCTTCAGCTCGGAGGTGCCGAGGTCGATGCCTAGAAACATGATGTGCAGTTCGTTGTCAGCTTTGCATTGCTTGCGGGCCGAGCGCCGGGCCGCTCCCTAGCCGGCCCGCGTTGGTGATGTGCTTGCCGGTCGATCCGGCAAGCATCACCGTCCCCTCGGGGGACCGACTGGGCTCGCCCGCGTGCAGCAGGGCGAGACTGGGCGAGGGGTCAACAGGCCTAGACGAAGTTGTTGACGATGTTTTCCAGGCGCTCCTGACGGCCGGAGCGAGCAATGGGCGAGATGCCTTGAGCGTGCACGACAGCAGCCAGATCATCCAGGCTGGCGCCGCCGTGGATCTTCTTGCCCAGGTCGCCCTCCCAACCTGCATAGCGATCGCCAACAGCCTTCTCCAGCTGACCGCTCTCATACAGCGCCGCTGCGCTGAGGAAAGCGCGGGCCATGGTGTCCATGCCGCCGATATGGCCCTCGAGCTGGTCGGTGGGGTCGATGGACTGGCGGCGCACCTTGGCGTCGAAGTTGGTGCCGCCTGTCGTGAAGCCGCCGGCGCGGATGATCTCCAGCATGGCCGGCACGAGGGCGGCGTGGTTGTTGGGGAACTGGTCGGTGTCCCAGCCCAGCTGCTCGTCGCCGCGGTTGGCGTCGATGGAGCCGAAGATGCCCAGGGCGCAGGCGGTCGCCACTTCATGCTCGAAGCTGTGGCCGGCCAGGGTGGCGTGGTTGACCTCCAGGTTGACCTTGACCTCGTTCTCCAGGCCATAGGTCTTCAGGAAACCGTAGACCGTGGCGCTGTCGTAGTCGTACTGGTGCTTGGTGGGTTCCTGGGGCTTGGGCTCGATGAGGATGGCGCCCTTGAAGCCGATCTTGTGCTTGTGCTCGACGACCGCGCTCAGGAAGCGGCCGTACTGGGCCAGTTCGCGCTTGAGGTCGGTGTTCAGCAGGGTCTCGTAGCCTTCGCGGCCGCCCCACAGCACATAGTTCTGGCCGCCCAGGCGGTTCGTCCACTCGAGCACATGCTTGACCTGCGCGGCGGCGTAGGCGAAGACTTCCGGGTCGGGGTTGGTGGCCGCGCCGCTCATGAAGCGCGGGTTGGAGAACAGATTGGCCGTGCCCCACAGCAGGCCGATCTTCTGGTCCTGCATCTTCTTGGCGGCGGCTTCGAGCAGGCCGTCCAGGATGCGGTTGGACTCGGCCAGCGTCGCGCCTTCGGGGGCCACGTCGCGGTCATGGAAGCACCAGTAAGGCAGGCCCAGCTTGCCGAAGAAGTCGAAGGCGGCGTCCAGCTTCAGCTGGGCCGACTTGACGGCATCGCTCTCGGCGAACCAGTTGCGCTGGAAGGCGGTGGCGCCCAGGCCGAAGACGTCCTCGCCCTTCCAGCAGAAGTTGTGCCAGTAGCAGACTGCCGGACGCAGATGCTCGGCCAGGGTCTTGCCCAGCACGACGCGCTTGGCGTCGTACCAGCGATAGGCCAGCGGGTTGGTGGAGTTGGGGCCTTCGTACTTGACGGTGGGGAGGTCGGAATAGGCGGTGCTCATGGCAGGGTCCTTACAGCGGGATCAGGTGGGTGTGGGTGAAGTGTTAGGCGGTGGCTGGAACGGCGTTGGCCGAGCCTGCGTCGTCATCGGGGTTGACGCCAGCCTTGCGGCGGCGCTGGTCGAGTTCGTCGGCCATGCGCAGCGTGGTCTCCTTGTCCAGCTTGTTGGCCATCAGGCAGACCGTGCAGGCGGCGAACAGCGCGCCGACGACAAAGCTGGACATCACGCGGTAGCCTTCGATGGCGTTGGGCGCCGTGGGCAGCTGCGTGTCGTAGCCGAAGAAGCCGGCCAGCATCCACAGCAGGCTGGCCGAGCCCAGCGCCAGGCCGGCCTTCAACGTGAAGCCGATGGTGGCGAACACCATGCCGGTGAAGCGGCGGCCGGTCTGCCATTCGGAATAGTCGGCGGCGTCGGCGTACATGGACCACATGACGGCGACGGTCGGCGCGTAGACGATGGCGCTCAGCACATGCAGGCCCAGCATGGCCCAGACGGCGGTTGGCGGCAGCAGATACATGGCGCAGGCCGTCAGCGTGCACAGGCCGAAGCAGACGATGCCGATGGCGCGCCGGCCGTAGCGCGCCGACAGGCCCATGGACAGCATGATGACGACGATGGTCGTCGCCGTGCCGGCCATGTTGATGATGCTGTTGAAGACATCGGCAACGTTGGAGCTGGCCAGCTGGTCGCGCGTGCCGTGGACGATGTAGCCCAGGCTGTCGGCCAGGCTGCCGGTACCGGCGGCATCGGGCGTCGTCAGGCCCAGGGCGGCGACGAAGTCGAACATCGCGCCCTTGTCGGCGTAGTGGTGGTAGTAGTTGTAGTGGGCGCCGCCGCGCAGCGACAGCATCGCGAACTGGAACAGCGTGTAGAGCGCCAGCGCGATCCAGGGGCCGTTCTTCAGCAGGTCGCTGAAGTCCTGCTTGGGCGAGCTGTGGGTCTCGACGATGGGCTTGATGCGCTCCCGGGTCGTGAAGAAGGTGACCAGGAAGAGCACCAGGCAGCACACGGCCCAGATGCTCATCGTGACCTGCCAGCCATGCGCACGGTCGGCGCCTTGGGCGAACTTGGCCACCAGCGGCAGCGTGAGGCCGCCGACGGCGAACTGCGCGACGTTGACGGACACGAAGCGGAAGGAGTTGAGCTTGGTGCGCTCGTTGAGGTCGCCGGTCATGACGCCGCTCATGGCCGAGTAGGGCATGTTGTTCATGCTGTACAGCGTCATCAGCAGCGTGTTGGTGATGCCGGCATAGGCGATGACCATGCCGGTACTCCAGCCCCAGGCCGGGTCCGGCGCGGTGTAGGCCAGCACCATGACGATGGCCCAGGGCACCGAGGTCCACAGCACCCACGGCCTGAACTTGCCCCAGCGCGTGTTGGTGCGGTCGGCCAGCACGCCCATGACGGGGTCGAAGATGGCGTCCCACAGCCGCGGCCACAGCAGGATCGCCGCGGCCGTGTTGGCGCTCAGGCCGAACACGTCCGTGTAGAAGTTCAGCTGGAACAGGATCATGGACATGAAGACCAGGTTGGCCGCGGCGTCGCCGCAGCTGTAACCGGCCTTCTCCATGAAGGAGAGGCGATGGTGGGTGGTGGCCATGTTTGTCTCGTCTTTTGTTATGGATGGGTCAGGCGTCAGGGCCTGGCTTCATAAGAGAAATGGTCGAAGTCCGCTGCAAGCCGCTGACCCGACAGATCCTGGCAGGCGATGCCGATGAAGTTGCCCGTAAAGCCAAAGCTGCGCGCAAAGCCGTTGACGAACTGGGTCGCGAACTCGTCGCTGAGCATGGCAGCGTCCAGGGCCGGGCCGATGTCCTGCCAGGCCCCACCTTGGGCGAACTGGAACTGGTAGCGGTCGTGTTTGAACTCGACGGCCAAGTCGACTGGGCCGTCCTTCAGCTCGACAGCCGTCGCCGGCTCGCTGAGCGCCGCATCGCGGTTGACGGTCAGGCGCAGCACGCGCTGGTTGGAGTCGACGTCGCGGCTGACGTGCAGATAGGCGTGGTTGCTGGTGTTGTAGTAAGCCACCAGGCCGGCCATCTGCTGGAACAGCTCGGGCTCGAACTCCAGGCGCGTCTCGACGCGGCAGTTGAAGTGCTGCTGGCGGCGCGCGACCAGGCTCTGGTCGAACAGGCTCATCAGCGACTCGCGGCCCTTGACGCGCAGCCATCCGGGGCGCTCGGTCAGCGAGATCCAGCTCTCGTCGAAAGGCACGCGCAGCGAGTTCAGGTCGTGGTTCAGGTTCACCCCGTCGAAGTCGTCGCGCGCCGGCTCGGCGGCGAAGACATGTTCGGGCAGGCCGGGCTCGGCCACCCGCAGCCGCGGCGCACTGCCGCCGCCCTCGATCTCGGGCCAGTCGTCGTCGCGCCAGTGGATGCGCTGGATGCCGGTCTCGCGGCCCAGCGGGCAGTGCAGGCCTTCGTAGACGCCGTTCTGCATGTCGGCGTTCGGACCGCTCCATTCCAGCGGTCGGCCGCAGAGGTGGGCCAGGTACCAGTCGCCGTGCTGCGTCTCGACCAGGCTGGCATGGCCGCTGCGCTGCAGGCCGTCGGTGGGCTGCTTCCAGGCCGTCAGCAGCGGGTTGCCGGGCAGGGTTTCATACGGGCCGTCGATGTTGCGCGAGCGCGCCAGCGTCACGGCATGCTCGTAGAAGGTGCCGCCCTCGGCCGTCAGCAGGTAGTACCAGCCCTTGCGGCGGTACAGATGCGGACCTTCGACGACCTGCAGCTCGGTGCCGGCATAGATGTTCTTCACCGGGCCGACCAGGCGTTTCGCTTCGTGGTCGTATTCCTGCAGCAGGATGCCGTTGAAGTGGTGCTTGCCGGGCTGGTGGATCCACTGCTGGTTGACCAGCCAGTGGCGACCGTCTTCATCGTGGAAGAGGCTGGGGTCGAAGCCCGAGCTGTTCAGATAGATGGGCTCGCTCCAGGGCCCGTCGATGCTGGGCGCGGTGATGAGGTAGTTGTGCGTGTCCTTGAAGGCGCCGATGGTGGAACGCACGTCGGTGTAGATCAGCCAGAACTGGCCGCCGGCGTAGCTCAGGCAGGGCGCCCAGACGCCGGCCGAGTCGGGGTGGCCGGTCAGGTCGAGCTGGCTTTTGCGCGTGCAGGCATAGCTGTGGTGGCGCCAGTGCTTCAGATCGCGCGAATGGTGGATGCGCACGCCGGGCCACCACTCGAAGGTGGAGGTGGCGATGTAGTAGTCGTCGCCAACGCGGCAGATCGAGGGGTCGGCGTGGAAGCCCGGCAGGATGGGATTGGTGATCATGAGTTTCAGGCGGCCGCGGCCAGGCGGCGGGCGGCGATCAAGGGGCGGGTGAGTCGGTAGCGCGCCAGTGCAGCAGCGCCGACGGGGACGGCGTCGTTGCCGAAGCGGGTCAGGGTGACGGTCGGCGTGGCCACGTTGGCGGCGGCCGCAAAACCTTCCAGCGTCTGGAAGGCGGCATGCAGAAAGGGCGCGCCGAGTTCGACGGCCGGGCCACCGAGCACGATGCGGCCGGGGTCGTAGGCGGCGCAGAGATTGGCCAGCAGCATGCCGAGGTAGCGGCCGGCCTGGGCCACGGCCTCGGCGCTGCCGGGCATGCGCGTGTGCAGGCGGCGCTGCACCTCGGTCACGCCGCAGCTCGCGTCCACTTCGGGCAGCATGGCTCGCAAGCCGATCAGGGCCTCGGCGCAGCCGCGGCGACCGCAGCTGCAGCGCGGGCCGTCGATGTCCAGCGTCGTGTGGCCGACCTCGCCGGCCAGGCCGTGGGCACCGGTCAGCAGCCTGTCCTCGACGACGATGCCCGCGCCGACGCCCGTGCCCAGGCTGAGGTAGATCAGCGGGTCGGGCGTGGTCTCGTTGCAGGCGCCGAACTCCAGCTCACCCATGACGGCCATGTCGGCGTCGTTCTGCACGAACAGGGGCACGGCCTGCAGCGGCGTGCCGCGCAGATGCTCGGCCAGCATGCGGCCGGCGGGCAGGTTGCGCCAGCCGAGGTTGTGGGCGAAGTGCAGATGGCCGCGCGCCTCGTCGACGGCGCCGGGGATGCCGATGCCGATGCCGATGACGCGCTGGGCCGGCGTGTCCAGCCGGGCATGCAGCTGCATCAGCAGCTTGGCTGCGCGCACCAGGGCGAGATGAGCATCGCGGCTGGCGTCCAGCGGCGAGCGGGCGCGCGCCAGCACATCGCCGGTCAGCGACGTGGCGACGACGTTGACGCCGTCCACACCCAGCTCGGCGCCCAGCAGCACCAGACGGCCGGGGTCGACGAACAGCGGCGTCGGCCGGCGGCCCAGTTCGCCGGTGGCGACCACCTCGCGTTCCAGCAGCCAGCCCTCCTTGATCAGCTCCCTGGTCAGCGTGCTGACGGTCGACTTGGTCAGCTGCAGGGTCTCAGCCAGAGCCGCGCGCGACTGCCCCGGGCAGGCGCTCAACTGCCGCACGATGGCCATGCGGTTGAGGTCCTTGAGCAGATGCTGGTCGGCGGTCAGTTGCATGTTCAGGCCGTTTGCAGCACGACACCGGCGCGCGGGCGGCCGGCGTGAAGGAGGGCGAGGCCGATCAGCACCAGGCCGATGGCAGCGGTCAGCGCCTGGGCGGCGCCGGAGAACTTGGCCGCGGCGATGCAGGCTTCCCAGTTCGCCGCGATCAGCCAGGCGAGCAAGGCGCCTGTGCTGGCGAGCAAGCCACCGGCCGTCAGCAGGCCGCGATGGGCCTCACGCATGTCCACGCCTGCGCCCAGGTCCACGCGCTCGAAGCGGCCGTGGAACCACAGCCAGAACAGGCCCAGGCTGGTCAGATGCATCAGCCCGGCGAAGACGAAGACCCATTGCTGGGTGCCCGTCCACTGCACGGCCAGGGCCGCCAGCAGCGCGATGAACATGCCGCCGATGCCGCCGGCCGTCGCACCCAGGCCGATGACGGCGCCCGAGACCTGGGTGGGGAAGAGGTCGGTGGCCGAGGTCAGCAGATTGGCCGACCAGGCCTGGTGGCAGGCCGTGGCCAGCGTGATCAGCGCGATGCACAGCGCAAAGCTGTCGCTCGTGTAGGCCAGGATGGCGCCGGGCATGCAGATGGCGGCGGCGCCCATGGCCGTCATGCGGGCGCGGCCGATGGCCCAGCCGCGCTTGACGAGGGCACTCGACAGCCAGCCGCCGGCGATGGAGCCGACGCTGGAGCCCAGATATATCAGCGCGACCAGGCCGGCGCTCTTCAGCGGGTTCTGGCCGCGCTCGCGCTCCAGATAGGACGGCAGCCAGAACAGGAAGAACCACCAGACCGGGTCGGTCAGCAGTTTGCCGATGAGGAAGGGCCAGATGGCCTTGAAGCGCAGCAGGGCCGTCCAGGGCAGCTTGACCGTCGCCTGCTGCGGTGGCTGGCCGGCCTGGATATGGGCCAGCTCCTCGGCCGACACCTGGGCGTGTTTCTCGGGGGCCTGGAAGCCCTTCTCCCAGAAGATCAGCCAGACCAGACCGATGACGCCGATGGCGATGAAGGCGAACTGCCAGCCGAAACTGACGGCCAGCCAGACGGTGATGGGCGACGCGATGATGCCCAGGGCCGTGCCCGAATTGAAGATGCCGGTGGCCAGGGCCCGTTCCTGCTGCGGGAACCACATCGCCACCGCCTTGATGGCCGCCGGGAAGTGGGCGGCCTCGGCCATGCCGAGCAGGAAGCGCACGATGACCAGGCCCAGCACCGAGGCCACCACGCCGTGGAGGGCCGCGGCGGCCGACCACAGCAGCAGGGCGGCGGCGAGGCTGCGCTTGACGCCGAAGCGGTCGATGGCGATGCCGATCAGCGGCGGGAAGGCGGCATAGGCGGCCGTGAAGGCGAAGGTGATCCAGCCGTAGTCGGCATCGGTCAGCGCCAGGCCGCCGGCCTCGAAGGGCTGCTGCAGGCTGGTCTTCAGCACCGACAGCGCGTTGCGGTCGATGTAGTTGATGGTGGTCGCGACAAAGAGCAGGGCGCAGATGACCCAGCGCTGGCGGCCCAGCGGCGCGGTGACTCCCCCGGCCATCACGCCCCCTTGAACGCTGCCGCCCGGGGCGCGATGGCGCGGGCGGAGGTCGAGGGAGCCGGGATGGCGAGGTCAGGGGTCAACGGCTTGTCTCCAGGGAAAGAGCGCTCGATGGCGCTTGCTGTGGACTCAAATGTAGCGCTACCATTTTGCTTTGTGCAAGCGAGAAATACCTAACATTCCCGCGATTCCGGGGTTCTACGCCGCCGGGTCGGGCCCGATCACAGGAGACCAAATGAAGACATGGGCCCGAGCCTTGGCCGGCTGGCTGCTGGCGGCTTTGCTGCTGCCTGCCTGGAGTGCGCCGGTGGAAGACGGCTATGACCTGTGGCTGCGCTACCGCGGGCTGCCTGCCGCCAGCCAGGCCAAGGTGCTGGCCCAGGCTCGCAGCGTCGTGCATGCGGAGCCGGCCTCGCCGACTGTGCAGGCCGCCGTCGCCGAGCTGAAGCGCGGCGTGGCTGGGATGACGGGGCATGAACCCTCGGCCCGGCCAGGGAGCGGAACGCTGATGCTCGTCACGCCGGCCAACGCGCCGGCCGGCATCACGCTGCCTTGGGGCCAACTGGGCCGCGAAGGCTATGCCCTGCGCAGTGCGAAGCTGGGCGGCCGGGCGGTGACGCTGATTGCGGCGAATACGGACATCGGCCTGCTCTATGGCAGCTTTGCCTGGCTGCGCGCGGCGCAGACGGGTGCCGACCTGTCCGGGCTCGACCAGCGCTCCACGCCCCAGCTGGACTTGCGCCTGCTCAACCACTGGGACAACCTGGACCGCACGGTAGAGCGCGGCTATGCCGGCGCGTCGATCTGGGACTGGTGGAAGCTGCCCGACATCCGCGATGCCCGCTACGTGGACTACGCCCGCGCCAATGCGTCGCTGGGCATCAACGCCACGGTGCTGAACAACGTCAACGCCAAGGCCGATTCGCTGACCGCGCCCTTCATTGCCAAGGCCGCTGCCGTCGCCGACGTGCTGCGGCCTTATGGCATCAAGGTCTGGTTGTCAGCACGCTTCTCGGCGCCTCGGGAATTGGCTGGGCTGAAGACGGCCGATCCGCTGGACCCGGCCGTGCGGGCCTGGTGGAAGGCCAAGGCCGACGAGATCTACCAGGCCATCCCGGACTTCGGCGGCTTCCTCGTCAAGGCCAACTCCGAAGGCCAGCCGGGGCCTCAAGACTACGGCCGCCACCATGCCGACGGCGCCAATATGCTGGCCCAAGCCTTGGCGCCGCATGGCGGCCTCGTCATGTGGCGGGCCTTTGTCTACGCGCCGGATGCGAGCGACCGCGCCAAGCAGGGGTTTGACGAATTCCAGCCGCTGGACGGCCAGTTCGCGCCCAATGTCATCGTGCAGGTCAAGAACGGCGCCATCGACTTCCAGCCGCGTGAGCCCTTCCATCCGCTGTTCGGCGCGATGCCGAAAACGCCGCTGGCGCTGGAGCTGCAGATCACCAAGGAGTACCTGGGCTTCTCCACCCATCTGGTCTACCTGGGGCCGCTGTTCGAGGAGGCGCTGCGCGCCCGGCCCGACGACAGGACGGTGGCGCAGCATGTGAAGGCCATCGCCGGCGTCGCCAATATCGGCAGCGACCGCAACTGGAGCGGCTCCCACTTCGACCAGGCCAACTGGTATGCCTATGGCCGCATGGCCTGGAACCCCGGTCTGGCCTCGGCCGACGTGGCCCGCGAGTGGGTGCAGCAGAGCTTCACGACCCAGCCCCGCGCGGTCGACGCCATCGTGAAGATGATGCTGGCCTCGCGCGAGGCCGTCGTCGACTACATGACGCCGCTGGGCCTGCACCACCTGATGGGGACCGGCCATCACCACGGCCCGGCGCCCTGGGTCGACAACCTGGAGCGCGCCGACTGGAACCCGGTCTATTTCCACCGTGCCGGCCGCGATGGCATTGGGTTCGACCGCTCACCGCGCGGCAGCAATGCGGTGGCCCAGTACGCGCCGCCATGGGCCGCCCGCCTCGCCAGGCCCGAGACCACGCCCGAGGAATGGCTGCTGTGGTTCCACCATCTGCCCTGGGAGCACCGCATGGCCTCGGGCCGCAGCCTGTGGGCCGAGCTGGTCGCGCGCTATGACTTCGGCGTGGCCAGTGTGGCCGGCATGCGTACCCAATGGGCCGCGCTGAAGGCCGATATCGACCCGGCTCGCCATGCCGACGTGGCGGCCCACCTGGCCGTGCAGGAGGCCGAGGCGCGCTGGTGGCGCGACGCCTGCATCGCCTATTTCCAGTCGGTGTCGGGCCTGCCGCTGCCAGCCGGCACGCGCCCGCCGGCACGCACGCTGGATGAGTACAAGGCCCAGCGTTTCAATTTCGCCCCAGGCCGCGGCGGCTGAGGCCTCTCCAAATATGATTGCGCAAACAGCCCCATCATCATTCGAGGGATCCCTTTGAAGCCATCCGCCCGTGCTGGACGCAGCACCAAGGTCGCCACCATCGCCGACGTGGCCCAGCTCGCGGGCGTGTCGCCGATGACGGTGTCGCGGGTCATCAACGGTGAGCAGAACGTCAGGCCCGGCACGCGCGAGAAGGTGCAGGCCGCCGTCGCCGAGCTGAACTACGTGCCCAACCAGGCGGCCCGCCACCTGGCCGGCTCCGAGCCCATCCGCATCGGCATGCTCTATATCGATCCGACGGCGGGCTATCTGAACGAGTTCCTCATCGGCCTGCTGAACAAGTCCAGCCTGCGCCATGTGCAGCTGGTCGTGCAGCGCTGCGAGGCCGCGCGCGAGGGCGAGGAAAAGCCGGTGGCCGAGATGATCGCCAACGGCATCGACGGCCTCATCCTGCCGCCGCCCTTCTGCGATTCCCAGCCCCTGCTCAAGCTCGTCGCCGAGACCGACACGCCGGCCGTCGTCGTCTCCGCCGGCCAGCCGCCCGAGGATGTCTGCGCCGTCGGCATCGACGACTACCAGGCCGCCTACGAGATGACCCGCCATCTGCTGAACCTGGGCCACCACCGCCTGGGCTTCATCATCGGCGACCCCTACCAGAGCAGCAGCTCGCGCCGTCTCGCGGGCTTCCATGCCGCCATGACCGATGCCGGCCTCAACATCGCCGAGGAAGAGGTCGTCGCCCAGGGCATGTTCACCTACCGCTCGGGCCTGGACGCGGCCGAGTTCCTGCTGGCCCAGGAGCAGCGGCCAACGGCCATCTTCGCCAGCAACGACGACATGGCCGCGGCCACCGTCGCCATCGCCCATCGCATGGGCCTGGACGTGCCCAGCGACCTGACCGTCGTCGGCTTCGACGATGCGCCGCTGGCCACGACCATCTGGCCCGAACTGACCACCGTGCGCCAGCCCATCATGGAGATGGCCGGCGCCGCGGTGGACCTGCTGGTGCGCCATATCCGCGCGCGCCGCACCGGAGAGCCTCTGCCCTGCGAGCACGAGCTCATGGACTTCGAACTGGTCCGACGCCAGTCCGACGCAGCCCCCCGGCTGCGCCCCCCATTGCGCAAAGCTTGACCCCGGCCCCGCGTGGGCCGCTTTTGCATGACGCCACTTTCCGCCCCGCGCTTCAAGCGCCTCCTCCTGACCGGCGCCGCCGGCAACCTGGGCCGCGTGCTGCGCCCGCGCATGAAGGCCTATTGCGACGTGCTGCGCGTCTCCGACCTCGCCGCGATGGACCCTGCCGGCGACGGCGAGGAAGTCGTGCAGGCGCCGCTCGAAGACCTGGCCGCCATGCAGTCCCTGCTGAAGGACGTGGACGCCGTGCTGCACTTCGGCGGCGTGTCCATCGAGAAGCCCTTCGATGTCGTGCTGCCGGCCAATATCGTCGGCGCCTACAACGTCTACGAGGCGGCCCGCCAGCGCGGCGTCAAGCGCATCGTCTTTGCCAGTTCCAACCATGTGACCGGCTTCTACAGCCAGGGCGAGACGCTGACGCCGCAGGCCGCCCCGCGGCCGGACAGCTATTACGGCCTGTCCAAGGCCTTCGGCGAGGACCTGGCCCAGTTCTATTTCGACCGCTATGGCCTGGAGACGGTGTCGGTGCGCATCGGCTCCAGCTGGCCCGTGCCGACGGACCGGCGCATGCTGTCGAGCTGGCTGAGCTTTGACGACCTGGAGCGCCTGATGGTGGCCGCGCTGAGCGCACCTGTCGTCGGCCACAGCATCATCTACGGCATGAGCGACAACCGCTCGGTGTGGTGGAACAACGCCTCCTCCAGCCACATCGGCTTCAAACCCCAGGACAGCTCCGAGCCCTGGCGCGCCGAGGTCGAGGCGGCCCAGCCCCATGTCGACCCCAGCAAGCCCGAAGTGCGCTGCCAGGGCGGCCAGTTCGTCACGCTGGGGCCCTTCGAGAAAGATCCGGAATGAAGATCGCCTTCACGCCGAATGCACGCCGGCCCGATCCGGCCATCGAGGTGCTGGACGAGGCCTTCCTGCCCCTGCGCCTGTTCGCCGCCGGCGTCGAGCAGCTCGCCACCGGACTGGCCTGGGCCGAAGGGCCGGTGTGGTTCGGCGACGGCCGCTATCTGCTGGTCTCCGACATTCCCAACAACCGCATCCTGCGCTGGGACGAGACGACCGGCGCCATCAGCGAGTTCCGCAACCCGAGCAACAACGCCAACGGCCATGTGCGCGACCTGCAGGGGCGCCTCGTCAGCTGCGAGCATCTGACGCGGCGCATCACGCGCACCGGGTACGACGGCCGCATCACCGTGCTGGCCGATCGCTTCGATGGCAAGCGCCTGAACTCGCCCAACGACATCACCTGCGCGCCCGATGGCAGCCTGTGGTTCAGCGACCCGCTGTTCGGCATCCTCAGCGACTTCGAGGGCGAGAAGGCTGAAGCCGAGCTGGCCCAGGGCGTCTATCGCATCGATGGCGCGACAGGCGCGCTCACGCAGCAGCTGAACGACCTCAACGGCCCCAACGGCCTGGCCTTCAGCCCGGATGGCAAGGTGCTCTACGTCATCGAGAGCCGCGCCAAACCGCATCGCTGCATCTGGGCCTATGACGTCGACGGTGCCGCCTTGAGCAACAAGCGCCGCTTCGTCGACGCTGGCGGCCCCGGTGCCTTCGACGGCATGGCCGTCGACGTGCAGGGCAATCTCTGGTGCGGCTTCGGCAGCGACGGCAGCGCCGGCGCTGATGCATCGCGGCTGGATGGCGTCAAGGTCTATGACGCCGCCGGCAAACCGCTGGCCCATATCCACCTGCCCGAGCGCTGCGCCAACCTCTGCTTCGGCGG
This sequence comes from Roseateles sp. GW821-FHT09H10, assembly GCF_059415865.1. NCBI lineage: Bacteria > Pseudomonadati > Pseudomonadota > Betaproteobacteria > Burkholderiales > Sphaerotilaceae > Roseateles > Roseateles sp. GW821-FHT09H10. Next base: position 87,529 of record NZ_JBWKOB010000002.1, on the reverse strand, counting down.
TGCCAAGGGCAACCGCCTCTTCATGGCCAGCACGCATTCGCTGTACGCGCTGTATGTGAACACGCGGGGCGCGGTGGCCTAGCCGCGCCTCACAAGCCAGCCTGCTTCAGCCAGGCCTCGCTCTCCACGGGTTGGAGGCCGCCAGCGGCCCTGAGTTCCTGCAGCACGCGGTAGCGGCTCTCGATGCCCACCAGCATCAGCACCCGTTTGCCGGGGTGGGCGCGCACGGCGTCCTGCAGGCGCAGCGCATGGTGCTCGTCCCATTGCTTCTGCACGCGGGCCACGCTGCCGCCCACCAGGCCTTCCTCGATCTCGCGCAGGCCGGCCACGATGTGATCGGTCCGGGCGCTGTTGACGTCCGCGGCCGATTTCCAGCTCGCGGACAGGGCCAGGTAGGTGGCCTGCTTCAGCTCCCCCAGGGCCTGGGCACCGGCGGGACTGCCCTCGTTGAAGGCCTTGTAGCTTTCGCCGCCCGCGCCGGTGAGCTGCTTGAACAAGGCCTCGTCCGGCTCCGAGCCGTAGGCGGCGATGCGGTTCGCGTCGAGCCAGGGAAAGATGACCTCGGTGTACTCCACCTTGCCAGGCCAGACCTTGCGCGTGCGCAGTTCGGTGGGCGTCACGTCCAGCACCAGCACGTCGGGCTTCACGGCCTCCAGCAGGCGCTTCAGCGTCGCCAGGTCATAGGCGGGCACCTGCTTGTGCCGCGAATACAGCGTCGACACGATGAAGACTTCGCCACGCTCCGCGGCGAGCGTGGGCAAAGGCGCTGCGACGCCCAGGGCCAGCATGCCGAGCAGGAGGCGCCGTGAACTGCGGCCGGTTGTCTCGTCCATCGGAGTTCCACTTGCGTTGAAGGTCGTGGAATCTAGGAGAGGCGCGGCCGGGCGTCAGCCGCATGCGACGAAACCGGCTGCCGGGCGACGAGTACGCCCGGGGCAAGGACGAGGCGGGACGGCTCAGCTGCGGAACTGCTCGTTGCCGGCCACGCCCATCTTCCTGACGCTGTGGCGCTGCGCCGAGGCCATCACGGCGGCGACGGCGCTGTAGTCCACCAGCTTGTTGGGCTTGATGTGCACCTCGGGCTGGGCCGCCTCGGCCAGCGCGCCCACCTGCTGCATCCTGGCGTCGACGGCGGCCCGGTCGGCCAGCACCTGGCCGTCCCAGGACACGGTGCCGTCGAAGTCGATGGCGACGGTGTGGACGACCGGCTTTTGCGTTGGCGCGCCGCCCAGCCCGATGTCCAGCTTGATGGCGTGCAGCTGGGTCGGGATGGTGATGATGAGCATGACCAGCAGCACCAGCATCACATCGATCAGTGGCGTCGTGTTGACCTCCATCAGGGCTTCAGGCTCGGCGTTGCCCGCCAGCGTCGCGACTTGCATTCCCATGGTGACCTCCCGGTTTGGTGGCGTGCGCCCGCCAGTGAGTGGCGGGCGCTGAGGCTGATGATGCACAGCGGGGGAGGCAAAGGCAATGGGAGCGCGTGCTTCGCAGCGTTGGAGACTGCTCCCCGCCTGAAGCGGACCCCGAGAGCGCTCAAAATACGCTCGCCCGCTTGCAAATTCGCAGGCATCGCTCACACCTGCACCACGACCTCATGCCCAAAACCTCTCACAAACCTTTCGTCATCGGCGTCGCAGGGGGCAGCGGCAGCGGCAAATCGACGGTGACGCGCCAGGTGTTGGCCGCCATCGGGTCGGAGAAGGTGGCGGTGGTGATGCAGGACGACTACTACCGGGACCAGTCCCACATGGCACCGGAGGACCGGCGCAAGCAGAACTACGACCATCCGGATGCCTTTGACTGGCCGCTGATGGCGCAGCACCTGGCCGCGCTGCGCAAGGGTGAGGCGATAGCGATGCCGGTGTATGACTTCTCGGCCGACAACCGCTCCAGCGACACCATTGCCGTGAAGCCCGCACCGGTGATCGTGGTCGAAGGCCTGTTCGCCTTGTACGACGCCAAGCTGCGCAACATGATGTCGCTGAAGATCTATGTGGACACGGCCTCGGACGTGCGCTTCATCCGTCGGCTGCAGCGCGATATCTCGGAGCGTGGCCGCAGCACCGAGTCCGTCGTGACCCAGTACCTGGAAACCGTGCGGCCCATGCACAAGCAGTTCATCGAGCCCACCAAGCGCAACGCCGACGTGATCCTGCCGCATGGTGCCAACGGTCCGGCGGTGGACATCATCACCACCAAGGTGATGAGCTTGTTGCGCGATATCGAGCGTGGCTGAGCCTCAACTTGCGGGCCAGTAGCGGTCAGTCACTGGGCACCCGGCGGTGGACGACGCCCAGCTGAAGCCATCCTTGGCCGGTGGCGGGCTGCTTTGCAGCGGGAACGGACAACCAAGACCTACGATAGGCTCTCATGAGATCACGTCGTGCTCGTACTAGGAGAGCCCTTTCGGGCGTGGAAGGGTGGACAACGCTGTTGACGTGCATCGTCTCCACGCTGGCCGGATGTGCAACCACCACGTCGCACGGTCCAATTACGCGCGGTCCGGTGCCACAGGGGGTTTATGTCATCGCCCAGGTGTGCTTTCCTGCAGGGCTTGATAGGACTTCTATTGGTGTTGAAACCGTCACACCCGACTCGACGGGTGGCGGCGTAGAAGCACTCACTGGACGAACAAGCACCGGCCAGCCGGTGTTTGAGTTCCACACGGCTCATCCAACGCAGCTTCGTGCCGTCCTGGTCAGAGAACTGAAGCAAGACGGTACGCTGATTGCCAATTTTGTTTTTCAGCCGCCATCGCGGATCGAGTACGACAGTTGGTCAGTGTGGCAACAAGCTTCCAATGTGTCGGACCGGAGGGATTTCGGCATCGCCATGGTGAACGGAGCGGTGCAATCACTAAAGGCTGTGCCGGCTACCGCTCCGATGGCACGCTATCGGCTTATGCCCTTTCAACAGTACCTGTCAGAAGAAGCCAGGCGAAGAAAAGGCGGGCTCGACGCGGCCCTTCCTCGGTGTGATGCTGGCGGTTCTTAGGTTGCTATGAACGGCAGCTCACAGCCTGAAGCCGTCCTTCGATAGCTTGACCGGTCCTACGTCGGCTTTGCAGCGGGTCCGGTCCTTCGGCTTGACGAACTCAGCGCCGAAAAGCGACCGTTCAACGATCGCGGTAAGCGGACCAGCCAGCGTAGCTGGCGCAGATCCGCTTGACCAAAAGGTTAAACCGCATTCTCCGCTCCAAACACGGCGCGATGCCACACAGCATTTGGCGCCTTGAACCATGCGGCGTTGGCCTCCGTTGCGAACTGTGCGAGTTCGCCCATATGGCCTTGGTATCGGGTGTACAGCGCGATCAACTCTCGCAAACCTTGCTGCGACAAGCGGGTAGAGCGGAGCCGGATATGAAGTTCACGTCCGGAACCGGCCACCGACACAACACCTGGCACGGAGCTCAGCCACGAAAAGAACGCCGCCTCATCGCCTTGCGACAGGTAGTGCATCGGTGCGCGCCAAACGAGAGTTGCCATTTCTGTTTAACGTCGAAGTTGACCGGCACGCACCGGCAAGGCGCCGCGAGACGCATGATTAACCACGCGGCTCGCGGCGCCTTGCTGGTGCGTGTCCGCGTCGAACGACCTGTTAGACCGCAACACCACCTGCCCCGCGACGTTTCTGCCAGAGGGCAGGGTTGCGCCACACGCCCAACACCCACGTGAGCAACGCGACTCCAGTGCAGTAGAGCACTACAGTCCCCAGATCAGTGAGCGCTTCGATCTTCTTCCAATCCCGGAGCCTCTCATCAACCAGCGTAGACAGAGCGACTGGAACGAAGAAGACTAGACCGACGAAGGCCCCGGCTGCGGCAGCCCAGTACCACTGAAACTTTCCGAATTTCCACGCGATCGCAAATAGCGCCAATCCAAGAGGAACCGCCAATAGCAGGACATAGGCTGCTTCGACAAGGGCGCCGAGCGCTGACGTTTGGAACTGGGCGCCACCAAGAAGCAAGTGGCGAAGGAACGCGGCCAGAAGTGGGGCGGCGACAAAGGCGGCCAAGAGTCTCAACATTGCGGTCTAACGTTGAAGTTCAGCGGGCGGCGTAGCTGTCAGCTGCAATGGCAGGTTAGGGCGCGGCATGCTCAACGAAGTCTTCGCCCAAAAGCTCGCTTGATCCGCCAGGACAGTAGACCCCAAACAGGCAGCGCCACTGCCGCGCAAGCGATGAGCGAGCCCACCATAACGAGCCCATAGCCAAGATCTTCTTCGATAGCGGCGACGGGGTTGCGCTGAATGTAGGCGTGATCCACCAATCCCAAAACTGCCAAAACCGCCACAAGAACAATCATGGCGGACAGCGTCAGGGACGCGAGCCACTGAACAATTGGTGAGGCAAGCGCGCGTCGCAGAGAACGGTCGTCGAACATCGCGCCCTAACGTCAAAGCTCAGCGGGCGGCGAAGCCGTCCGCTGCAGCGAATGGTTAGGCGTCATGCGCTGGTGGGGTGTACTCATGCTTCAGAACCTGTTTCGCAATGACGTGAGTGATGTGTTTAAGGAAGGGCGCTGGCTTGGTGGACTTGAACATGAAGTACTCACCAAACTCATTGCGCGCGAAAACTGTGAGGGTGAACCAAGAAGCCGGCTCACGGTGCGGATTCGATGGCTCTTCGATCTTGACGATGGTGGCAGTTGCGCCGGTAAAACCAAACTTCGGATCTGTGGACGTGACGCATGAAACTCGAAAGGCTTCGAGCGCTGCTTGTCGTGCCCTCTCGAGCTTGCGGCTGTGTACTACGCCTCGCCAGACAAAAACGCACGGCACCGTCACAAAGACAACGATGACGAAGAGCAGCGAGTATTTGGACACGAGTTTTGCTGCCTAACGTTGGAGTTGACCGGCACGAATGCATGCTTGCATTCTTGGTAGCAGGGACGCAGATCGTGCGACTTGCGGCTTGCCGACGCGCTGAATTTCTTGGAGGTCCTGGGCTGTTTGTTCCATTGCGACGGCAAAGGCGCTGCCGCTCAATAGGACGGTCGATTCGCTGGTGCACCGACACACCGATTTGACCGCCTCTTCCGACAACGGACGATCTGGGCCAAGCGCGTGAACCCATTCGTCACAGCTTCCCGCTTCAAAGGCGGCTTTGAGCGCGCCTGCTGCACACGATCCGCCCACCTGCTGCATGAGCACTCCGGCCTGGGCTTCGGTTCCGTACCTAACAAGATCAGGAGTAATTCGAGCCTCGACCCCCTGACGCATGCACCCGCAATAGCCAGCGAAGTCCATCGACTTGGCGAGCACGCGAGTCCCCGGAAGCATTCGCTCGACTTGAACAAGGATGTCCGAGCGTTGGGCGAGACACGATCGCTCAACGGATTGAGCCAGCTGCTGAATACTCGCTCGTTCCTTTGCAGTGAGAGCAGGCTCTGCGGCGCTTGCCGATAGCGAAGCGAATGCGGCAAGAGCAATCAGCGAGGGGAGCAGACGCATAGGTGCAAGGCACGAGGCTAACGTTGGACTTGACCGGCGCGCGCGACGGGCGTGACCGGAGAGAGCGAACGCACCCGCGCGTCCGTGTCGAAGAACCTGTTATGCCGCATGGCCACTGCTGCCCGCTCCCCTTCTTTGCGCTCTCCAGTGGGCATACCCGCCGGGCAACCAGTTGCGACGACGTACCGGCCTAAGTAAGTCGTGAGCCTTTTCAACGAAGGCGTCGATTCCAAACCGGCGGACGTATGCGTGCACATATCGCTCTAACCGACGGGCCAGGATGCGCTTTGCAGCGCCAGATGTGTTTCTAACCCGGACGGAACAGCTACGGATGACACCACGGAATCTCTCCGGCTGCATGCGAGCCAGACAGCCTGGGTAGGGCTTTAGATGTCTCGGCACCACGCGGTACTTACGTTGCGGCATAACGTGTTGTAGACCGCAGGGCGGCGCGGCCTATCACGGCAGGCCGCGCAGTAACGGGTCGCCCCGCGCGCGATCCAAGTGCTTGTCGAGACTGGACTTTCATCCCATTTAACTGTTCATTCATACAGTACTAAATTTCAGACCAAAAGCCGCATCCGCTACAAACCTGCTTGGCCGGTTCGCGGCACCGCCAAGTGGAGGCTGCCATGCTGCCTGCCGTCGTGCGTCCAGCCATCCCTCGCGCAGCTTTGCGCCCGACCACCCCTGTCAATCTACCGCCGTTGCGTGCCGTTAGGCTGCTCGACCAGTTGCGTGAGCGCGTTCAGTGTTGCACTACAGCCGGCGGACCGAGCAGGCGTACTTGTACTGGTCTCGAGCCTACATCCGGTTCCACGGCCTGCGCCATCCGGCGGAGATGGGCGGCCCCGAGGTCGAGGCCTTCCTGACCTATCTGGCATCCGACCGCGGGCTGTCTCCGTCTAGCCATCGCCAAGCCTTGTCTGCACTCCTGTTCCTTTACGGCAAGGTGCTGGGGCTGCAGTTGCCCTGGATGCAGGAGATTGGCCGCCCGGTGCCCAAGCGGCGCTTGCCGGTGGTGCTCAGCGTCGAAGAGGTGTTGGCGGTGCTTGCCAGACTGCAGTGCGAGCATCAATTGCTGGCGCGACTGCTGTACGGCACGGGGTTGCGCATCACCGAGGCCTTGTGCCTGCGGGTCAAGGACATCGACTTCGCGCAACGCGCGATCTACGTGCGTCAGGGCAAGGGCGGCAAGGATCGGGTGGTGATGCTGCCCCAATCCTTGGTCTTGCCGTTGCGAGAGCAGTTGGGCCGGGTTCGCCAGGTTTGGGCGGCCGATGTGGAGTCAGGGCATGCGGGGGTGGAGTTGCCGCATGCGCTTGAGCGCAAGTACCCCCGGGCCGGTGCCAGCTGGGGATGGTTCTGGGTCTTCCCTCAAGACCATCATTCCACCGATCCCCGCAGCGGCGTCGTTCGTCGGCACCATCTCTACGACGAGACCTTTCAGCGGGCGTTCAAGCGCGCGGTTCAGGCCGCAGGCATCGACAAGCCCGCCACGCCTCACACGCTGCGGCACTGTTTTGCGACCCATCTGCTTCAGGCGGGTAGCGACATCCGCACCGTGCAGGAGTTGCTCGGGCACGCCGATGTGGCGACGACCATGATCTACACCCATGTGCTCAGGATGGGCGGCAGTGCCGTGCGCAGCCCCCTGGACTCGCTGCCTGGAGCAGAGGAACCGCAAAGCAGTCGTTGGTGAGCGACAGCAATCAGCGTGGCGCAGACAACCCTGGAGGTAGCGCAGAGCTGTCATGCAGCAGCCCGCTGGTCGCCCGTTGTCTAGCAATCCTTTGCCAAGCTACGGGGGCGCCGCAACATCGGGAACATGCGCGGTGCCCTGCTGACCTGGATCTCGCCAATGACTTCGAAACCGAATCGTCGGTAGAGCGGAACGTTGCGCGGGTTGGCGGTTTCCAGGTAGGCCAGTGCGGCATCGTCGTCGCAGCGCGCCAGAGCAGTTCGCATGAGCTGTGAGCCGATGCCCGTGCCCTGTACCTTCGGGTCGGCGCCGATCATGGCCAGGTACCAATGCGGCTCCTGCGGGTGCCACCGCTCCATCTGTTCGAAGGTGGACAGCAAGTCGCTGAGGTGCTCGGGCTTGGCAGTTTCGCGAAAGACCTTGTCGACTGCATCGCCACCGGTGCTCACGCCCGGTGGCAGCCAGAGGGCTGCGCCGGAAAGGTCTGCCGCGAGGTAGGCGGTTCCGCACTCCAGGCTGTTGCCCGCAAACTCGCGCGCGGCCGAGGGCATGGCTTCCAGGTAGTCGCGCAGTGCGGGCCACGCGAAGCGCGCGGCTGGGTCAACCGCAAAGGCGGCCACGATGACCGCCACCGCATGCGGCATATCCTCGGCTGTTGCGGTACGGATACCTGTCGATGGATGGTTCATCGCTTACCCCTTTGCTCGCCCTGAGTGCGGGGCAAACGGCGCGCCACGTCGCGCATCAGAGTTCAATCCAATCTAAGTCTTCTGACTTGCTCCCTCTGACACTCGACCGGCGGTGGAGATGCCATTCATACCAAGCGCCGCAATGGGGCGATAGCAGTCGGGTGTCAGGCATGTTGGGAGCGGCAGCACGCAGCCAGAAGGCGAGTTCGGCTTCAGGCTGTGAGCCGCCCTGCGCGGCGGGTCTGACCGCCGCCAGCTAACGACCCATTGCAGTCAGTCGCGCGGTGTTTGCGGGGTGTCACGGGTACGCCTCTTTGATGCCGAGCGACAGGCGTAGCTCTTGCTTCGGAGGTCCGGTTCACCAACCCGTCGAGACCGCGATCGGCCGACGGCGATAGATCCGGCGTCGATCCCTGTCCGAGCGCAAGGCTGCAGGTAGGGCACCAAGGGGATCCGAACACCGAGTTCAAGCGCACCGGCCCGCCTGTATACGCTTGGAAACAGCCATGGCGGGCCGTGGCGTCCAGACTCATAGACAGTGCTCGCTCGACGGAATTGCTGCGGCATTCCCGAGTCTCAAATGCCCAACCGCTGCCCAACTGGAGAAACCACATGCCCAACGCGTCCAATTCCAATCTGCGCGAAGTCAATGCCGATACGAAACGAGGCTCGTCGAACAAGGCGCCCGTGGTGCGCGCCATCGATGTCGGTTTTGGCCTCGTCAAACTGAGTGTGCGCAAGGGCGCCGACTTGACCTTCATCAACTTTCCGTCGATGGCGATCCCGGCCGATGCCAGCGCGGTGCGCACCCTGGGGACGCGCCGGCGCGACACGTTCGACGTGCCGGTGAACGACGCCAGCTACGAGGTGGGCCGCGACGTCGGCCTGGCACAGGCCGGCGGCAGCTTCGGGCGCGACGTGACGGACGAGTTCTACCGCGGTGTTATCTACGAAGCCCTGACCAAAGGTGCGCTGCGTTACATGCTGGAAGCCGGCGACTCGGTGATCGATGTGCTCGTTCTCGGTTTGCCCGTCAACCAGTACAACGACAGCAAACGCCGCGACTACCTTCGCTCGCGCTATGAAGGCGACATCCCGGTCGGCGACGACAGGAGGATCAGGGTCAAGAAGGTTCTGGTGCAGGCCCAGCCGATGGGCGGCTACGCCGCGCTGGACGCCCACCTGGACGAGCTCAACGAGGTCATCGCCAGGACACCAGGGGCACTCAAGCCGCTGGCCAGCGGCGAAGCCCTGGACGACCTGTCGGTGTTGATGATCGACCCCGGCGAGCACACGCTGGACTGGCTGCTGATTCAGCAGGGCAGCATCAATCCGCGCGCCAGCGGCGCGGCGTCCGATGCCGGGCGCCACCGCGTCGTGCGCTCCGTGGTCGATTCGCTGGTGGCCGAGGTCGGCCGGCCGCTCGGCCCCGCGGTCATGCCGCGCGTCAACGATGCGCTGCGCAGCGGCAGCCCGGTCAAGCTGGCCGGTGTGGCCCACGACCTGCAGCCCTTCGAGCCGGTCATCATGTCCGTGATCGAAGATTCGATCAACCGCATGATCGACGGCCTGCGCGACGCCCACGAAATCATCGATCTGATGGTGCTGGTGGGCGGCCACCCTGAGCGTTACCGCGACGTTCTCGTCAAGCGGTTTCCGGCGATACCGGTCTTCATCATGCCCGACCCCATGGCGGCCAACGTGCGCGGCTTCCAGATGATCGGCGAGGCCATGGCGGAGGAACAAGCGGCCACGGCCTGACCCGCGCGCAGGGCAAGGAACCATGGCCCTTCTTCACCTGCAGTTCGACGTCGACAGCGAGCTCCATCCCGAACTGCACGCGATGCTCTCGTCGATCGGCAGCAGCCTGTCGCAGGCGGAGCGGCTGCGCCAGTTGGCGGCGACGGGGCTGGTCTGGGAGCGCTTGCGCCTGCAGGCCTATGGCCACATGGAAGTGCCAGACCTGGGCACCGAATCGGCAGCTGCGGGCGAAGGCAGCGGCTCGTTGCCCCAGCTGCCCACGGCAGCCTCGGTGTTGGCAGTGCCGCGGGGCGATGCCACGACGGCTCGGCGCGTCGAACTGACGGGCTTCGTCGATCTCAGTGATACGGTGGATCTGACGCAGCTGGATGCTCCTGGTCCGAACGACGCAGACGATGGCCGATCCGGACCGCACGCTGCCCGTCACGATGTCGTGAGTGCGGAGAACGTGGACCCGGCGGTGCAGATCGCCGCGGCGCATTTGCAGCCCGGGGGCGACATGCCGGAGCTGCTGCCGCTGCACGAGATCCGCAGCGTGGTGCAAGAGCTGCCCGTTCTGACCGAAGTGGTCGGTACGGTCGAACTGCCCGGCATAGGCGCCGTTGTCGGGCTGGAGAACGAAGCCCTGCTCGGCGCGGGACATGCTGACCGCGGCGACACGATGCCCGGCGTAGCCCAGATCCACGAACTGGCGCCCTCGCGCAAGACGGCCACGCGCTCGCGGTTGATGCGCATGAAGGAAAAGGGCTTGTTCAAGAACGAATGAGAGGCGGGATCGCCTGCAGGCCCTTCGGGCGCGTCAGCGCTGGTCCTTCAGACGCTTGCTATTCGAACGAGACTGCTTCGACCAAGCGAAGGCTACCAAGGGCCAAAACACGATCGTGGCTCGCCCACGGGCGAAGAAGTTTTCAACTTTCGGCCGCGCACATTCATCGTGGTCGGCTCACTCGGTCAGTTCGTGACCGAACACGGTGTCAACGAAGAGCAAGTAAGGTCGTTCGAACTCTATCGAAATATCATTTCCGACGTCGACATTCTGACGTTCGATGAGCTCTACGAGAGAAGCCGGTTCATAGTCGAGGCGGCCACATCGAGGCAGGATCCTGACGAGGGTGCGGCGGCAGCGCCACCGTTGGATCGGGGTGACAACTGACGCCGAGGACGGATCCATCCGAGGTCGGCTTAGGATCAGAGCCCATCGGCCGGACGCGCCAAGGCGGAGGACCGCATTCAGCCTGAAACTGTCCTCCGATCACCCGCGATGCTCAAGCCGCCGGCCCGTACCAGCTGGCCTTGTCCTCGAGGAAATAGTCCTCCCTCGGCGGTGCTATGGCTTCGCCTTCGAAGAGCCCGGCCGGAAACCCATAGACCCTGGGCAGCCGCTGGTCCGCTGTGAAGACATGCGAGCCACACTGCCTGCAGAAGGAGCGCTGCAGATTGGGCGTCGGGCTGAACGTGGACAAACCCTCGGGGTTGTTCACGACGACCTGGTCGCGCGGCGCGGTGATCCAGGTCGTGAAGGCGGCACCGCTGAGGCGGCGGCATTCGCCGCAATGGCAGTTGCCCGGGCGGCGCAATGGCGCCGCAACGATGACGGAGACGGCGCCGCAATAGCAGGCGCCGCGGGCGGTGGAGGGCTGGGTCATGGCTGCAGGCTCGAGGCTCAATAGCCGCGGACGCGATCGACGGGCTCGGGAATGAGGCCACGCTCGCGATAGGCCGCGATGTTCTGCGCGACGATCAGCGATGCCGTCTGCCTGTCGGTTGGCGCGGAGATATGGGGCAGCACCGTCACGGCGGGATGGCTCCAATGCCAGCTGTCGGCCGGCAGGGGTTCGGTGGCGAACACATCGAGCACCGCATGGGCGAGGCTTCCCTGGTCGAGGGCGCGCCTGAGGGCGTCATCGTCGACGACGGCGCCGCGCGAGAAGTTGATCAGCGAGGCCTGCTCACGCAATCGGCCCAGGGTCGCGTCGTTCAGCAGCCCGCGCGTCTGGGCCGTCAGCGGCAGCAGGCTGACGAGGATGTCGCTGCTGGCCAGCATCTCGGTCAACCCGCTGTCGCCGGCCAGGCAGTTCACGCCGGCGATCTCGCGCGGACTCCGGCTCCAGCCCTGCACCTTGAAGCCTGCCGCCACCAGCCGGCGTGCCGCCGCTTCGCCGAGGGCGCCGAGACCCAGCAGGCCCACCGTCTTGTGCTGCGGCCGCACATAGTCCAGGGCCTGCCAGAGACGCTCGCGCTGCTGGCGGGCATAGCGCGGCATGTCGCGGTGCAGATAGAGGGTCCACGCGAGCACGGCCTCGGCCATGGTGTCGGCCAGCTGCGGGTCGACCAAGCGCACGATCTTCAGCTCCATGTCGCCGAGGTCGGCCAGCATGCGCTCCACGCCGGCCCAGACGCTGTGCACCCATTGCAGATTCGGCAACAGCCGCAGGTCCTCGGGGCGCGGGTTGGCCACGATGGCGACCGTGCAGGCCTGGCGCGCGTCCTCGTCCACCGCGGCGAAGGGCAGGACGTTCTCGTCGGGCATGGCCGCCCGCAGCGCGGCCAGCCACTCGGCTTCGAAGGGCGAATCAGGAGGCGCGATGAAGGGCAGGGGCGTTGATTTCACGCCGGCTATCGTCGCAGACCGTGCTGGGTGATGTGGGCGATGGGCACGCCGACGTAGAAGATGTGGGCCAGCAGGCCGGCGACGATGTTCCAGCCCTCGGGCAGCTTCCAGGCCGCGACGGCGGACAGCGGCACGACGACATAGACCATGGCCAGCCAGGTCAGCACGCCGTAGACGCTGCCCCACAGCCAGGGGCGGGCGACCAGCGCCTGCTGCCTGAGCGCCGCGAACAGATAGATGGCCGCCATCGCGGTGGTGAGGGCGAAGTGGCACAGCAGGCCCAGGGCCGCCATCTCCATTCCGCCCTTCATGGCCGCGCCGCCGATCAGGCCGCTGGCGATGTATTTCAGGATGCCCTGCACCGTGGCGCCGTGCGACACATAGCTGGCGAAGGCGGCCAGGATGTCCAGCGCACCGGCCACCATGCCGGCCAAGCCTATCGTCACGATTCTGCGCACAAGGTCTCCCTGCGGTCGGGCCAGCACGCGGCGCATCTTAGGGTGGGGGGATGCCCCAAGTGGCTCCATGCGGCGCAAGGCCAAGTGGCTCCAGCATGTGATGATCGCCGCCTCGAATCCGGGTCAGGGGCTAGGGATGGTTGCGTTTCGGGTCAGCATCAGCAACTCGCCATGAGCGTGGGCCGCAGCCTGGGCTTTCACGCCATCGCCAAGTCCTTTGGCCCCGTGGCCGTCCTGCATGACGTCAGCTTCGAGCTGACCGCCGGCCGCGCCGTTGGCCTGCTGGGCGAAAACGGCGCGGGCAAGAGCACGTTGATGAAGATCCTGGCCGGCTACGAGGCACCCAGTGGCGGCGAGCTGCGCCTGGATGGCGCGGCCGTGCGCTTCGACGGCCCGCGTGCGGCCGAGGCCCAGGGCATCGCGATGATCCACCAGGAGTTCGCGCTGGCCGAGGCCCTCACGGTGGCGCAGAACATCTTCCTCGGCCATGAGATCAAGCGCGGCTGGTGGCTGGACGATGGCGCCATGCGCGCCACGACACGACAGCTGCTGGCCCAGGTGGGCCTGGATTGCTCGCCCGACACGCCGGTGCGCGCACTGAGCCTGGCGCAGAAGCAGCGCGTCGAGATCGCCAAGGCCCTGCAGCGCCGCGCTCGCGTGCTGGTCATGGACGAGCCCACGGCGACGCTGACACGCGCTGAAGGCCTGCAGCTCTTCACCCTGGTCGACGGCCTCAAGGCCGAGGGCGTGACCCTGGTCTATATCTCCCACAAGCTCGAGGAGATCGAACGCCTGACCGACGAGGTGGTCGTCATGCGCGACGGCCGCTTCGTGACGCGCGCACCGACGGCCAGCCTCAGCCGTGCGCAGATGGCCAGCCTGATGGTGGGGCGCGAGCTGAGCGACCTGTTCCCGTCCAAGACCGCCCGGCCCGGTGCAGAGCCGCTTCTTAAAGTGCAAGCCTTCAGCGTGCCCGGCTGGGCGCGGGACATCAGCTTCGAGGTCGCGCCGGGCGAGATCCTCGGTTTCGCCGGCCTCGTCGGCGCGGGCCGCACGGAGCTGTTCGAGGGCCTGATCGGCTTGCGGCCGGGCGCGACCGGGCAGGTCGAAATCGGTGGCCGCGCGGTGAGCATCGCCAGCCCGCGCGAGGCCGCCGACCTGGGCCTCACCTATCTGAGCGAGGACCGCAAGGGCAAGGGCCTGCACCTGGACTTCGGCCTGCGCCAGAACCTGACGCTGATGACGCTGGCGCGCTATGCCCGGCCCTGGCTGCGCCCGTCCGACGAAGTCGCGGCGCTGAGGCGTGCGGTCGACGAGTTCGGCATCCGCGCCCGCTCGCTGGACGTTGCGGCGCGCTCGCTGTCGGGCGGCAACCAGCAGAAGCTGGCCCTGGCCAAGGTCCTGCACCCGGGGCCGCGTGTCGTCGTCCTCGACGAGCCGACGCGCGGCGTGGACGTCGGCGCCAAGCGCGAGCTCTACGGCCTCATCCAGCGCCTGGCCGCCTCAGGCCTGGCCGTCATCGTGGTGTCGTCGGAGCTGATGGAACTCATCGGGCTGTGCCACCGCATCGCCGTCATGCGCGGCGGACGCATGCAAACCATCCTCGATGCTGTCGAGGCCACCGAAGACCTGCTCATTGCCCATGCCACCGGAACGCACTGACTCCCTCACCGCGCGACTGCGCGGCTTCGGCCCGCTGACAGGCCTGGTCGCGCTCTGCCTGCTGGCCGCTTTCCTCAACCCCGAGTTCGCGACGGTCGACAACGCCCTCAATGTGCTGACCCGCACCACCTTCACCGGCATCATCGCGGTGGGCATGTGCTTCGTCATCGTCGGCGGCGGTATCGACCTGTCGGTGGGCTCGATGGCGGCCCTCATCGCCGGCTGCGTCATCCTGCTGATGAACACCCTGGGCGCCCATGGCGTCTCGCCGGTATGGGCCGTGGCGGCGGGTGCCAGCGGCGCGGTGCTGCTGGGCAGCGTGCTGGGCCTGGCCCATGGCTGGCTGATCACGCGCGGCCGCATCGAGCCCTTCATCGTCACGCTGGGCACCCTGGGCATCTTCCGCGCCGTGCTGACCTGGTTGGCCGACGGCGGCGCCATCACGCTGGACAACGACCTCGCCGACGCCTATGCCCCGGTCTATTACGGCACGCTGCTGGGCGTGCCGGTGCCGGTCTGGGTGTTTGCCGTCGTCGCGCTGGCGGCGGCGGCCCTGCTGCAGCGCACGGCCTATGGACGCCATGTGCAGGCCATTGGCAGCAACGAGCAGGTGGCGCGCTATGCGGCGGTGCGGGTCGATGCCGTCAAGCTCGGCAGCTATGTGGTGCTGGGCACGCTGGTGGGCGTCGCCACGCTGCTCTATGTGCCCAGGCTGGGCTCGGCCTCGCCGACCACGGGTTTGCTGTGGGAGCTGGAAGCCATCGCCGCTGTCATCATCGGTGGCACGGCCCTCAAGGGCGGCTCGGGCAGCATCGCCGGCACGGTGGTGGGCGCCCTGCTGCTGTCCGTCATCAGCAATGCGCTCAACCTGACCAGCTTCATCAGCATCCACCTCAACGCCGCGGTGCAGGGCGCCGTGATCATCGCCGTCGCCTTCATGCAGCGGCGGCAACGATAGACAAGGAGACTCCCGCATGTTGAATCGCAGACTCTTGCTCGCCCTGTCCCTGGCCGCCGGCTTCTCCGCCCAGGCCCAGACGCCCGTGCATCTCGGCGTCGCCATCCCGGCGGCCTCGCACAGCTTCACCGCCGGCATCGTCTGGTGGGCCAACCAGGCCAAGAAGGAGCTGGAGGCGGCCCACCCCGGCCTGAAGATCACCGTGAAGGCCGCTGCCTCGGCCGGCGAGCAGGCCAACCAGCTGCAGGACCTGCTGAGCACCAACAAGATCAACGCTCTGGTCATCCTGCCGCAGGAGTCGGCCGCGCTGACCAAGCCCGTGCAGCAGCTGCACAACAAGGGTGTCTATGTGACGGTGGTGGACCGCGGCCTGACCGATGCCTCGGCCCAGGACGCCTACGTGGCCGGCGACAACACCGCCTTCGGCACGGTGCCGGCCGAGTTCATCGCCAAGCAGCTCGGCGGCAAGGGCGACATCGTGGCCCTGCGCGGCATCCCGACCACCATCGACAACGAGCGCATGGACGCCTTCAAGGCCGTCATCGCCAAGAACCCCGGCATCAAGCTGCTGGACGCCAAGCATGGCAACTGGAACCGCGACGACGCCTTCAAGGTCATGCAGGACTTCCTGACGCGCTTCAAGAAGATCGACGCCGTCTGGGCCGCCGATGACGAAATGGCCTTCGGCGTGCTCAAGGCCATCGACCAGGCCAAGCGAACCGACATCAAGCTGGTCTTCGGCGGCGCGGGTGCCAAGGGCATGGTCAAGATCCTGAAGGACGGCAGCGACCCGCGCATCCAGGCCAATGTGTCCTACTCGCCCAAGTTCATCTACGACGCCATCAAGCTCACGGCGCAAGCGCGGCTCAAGGGCGAGAAGCTGCCGGCCAAGACCATCGTGCCTTCGGTCCTCATCACCAAGGACAACGCCAAGGACTTCTACTTCCCCGACAGTCCGTTCTGATCATGCGACCCCTGACCCTCTTCACCGGCCAATGGACCGACCTGCCGCTGGCCGAGCTGGCTCCGCTCGCGAAGCGCATGGGCTATGACGGCCTGGAGCTGGCCTGCGGTGGCGACCACTTCAACGTGCAGCGAGCCTTGAACGAGCCCGGCTATGCCGAAGGCCAGCGCGCCTTGCTGGCCGGGCATGGGCTGCAGGTCTTCGCCATCGGCAACCACCTGATCGGCCAGGCGGTTTGCGACCTCATCGACTCGCGCCACCAGGCCATCCTGCCAGCGCATGTGTGGGGCGATGGCGAGCCCGAGGGCGTGCGCCGGCGCGCCGCCGCCGAGCTGGCCGACACGGCGCGCGCGGCCAAGCTGCTCGGCGTGCAGCGCGTGACCGGCTTCACCGGCTCCTCCATCTGGCATGCCGCCTATGCCTTCCCGCCGACGTCGCAGGCCTATTGGGACGCCGGCTTTGCCGACTTCGCCCGCCGCTTCACGCCCATCCTCGATGTGTTCGGGGAACAGGACGTCAACTTCGCGCTCGAAGTGCATCCCACCGAGATCGCCTTCGACATCGCGACTTCGGAGCGCGCCATCGAAGCGCTGAATGGCCATCCGCGCTTCGGCTTCAACTTCGACCCCAGCCACCTGGCCTACCAGGGCGTGGACTATGTGCGCTTCATCCGCCAGTTCGGCCCGCGCATCTTCCACGTCCACATGAAGGACGTCTGGTGGGGCCGTGGCGACGGCACGGTGGGCACCTTCGGCGGCAACACCAGCTTCGGCGATCCTAAGCGCGGCTGGGACTTCCGCAGCGTCGGCCGCGGCATGATCGACTTCGAATCCATCATCGTCGCGCTGAACGACGTGGGCTATCAGGGCCCGCTGTCCGTCGAATGGGAGGACAGCCGCATGGACCGCGTGCATGGCGCGACGGAGAGCGCGGCCTTCTGCCGCCGCCTGGACTTTCCGCCCGCGCACGGCGCCTTCGACGCGGCCTTCTCGAAAGGCATGGCGGGATGAACAGAAAGCTCAGAGTCGCCATGGTGGGCGGCGGCCGCGACGCCTTCATCGGCGCCGTGCATCGCCATGCGATGGCGCTGGACGGCCGCTACGAGCTGGTGGCTGGCGCGCTGTCGTCCACGCCCGACAAGGCCCTGGCCTCGGGCCGTGACCTGGGTCTGGCCGAAGACCGCATCCACGCCGACTGGCGCGCGCTGCTGGCCGATGAACAGCGCCGTCCGCCCGAGCAGCGGGTGGACCTGATCGTCATCGTCACGCCCAACCACATGCACTTCGATGTGGCTCGCGCTTTCGTTGACGCGGGCTTTCATGTCGCCTGCGACAAGCCGCTGGTGCACAGCGTCGCCCAGGCGGAGGAGTTGGCGGCGCTGGTCCAGGCGCGCGGTACCGCCTTTGCCGTCACCTACAACTACACCGGCTATCCCCTGGTGCGCGAGGCCCGCGAGCTGGTGCGCGCCGGCGTCATCGGCCGGGTCCGCAAGGTCATCGTCGAGTACCACCAGGGCTGGCTGGCCGGCGCGCTGGAGAGCACGAGCAACAAGCAGTCGAGCTGGCGCCTCGATCCTGCACAGAGCGGCCCCGGCGGTGCCCTGGGTGACATCGGCACGCATGCCGAGAACCTGCTGCACACGGTCACCGGCCTGGCCATCGACGAACTCTGCGCCGAACTCAGCAGCTTCGGCCCGGGACGGCAACTGGACGACGACGCCAGCGTCCTGCTGCGCCTCGCCGGCGGCGCGCGCGGCGTGCTGCTGGCCTCGCAAATGGCCGTCGGCCACGAGAACGACCTGCGCCTGCGCGTCTTCGGCGATCGTGGCAGCCTGGACTGGCGCCAGGAAGATCCCAATGTGCTGATCCACTCACCGCTGGACGAGGCACCGCGCCGGCTCACGCGCGGTTCGGCGAATCTCAGCGAAGCCGCTCGCCGCGCCTGCCGCCTGCCGCCCGGCCATCCCGAGGGCTTCATCGAGGCCTTCGCCAATCTCTATACCGAGCTGGCGGCCGATCTGCGGGCCGGTACGCGGGCTGGCGACTACCCGCGCGTCGAGGATGGCGTGCGCGGCGTGCGCTTCGTCGAGCGCGCGGTGGCGTCCATGGGGCAGTGGGTGGCTTTCCCGCAACCCAACTGATCGGTCAACGCTTCACGGCTTCGCAGGCGGCGCGGTCCTCGGCGGCCTTGCAGCGCGCCGCCGCCTCGTTGACACCACCGGGGACGGTGGCGCTGGCCGCGGCGACCGGCACAACGCTCTTCCTGGACTTCAGCGGAATCGAGACCTGGGGAATCACCCTTTCCTCGGGCCGCTGCACGCCGGGCTCCTTGGCGTTCTCGGCCGCCACGATGGCTGGACTGCGTGCCGGCATGGCCCGGGAGGCGGCCGTCGCCGGCACGGGTGCGGAAGCCGGCGCCGAGGCCGGAGCGACCGGCTGGGCAGCGGCGGCGAGGGCGGTAGCCAGCAGGCCGCCGATGAGGGCATTGACGACGATGCTCATGGGACACCGCCCGATTCAGTTGCTATGCGATGAGTGTCAGACCGTGACCTGGGAGGCCGTGTAGGAGGCGGGCTCGCCGTCGATGGCGTCGCCTCCGATGCGCAGGCTGACACATGTTCCGGCGACACATCGCCGGCGTGGCCGCGCGACCGATCGCGCTGTCGGCGGGCTAACCCTAGGCCATCCCCGGCCCGGAAATGCTCAACTCGCGCCTGTCTGTGGAACCGGTTCCAGTTTTCCGCCGGTCTACATGGCGACAACAGGGCGCCCGCCATGGCGGAACCGCCAAACAACAGGAGACAAGCAATGATCGGGATGAGACAGACCGCCCTCGGGCGAATCCTGCAGGGCGGCATGCTGGCCGCGCTGCTGAGCAGCCTGACCCTGGCCGACGCGGCGACGCTGCAGGCCGTCGCCAACAACAGCTTCGTCAGCGCGACGGCGACGGGCACGTCCTATCTGACGGCGACGGCACCTGCCGCGAATGCCTGGGAGCAGTTCGAGATCGTCAGCAACGCCAACGGCACCGTCTCCCTGCGGGCAACCGCCAGCGGCAACTTCGTGGCGGCAGACATCGGCCTGGCTGCGCCCAATGCGGCCCGGCTGATCGCCAACCGCGGCAGCATCGGCGGCTGGGAGCAGTTCACGCTGGTGCCCCAATCCAATGGCACGGTTGCGCTGCGTGCGGCGGCCAACAATCTCTATGTCAGCGCCGACCTGAACATCGGCGGCGCGCTGGTGGCGAACCGCCAGACCGTCGGCGCCTGGGAGCAGTTCGTCATCGCCAATCCCGGTCCCGGGCCGGCGCCCGATTTCGGGCCCAACGTCCGCATCGTCAATCCGTCGACACCCAATCTGCAGGGCCTCATCAACGAGGTCTACAACGCCCAGCAGGGCAACCATTTCGGCGATCGCCGCGACGCCATCCTGCTGACGCCGGGCACCTACAACGGCCTGCGCATCCCGGTGGGCTTCTACACCCAGGTGCTGGGCCTGGGCAGCCACCCGGACCAGGTGCATGTCAACGGCGACCTGCGCTCTGATGCCTTCCTGGGCGGCGACAACGCGACCCAGAACTTCTGGCGCGGCGCCGAGAACTTCTCCGTCACGCCCAGCCTCGGCATCGGCAACAACACCATGCAATGGGCCGTGTCCCAGGCCATTCCCTTCCGGCGCATGCATGTGCGCGGCAACATCAAGCTGAACCAGAACAATGGCTGGTCCAGCGGCGGCTGGTTCTCCGAGGTGCTGGTCGACGGCCAGGTGAACTCGGCCAGCCAGCAGCAATGGATCTCGCGCAACAGCCAGTGGGGCAGCTGGACGGGTTCGGGCTGGAACATGGTCTTCGTCGGCGTGCCCAATGCGCCGGCCGGCAACTTCCCGACCCAGGGCCAGCGCTACACCAAGGTCAACGAGACCCCGGTAGTGCGCGAGAAGCCCTATCTCTTCATCGACAGCAATGGCGGCTATGCCGTGCGGGTGCCCTCGCTGCGCACCAACAGCGCGGGCATCACCTGGTCCAACGGTGCGACCACGCCGGGCACGACCCTGCCCATCAGCCAGTTCTTCATCGCCAAGCCGACGGACAGCGCGGCCACGATCAACGCCCAGCTCGCCGCCGGCCGGCACCTCCTCTTCACGCCCGGCATCTATGTGCTGACGCAGACCCTGCAGGTCAACAACCCCAACACCGTGGTGCTGGGCATCGGCTTCCCGACGCTGCGCTCGGACAACGGCCAGCCCCTCATCAAGACGGCTGACGTTGACGGGCTCACCATCTCGGGCCTGTTCCTGGATGCGGGTGCGGCCGAATCCGGCGTGCTGATGGAGGTCGGCCCCAACGGCGCCAGCGCCAGCCATGCGGCCAACCCCATCGTGCTGCACGACCTGTTCTTCCGCGTCGGCGGCGCGGCGGCGGGCCGGGCGGCCTTCGGCCTGAGCATCAATGCCCACAACACCATCGTCGACCACACCTGGCTGTGGCGCGCCGACCATGGCGCGGGCGTGGGCTGGGGCACCAACCCGTCGGCCCATGGCCTCTGGGTCAATGGCAACAACGTGACCATCTACGGCCTCTTCGTCGAGCATTTCCAGAACCACCAGGTGGTCTGGAACGGCAACGGCGGCCGGGTCTACTTCTACCAGTCCGAGATCCCCTACGACCCGCCCAGCCAGGCCGGCTGGAACAGCGCCACCGGCCGCGGCTACGCCTCCTACAAGGTGTCCGACTGGGTCACCAGCCACGAGGCCTGGGGCCTGGGGGTCTACAGCGTGTTCACCAACCCCAACATCTTCCTGGAGCGCGCGGTCGAGACGCCGGTCAATCCGAATGTGCGTTTCCACAGCATCATCTCGGTCTGCCTGGGGTCGAACGGGGGCATCGTCCACCCGATCAACAACACAGGCGGCCAGACCAGCTGCAACGCGGCGGGCACGCCGACGGTGACTCACTTCCCCTGAGTCGCCGAAGGCGGATCGGGCTCAGGCCATGAACAGCATCGCCGGCAGATAGGCCACCGTGCACAGTGCTGCCAGGCGCAGAGCTGCCACGCTGGAGCCGCAGAGCTGGCGCAGTGCCCAGGGCGCGAGCAGCCATTGCAGCTGTGCCGACAGCAGGCCCGGCACATGGCTGCCCGTGCGCCAGGCCCAGAAGCTGTGCAGCAGCACGCTGCCCCAGCCGCCCGCCAGCACGAGGAAAAGCAGGGGCAGCAGGGCCGAGCGCCAGCGCCGCTCGAAGACCCCGTGGCAGGCGAGCGCGCCGGCTGCGTACAGCAGCACATGCACACCCAGGAAGGCGGCCGGGCCCATGGGCGCATCGCCGTGGAGGGCCGGCAGCACATCCCAGCCGCGCCCCAGCACTTCTTCCGCCACCCGTGGCAATTGCGCGGCCAGCAGCACATGGGAGGCCGCCTGCGCCGGCTCGGCCACGGGCAGCGGCGTGCGCTGCCGCGCCAGCCAGACCTGAGCCAGGCCGGCCAGCAGCAGGGCCGGCAGCAGGCTGAACAACAGCCGGCGGCTGCGGCTCAGCAGCAGGGCCACGACGGCCAGGGAGAACAGGGCCAGCGCGACCGACGTGGCCGTGCCGCGCAAGCCCTGCAGCCAGGGCTTCACCGCCAGGACTCCATGCGCAGCATGTCGCGGCGCAGCAGCCGGGCCATGCACTCCGCAAAGCGGTTGACGACGATGCTCAGATGGCCGTCCTCGGGGCAGGCATGCAGCTGCGCCAGCGCCAGGCGCTGGGCCTGCCAGGCGCCCATGGCGGGCGGCACGTTGCGGTCGTGGCCGCTCTGGAAGACATGCACGGGCGCGCTGATGCCATCCAGCGAATCGCTGCGCAGCCGCGCGATGCGTCTGGCCTCGTGCATGGCGCCGGCGATGCCCTGGGCGTAGGCGCGGGACAGGCTGACGCCGAAGCGCCGGCCCACGACCGCATCCGCCGCCAGCAGCGCGCGGTCGGGTGGCGTCAGCATGCCGGCCAGGGCCTTCACGGCGCGTTCGGGCCGGGTGCGGAACATCAGCCAGTCCAGGCCGAGCAGGGGACTGATCAGCCAGGGCGAGTGCCGGGCCAGGCGGAACATCAGGCGCAGCATCGGGTGCTGGCCTGCGATCAGCTCCGGCCGGTCCATCGGCGCGATGCCGGCCAGCAGCCCCACGCCGGCGACGCGCTCGGGCAGCAGGCGCGCCGTGGCCAGCGCGTAGGGACCGCCGCAGGAGATGCCCAGCGCCGCGAAGCGCCCATGGCCGAGATGGCGGGACAGCGCGTCCACGTCGGCCACGATGTCCTCGACCTCGGCGTCCGGCGCGGGGCTGGAGTCGCCGAAGCCCGGGCGGTCGAAGGCCACCAGCGCGATGCCGGCCGCGGCGGCCTGCTCGTGCACCAGCGCGGCCTGCTCATGGCTGCCGGGGAAGCCGTGGAAGAAATAGACCGGGCGGCCATGGGGCGCACCGTAGATGGCATAGCCCAGCTGGCGGCCGCCGGGCAGCGTCAGCCGGGAGGATCGCGGCGTCATGCTTCACCTCCGGAGGCAGCCAGTGCCTTGAAGACGACCAGCTCCCCGACGCGCCGGGCGCGCAGCGCCTCGACTTCATCGAGCTGGGCCTGGAAATGCTGGCGCTCGGCGTCCAGTGCATCGAGCTGGCTCAAGGCGCCGGCCTCGCGGCCGCGCTGGGCGAGCTGCAGCGCGCGGGCCATGGCCTGGCTGCGGCGCTGTCCGGCCTCCAGCGACTGCTGCTGCACCGCCAGCGCCGCCAGGGCCTCGCTGGCTTCGACGGCGGCTTGGCGCAGGACCTGGGCATGGCGGGCGCGTTGGGCATCACCCCTTGCCTCGGCCTGCTCGACGCGGGCGGCGTTGCGGCCGCCATCGAACAGCGACTGCACCAGGCTGCCGGCCAGCGACCAGGCCAGGCCGGGGCCGCTGAACCATTGCGACAGCTCGTGGGCGTCCGACCCCAGCCGCCCGCTCAGGCGCACCGAGGGCAGCAGGCCGGCGCGCGCGGCCTGGATTTCGGCCGCGCTGGCCGTCAGCAGCGCCTCGGCCTGTTGCACGTCGGGCCGGCGGGCCAGCAGATCGCTCAACTCGCCGCTCGGCAGCGGGGCGACGGCGACACTGGCAGGCAGGGCCGGCGTTCTGAGGTCGGCGGCGGCATCGCCCAGCAGCAGGGCCAGGGCGCCGCTGCGCGCGAGCTGCTGGCGTTTCAGCGTGGCCAGCGTCGACTCGGCAACGGCCAGCTCGGCCTCGGCGCGGCGCAGCTCGAACTCGCTGCCGGCGCCGGCGCGGAGTT
This sequence comes from Roseateles sp. GW821-FHT09H10, assembly GCF_059415865.1. NCBI lineage: Bacteria > Pseudomonadati > Pseudomonadota > Betaproteobacteria > Burkholderiales > Sphaerotilaceae > Roseateles > Roseateles sp. GW821-FHT09H10. The sequence continues at coordinate 63,987 of NZ_JBWKOB010000002.1, read as the reverse complement.
CGCGTTCGCGCAGGGCCAGCGTGCGGCGGCGCCCGTCGACGACGGCAGCGCCGATCTCGAGCTGGCGCTGCAGCGCGCCCAGGCTGGTGTGCAGTTCGGCGACCTGGGTGCTGACGCTCCAGGCCATGGCGGCGCGCGCCCAACCCTCGGAGGCCAGGCGCGCGCGGGCGGCGGCATCGCCTGCATCCAGCCGCCCCCAAAGGTCGAGCTCATAGCCGGCGACGAGCCCCGCGCTCAACCGCGTCTGCGTGCCGGGCATGGGCGGCACGTCGGCGCCGCGGCTGCGGCCCGCCGCTACCTCCAGCGACAGCTGCGGCAGCCGCGCCGCGCCGGCTTCCTGCAATTGCGCGCGTGCCTCGCGCAGCCGCGCGGCGGCCACGGCGAGGTCGGCGTTGCGGCGCAGGGCCAGCTCGATGCGGGCGGCCAGCAGCGCATCGTCCAGGCCCAGCCACCAGGGGGCGATGGGCAGTGCCTGCTGCTCGGCCTGCACGGCCGGTGCGGGGGGCGTCACGGTGGTGGCGCAGCCGGTGAGCAGGACCAGTGACAGCGCCAGGGCGCTCAGGGTCGGTCGGGGGGCGGATCGCATCGGGGCTCCTGGCACGTTGAGGGCTTCGAGGCCCTCATTTCCGCGCGCCCCGGTTGATGCCAGGTTTCGCCGCCGCCGCGGCCGATTGCGTTTGCAACAGAAGCGCCGCCCGCGCGGCGCCTGCCCTCAGCGGATCAGGCCGACGTCGGCGTTGAACACATAGCCTTCGCCACGCTGCGTGACGATGAAGGCCGGGTGGCTGGGGTCGGGCTCGATCTTGCGGCGCAGCCGCAGGATCTGCACGTCGATGGAGCGGCCGTAGACCTCGGCGTTGTGCAGGCGCGAGAGGTCCAGCAGCTGGTCGCGCGTGAGCGTGCGCCGCGGCGCGCTGAGGAAGGCGACGAGCAGGCTGAACTCGCCGTTGGTCAGCTCCACGTCCTGGCCTTGCGGGTCCTTCAGCCGGCGCAGGCCGGTGCTGAGTTCCCAGCCGGCGAAGCGGTAGCCGCGCACGCGGTTCATCTGGTCGGCCACGCTGGCCTGGGCCTGGGCGCGGCGCAGCAGCGCGCGGATGCGCGCCAGCAGCTCGCGCGGCGAGAAGGGCTTGGTCAGGTAGTCGTCGGCGCCCAGCTCCAGGCCCATGACGCGGTCGGCCTCGTCGACGCGGCCGGTCAGCATCAGGATGGGCAGGGTGGGCAGCTGCTCGCGAAGGCGGCGGGCGATCTGCATGCCGTCCTCGCCGGGCAGGCGCACGTCCAGCACCACCAGGTCGACGGTGTCGCGCTCGATCAGATCGTAGAGGCCGGCGCCGCTCTCGAACACGCGCACGCGCAGCTCGTTGTCGCTGAGGTAGTCGACCAGCAGGTCGCGCACCGTCGGGTCGTCGTCGACCGCGGCGATCAGCGGCCGGGCGGTATCAGGGCTGCCGTTCATTCGTCCTCCTGCGGCTCGCGCGCAAGGCTGCCGCCAGCGCGGCGGCGATCTCTGCGGCCAGCAACGGCTTGTTCAGCACCTGCAGCACGCCCAGCTCCCGCGCGCGCTGCTGCAGGCCCGGCGTGACAAAGCCGCTCATCATCAGCACGCGCAGGTCCGGCGCCAGCTCGCGCGCCTGGGCGATCAGCTGGGTGCCGGTCATGCCGGGCATGGCCTCGTCGCTGAGCAGCAGATCGAAGCGCGTGGAGTCGGCGCGCAGCCCGTCGAGCGCGGCCTGGGCCGACGTGAAGCCGACCGGCTCGTAGCCGAGTTCCGCGAGCATTTCCTCCGCCAGCCGCACCAGGGTCTCCTCATCGTCGACCACCATCACGCATTCGCCCTGGCCCGGCTCGACGGCCGCGGCCCGTGGCGCTGGGCGGGCCACGCCGCCCTCCGCGCGCAGTGGCAAGTAGACCGTAAAGCAGCTGCCCTCGCCAAGCCGGCTGCTGACGTCAATGCCGCCGCCGAGGTCGCCGACGATGCCATGCACCAGCGACAGGCCCAGGCCCGTGCCGACGCCGATCTCCTTGGTCGTGAAGAAGGGGTCGAAGATGCGTTCCAGCAGCGTGGCGGGCATGCCGGCGCCGCTGTCCTCCACGCTCAGGCGCAGGTAGTCGCCCGGCGCCAGCCGCGCGGTGGCCACGGCCAGCGGCTCGCCGCGCGTGATGACGTCCAGCCCCACGTTCACGCTGCCGCCCGCCTTCATGGCCTGGGCCGCGTTCAGGCACAGGTTCATGACGACCTGGTGGATCTGCGTCGGGTCGCCCATCACGCCGGCGTCGCCGGCTTCGAGCCGAGCCTGCAGCCGCACGCCGGCGGGCAGCGAGGTCTCCAGCGCATCCAGGGCCTCGCGCACGACCGACTGCACATGCACCGGCACGCGCTGCCCCAGGCCGCTGCGGCTGAAGGCCAGGATGCGCTCGACCAGCGACCGCGCCCTCAGGCCGGCGGCCAGGGCGGCGTCGATGTGGCGGCGCAGGCGGCTGTCCGGCGGCGCCTCCTTCTGCGCCATCTCGCCGTAGCCGAGGATGCCGGCCAGGATGTTGTTGAAGTCGTGGGCGATGCCGCCGGCCAGCGTGCCGATGGCTTCCAGCTTCTGCGCCTGGCGCAGCTGCTCCTCCAGGCGCTGGTGCTCCAGCTCGGCCAGCTTGCGCTCGGTCACGTCGACGCTGACGCCGGCCACGCGCAGGCCACCGGCGGCATCGGCAAAGCGCTTGGCGCGCGTCAGCACCCAGCGCTCTCCCTGCGGCGTGCGGATGCAGAACTCGTGGTCGGCCTGTTCGCGGCTGCCCGCCACCAGCTCGATGCTGAGCTCGCGCACGCGGGCGATGTCCTCGGGCGCGGCGTCCACCGCTGCGAAGAAGTCATCGCGCGAGCGCACCGCGCTGTCGGGCGGCAGGCCCACCAGCTCGTGGTACTGCTCGGAGACGAAGAGCTCGTCGCTGGCGACATTCCACACCCAGTGGCCGGCGCGCGAGCCGGCCATGGCCAGGGCATAGCGCTCCTCGCTCTGCTGCAGGGCCTGCTCGGCGCGCTTGCGCTGGTCGATGTCGCTGACCGAGCCGGCCAGGCGCTGCGCGCGACCATCGATGCCGCGGGTGCACAGCGCCCGCACATGCACCCAGCGGTAGGCCTCGCCTTCGGCTTCGGGCACGCGGTACTCGATGTCGAAGGCGGGGCTGTGGCCGCGCAGATGCGCCTCCAGGCTGGCGTCGAAGGCGGCGCGGTCCTGGGCGTGGATGGCCAGGCGGTCGCGCACGTCGGCCATGGGCTCCAGCTCGGGCGACAGCGCCAGTCCCAGCAGCTGGCGTGCGCGGCGCGACACGAAGGCGGTGCCGCTGTCCAGGTCCCAATCCCACAGGCCCATGTCGGAGCCGGCGGCGGCCAGGGCATAGCGCTGCTCCGACACCTGCAGCGCCTGCCGCGCGCGCTGAGCCCGGGAGAGCTGGCGCAGCGCCAGCCACAGCAGCAGGCTGGCCAGCAGGCACAGCGCGGCGGTGCGCTGGGCCGTGACGACGGCGCCTTTGCGCCAGGGCTCCAGCGCGGTCGTGTAGTCCCGCGCGGCGACGACGATGAGGGGGTAGTCGGGCACGCGGTGCAGGGCGGCGAAATGGTCGTCGCCGTCCACCGGGCTGGGCAGGCGCTCGAAAGCCGACTGCATGGCAGCGTCCCTTGGCAGCAGGCGGTGCACGACGTCCAGGCTCTTGCCCAGGCTTTGCGGCGCGGGCGGGTTGCGGGCCAGCAGCCAGCCGTTGCGGTGCACGAGGGCGATGCGCATGCGCTGGGTGCCGAAACCCTCGCGGTAGAAGTCCTGGAAGTAGTCGACCTTGGCCTGGGCGCCGACGACGCCGAGGAAGCGGCCGTCCGGCGCCTCGATGCGCAGGCCGATGGGGAAGACCCAGCGCCCGGTGCCGGGGCTGGCCCGCACCTGGTCGATCAGCAGCTCGCCGCCCGGCCGGACACTCAACTGGTTGAACGGCGACAGATGGGCCACGTTGAAATGGCTGATCGCCTCGGGCTTGGCCTGCGACACGTTCTTCAGATTGCCCTGCGGGTCGATCAGCACCAGGCCGTCGGACTGCACCAGGCCCTGCGCCTTGTCCTGCAGCAGGCGCTGCATGGTGGCCGTGTCCTGCATCAGCGCCGGGCGCTCGACGATGCGCTCGGCGATGTTGCGCAGCGTCACGTCCATGGCCTGCACGCTGCGCGCCGTCTGCTCGGCCACCACGCGGGCCTGGGCCGACAGCTCGCGCTCCGTCCAGCGCAGCGCCTCGTTGTAGCCCTGCCAGATCTCGTAGACCGCCTGGCCCGCCAGCGCGGCGATGACGAGGCCGCCGGCCCAGGCCAGTTGCCTCACGGAGGGCGAGATGCGCTTCATGACGCGGCCAACAGCTCGCGCACGGTCTGCAGCAGCTGCTCGCGGCCCAGTGGCGTGGCGAGCACGGCGGCCACGCCCAGCTCGCGCGCCACGTCGCCCCGCGCCGGCACGCTGGGAAAGAGGGTGGGCGACAGCAGCACGACGGGCACGCCCGGCCAGCGCGCGGTGATGGCGTGCAGCCAGTCGCGCTCGCCATGCTTGAGATAGGCGCGTTCGGCGAACACCAGTTGCGGCGGCTGCCCGGCGCCGACCTGCAGGCCGGCCTCGGCCAGCCAGAGCGTCAACAGCTCCGCCGTGTCGCGGCCGACGTCGACGAACTGCGCATGGCGCGTGGCGGTGGGGGTTGAGCTGGACACGGGCGGGGGTGGAAGTCGGTGTCGATCCAGTGTCGCTTTGCTGCCGCCGCTTGGCGGTTAACCGGCGATGTCCGCGAATTACAAATGAAACCGAGCCTCGGGCGACCCACCGTGTTTCAACGGAAACAACGGCGCCGGGCGCTGAAACGCGCCGGTTGCGCCCGGGCCTTGCAATGAGCGGCATGAGAACGCAGGGCCGCGCAGTGCAGCGCGATGCGGCCCGCCACCGCCCCCGCTGCATGCCAAGGACCGCTCGATGAACCGCAAGAAGATCGCCCCCGTCGTCCTGTTGAGTCTCGCGCTCGGCAGTGCCGCCTACGCCTGGTGGGACCGCGGCCCCGCCGACGCCCGCCCCCTGCAGCTGTTCGGCAATGTCGACATCCGCGAGGTCGACATGGGCTTCCGCCAACCAGGCCGCATCCTGCGCCTGGCCGTGGACGAGGGCAGCCTCGTGAAGGCCGGCGATGCACTGGCCGAACTGGATGCCAAGAGTCTGCGCGACGCGCTGGCCGCCGCCATGGCCAACCGCGGCATGGCGCTGGCCGAGCTGGAGAAGCTGCGCCGCGGCAGCCGCAAGCAGGAGATCGCCCAGGCCCGCGAAGCCGTCCACCAGGTCGAGGCCGTGGTGGCCGAGACCGAACGCCAGTACCGGCGCCAGGCCGAGTTGCTGGACAGCGGCGCCATCAGCGAGCGGGCCATGGAGTCGTCTCGCAGCGCGCGCGATCAGGCTCATGCCGCCCTCGGCAGCGCTCGCGAGGGGCTGTCGCTGAAGCTGGAAGGCAGCCGGCGCGAGGACATCGCCGTGGCCCAGGCACGCTTTGCGCTGGCCGAGGCCCAGGTCGCCCAGGCCGAGACGGCCCTGGCCGACGCCCGCCTGCTGGCCCCGGCCGACGGCCTGGTGTCGGCCCGCGTGCGCGAGGCCGGCAGCATGGTGAATGCCGGGCAGACGGTGCTGACGCTGTCGCTGCAGGACCCCGTCTACGTGCGCGCCTACGCCAGCGCCGCGCAGCTGGCCCAGCTGCAGCCCGGCCGCGCCGTGCGCGTCAAGGCCGATGGCAGCGACAAGACCTTCAGCGGCACCGTCGGCTTCATCGCGTCCAAGGCCGAGTTCACGCCCAAGTCGGTGGAGACGACCGAACTGCGCACCGAGCTGGTCTATCGCCTGCGCATCGCCGTGCCCGGCGCCGCCCAGGTGCTGCGCCAGGGCATGCCGGTGACGGTGGAGCTGGCCGAACCCGCCGCCAAGTCCTGAAGGCGCTCACCATGCCAGCCACTTCCTCCGCCAGCGTCGTCATCGACGGCGTCATCAAGCGCTTCCCCGGCGGCGTCACGGCGCTGCAGGGCCTGAGCGCCGCCATCCAGCCGGGCCGGCTGACCGGCCTCGTCGGCCCCGACGGCGCCGGCAAGACGACGCTGATGCGCCTGATGGCCGGGCTGCTCAAGCCCGATGAAGGCCGCATCTCCGTGCTCGGCCGCGACACGGTCAGGCAGCAGGCCGAGCTCGCCCAGCTGACCGGCTACATGCCGCAGCGCTTCGGCCTGTATGAAGACCTGACGGTCCTCGAGAACCTGCGCCTGTATGCGCGGCTGCGTTCGCTGCCGGCCGCCGAGACCAAGCGCATCTTCGACCAGCTGCTGGAGTTCACGCGCCTGGGGCCCTTCACCGAGCGGCTGGCGGGCAAGCTGTCCGGCGGCATGAAGCAGAAGCTCGGCCTGGCCTGCGCGCTGATGGCGCGGCCGCAGGTGCTGCTGCTGGACGAGCCCGGCGTCGGCGTCGACCCCGTCAGCCGCCAGGACCTGTGGCGCATGGTGGGCGCGCTGACCGGCGAGGGCATGGCCGTCGTCTGGTCCACCGCCTACCTGGACGAGGCCGAGCAGTGCGAGACGGTGCTGCTGCTGGACCACGGCCAGCTCCGGTTCGAGGGCCCGCCGGCGCGCTTGAGTGAGCGCCTGGCCGCTCGCAGCTTCCTGCTCGAGCATCCGCAGGGCGACCGCCGTCAGCTGTTGGCGACGCTGCTGGACCTGCCCCAGGTGGGTGACGGCGTCATTCACGGCAGCGCGCTGCGCCTGGTGCTGCGCGAGCAGGACGCCGCCGCCGGCCGCGCCGCACTCGAAGCTGCCGCGCTCCAAAGCGGCGGCGAGCTGCGCGCCGTGGCGCCGCGCTTCGAGGATGCCTTCGTGGACCTGCTGGGTGGTGGCCCCGGCGGCCGCTCCGCCATCGCCGAGCGCATGGACCCGGTGCGGCTGGACAGCGACGTGGCCGTCTCCTGCCGCGAGCTGACCAAGCGCTTCGGCGACTTCACGGCCACCGACCGCGTCAGCTTCGACGTGCGCAAGGGCGAGATCTTCGGCCTGCTCGGCCCCAACGGCGCCGGCAAGTCCACCACCTTCAAGATGTTGTGCGGCCTGCTCAAGCCCAGCGAGGGCCAGGCCCAGGTCGTCGGGCTGGACTTGGCGCGGGCCGCCAGCCAGGCCAAGAACCGCCTGGGCTATATGGCGCAGAAGTTCTCGCTCTACGGCCTGCTGTCGGTGCGCCAGAACCTGGAGTTCTCGGCCGGCGTCTACGGCCTGTCGGGCGCGCTGAAGGCCCAGCGCGTGGCCGAGATGATCGAGACCTTCGAGCTCGATGACTTCCTCGACACGGCGCCGGACTCGCTGTCGCTGGGCTACAAGCAGCGCCTGGCGCTGGCCTGCGCGCTGATGCACCGGCCGTCCGTGCTCTTCCTCGACGAGCCGACCTCGGGCGTGGACCCGATCACGCGGCGCGAGTTCTGGACCCACATCAACGGCCTGGTGCGCAAGGGCGTCACCGTCATGGTGACGACCCACTTCATGGACGAGGCCGAGTACTGCGACCGCGTCGCGCTGATGTACCGCTCGCAGCTCATCGCGCTGGACACGCCGGACGCGCTCAAGCGCCGCGTCGCCAGCGGCCCGGCGCACGAGCCGACGATGGAGGAGGCCTTCATCGAGCTGATCCGCCGCTTCGACGAACCCGGCGAGCAGCCCCTCAAGGAGGCCGCATGAACGTCAATCGGCTGGCCGCCATCGTGGCCAAGGAGAGCCGCCAGGTGCTGCGCGACCCGTCCACGCTGCTGGTGGCCTTCGTGCTGCCCGTCGTGCTGCTCTTCCTGTTCGCCTATGCGGTGTCGCTGGACATCCGCAAGGTGCCCATCGGCCTGGCGCTCGAAAGCGACGGCCAGCCGGCCCACGAGCTGGCGGCGGCCTTCGGTGGCAGCCGCTTCTTCGCCGTGCAGCCGGCGCGCGACCGGCGCGAGCTGGGCAGTGCGCTGGTGGGCGGGCGCATCCGCGGCTATGTCGTCATCCCGGCCGACTTCGCGCAGCGCCTGGAACGTGGCGGAGATGCGCTGGTGCAGGTCGTCACCGATGGCTCCCAGCCCAACACGGCCAACTTCGTCGCCAACTACGCCCAGGGCGTCGTGCAGTCCTGGCTGGCCGAGCGGCGCGGCCAAACCGGCGGCATCCAGCTGCAGCCGCGCTTCTGGTTCAACGCCGAGATGGAGAGCCGCCGCGCGCTGGTGCCCGGCGCCCTGGCCATCGTCATGACGATGATCGGCACGCTGCTGACGGCCCTGGTCGTCGCGCGTGAATGGGAGCGCGGCACGATGGAAGGCCTGCTGTCCACGCCGGCCGGCGTCGTCGAGATCCTGGTCGGCAAGCTGCTGCCCTACTTTGGCCTTGGCATGCTGGCCACGCTGATCGGCGCCGGCCTGGCGGTCGGCCTGTTCGGCGTGCCGCTGCGCGGCTCCTGGGGCGCGCTGATGTTGCTGGCGGCCGTCTTCCTGCTGCCGGCCCTGGGCCAGGGCCTGCTGATCTCGACCGTCACGCGCAACCAGTTCGTCGCCGCCCAGGTGGCGCTGCTGACCGGCTTTCTGCCGGCCATGCTGCTGTCGGGCTTCCTGTTCGAGATCGCGTCCATGCCGCGCGTCATCCAGTGGCTGACCTATGTGGTGCCGGCGCGCTACTTCAACAGCGGCCTGCAGACGCTATTCCTGGCCGGCGACGTGTGGCCGCTGCTGCTGCGCCAGCTCGGCGCTCTGGCGCTGATCGGCCTGTTCTTCTTTGCGGCGGTGCGCGCCAAGACGCGCAAGAGCCTGGAGGTGTCCTGATGTTCAAGACCTGGCTGGCCGCTTGGCGGTCAACATTTGGGCCCGTGCTCGGCCGGCTGCGCGCGCAGATGGTCAAGGAGCTGCTGTGCGTGCTGCGCGACCCCAAGAGCCGCATGGTGCTGGTGGGCCCGCCCATCATCCAGCTGCTGGTGTTCTCCTTCGCGGCGACGCTGGAGGTGCGCAACATCGATGTGGCCGTCTACAACCGCGACGCCGGCCGCAGCGGCCAGGAGCTGGTGCAGCAGATCGCCGCCGCGCCGCTGGTGAAGCGCGTGCATGCGGCCAGCAGCGAGGCCGAGATCGCGACGCTGATCGACCGCCAGCTGGTGCTGGCCGCCCTCGTCATCCCCGAGGACTTCTCGCGCGAGCGCTCTGCCGGGCGCCCGGCAGAGGCGCAGCTGCTGCTGGACGGCCGCAAAGCCAACAGCAGCCAGGTGGCCCTGGGCTATCTGCAGGCCATCACGGCGCGCAGCAATGCCACGCTGGCCGGCCAGCCGCAGGCCGAGCCGGTGGCGCTGCGCCATGCCTTCAACCCCAACCTCGTCTACCGCTGGTTCGTCGTGCCCAGCCTCGCGGGCATCCTGGTCACCTTCATCACGCTGCTGGTCACGGCCCTGTCCATCGCCCGCGAGCGCGAGCTGGGTACCTTCGACCAGCTGCTGGTGTCGCCCTGCACGCCGATGGAAATCATCGTCGCCAAGATGCTGCCGGCTTTCCTGATCGGCACCGTGCTGGCCACCGTGATGGTGGGCGCCGGCATCCTGGTTTTCGGCATCCCGTTCACCGGCTCCTTCGGCGGCTTGTTCGCCTGCCTGCTGCTCTTCATCCTGTCCATGGTCGGCACCGGGCTGATGATCTCCGCCGCCTGCTCCACGCAGCAGCAGGCCATCCTCGGCACCTTCGCGCTGGCCGTGCCCGCGGTGCTGATGTCCGGCTTCGCGACGCCGGTCGAGAACATGCCCGAGGTGTTGCAGTGGGCCGCCGAGGCGCTGCCGCTCAAGCACTTCCTCATCATCCTGCGCGGCAGCTTCCTGAAGGCCATGCCGGCCGCGGAACTGTGGGCCAACGCCTGGCCCATGGCCTGCATCGCCGTCGTCACGCTGGTCCTGGCCATGCGGGCCGTGCGCAGCAAGCTGCAGTGACCGCCTTTCCTCTCTCTCCCTGAAACCTTGTCCAACGATGACCCAGCCCCTGCTCACCTACCGCGGCACCGTCTACCCCTGGCACTGCGACCACGTCGGCCACATGAATGTCATGTGGTACGTCAGCAAATTCGACGAGGCCACCTGGGCCCTGTTCCATGAAGTGGGGCTGACACGCTCTTATCTGGCCGAGGCGAAGCGCAGCATGGCCGCCGTCGAGCAGCAGATCTTCTACCTGCGCGAGCTGCATGCCGGCTCGGTCGTGAGCATCCGCTCCACGATCACCGGGGTGGGCGACAAGCTCATCGCCTTCAAGCACGAGATGGTGAATGACGAGACCGGCCAGGTCGCGGCGCGTACCGCCATCACGGGCCTGCACCTGGACATGCAGCGCCGCCGAGCCTGCGCGCTGGCGCCGCACATCATCGAGTCGGCCCGCACACTGGCGGCGCTGGATGCGCCGGCCTGAGCCGGCCTGAGCCGGGCCGGCCATGGGCGCCCGCTAGTGGTTGTGGCGCGGCGGCGTGTCGACGATGCCGCGGTAGGGCAGGGCGAGCTCCATGCAGGCGCCCGTCGACAGCGGCCCCACCGTCGAGCGGTAGAGCTGCTGCCAGGGCGTCTGGCTGGCCGGCAGCGCCGGCGGGCCTTCGCTGCGGCGGTCCGCCAGCGCTTCGTCGCTGAGCAGCACATCGCAGCGGCCCGCGTTCAGGTCGATGCGGATGAGGTCGCCGGTGCGCAGCCAGGCCAGGCCGCCGCCCACGGCGCTCTCGGGCGAGGCGTGCACGATGGACGGGCTGTCCGAGGTGCCGGACTGGCGGCCGTCGCCCAGCGTCGGCAGGCTGGTGATGCCGCGGCGGATCAGCGCGTCCGGCGGCTGCATGTTGACGACCTCGGCCGAGCCCGGCCAGCCGACCGGGCCCGCGCCGCGCATGACCAGGATGCAGTCCTCGTCGACGCCCAGGGCCGGGTCGTTGATGCGGGCGTGATAGTCGTCCGCGCCGTCGAACACGATGGCGCGGGCCTCGAAGGCACCGTCCTGCAGATAGCGCGCACGGAAGGCCGGCGAGATGACGCTGGCCTTCAGGATGGCGAAGTCGAACAGATTGCCGCTCAGCACGACAAAGCCGGCGTCCGGCTTCAGCGGTGCGCTGACCGGGAAGATGACCTCGCGGTCCTGCGTCTCGCGGCCTTGCAGATTGGCGGCCATCGACCGGCCCGTCACCGTGGGCCTCTCGGTGCGCAGCAGGCCGGCCTGCTGCAGCTCCCACATGAGGGCCGGCACGCCGCCCGCGCGGTGGAAGCGTTCGCCGAGGAATTGCCCGGCAGGCTGCATGTTCAGCAGCAGCGGCACGTGCTGGCCGACCTCGGTCCAGTCGGCCGCCGTCAGCTCGACGCCGGCATGCCGGGCCATGGCGGCCAGATGCGGCTGGGCATTGGTCGAGCCGCCGATGGCCGCGTTGACCACGATGGCGTCCAGGAAGGCGTCGCGGCCGAGGATGTGCGAGGGCCGCAGGTCCTCGCGCGCCATCGCGACGATGCGCCTGCCCGTCTCGTAGGCCATCTGGCCGCGCTCGCGGTAGGGCGCCGGGATGGCCGAGCAGCCGGTCAGCGACAGGCCCAGGGCTTCGGCCAGCGCATTCATCGTCGACGCGGTGCCCATGGTGTTGCAATGGCCGGCCGAGGGCGCCGAGGCGGCGGCGATCTGGATGAAGGTCTCTTCGTCGATCTCGCCGGCCGCCAGCCGCCGCCGGCCCGCCCAGATGGCCGCGCCCGAGCCGAGCAGCTGGCCTTCGAACCACCCGTCCAGCATCGGCCCGCCGGACAGCACGATGGCCGGGATGTCGACGGTGCTCGCTGCCATGACCTGGGCGGGTGTCGTCTTGTCGCAGCCCGTTGTCAGCACGACGGCATCCAGCGGATAGCCGTGCAGGATCTCGACGAGGCCGAGATAGGCGAGGTTGCGGTCCAGCGCCGCGGTGGGGCGGCGGCAGTTCTCGAAGATGGGATGCAGCGGGAACTCCATCGCGATGCCGCCGGCGTCGCGGATGCCGTCGCGCACGCGCCGGGCCAGCTCGAGATGGATGCGGTTGCAGGGGCTCAGATCGCTGCCGCTCTGCGCGATGCCGATGATGGGCCGGCCCGAGCGCAGTTCCTCGGGCGTGAGGCCGTAGTTCATGAAGCGCTCCAGATAGAGGGCCGTCATGTCGACATGGTCGGGGTTGTCGAACCAGTCTTGCGAGCGCAGGCGGCGCTTCATGCCGCGCGCCTGTGCAGATGCTTCATCAGCGCGCCGACGCCATAGGTCCAGGGCGGCAGGGCGTCGCTGCGCTGCACGGTGTTGGCCAGGGTGCCGAGGGCCGGGCTGGCGATGGTCACGCGGTCGCCGAGGCGGTGCGTGAAGCCGGCACCCGGCGCACCGCGATCCTGGATGGGCGAGAACATGGTGCCGAGGAAGAGCATGAAGCCGTCGGGGTACTGGTGGTGGGGGCCGCAGGCATGGCCCACCAGCTCCTGCGGGTCGCGGCTGATCTCCTGCATGCGGCTGACACCCTCCAGCACAAAGCCGTCGTCCTCGCCTTCGATGCGCAGGCTGACCTCGGCCTGGCGCACCGTGTCCAGCGTGAAGTGCTCGTCGAACAGGCGGATGAAGGGGCCGATGGCGCAGGAGGCGTTGTTGTCCTTGGCCTTGCCCAGCAGCAGGGCGCTGCGGCCCTCGATGTCGCGCAGGTTGACGTCATTGCCCAGCGTCGCGCCGACGATCTCGGCGCGGCCGTTGACGGCCAGCACGACCTCGGGCTCGGGGTTGTTCCATTGCGAATCGGGGTGCAGGCCGACGGCGGCGCCGCAGCCGACGGCCGACATGGGCTGGGCCTTGGTGAAGACCTCGGCGTCCGGCCCCAGCCCCACTTCCAGATAGGGCGACCAGGCGCCGCGGGCCAGGAACTCGGCCTTCAGCCTGGCGGCGGCCGCCGAGCCGGGGCGGATGCTGGACAGGTCGCCGCCGATGCTCTCGTGCAGCTGGGCGCGCAGTGCGTGGGCCCGCGCCGCGTCGCCGCCGGCCTGGGCCTCGATGACGCGCTCCAGCAGGCTGACCGCAAAGGTCACGCCGCAGGCCTTGATGGCCTGCAGGTCGCAGGGCGCCAGCAGCCGGGTCTCGGCGTTCAGGGTGGCGGCCAGCGTGGGGCCGGACGCGTGGCGGACGAGGGAGAGCAGTTCGGGATGGTCGAGCAGCTCCGCCATCGTGGCCGCGTGGGCCGAGAGATCGACCAGGCGGCCGTCGCGCACGGTGACCAGGGCCGGGCCGCCGGTGTCGGGGCGCCAGATGCGGCCAAGCAGCAAGGCGCGCGAGGCGTCGGCGGGAAGCAGGGAGTCAAGGAGGGCGGTCATGCGGCTCGAAGCAAGTTCGGCCGAATTGTGAGCGCTACCTGAATCGCCGCCAAGCGCGGGCGCGCCCGCCATCAGACGATGAGGTACTCCGGATACTTCTGCTGGATCGCGTCCACCGAAGCCAGGGTGCCGGACAGGTGGTCGCGGACGGCGTGCTGGGCGGCCTCGGCGTCGCCGGAGGCAATGGCCTCGAGTATGGTCAGGTGGGCGGCCAGGATGGATTCCGTCTTGCCGCTGCTCGGGATGTGCAGCAGCCGCAGCCGGTCGACATGGCCGGACATGCGCGTGACCACGGCCCACAGCCGCGGCAGGCCGGCGGCCCCATACATCAGGCGGTGGAACTCCTTGTCGGCCGCGATGAAGCCGAGGAAGTCCCGGGCCTCGGCCAGCTCCGCCTGGCGTGACAGCTGGGCGCGCAGCTCGTCGATGACGCCCGGCTCGTGCGAGAGGGCCAGCAGGCGCGCGATCTCGATCTCGATGGAGCGGCGCAGGAAATGGGCCTCGCGCGCGGCTGGGACGTCGATGCGGCTGACCTGGGTCATGGCCTGGGCGCGCACGATGACCAGGCCTTCCTCGCTGAGGCGCATCAGCGCGTCGCGCACCGGGGTCTGGCTGACGCCGAAGCTTTGCGCGAGCACGCCGCGGTCCAGCGCGCTGCCGGGCGCCAGTTCCAGCGAAATGATGGCCGCGCGAAGCGCCTCGACAACCTGGGGCGCCGCGTGGCGCGTGGGATCTAGCGTGAAGTTCATCAGAGAAGTCGAAGGCCCCATCTGCTGCTGATGCGCGAAGGCAGGGCGGCATTGTCATCGCGATGCGGGAGCCCGGGCGCCGGCCTCGCCGCGCCACGGCTGGCGGCGACTTTCGGCGCCGTCCGTAACTAATACATTAGTACACACCCTCGTTGACGGCGGATTGGGCGGCGGCGTAAATTGAAAATGTGTGCGCTACCATTTCATGGTGGATGCGGCGAGAAAACCAATCAGGAGACAACGAAGATGAGCAAGATCCCTCCGCGGCCGAACCACCGCGCCCGTCGACAGCTGGCCGTGGGCAGCACGCTGCTGGCAGGCCTGATCGCCCAGGCCTATGCGCAGACGGCGGCACCGGCCCAGGACAACAAGCTGGACACCGTCGTCGTGACCGGCATCCGCGCCTCGCTGGAAAGCTCGGCCAATGCCAAGAAGAACGCGGTCGGCTTCATCGACTCGATCAGCTCCGAGGACATGGGCAAGTTCCCGGACAGCAATGTGGCCGAGTCGATCTCGCGCATCCCGGGCGTCACGCTGACCCGCGAAATCACCGGCGAAGGCCTGCAGATCCAGATCCGCGGCCTGGGCACCAACTTCACCCGCATCCTGCTGAACGGCGCCCCGGTGGCGTCGGCCTCGACGGGCCGCGTCGATTCGGGCAGCGCCAACCGCGAAGTCGACATGGACTTCCTCCCCGGCGAGCTCTTCAGCCGCGTGACCGTCGTCAAGAGCCCGACCGCCTCCATGCTGGAAGGCGGCGCGGCCGGCATCGTCGACATGCGCAGCGCTCGCCCCTTCGACCGCAAGGGCTTGCGCACCGCCTTCACGCTGACCGGCACCAAGAACCAGCAGGCCGAAGACTGGGGCAACCGCGGCTCGGCCCTGGTCAGCAACACCTGGGGCAACACCTTCGGCGTGCTGGCCGGCGTGGCCTGGTCGACCAACAAGGTCAAGACCACCGGCTTCGAATCCATCGGCTGGACCAATGCCAACCTGCTGGCCACGCAGAGCAGCAGCACGACGCGCAACAACACCGGCGGCGGCAACTGGACCATCCCGGGCACGGTGCCCGCCAACGCCGGCAACGGGCTGACGACGGGGGCCACCATCGACGAGGCCTTCCTGCTGGCCAAGAACCCGGGCCTGAGCATCCAGCAGATCGACAACGCCATCATCCCGCGCCTGGGGCGCGCCATGGTGGCCGAGGGCAGCCGCGACCGCCAGAACGCGATCCTGTCGCTGGAGGCGCGGCCCAATGCCTCGGTGAAGATGTTCCTGGACGCCATCTACGGCCACAAGAAGAACGAGTTCGAGCGCAGCGACATGAACTGGGTCGGCCGCAACGGCTCGTCCATCCCGGTCAACATGACGGTGGACCGCAGCGACTGCGCCAACGGCTGCGTCGTCACCAAGGGCACCTTCGCGAACTCGCAGTACTTCCTCGAGTACCGGCCCTATACCGAGGACACCAAGTTCCACAGCATCAACCCCGGCATCAACCTGAAGATCACCGATGCCATCAGCGTTGACGTGCAGGCCAATGCCACGCGCAGCGACTTCCACCGCCAGTCGCCGACGGCGCTGTTCCAGACCGTGCTGGGCTCGGGCATCACGACGGAATACGACAACAGCAGCGGCATTCCCATCCTGAAGGCGACCAACTCGCTGACCGGCGCCTCCGACATCCTGAACACCCCGGGCGCCTTCGGCTGGAACGGCGGCCGCGTCAACGTGCAGGAGGAGAAGCGCAAGGTCCGCACCTCGGGCCTGCGCGGCAGCATCGACATCGACGCCGATGTCGTCGACTTCAAGGTCGGCGGCGCCTACGACAACGTGTCGCGCCGCATCGACTCTCTGAACAACGACAACTACTGGTCCAACATCGCCTGCGGCCGCAACCTCAACGTCTTCCTGCCAGGACCCAACACCACCAACAAGAACGGCTGCAACGGCACCGGCGCTGCAGGCTCGGCCGCGGCCGACTACCCGGGCTACGGCACCGGCTACACCGCCGGCGCGACGACGCCGCTGCAATACCTCGGCTCGGCCATTCCCAACGCGGCCATCCCGGGCTATCTGTCGGCCAACTCGCGCGGCTTCGTCGCGCTGGACTGGGCCCGCTTCGCCAAGGACAGCAATTACGCCGCGGCCCATGACACCGCCGTGCCCGGCACCGGCGGCACCAACACCGGCGTCAACCCCGGCTTCTTCCAGGAGAAGGTGACGTCGGTCTTCGTCGAGGCCAATGGCGACACCCAGCTCTTCGGCAACACGCTGCGCTACAACGCCGGCATGCGCTACGCGACGACGGAGCAGACCTTCGCTTCGCTCAGCACGCCGGCCGATCCGCGCAATGCCACGCTGGCCGATGGTGGCCGCTTCCCGACGCAGGTCGTCGAGGCGCTGACGACGACGACCTATGGCAATTTCCTGCCCTCGGGCAGCCTGGCCTACAACATCCGTCCTGACCTGCTGGCCCGGGCCTCGATGTCCAAGACCATCACGCGCGCCGACCCGACCTCGCTGCGCGCGCTGACCGGTACCTTCACCGATCCCTCGGCCCAGAACGGCACGCTGACCAATCCTGACCTCAAGCCCTACCAGTCCAAGAACATCGACCTGGGCCTGGAGTGGTACACGGGCCGCGAAGGCTATGTGGCCCTGGCCTGGTTCCAGAAGAGCATCGCCGGCTTCACGGCCACGCGCACCTTCACCGTACCCTTCAGCTATCTGTCCCAGTTCAACATCCTCTGGAACAACACGCTGACCCGCGACCAGCGCACCAACCTCTACAAGAGCGCCGGCCTGCCGGTGCCGGCCGACCTGGATGCGCTGCCTTCCGCCGCCGACATGGCCAAGATCAACGCCCTGCCCATCGTGCTGTCGCAGGTGCAGAACACGGCGGACGCGCTGAAGATCAAGGGGCTGGAGTTCACCATCCAGCAGCCGCTTGACGTGCTGACGTCCTATCTGAAGGGCTTCGGCGTCAGCGCCAACTACACCAAGGTCAAGCAGTCGGGCGCCAACGTGGCCATCGGCGTGCCGCCCTATACCTACAACCTGGCGGCCTACTACGAAGGGCGCTTCGGGGGCTTCCGCGTGACCAAGAACTTCACCAAGGGCACGCAGTCCTCGGGCACGGGCCAGAACGGCATCACGGCCGCGGCCTTCTACGGCCTGGACTATGCCCAGGTGGACTTCACGTCGCGCCTGAACCTGGGCGAGGTCATCGGCTGGAAGAAGGACCTGCAGGCGACCTTCGACGTGTTCAACGTCACCCGCAGCTCGCAGCGCACCAACTTCCAGTTCGCCAACGCGCCCTATGCGATCTATGAGCCGGGCCGCACCTACCAGGTGGGCCTGCGCGCCAGCTTCTGATCCCGCGTGTGTCTCCGCAAGCGGTCCGGGTGTGGCCCGCTCGCGGTTCGGTGAGAGCGCCCGCCGGGCTAGGCGGGCCTCTCACCTTTTTGCTGCTGCCGAAGCTCGGTGACGGTGCGGCCGGCCACGCCCCAGTTGTCGGTATCGATCTCGTCGATGACGACGAAGGTCGTGGCCGGGTCCTTGTCCAGCACGCGGACCATCAGCTCCGTCGCCTCGGCGATCAATTGCTTCTTCTGCGCCAGCGTCACGCCTTCGCGTGTGACCTCGATGCGGATATAGGGCATGTCATGGCTCCTGATGGGTGTAGAGCTTGGCGACGATGGACCAGCGGCCCGCGTCGTCCTTCAGCAGGCTGAGCTGGTCGAGGTAGTCGAAGCCCAGCATCTCGCAGCGCGCCGTCGCCAGCGCGATGGTGCCGTCGATGCGCAGGGCCTGAACCTGCATGCGCTGGTCCTCGCCGCGGCTTTGCGGGCTGGCCCGCGTGGCCACCGCCTGCAGCCAGGGCTCCACATCGCGCAGCAGCCGCTGGCCGCTGACCTCGCCATAGAGCCGCGCTTGGCTGTGGAAGACCTCGGCCAGCAGGTCCACGTCGCCGCGGTAGAGGCCGTCGAAGTAGCGCTGCAGCAGCGCCAGCAGGGCGTCGCGGTCGTTCATGGCCGCGCTCACCACTTGCCCGAGCTCATGCCACCGTCCACGGGCAGCACGACGCCGGTCGTGAAGGCGGCGCCGGCCAGGTAGAGGACGGCGTCGGCGATCTCCTGGACGCTGGCGATGCGGCCGGCCGGCTGCAGCGTGTTCAGGAAGCCATGCATGTCGGCCGTGTACATCGGCGTGTCGACGATGCCGGGCGCGACGGCAGCCACCTGGACGTTGTGCGGTGCCAGCTCCAGCGCCAGTGCGCGCGTGGCCTGGTTGATGCCACCCTTGATCAGCACCGGCAGCACGGCCGGCACGCCCTGGATGGGCTGGGCCGCGATGGCGGCGGTGATGTTGATGATGTGGCCGGCCTTGCGCTCGACCATGTGGCGCGCGGCCGCCTGAGACGGGTAGACGAAGCCCTTGAGGTTGGTGTCGACCAGGGCGTCCAGTTCGGCCGGCGTGTAGTCGACAAAGGGCTTGGCGTTGAAGATGCCGGCGTTGTTGACCAGCACGTCGACGCCGCCGAAGCGCTCGACGGCTGCTTGCACGAGGCGGGTGCCGGTGGCCGGGTCGGCCACGTCGCCGGCGACGGCGAGGAAGTTGTCGCCATGAGCGCCGAGAGACGCGGCGGCCTGCTGCAGGCGCTCGGCGTTGCGGGCATTGCCGACGACGCGGTCGCCTTGCTTCAGGAAGGCGGCGGCAATGGCGAGGCCGATGCCGCTGGAGGCGCCGGTGACGATGACGGTACGGGAAGAGCGGTTCATGGATGACTCCGTTGGGTTGCGGTGGTATCCAATCTATTGGCGACGTCGGGATCAATAAATAAGATCGGCGGCACTTCATTCTTTACATCGTGTGTCATGAACCGGCAATTCGACGATCTGATGTTGGGCAGCCTGGAGCTCTTCTGCACGGCGGCGGAGCTGGGCGGCTTCACGGCCGCGGCCACGGCGGCGGGCGTCACGCCGGCGGCGGTGAGCCGCACGGTGGCGAGGCTGGAGGACAGATTGGGCGTGCGCCTCTTCGTGCGCACGACGCGCCAGATCCGCCTCAGCGAAGCCGGCCAGGCCTATTACGAGCAATGCCGCCAGGTGCTGAACCAGTTGGTGGAGGCCGAGCGCGAGGTCAGCGGCCGCCAGGTCTCGCCCAGCGGCCTGCTGCGCATCAGCGTGCCGACGACCTATGGCCACCACCGCCTGCTGCCGCGCCTGCCGGCCTTCCGCGAGCGCTTTCCCGACATCCGCGTGGACGTGCACGTCAGCAACCGCAATATCGACTTCGCGGCCGAGGGCTATGACCTGGCCGTGCGCGTGCGCGCGCCGGCCGACTCGACGCTGATCGCCCGGCACCTGGAGGACGCCGAACTGGTGCTGGTCGCCGCGCCCGACTATCTGCGCCGCCGCGGCGAGCCGCAGTCACTCGACGAACTGGATCGGCACGACTGCATCCAGTTCGAGCTGCCCAGCAGCGGCCGCACCATTCCCTGGCTGTTCCGTGTCGATGGCAGGGACGAAGAGAGGCTGACCACGGGCGGCACCAGCTGCTCGGACGAGGTGCTGGCCGGCGTGACGCTGGCTCTGCATGGTGCCGGCATCTTCCAGGCTTACCGCTTCACGGTCGAGGAAGAGCTGCGCCAGGGCCGCCTCGTCGAGCTGCTCAAGCCCTTCGGCGGCCGCTCGCGGCCCTTCAACCTGCTCTACCCGCACCAGCGTTTCGTGCCACTGCGGGTGAGGTGCTTTGTCGACTTCCTGTTGAGTGCGAACGCCTAGAGGATCTCGAAGCGCACGTCGATATTGCCCCGCGTCGCATGCGAGTAAGGGCAGAGCTGGTGGGCGCCGTCGACGAGCTGCTTTTTTTGCGCGGCGTCCAGGCCGGGCAGGCTGATGGTCAGCTTGACCGCCAGCGCAAAGCCCTGGTCGGCCGTCGTGCCCAGGGAGACGTCGGCGTCAATGCTGACTTCGTCCGGCACGCGGATACCCAGGGGCGCGCCGGCGCGGCGCATCGCGCCCATGAAGCAGGCCGAGTAGCCGATGCCGAAGAGCTGCTCGGGGTTGGTGCCGGGCTTGTTGGAACCGGGTGGGCTGAGCTTGACGTCGAGCTGGCCATCGCTGGACTTGCCGCTGCCTTCGCGGCCTCCGGCGGTGTGGGTGTGGGCGGTGTAGACGACTTTCTCGATGGTGCGCATGACGGGCTTCCGGGTTGGAGAGGGGTCAGGAGGCATGCCGCAGGGCCGCGAGGGCCATGCGCGCGACATTGCGCGTCTCGCTGACGGCGGCGCCGGCCTTGGCGCTGACGCGCAGGCCGCGCATGACGGCCAGCAGGAACTCGGCGGCCGCCTGGCTGTCCAGCTGGCCGGGCAGCTCGTGCATGGCCTTGGCGGCATCGAGGGCGGCGGCCAGGTCGGCCTTGGACTGCTGGGCGCCGCGGCGCAGGATGTCGGCCACCTCGTCGTCGCTGACGCCGATCTCGGTGGCGGTGTTGACCGACAGGCAGCCGCGCGTGCGCGCCACGCCGGTCGACGTGGCGATGGAGGTCAGCAGGGCCTCGATGCCGCCCAGCGGCGAGTCAGCCGACTTCAACACCTTCTGCAGTGACTTGGCGCGTTCGGCCTGGTAGACCTGGAGGGCCTCCAGGAAGAGGCCGCGCTTGCTCTCGAAGGCGTTGTAGAGGCTCTGTCGGCCGATGCCCATGGCCTCGACCAGGGCCGGCATGCCGGTGGCCTCATAGCCCTGACACCAGAACACCTCCATCGCGCGGAGGAGGACTTCGTCCCTGTCGAATTCGGAAGGTCTTGCCATGGATCAAATTAAACTTGTTTTTGAACGATCAGTCAAGAATAATGACTGCCAACGATCTCGCCACCCCAAGGTCCCCGACATGAACCTCCATCGCCGCAGCTTCCTTGCCGCCACCGCCGCTGTTGCCGGCACGGCTTCCCTTCCGAGCTTGGCCGCTGCGCCGCGCGGTTTCGGCGAACTGCGCCAGATCGACGCCGGCGTGCTGAACATCGGCTACGCCGACCTCGGACCGCGCAACGGCCCGCCCGTGCTGCTGCTGCACGGCTGGCCCTATGACATCCACACCTATGAAGAAGTGGCGCCGCGCCTGGCCGAGCAGGGCTGGCGCGTCGTCGTGCCTTTCCTGCGCGGCTATGGCGCGACGCGCTTCCTGTCCGACGCCACCCCGCGCAACGCCCAGCAGACGGCCATCGCCGCCGACGCCATCGCGCTGCTGGATGCGCTGGGCATCCCGCAGGCCACCGTCGCCGGCTGCGACTGGGGCGCCCGCACCGCCTGTGTGATGGCGGCGCTCTGGCCCCAGCGCGTGAAGGCCCTGGTCTCGGTGAGCGGCTATCTGGTCACCAACGTCAAGGCCGGCCCTCTGCCGCTGGCGCCGGCCGACGAACTCGCCTGGTGGTATCAGTTCTATCTGGCCACCGACCGCGGCCGCGCCGGCTACGAGAAGAACCACCGCGACTTCGCCCGCTTGATCTGGCGCCAGGCCTCGCCCGAATGGCGCTTCGACGACGCCACCTTCGCGCGCTCGGCCCCGGCCCTCGACAACCCCGACCATGTCGCCATCACGGTGCACAACTACCGCTGGCGGCTGGGTCTGGCCGAGGGCGAGGCGCGCTATGACGCGCTCGAAGCCAGGCTGGCCACGGTGCAGAGCGTGGCCATGCCGAGCATCACGCTGGAAGGCGATGCCAACGGCGCACCGCATCCGCCGGCGGCCGCCTACGCCAAGCGCTTCTCCGGCGCATACGAGCACCGCGAACTGAAGGGCGGCATCGGCCACAACCTGCCGCAGGAGGCGCCGGCCGCCTTCGTGCAGGCCGTCGTCGACGTCAGCAAGGCGGCCTGATCGGACATTCGTCCAATGTTCGCCAGGGTGGGGAAAAAGGACAGTTCGTTCCGTCCCCAACCCACCCGGAAACACACCATGAACTTCGTCAAGCTCTCCATCGCCGCCGCTGCCCTGTCACTCGGCTTCGCCGCTCAGGCCGCAGAAACCCAGCAGCCCTCCGTCGTCATCGTCCACGGCGCCTTTGCCGACGGCTCCGACTGGGCGAAGGTCATCCCGCTGCTGCAGGCCAAGGGTGTGCGCGTGACGGCCGTGCAGAACCCGCTGACCTCGCTGGACGACGACGTCGCCGCCGCCAAGCGCGCCATCGACGCCGCGCCGGGCAAGGTCGTCCTCGTCGGCCACTCCTGGGGCGGTGTCGTCATCACCCAGGCCGGCGCGAACGACAAGGTCGCAAGCCTCGTCTATGTCGCCGCCTTCGCGCCCGACGCCGGCCAGGCCGTGGGCGAACTGGGCAAGAACTACCCGGCGCCCGCCGGCTTCGCCCACATCCAGTCCGACGCCGCCGGCTTCCTGCGCCTGACCGACGTCGGCATGAGCAAATACTTCGCCCAGGACCTGCCGGCCGCCCAGACCGCCGTCATGGCCGCCACCCAGCGCCCGGTGCATGGCAAGGTCTTCGGCGAGAAGGTCAGCGTCGCGGCCTGGAAGACCAAGCCGAGCTGGTATCTCGTCGCCGGCAATGACCAGATGATCCAGCCCGCCCTGCAGCGCGATTTCGCCAAGCTCATCGGCGCCAAGGTCAGCGAGGTCAAGACCAGCCACGTGCCGCAGCAGTCCGCGCCGGCACAGGTCGCGGCGACCATCCTGGACGCCGTCAAGCATTCCCAATAACGATGAACCCCAGCAGCGCCTCCATTCCCGTCTTCGACGCCATCTGCGCGCTCGCCTTCGTCGGCGACCTCAGCATGGGCCAGCCTGTGGATCATTCCGCGCGCACGGCCTGGCTGGCGGCTCGCCTGGCCGAGGCCAGCGGCTGCGGGCCGCAAGCCCGCGTCGATGCGGCATGGGCAGCGCTGCTGCGCTGGTCGGGCTGCACGGCCAATGCGCCCGAGTTCGCCGACCTGATGGGTGACGACGTCGGCGGCCGGCGCGCCATGCTGGCCCTGACCTCGCCAACGGAGATAGCCCGCGTCATCGGCAGCGTCGGCCCCATGGCCCGCATCCATTGCGAAGTGGCCGAGGACATCGCCCGCACGCTGGCCCTGCCCGATGAGGTGCGCGCCACGCTGCGCCACTGCTTCGAGGCCTTCGACGGCACGGGCCAGCCCGCCGGCCTGAGCGGCGACGCCGTGCCGCCCACCGTCTACCTCGTCGCCCTGGCCAGCGACCTGGAAATCCTGTCGCGCACCTATGGCCTGCACAGCGCGCTGCAGACCCTGGCCGAGCGCGCCGACCACCGCTACCCGGCCCGGCTTGTCGATCTGGCGCGCGAGCAGGGCGCCGACTGGCTGGACGCCCTGGATCGCGGTGCCGCCAGCAGCGAGGCGATGAAGGCCGCCTTCGGCGCTGACGGCCGTGCGGCCGCGCTGGAACTGGTGGCCGATGTCATCGACCTCAAGCTGCCCTGGATGCTGGGCCTGTCGCGCCGCGTGGCCGACACGGCGCGGCGCTGCGCAGCGCATCTGGGCCTGGATGAAGCCGCCCAGGGCCGCGTCTACCGCGCCGGGCTGATCCATGGCATCGGCCGCTCGTCCGTGCCGAACAACGTCATCGAAGCGACCCGCCCTCTGGGCGAGGCCGACCAGGAGAAGCTGCGCCTCGTGCCCTACTGGGCCGAGCGCGCCGGCCGCCGCATCGAGGCCCTGCGCGACGAGGCCTTGCTGGCCTCCTTCATCGAAGAGCGCCTCGACGGCTCCGGCCACTACCGCGGCGTGTGCGGCGACGGCATTGCGCAGGAAGCGCGTGTGCTCGCCACGGCCGCCTGCGCCGTCGCGCTGCAGACGGCGCGTCCCGGTGCCAGTGCCCTCGACGAGGCCGCGATGCTGCAGCGCCTGCGCACCGAGGCCGAAGCCGGCCGGCTCGACGCCACCACCGTGGACGCCCTGACCGGCGCACCCCTGCAAGCGCGCGCGACGCCCGCCGCCTCGCCGCTGACCGAGCGCGAAGTCCAGGTGCTGAGCCGCATCGCCCAGGGCGAAAGCAACAAGGAGGCGGCCCGCGTGCTGGGCATCAGCCCGAGCACGGTGCGCGCCCATCTGGAAAGCGTCTTCCGCAAGCTCGAATGCTCGACGCGGGCCGCCGCCACCCTCAAGGCCATGACGCTGCGATTGATCTGACATGAAGCTGCCCCTCGCCCATCCTCGCGTCGCTGAACGCGAGCGAGTCCGGTCGGTCCCCCGAGGGGACGACGATGCTTGCGGCATCGAGCCGCAAGCACATCGCCAGGGCGGGCCGGCTAGGGAGCGGCCCGGCGCTCGGCCCGCAAGATTGGCGCAATCCCGCAACTGAAATGAAACAACTTCTCTCCCTGCTGCTCGCCCTTTTCATGACGGCATCCGCGCCCGCCCAACCCCGCCTGGACGGTGGCGGCGAATGGATCAACTCGCCGCCGCTGACGCTGGCCCAGCTGCGTGGCAAGGTCGTGCTGGTCGACTTCTGGACCTATTCCTGCATCAACTGCCTGCGCACCCTGCCGTACTTGCGCGCCTGGTCGCAGAAGTACGGCTCCCAGGGCCTGGTCGTCATCGGCGTGCATGCGCCCGAGTTCGGCTTCGAGCGCGACGTGAAGCGGGTGCGCCAGGCGGCCATGGACGGCCGCCTCGACTACCCCATCGTGCTGGACAACGACTTCGCCATCTGGCGGGCGTTCAGCAACCGGGCCTGGCCGGCCCTGTACTTCATCGATGCCCAGGGCCGCGTGCGCCACCAGCAGTTCGGCGAGGGCGACTACGAACGCGCCGAGAAGCTCATCCGCGAGCTGCTGCGCGAGGCCGGCCGGGCGCCCGACGCCGGCATGGCCGAGGTCGCGCTGAACGGCATCGGCGCCGCCCCGGATCTGGCCCAGCTGCGCTCTCCCGAGACCTATCTCGGCCATGCCCATGGCGCGCCGCGCGGCATCCTGCCCGACCGCCTGAAGCGCTACACCGGCGGCAACCCGCGCCTCAATGAGTGGGCGCTGTCCGGCGACTGGACCGTGAGGCCCGAGTACGCCGAGCTGTCCGGCACCAGCGGCAGCGTCGCGCTGCGTTTCCATGCCCGCGACGTGCACCTGGTGCTCGGCCCCGGCGTGGACGGCAAGCCGCTGCCCTTTCGCGTCACGCTGGATGGCAAGCCACCCGGCCCCGACGCCGGCATTGACGTCGATGCCGACGGCCGCGGCCTGGCCAATGGCGAGCGCCTCTACCAGCTCATTCGCCAGCGCGGCCCGGTGCGGGAGCGGATCTTCGAGATCCGCTTCGACGCGCCCGGCGCGCGGGCCTATGCCTTCACTTTCGGTTGACCTCAGCCAGGACTTCGCATGAACAACCCGCCCTTGCTCGACAAGCCCGTGCCGCGCCCCGCCGTGTCCTATGGCCGCATGCTGGTGCTGGCCCTGCGGCGCTTTCGCGCCCGCCAGCGAAGGCCTGCCTAGCGCCTGGATCTGCTGGTGGCCAGGGCGCTGTCCAGCGCCTCCAGCAGGCGCCGCGGCTCCAGGGGCTTGGTGAGGTAGCGGAAGAAGCCCGCGGCCAGGCCGGCCACCGCCGCGTCGGGCATGGCGTTGGCGGTCAGTGCAATGATGGGAATGTGGGCCGTGCGCGGGTCCTTGTGCAGGATGGCCTGGGCCTCGCGGCCCGTCATGCGCGGCATGTTGTTGTCCATCAGGATGACATCGGGCATGTACTGGCGCGCCATCTCGACGCCGCTCTGGCCGTCATGGGCCGACAGCAGCCGGATGCCGCCACGCGCGCCCAGCAGCTCCTCGACGAGCTGGCGGCTGGCCGGGTTGTCTTCCACATAGAGGACCGTGGCCGGCGCCTCGCCGGCCGTTGGCGTGGGCGACAAGCCGGTCAGGCCGCCCCAGTCGGTCTCGGCATGGGGCATGGCGGGCAGCTCGCTGGCGCGCAGGTCGACCCAGAACACGCTGCCCTCGCCCGGCACGCTGTGCACGCCGATGAAGCCGCCCATCAGCTCGACGAGGCGCTGGGTGACGACCAGGCCGATGCCGGTGCCCTGCTCGGGCCCGCCCTCCTGGCCGAGGCGGTTGAAGGGCTGGAACAGGGCCGCGATCTGCTCGGGCTTGAGGCCGGCGCCGGTGTCCTTCACCGAGATGCGCACATGCTGGGCGTCGACCCGGTCGCAGTCCACGCGCACCGAGCCGCCGGCGCGGTTGTACTTGATCGCGTTGCTGACGAGGTTGAGCACCACCTGCTTGAGCCGCATGCGGTCGGCCAGCGCGACGCAGCCGCTGCTGCTGGCGAACTGCGCCTGGATGCCGCGCTGGCTGGCCATGGGCTCGATCATCTTGCGGCACTCGGCCAGCACGTCGTCCAGCGGCACCGGCTCGACGGACAGCTCGACATGGCCGCTCTCGATGCGCGCGAGGTTGAGGATCTCGTTGATCAGCGTCAGCAGATGCTTGCCCGCGCCGACGATGTGGTCGACGAACTCCTGGCGCCGCTCGGGCTTGGCGTCGGCGATGTTGGTGCCCAGCAGCTGGCCGAAGCCGATGATGGCGTTCAGCGGCGTGCGCAGCTCGTGGCTCATGCTGGAGAGGAACTCCGACTTGGCGCGGTTGGCCTTCTCGGCCGTCGCGGTGGCCAGCCTGAGCTCTTCGTTGGAGGCCTGCAGCTGGGCGGTGCGGTCGCGCACGCGTTCTTCCAGCTGTTCGTTGAGCCGCATGACCTCCTGCGCGTGCTTCTCGATCTCGCCCAGCATGCCGTTGAAGGAATCGGCGAGCACGCCCACCTCGTCGTCGGTCATCTTGGGGGCGCGGCGCGAGTAGTCCTGGCGCTGCGTGACATCGCGGGCCACGTCGCCGATGGCCAGGATGGGCCGCACGATGGTGCGCTGCAGGCGCATGGAGAACAGGAAGGCGATGCCCAGGGCGGCCAGGGCGACCACGCCGGCGATGCCGAGGTAGGTCAGCACGCGGTCGACCAGGGCGTACTCGGCGCGCAGATAGACGCTGCCGACGGTGCGCCCGTCCTGCACGATGGGCAGGGCGATGGCGATGTCGCGGTCGGCGCGTTGCACGCCGCGCACGTCGATGCGGGCCGGCAGCGGCGCGTCCGCACCGGCGGCCGTGTAGGAGGCGAAGCGTTCGCCCTGGGCGCCATAGATGGCGGCGGCTCGCACGCGCGGCTGCAGGCGCAGCAGCGCGAGGTTCTCGCTGGCGACCTTGACGTCGTCGAACTCCAGCGCCGGCGCCGTCGAATGGCCCAGCAGCTCGGCCTGAGCCTCGAGGTCGGCCACCCAGCCCTTGTGATAGGCCCGCAGGTCGTAGGCCACCATCGCTCCCAGCGCGACGAACAGCGCCACCAGGCACGTCAGCATGGTGACGCCGAGCACCCGTCTCTGAAGCGAAAGTCGGAACATCTATGACCTGCCTTCAACCCGCCGCGCCACGCCCAGCAGGCGCACGCTGATCTTGAGGCCACTTTGCGTCGCCGGGGGCAACAGGATGTCAAAACGCACCTTGTCGTCGACGATGACGAAATTGATCATGCCCATGGCGCCGCCGGGGTCAAGCTCGGTGACGGTCAGCACCGGCCGGCCTTGCAGGGCCGCCAGCAGGCCGGCCGCCTGCCCGGCCATGCCGCGCGACACGAAAAGGGCATGCACGCCGTCGGGCGCCTCGCCCCGCGCCAGCCGCCTCACCTCGACAGGCCGCCCGGCCACCGAGCTGGCCGTGGCCGTGCGGCGGAACTCCTCGACGACGGCCTCGCTGGCCAGCACACCGATGCGGAAAGGCTCGCCGGCCGCGCCCAGGGACTGGGCTGGCCATTCGATGTAGTTGCCGAACTTGCAGACAAAGGCCGCCTTGACCTGGTACTCCACCAGAGCGTCGTCGTCACCGGCCCGCGCGCCACCCGCAGCGGCCAGCGCTGCCAGCAGCAGCGCTCGGCGGGCGAGGGGGGCGGCCATGGTCATCAGAAGAAGCGCATGCGCAGTTGCAGCATCAGGTTGCGGCCCAGCTCGGTGCGCGTCTTGACGTCGGTGAACTCGCCATGGCTGCCGAACAGGTTCAGCGCCGTCAGCGACAACTCCGTGTCGGCGCTGATGCGCCGGCCCAGGCGCAGGTCCACGGCCGTGTAGGCCGGCACCTCGGGCGCGCTCAGCGCGCCGACATGGCGCAGCATCAGGTCCAGCTCGCCTTCGCGCGGCAAATTGAAGGCCGCGCGCAGCTGCCACATGCGGCGCGGCATGGCGCCCTCGGCTGAACCCACGGAGCCACCGGTGTCTATGCTGCCCGGCTTGAGCGCCAGATGCGGCCTGAGCAGCGTCACGCCGCCGTGCAGGCGCAGCCAGCTGGCGGCCTGCAGGCTGCCCCAGGCCTCCAGGCCGCTGACATGGCCCTTCATGCCGTTGCCGTAATAGACCGAGGTGCGGCTGGGCGCCAGCTCCTGGGTGCGCAGATGATCGTAGGCGGCGTGGAAGGCGGTGGCGGACAGGGTCAGCGTGGGCAGGGGCTGGCCGCGATAGCCCAGCTCCAGCACGTCGGCCGTCTCGGAGCGGAAGCCCTGGCCGCCATTGAGGATGAAGGGCGGCTGGGCGGGCACATAGGCATCGCGGTCCAGCCGCGTCGGCGCGCGCACGGTGTGGGCGGCCGAGGCCCACCACAGATGGGCGGGCGAGGGCTTCCAGGCCAGGCGCAGGCTGGGCAGGAATTCGTTGCCCGTGTAGTCGTTGCGCTCGACGCGCGCGCCCAGCGTCAGGCGCAGGCTGTCGGCCAGGGCGATCTCGTCCTGGGCGAACAGGCTGCTCCAGGCCTGGTGCAGGCGGGCCGGCAGGAAGGCGAACTCCGGCGCGCCGTGGCCCACCTGGTCGCGCGAGCGGCGGTGATTGGCGCCCAGCACGACGGTATGGGCCGGCGCGGGCCTGATGGTGTATTGCAGCTCGAGATCGGCGATGCTCAGCCTCTCGTCGAAGGTCGGCGGCGTGACGCGGACGGTGTGGTCCAGATAGCCCTGCACGCTGAGTTCGCCCGCGCCCAGCGGCTGCCGCCAGCGCGCCAGCAGGTTGGCGCCCGACAGCGTGATGGTGTCCAGCGCGAACTTGATGCCGGTCAGCGCGATGCTGCCCGGCAGGGGCTGGCCATGGTTGCCACGGTAGGCATTGCCCTGCAGCGTGATGCGCTCGGCGCCGTCGCCGCCCCAGTCGGCGCGGAAGCCGCCGCGCAGCATGTGGCCGGCGTCCTCCACGCGCTGGCCGGCGGCCGTTTCGGTGCGGTCCTGGCTGCTGTGCTTGAGGTAGAGGCGCATGGCGCCGTCGCCACCCAGCGACCAGCCATGGCGCAGCATGGCGGCGCGCTCCTGGGGGCCGGCGGCCAGCGAGGCCAGGGTGCCGCGCGTGGCGGTGGCGCTGCGGGTGATGATGTTGATGACGCCGTTGACGGCGTTCACGCCCCACAGCGTGCCGCCCGGGCCGCTGCTGACCTCGATGCGCTCCACGTCCTCCAGGGCCACGTCCTGCACATCCCAGAACACGCCGGCAAACAAGGGCGTGTAGACCGAGCGCCCGTCGATGAGGACGAGCAGCTTGTTGGCCGAGTTGGCATTGAAGCCGCGCGCACTGATCGCATAGCCGCCGGTGTAGACCTCGGCGACATGCAGATTGGGCGCCAGGCGCAGGGCCTCGGGCAGGCGGGTGACGCCGGAGCGGCGGATGTCATCGGCCGTGATGACGAACAGGGAGGCCGGCGCGTCGCTCAGGCGCTGCTCGCGCTTGGCGGTGGACGTGATGGTGACGTTGCCGAGCTCTTCCAGGCTGAGGTCGACGAGCGGGGCCTGGGCCGCCGCCGGGGTCAGACATAGCGCGGCTGCTGCGGTGCAGCAAGCCCGGCTGGTCGACATGCCCATGCACCCTCCCAACGGTGACCTGGTCGCTGCACGATAACGCAGCGATCCGACGGCGGCAACGCGGCTTGCGCCGCGGGTCAGCTGAAGGTCATGGGCAGGCGGCCGCTGCGCCGCGTCGCGGCCACGTCGGCCAGCAGCAGCTGCAGGGCCAGCGTGGCGAGCAGGGCGGGCGCCAGCTCGGCCTCCGGGCCGGTGACGAGCTGCAGGGCCGCATGGACCTGCGCGCTCTCGGTGATCCACACACCGGGCGCATCGGACCGGGGCCGCGCCGCGGTGCCGAGGGCGAGGCAGACGGCGGGCTGGGGCGGCGCCAGGTCGCCCGGCAGCAGCGGGCGCGCGGGGATGCCGGCCCGCCACAGCCCGTGCAGGGCGACGTCGCGCAGTGGTGCGTGGGCGGCGTCGGCCAGTACGTCGATCTGGGCCGCGCCGGCCAGCGTCGCGGCGGCGCGCGCCAGCGTGGCGCCGTCCAGGCTGCGCAGGGCCTGGGTGCTGCGCGTCAGCAGCGGATGGCCGGCCGGTGCATCGCGGTCGCTGCCCAGGCTCTCGGCCAGGGCCCGCTTGAGGCTTTTCACGCCGTCGAAGCCCAGGGCGCGGCAGAAGCGGATGACCTGGGGCTGGCTGACCTGGGCCGACTCGGCCAGGCGGGCCGTGGCCGTCTCCAGCGCCGCGCGGGGATTGGCGAGCACGACATCGGCGACGCGTCGCTCGCAGCGCGTCAGCTGGGCATAGGCGTTGCGGATGCGGGCGCAGACGGCACCGCTGCTGGCGGGCGTGTGCAGGGCCAGGTCCAGCGCACGGGCGGCGCCGGTCCAGCCGGTCTCGTCTTCAGGCGCCAGGCGCAGCGCGCGCGCCCAGGGCAGGGTGCACAGCGTGGCCAGGCCCAGGCGCTGGCCCAGCGAGTCGGCGGCCAGCTCGCTGTCCGTCATCAGCACGGCATGGTGCACGGGGCGATGCAGGGCGGCGAGGGCGTCGGCCAGCGCGGGCGCCAGCTGCGTGCCGTCGTGGATGGGTTCCTCGTGCGCATGGGCGCGGCGGCCATCGGCATGCAGCAGCAGGGTGCGCAGCCAGCCGTCCCGCCAGCAGGCGAGCAGCCGGGGCCAGGGTTGGGCGTCCATCAGTGTTTGAAGAGGCCGGCAAAGCGCCAGCCATAGCAGGCGATGCCCGCATAGCAGAGCGCCGGCACGCCGAAGGAGGCCTGCAGGCCGATGACGTCGGCCGCATGGCCCTGCACCAGGGGCAGCAGGGCGCCGCCGACGATGGCCATGCACAGCAGGCCCGAACCCTGCGTGGTCTGCCCGCCCAGGCGATGCACGGCCATGCTGAAGATGGTCGGGAACATGATGGAGTTGCACAGGCCGACGGCCAGCAGGGCCCACATCGCGACGGGGCCGTGGGTGCTCACGCCGACGCCGATCAGGACCACGGCCAGGATCGCGTGCACGGCCAGCAGCCGGCCCGGCGCCATGAAGCGCATCAGGGCCACGCCGATGAAGCGGCCGACCATGGCGCCGCCCCAGTACAGGCTCAGATAGTGCGAGGCGGCGGCGGCCGTCAGCCCCGCGGCCTCCTGCATGAAGTTGATCAGCAGGCTGCCGATGCTGACCTCGGCGCCGACGTAGAGAAAGATCGCGACGATGCCCCACGCCAGATGCGGATGGGCGCGGGCGACGGTGGAGGCGGGCGCCGTGACCGGCGCGGCCTCGTCGACGATGCGTGGCAGGCGAGCCAGCGCGAAGAAGCCGGCCAGGGCCAGCAGGGCCAGCGCGAGCGCCAGATAGGGGCCTTGCACGTTGCCCGCCGCGCCTTCGGGCAGGATCAGCACGCCCAGATGCGGCGCGACGGTTGTGCCCAGGGAGTTGAAGGCCTGGGTCAGCGTCAGCCGGCGCGAGGCCGTGCGCGGGTCGCCGAGGGCCGTCACATAGGGATTGGCGGCGACCTGCAGCACCGTGATGCCGGCGGCCAGCACGAAGAAGGCGAAGAGGAAGAGGGCATAGCCGGCGCTGACCGCAGGCAGGAAGAGCAGGCAGCCCACGGCCGCGACGACCAGGCCGGCCACCGCACCGCGCTGGTAGCCCAGGCGCTGGATCAGGCGCCCAGCCGGCAGCGACACCAGGAAGTAGGCGCCGAAGAAACAGAACTGCACCAGCATGGCCTGCAGATAGCTCAGCGTGTAGAGGGCCTTGAGATGCGGGATCAGCACGTCGTTGAGCGCCGTCAGCAGGCCCCACATGAAGAAGAGCAGGGTGACGACGGCGAGCGGCGCGCGGCTCTGCGCGGGCAGCGGCAGGGCGGAGGAAGGCACGGACATGGTGGGCTTTTCAGTTATGCATGGAGGTATTGCGGGACGAGCGCCGGGCCGCTCCCTAGCCGGCCCGCCTGGGGTGATGTGCCTGCCGGTCAATCCGGCAGGCATCACCGTCCCCTCGGGGGACCGGCCAACGTAGTCGTTGGACGAGGGGCATCATTTCTGCAAAGGGGTGAATCGGATCGCCTGGCCACCGCCTGGCGCCAGGCGCAGCGGCAGGGTGTCGGTGGACTTGACGGTGGCCTGTTCGACGACGAGGTCGAAGCGGGTCTTGGCGTCGCGGTAGTCGGCCTTGTCGCCGTCGCGGTAGATCTCGGCGCGGTAGCGGCGCTTGGGGTCGAGGAAGCCGAGCGGCAGCGTCAGGCGGCGGCCGTCGCCATTGGTGATGGCGCCGACATACCAGTCCTCGCTGCGCCTGTCCTTGCGGGCGATGGTCGCGACCTCGCCGAGCTCGCCGTGGATGACTTTCGTCGTCTCCCAGTCGGTCGGCACGTCCTTGATGAACTGGAAGGCCCGGGGCCAGCGCTCGTAGTGCTCGATGAGGTCGGGCACCATGGCGACGGGCGAGTACAGCACCACATAGAGGGCCAACTGCTTGGCCTGCGTGGAATTGAGCTTGCGGCCGCGCGCCCCGTCCAGGCTCAGCACGCCGGGCGTGTAGTCCATCGGCCCGCTGAGCATGCGCGTGAAGACGAGGTTGACCTCGTGATCCACCGGGTTGATGGGGTCGCCCCAGGCATTGAACTCCTGGCCGCGCGCGCCCTCGCGGGAGACCCAGTTCGGATACGTGCGGCGCAGGCCGGTGTCCTTGACGGGCTCGTGGGTGTCGATGGCGATCCGGTGCCGTGCCGCCTCCTGCACGGCCTTCAGCATGTGGCGCACGCCTTCCTGCGATTCGGTGAAGCCGAAGTGGGTGCCGCCGCCGCTGGTGTTGGCGAACTGCGCGGTGCCGGCGTCGGTCACATAGCCGGACTTGACGACATCCACGCCGTGCCCGGCGTACAGGGCGTAGGCCGCGTCCATCTGCTGCTCATAGCGCGCGACATTGCCGCCGGTCTCGTGGTGGCCGACGAGGCGCACGCCCTTGGCTTTGGCGTAGGCGGCGACCTCAGCGAGGTCGAAGTCGGGCATGGACTTCAGATAGTCGAAGGCCGAGCCGCTGCCGACCCAGTTGCCGTCCCAGCCGAGGTTCCAGCCCTCGACGAGCACACCGCGCAGCCCGTGCCTGGCAGCGAAGTCGATGTGGCGCTTGGCATTCGCGGTGGTCGCCCCATGCCTGGCGCCGCTGTTCCAGCTGGACTTCTCCAGGTGCATCTCCCACCAGACGCCGGCGAACTTGCCCGGCTGCACCCAGCCGACGTCGCCGAGCTGGTTGGGCTCGTTGAGATTGAGTTCGAGATTGGATTCGTAGAGCGCGGCCGCGGAAGCGGCCACGCGCAGGGTGCGCCAGGGCGTCGTGAAAGCGCCCTGCCTCTCGACCGCCGCGCCCGCGGCGCCGGGTGCAAGCTGGGCGCGCAGCTTCTGGCCGCCGCTGCGGCGCAGCCACATGGAGGCGTAGTCCACCAGCGCCGCCTCGTGCAGGGCCAGATGGACGCCGCTCCTGGTGCGCATCGTCAGCGGCGTGTTGGCCAGGCCCACTTCGGCCAGCGGCGTGCGCTGCGTGACGTACTCCAGCACCAGGGCCTCGCCGGCCGGGATCCACCAGGCCGTGGCGGGCTCGGCGATGTCGAACTCGGTCAGCTCGTCGCTGATGCGGGCCAGCGGCAGCTGGGCCTGCTCGGGCAGCTCGTAGCGGAAGCCGAAGCCGTCGTTGAAGACGCGAAAGCGCAGGGCCATGCGGCGGCCGCCCTGGTCGGGCTGGGCCAGTTCCACGATCAGCTCGCGGCAGTGGCTGCGCACCCGGCGGCTTTCACCCCAGGGCTGCTCCCAGGTCTCGTCGTGTTCGTGGGTCTGCTGGCTGAGGAGCTTGAAGCCGCCGTCGAGCTGGTGGGCATTGGCCAGCAGCAGGCCCAGGCGCGATGCGTTGACGAGCGGCTTGCCTGCCCGGTCGACGCGGTAGGCCAGGCGGCCCTCGCCGGTCAATTGCAGCGTCACGACGAGCTGCTTGTCGGGAGAGGTGACGGTGGCGAGGGTGTCGTCGGCCTGCGCGCTGGTGCACAGGACGAAGCAGAGCAGGGCGAACAGGCGGCGGGTCAGCATGTCTCGAGATCCTTGGCTGCGCAGTGGGCCGAGATGAACTCGGCATGCGTCGGCATCTGCGCCACACAGCGCTGGATGACCGCACGGGTGTCATCCAGATAGTCGTTGATTTCACTTTCCGGCAGCGCGTCGGCCAGCGGGTGATGGCCCTGGGGCCGGATGCCCTGGCCATGCAGCAGCTGCAGCCAGCCGACCTCGGCGAACAGCTCGTCGCCCTGGCGGGAGATGCGGCCGCTGGCGCGCCAGAGGTCGAGCTTGTGCTGCAGCGAGTCGGGCACCTCCATCGTGCGGCAGTGGTTCCAGAAGGCGCTGTCGCTGCGCGTCGTCGCGTGGTAATGCAGGATCAGGAAGTCGCGGATGCGCTCGGTCTCGAAGTCGCTCTGGCGGTTGAACTCGGCGATGTCGGCGGGGTTGAAGCCCGAGTCGGGGAAGAACTGGATGAGGCGGGCGATGGCCGACTGCACGAGGTGGATGGAGGTCGATTCCAGCGGCTCCATGAAGCCGCTGGCCAGGCCGATGGCGACGACATTGCGGTTCCAGACCTTGCGCCGCCGGCCGCTCTCGAAGCGCAGCACGCGCGGCTCGGCCAGGGCCTCGCCATCGAGGTTGCGCAGCAGCAGGGCCGCGGCCTCGTCGTCGCTCATCGCGCCGCTGGCGTAGACGTGGCCGTTGCCCACGCGGTGCTGCAGGCCGATGCGCCACTGCCAGCCCGCCGGGCGCGCGGTGGCGCGGGTGAAGGGCAGCAGGTCCGGGCCTGAGGCGCTGGGCACGACGACGGCGCGGTCGCAGGGCAGCCAGTGGTTCCAGTGCTCGTAGCCCGTCTTCAGCGTCTGCTCGATGAGCAGGCCTCGAAAGCCCGAGCAGTCGATGAAGAAGTCGCCCTCGACGAAGGCGCCGCTGGCCAGGCGCACCGAGCGCACATGGCCGTTCTCGTGCAACTGCGCGTCGAGGATGCGGCCCTCCAGGCGCTGTACACCCAGCTTCTGCGCATAGCGGCGCAGATAGCGCGCGTACAGGCCGGCGTCGATGTGGAAGGCGTGGACGATCTCGGCCAGCGGCGAGCGGCCCTGGGCGGGATCGGCCCGCATGAAGCGATGGGCGCGCGCGGCCGCGCCGTTGATGGAATAGGCCCACAAGTCGGGCGCCCGGCCGGCCCGGTGCATGCGCAGCCAGTAGTGGTGGAAGGGCAGGGTGGTGGAGCGATGGCCGATCTGGCCGAAGGCGTGCAGATAGCGGTCGCCCAGCGCGCCCCAGTCGCGGAACTCGATGCCGAGCTTGAACGAGGCCTGCGTCTCGCGCATGAACTCGTTCTCATCGATGCCGAGCAGCTGGTTGAAGTGCCGGATCATCGGGATGGTCGACTCGCCCACGCCAACCGTGCCGATCTCCTCGGACTCGACGAGCTGGATGCTCACGCACCCATTCGTCACCTTGGCCAGCGCGGCGGCTGTCATCCAGCCGGCGGTGCCTCCGCCGACGATGACGATGTTCTTCAGCGGCTGCATCATTGAACCAGCACGCGCCAGCCCCAGGCCGGCAGGCTGAGCTTGGCGTCGTCGTCGAGCTTGACCTCGCCGCCGCCGTTGAAGTCCAGATAGCGGCCGGCGTGGTGCCGGCCCTTCAGCCTCACGTCCGCCGGCTTGGCGGACAGGTTGAAAAGGGCGACGACCTTGTCCTTGCCGTTGCCGCGCACGAAGCTGAAGACCTGCTTGGGCGCGCTGTTGCCCACCGGCTCCATGACGGCACCATCCGCGCCGTTCCACAGCGCGGTGTTGCGCTTCTTCAGCGCGATGAGGCGCTTGAGCAGCTCGCCTTCAGGGGCGTCCTTCCACGCGATCGGGTCACGCTCGAAGAAGGCCAGGCGCTTGGCGAGGCCGGCCTCCTGGCCGTTGTAGACCAGCGGCATGCCCTCGCTGATGAAGCTCAGCACCGTCGCGGCCTCGGCGCCGGCGCCGAAGATCTCGTGATCGGTGCCCTCCCAGGCGTTCTTGTCGTGGTTGGTCGTGTAGAGCAGGCGGTAGGCCTCGCGCGGGTAGAACTTGCGGTGCCACGCGTAATAGGGATAGAGAGCGGTCGCGTCGGCGCGGCCTTCGGCGATCAGCTTCATCGTGTCCCACCAGGTCCAGGCATAGCTGGCGTCGAAGGCGCGCGCATGCATGTCGCGGCTTTCCCATTCGGCGAGCATGAAGACGGGCTTGACGGCGCGCAGCTCCTTGGCCGTCTGCTCCCAGTAGTCCAGCGGCGACAGGCCGGCGGCATCCACTCGATAGCCGTCCACGCCGACGTCGCGCACCCAGTACAGCATCGCGTTCGTCATGTAGCGGCGCAGGCCGGGCTTGTCGTAGTCGAGGTCGATGATGTCGTCCCAGTCATACCAGGGCGTGGGACGGAACTGGCCGGCCTCGTCGCGGTCGTACCAGTCGGGGTGGCGCTTGGCCAGCACGTTGTCCCAGGCGGTGTGGTTGCCGACCCAGTCGAGGATGACCTTCAGGCCGAGCGAGTGGGCGGTGGCGACGAAGCGCTTGAAGTCGGCCAGCGTGCCGAACTCCGGGTTGACGGCGAGGTAGTCCTTCACCGCATAGGGGCTGCCCAGGGAGCCCTTGCGGTTGACCTCGCCGATGGGGTGGATGGGCATCAGCCACAGGATGCCGACGCCGAGTTCCTTGAGCCGCGGCAGCTGGGCCTCGGCGGCGCGGAATGTGCCCTCCGGCGTGAACTGGCGCGTGTTGATCTGGTAGATCGTCGCGCTGCGCGCCCAGGCCGGGTGCTGGACGTGGACATAGGGCTTGGGCTGGTCGACGCTGAGCGGCGGGGCAGCAAATGCGGCGGTAGTGCACAGCAGTGCCGCGGTGAGCGCGCGAAGGATGGTGTTCACGATTCGGACTTCGACTTCTGTAGGCGGGCGTAGTGCCCCGTTGCGGGCCGAGCGCTGGGCCGCTCCCGAGCCGGCCCGCGCTGGCGATGTGCCCGCGGCTCGATGCCGCGAGCATCGCCGTCCCCTCGGGGGACCGGCCAGACTCGCCCGCGTTCAGCGGGGCGAGCTGGACGAGGGGGTCACATCAATACTTGTAGTTCAGACCCAGTCGATAGGTCTTCCCGTACACCACCTTGTTGGTCACGATGTTGCGGTCCGTCGTGTATTCCTGGAAGGGCTCGTTGGTCATGTTGTGACCCTGCAGCAGCACCGACAGGCCTTTCAGCCAGCCGCCCTGGAACTCGTAGCCGACCTGGGCGCCGACGATGGTCTCGCCCTTGATGAAGGTGAACTGCGAGTCGCTGCGGTAGTCCAGGATCTGGCCGATGAAGTCCGAGCGCTTGTGCGCGGCCCAGGCGAGCTGGAAGCCGTGCTTCTCGTAGTACAGGCGCAGCGTCGTGACGTTCTTGGACAGGCCCGGCAGGCCGATCTCGCTCACCACGTCCTTGAACACCGGGCCGTTCTGCGGCGACACGAAGCCCGCGGTCGGCAAGCGGATGGAGCTGGCCGTGTGCGAGTGGCTGACCTGGCTGCCGAAGCCGTCCAGCCAGCTCGACAGCATGCGGCCGGGCAGGTTCACGGTCAGCTCGTAGCCATGCATATTGCCGCCGTTGCCGTTGACGGGCTGGGTCAGGAAGCCGACGGTCGAGCCCTTGTAGGGACCGGTCTGCGGCAGCGGCGTCGTCGGGCTGGTGAAGGGCTTGAAGTCGAACTCGCGCGGCGAGTTGATGACGTAGTTGTCCAGCTTCTTGAAGAAGCCGGCCAGGCTGATGTAGCCGTGCTTGTCGAAGTACTTCTCGTAGGACACGTCCAGCGCCTTGGCGGCGTAGGGCTTGAGCTTGGGGTTGCCCGCAAAGCCCGTCAGCGCCGGTGCGACCGCGGTGGCGTTCTGCACGCCGAAGTCCATGCTGGCCTTCATGTTGTCCAGGTTGGCGCGCGCCACCTGCTTGCCGGCGCCGATGCGCAGCAATTGCTGGTTGCCCAGCTCGAAGGTCAGGTTCAGCGAGGGCAGCAGGTGGTTGTAGCTGGCACCGTCACTGCGCACGACATAGGGGCAGGTCTCGATCGTGATGCCCGTGCACTTGGCCAGATCGACCTGGTTGCCGCTGGAGTTCTGGCGCGTGTTGACGAGCTGCAGGCCGATATTGCCGCTGTAGGGGATGCTGCCCAGTTCGCCGCCGACGTCGGCGACGGCGTAGGCGGTTGCGACCTTCTCGTTGACGGTCCAGTTGCGCGACAGCACGGTCGCGTCCACCCAGCGGTTCAGCGCATAGATGCTGCCCAGCGACCCGGTCGGATCCCAGGACGCGACGGAGATGCCCGAGGCGCCGGCCAGGGCGGTGGCTTCGCCGGGCATCTTGATGCCGGCATAGCCGTCGGTGCCGTTGAGGATGGAAAGGCGGCCCTCGTCGCCGATGCGCGCTTTGTCGCGCTGGTTCAGGTTGATGCCGAACTTGGTGCCGGTGATGGGGCCCCAGTCCACGTCGCGGTGGGCCGTGAAGCGCAGGCTGGTGACCTTGTCATCGATGGTGGGCAGGGCCGCATAGCCGGCCTGCGGCGTGGCCGGGCCACCGCCCCAGCCGTCCACGTCGGTCAGCAGCGCGAAGTTGCGGTCGGCGAAATTGCCGCTGGTCGTGTACTTCACGTCGGCGAAGTTGCTGCCGTTGAAGCCCGTCCAGCTGATGGTTGCGAGCTGGGCCTGCGGCGTGTTGCCGACCTGGCCGGCCGTCGTCTCGAAGTTGCTGATGTTCTTGACGCCATGCGAGCGCGATACATCGCCCTCGAAGCGCCAGTCGCCGGCCTTCAGTTCGCTGTTCAGGCCCAGGGACAGCAGGCGGTCCTTGTTCGAGAACATGTGGTTGCGCACCACACCCTTGTAGTTGCTGAGGGTGCCGCTGGTGGCCACGCCGTTGGCGATGGTGGCGTTTGAGAGGACGCCGTTGGGGTCGTAGATACCGGCGCCGAAGGCGATGGCGCCCTCCAGGCCGGTCTGCTTGGTCTTCTCGGTACCGGCGCCGTAGAAGATGTCGGCCGTGGTCTTGAACTCGTTGTTGGGCTTGTACTGCAGCGTCACGACAGCGCCGTCGCGCGTGCTCTCGCGGCGCTGGGTCTCGTACTTGAAGCCGCCCGGCACGGTGACCTGCTGGCCGTTGTGGTCGATCTGCGGCGCCCAGCCGCCCCAGCTGTCGAAGCGCTGCTCGCCGCCGTTGTCCTCGCGCAGGCTGCTGATGGCCACCGCCACGCCCAGGGTTTTGTTGGCGAACTGGTCGACATAGACCAGGCTGCCGCGGTGGCCCGAGCCCACCTCGACGCCGGAATCGACGCCGATGCGCTCCTTGCGCGCGTTGACCGCCAGCGTGCGGCGGCCGTAGTCCAGCGGCCGGATGGTGCGCATGTCCACCGTCGCCGACAGGCCCTGGCCGACGAGGCTGGCGTCGGGCGTCTTGTAGATCAGGATGCTGCTCAGCAGCTCGGCGGGGAAGAGATCGAACTCGGGGCTGCGCGCGTCGCTGGTGGAGGCCAGCTCGCGGCCGTTGAACAGCGAGCCGCCGAAGGCCGGCGCCATGCCGCGCACGCTGACGCCGGCGGCCTTGCCGTTGACCTTGCTGCGCTGCACGGCGATGCCGCTGATGCGGCCGAGCGACTCGGCCACCGTCACGTCGGGCAGCTTGCCGATGTCCTCGGCCGACACCGCCTCGACGATGGAGCTGCTGTTGCGCTTGGTCGCGATGGCGTCTTCCACGCCCTTGCGGATGCCGGTGACGACGACGGTGTCCAGCGTCTGTGGCTGGGCTTGCTGGGCCTGGGCGGCGCTGCTGCCGATGAGCAGCAGCACGCAGGCATGGGCGATGGGGTGGAGCCCGCGAGTGCGCGGCTGGCGCGGCGCTCGTGCGGCTGGCAGTTGAGCCATGGTTTGCCTCTCGAATGTTGTAGTGGTCGGTCCGGTTCTGCTCGATGGGAGAGCGAACGGCCGCGATGCTCCGGGTTGCAAGGATGCCGCGCAATCCGGAGCGTGAGCCGCTGAAGCCGGCCTATAGAAAACAATCGAACGGCGCTGAAGAAATCCTGAAGATTCTGTGTTTGGCCTTTATCCATCGGCTTTGTGGGCCGTCGGCGCGGCCGGCTGCGCGTTTCGCCCAAGCCACAGTCAGGGCATGCGCCGCTAGACTTCTTGGCGTGAAGATCTATCTGATCGAAGACGACCTCAACATCGGCCAGGCCCTGCTGACGGTGTTCAAGGACGAGGGCCACGAGGTGGTCTGGGTGCGCATGGCGAATGACGCCGTCGAGCGGCTGCAGGCCGAGGATTTCGACGCCGTGCTGCTCGACCTCGGCCTGCCCGATGGCGATGGCAACGAGGTGCTCAAGCGCCTGCGCGCCGCGGGCCTGACGGTGCCCGTCCTCATCATCACGGCGCGCGACGGCCTGCAGGACCGCCTCAAGGGCTTCGACAACGGCGCCGACGACTATCTCATCAAGCCCTTCGAGATCCCCGAGCTGCTGGTGAGGCTGCGCGCCATCCTGCGCCGCAGCGGTGCCCATGGCGAGGCCGAGGCGCTGTGGAACTTCGGCAACCTGGCGCTGGAAGAGAAGCGCATGCGCGTGACGCTGGACGGCACGGCCATCACCCTGTCCAAGACCGAGTACGCGCTGCTGCTGACGCTGATGAAGCAGAGCGACCGCGTGCTGACCCGCGCCGAGCTGGAGCGCCGCGTGCTGCCCTTCAGCGACGGCGCGACGCTGGACGTGCACATCTCCAATCTGCGCAAGAAGATCGGCGACGGCCACATCCGCACCGTGCGCGGCGTCGGCTACATGATGCAGAGCGACCGTGCCGGCTGAGCAGTCGCTGTTCCGGCGCCTGCTGTTCGGCTTCAGCGCGGTCATCCTGTTTGTCGCTCTCGGCGGCTTCCTCTATGTGGCCTGGGAGGCGCGCGAGACCCAGCGCTCGCGCACGGCCAGCGAGAACTCGGCCCATGCGCGCGAGCTGCTGATGCACCTGGCCGACATCGCCGACCGTCCGGCGCGACTGCGGCCCGCCGCCGAGGGGCTGGAGGCCGTGCGCGCCGAGATGTTCCGCC
Organism: Roseateles sp. GW821-FHT09H10; assembly: GCF_059415865.1. Classification (NCBI taxonomy): domain Bacteria; kingdom Pseudomonadati; phylum Pseudomonadota; class Betaproteobacteria; order Burkholderiales; family Sphaerotilaceae; genus Roseateles; species Roseateles sp. GW821-FHT09H10. Next base: position 22,406 of record NZ_JBWKOB010000002.1, on the reverse strand, counting down.
AGCTCGACTACCACTCCCAGGTGCGCGTGCGCGTCTGGCGGGGCGGCGAACTGGTCTACAACTCCATGCCGGCGCTGCCCGATGCGCTGCCCCTGCCGGGGACCGACCATGAGGGCAATGCCTGGGTGCAGGCCGTCGAGCGTGACGCGGCCAGCGGCCTGGTCGTCGAGCGCAGCCATGAAGTGGACGACCGCTGGATGCTGAGCTTCTCGGGCGTCAGCTTCCTGCTGCGCTCGACCATCTTCAGCCTGCCCCTGCTGCTGCTGCCGGCCTGGTTCATCATCGGCATGGGCCTGAAACCCCTGCGGGCCTTTGCCTCGGCCATCGAGAACCGCTCGGCCCAGGACCTGACGCCCCTGCCGGATTCGACCTACCGTGAACTCTCGCCCCTGGTCACGGCCATCAACCACCTGATGGCGCGGCTGCGGCGGCGCATCGAGCACGAGCATGAGTTCCTGTCCGATGCGGCCCATGAGCTGAAGACGCCGCTGGCGGCCATCCAGATCAATGCCCATCTGCTGCAATCGCCCAATGGCGATGCGCAGCGCCATGCCGAAGTCAGCGCCGGCCTGCGCGACGGCGTGGCGCGGGCCAATCATCTGGTGCAGCAGCTGCTGTCGCTGGAGCGGGCGCGCTCGGACAAGGACGAGGCCCTGCCGCTGCTGTCGCTGGAGACCCTGGTGCGCGACCGCCTCGCTGCCGCAGCGCCGCTGGCCCTGCAGCGCGGCATCGAGATCGATTTCCACGCCGACTCGCCCTGCGAGCGCCCCCTGCACCAGGAGACGGTCTGGGCCCTGGTGGACAACCTGATCAGCAATGCCATCAAGTATTCGCCGGAGAACGGCCGCATCGCGGTTCGCCTCGCGGCGCGGGGGAGCGGTGCCTGCTCCTTGAGCTTCAGCGACCAGGGGCCGGGCATCGCCGAAGGCCTGCGCCAGCGCGTCTTCGAGCGCTTCTACCGCATCCCCGGCCAAGCCCAGAGCGGCAGCGGCCTGGGCCTGGCCATTGCCGAGCGGGCCGCGGCCCGCAATGGCGCCAGCATCGCGCTGGACAGCGGCCCGGATGGGCGCGGCCTGCTCGTCACCGTGGACTTTTCTTAGGCGCGCTTTTCTGCAGCTGCCACAGCAGCACGCAGACGATCAGCGTCGTGGCTATCAGCACATTGCCCACCACGGGGAACTGCTCCAGCCTGCCGTCGGCCGCAATCGTCACGATATGGCCCGAGATCAGGGCCGCCAGCCCGCCGGCCAGCTGCTGCAGCGCCGCGTTGATGGCCGTGAAGGCGCCGCGCTGCTCGGGCGCCGGGATGCCGGCGACGATGACCTGCCAAGGCACCATGCGCGAGAAGATGCCGGCGAACATGACGACGTTGATGACGACCAGTGTCGTCAGCGATGAGGGCCCCAGCCGGGTGTAGATGGCAACCATCGCGATGGTGACGGCGCTGCCCGTCAGGAAGACCGGCAGCGGGCCGAGGCGATCGGTGAGGCGCCCCACGAGAGGCGCGACGAACATGGTGCTGATGCCGGTAACGAGGTAGACGATGGGCAGGTGCTCCAGGTCGATGCCCACGTTGGCCACCGAGAAGGCGCTGGCGAAGGGCATGATCATGAAGCCGCCCGTCGTCAGCAGGGCCGTGATCAGGAAAGCATGCAGATGGCGCTTCACGGCCACCGTGTGCCAAAGATGGGCGAACGCGCTGCGGTCGTTCCTCAGCTTCAGATGGGCGTCCACCGGCTGCATCTTCCAGGCGATGAACAGGCCGCCGACGGCGCCGAAGGCCACCAGGGCCAGGAAAGGCGCGTGCCAGTCCCAGTGCGTGGCGAGATACAGGCCGAAGGGCAGGCCCAGCACCTGGCTTGCCGCGAAGCCGCCCTGCAGCAGGCCCATGACGCGGCCGCGCAGCGCCGGCTCGAAGAGGTCGGCGGCAATCGCCATGACGATGGAGCCGATGACGCCGCCGAACAGCCCGGTCACGATGCGCGCCAGCAGCAGGGACTCGAAGCTGGTTGCCAGGCCGCACCACAGCGTGCCGAGCAGGAAGCCGGCATAGAAGAACAGCAGCAGCTTCTTGCGGTCGAAGCGGTCGGCGAAGCCGGCCGTCAGGATGCCGGAGATGCCAGCGCTGAAGGCATAGGCCGACACGACGAGGCCGAACTGCTGCGCCGTCATCCCCATGGCCGGCATGATCATGGCGCCCAGCGGCGACATGATCATGAAGTCCAGGATGACGGCGAACTGCAGCAGCGTCAGCAGGCCGGTGGCAAAGCGCTGGTAAGGGGTGAAGCGGGCGGCGGCGGTGGTCTCAGGCATGGGATGACAGTGTGCGGGAGAAGCTGCCCAAAGCCTGTCAGCAGCGCTGGCATGCCGTCCTACGCGGCGTCGCGCCGCAGGCTCACGGGGTGGGCGAGAGGGCGGCGCGAGAGTTGCAGCATCCTCATGCTGCGGAGACCACCATGAACATCACCACGGATTGCCCGCCCGAACTGCGGAAGGCTCCCTCTCAGGCGGGCGATGTGCTGATCTGCGTCATCGGCACGGCGGACGTCATGCAGACCTGCGAAGACGACCTTCAGGTGTTGGCGGGCGACCGCCGCGTGCACCGGCTGGACTGGCGCCTGGACGACGAGTTCGGCGAACCGCCGGTCGCGGCCGACTGGGCCGACGGCCTCATCGTGCTGAACTCCGACGCCTGGGCCGCGCCCACCGGCTGCGCCCGCCTGCAAGCCCTGCTGAAGATGGCCTGGCGCTGCGGCCGCACCGTGGCCCTGTGCGGCGATGCACTGAATTCCCTGGGTACCCTGGGCTTCCCCAGCGATGTTCCGGCCGAAGCCGAAGGCCTGTTCCTGTGCCCGCAGGGCCCTTGCAACGGCACGCTGCGCGAGTTCCTGGACGCCGTCCACGAGCAGCCTCACCGCGGGCGCTGACCTGAAGCCCCTCGTCCAAGGAGTACCTTGACCGGTCCCCCGAGGGGACGGCGATGCTTGCGGCATTGAGCCGCAAGCACATCGCCCAAGGCGGGCCGGCTAGGGAGCGGCCCGGCGCTCGGCCCGCAACTCAAATCCCTTGGCAGACAAGCAAAGCGGCCCTGAATTCTCAGGGCCGCCTTGCTTCGCTTCACTCGCTACCTTCGGATCAGGCCCACCACCAGGCTGATGATGGCCAGGATGATGAAGCCGTAGAACAGCAGTTGGGCAATACCTGCGGCGCTGGCGGCAATGCCGCCAAAGCCGAACAGGGCCGCCACGAGGGCGACGACGAAGAAGATGATGGCGTAACGCAGCATGAGGTTTCTCCTTGGGCTGTTGGCATCGCTAATCTAGGGCGCGGCCTGGGGACGGGGTGCCGGCTTCTGCCGCGCTGCCGGGTAGGAAGCCGCCGACGCTGTTACAGCTGGCCGGGCGGCGTCGGCCCGCGCTTCGGGCGCCGGCCCGTCGCAGCTCACCGGCGGCAGGTCTTCACCGGGGTCGATGAAGGCCAGCAGGGCGGCCGGCGGCGTCAGCGCGCCCAGGGCGATGGCGGCGATGGCCTTGCCGCCCAGGGCCTTGCCTTCCAGGGCCACGCGCGGATCGCCCAGCGTGCCCTGCACGCGCACTGGTGAGCGCAGGCTCAGCAGCGAGAAATCCTTGGGCTTGGCGACGACGCGCAGGTCCAGGGTCTCGTCGCTGAGGCTCAGGCGGCCGTCGATGTCGATGCGGCTGTCCTTGTTGTCGATGAGGGCGGAGCGAGGGCGCAGCACGCCGGCCTTGAAATTGCCGTCCAGCCGCGCGCAGTTCAGTTCCAGCTTCTTGTCGCCGCGCAGCAGCACGCCCAGGCCTTGGGCGATGTCCAGCCCCGCGGCCTCGGTCAGCAGGTGGGAGACGCTGCCGCGGGCGAGTTCCAGGCGCACCGGACCGCTCAGGCTGCCGAGCAGCTCGGCGGTGCTGCGGCCGCGGCCCTTCACGTCGATGTCGGCGCGCAGGCGCCCCGTCACGGGGTTGTCGGCGAGGGCCTTGGTCTGGAACTTCAGCCATTGCTCGATGGCCATGTTGCGCACGTCCAGGCCTATGGTCCACAGCGGCGGGCTGTCGCGCGTGTCCAGTTGCGCGGAGCCGGACAACTCACCGCCCGCGATGCCGGCGTTGATGTTGCTCAGGTTCAGCACGCCGTTTTCCAGCACCAGGCTGGCATTCACGGGCGCCAGCGGCGCGAGGTTGGCGGTGCCGAGGTCGAGCTGGCTGAGCGCGATGGCGACGCGGGCGTCCATCACCTTCAGCGACGGGATGTCCAGCTGGCGGTCGGGCAGCACGCGGCCCGGGCGGCTGGGCGGCGCATCGGTGCCGACGGCCGGGCCCAGGTCTGCCAGGCGCAGCGGGCCGCCGCGCAGCAGACCGCTGAGCTGGGGCCGGGCCGGGCGGGTGTCGAAGGCGAAGTCGCCGCCCAGATTGCTGCGGCCGACGCGCGCCTTGGTGCCGCTCAGCTGCCAGACGCCAGAGGCATGCTGCAGCCGCCCGGCCAGGTCCACCGGCGGCGTGTTCGGCAAGGTGACGCCGAAGGGGCGGCCGATGTCGGCCAGCGAGTTGCCGCGCACCTGCAACTGGCCATCCAGCGCGCGGGCGTCGAGCAGCGATGACGCGGTGCCGTCGAAGGCGATGCGGCCGTCGCCCTGCGTCAGCTCGGCGCGCAGGCGCACCGGGGGCTGGTCGGCTTCCGCCGGCGCCAGCAGGGCGAGGCCCGCACTGGCCTGGGCCTTCAGAGCCAGCTGCTGCTTGCGCAGCTTGCCCTTGAGCTCGGCGGTCCAGTGTCCGTCGGCCTGGGTGGCGAAACGGGCGTCGCCCGTCAGCTGCAGCGGGGCGTCATCGATGCGGGCCGTGCCCTGGCGGATCACGAGATGGTCGATCTTGGGCAGCGGCGCCGGCTCGTGGCTGGTGCCGCCACGCGGTTGCACCGGCCAGGCCGTGCGGCCGGCGTCGTCGCGCTGCCAGTTCAGCGACAGGGTGTCTGCCTGCACGAGGCGCAGACGCAGCGGCTCGCCGTGGCGCCAAGCCCAGATGTCGCGCCAGAACCATTGCACGCGAACGGTGCCGGCCTCGGCCAGCTTCTCGCCGCGGCTGCCTTGCAGGCGCAGCTCGCCGGCTTCCGCGCGGGGATTCCACAGCAGGTGAACGCGGGCGCCCTTGTCGATGTCCAGGCCGCGGTCGGCCCGTTTGGCCAACCAGGGTGCCAAGCCGGGCCAACCGGCGAGATCCATGCCGACAACGGCAACCACGGCGACCAGCACGACGGCGCCGGCGACTTTGACGGCGACTTTCATGGACTGATGCTCGCGGTGGGGTAGGCCGGCCGATGTGGGACGAAGGCCTCCATGCCTGTAGGACACCGGCTGGCACCCGGCCTTGTCGGCTCGGTCCGACAGGCATTCGGCGCCTGGGCCGAAATCCAGCGGCGCCCGCAGCGCCCAAAGTTGGGAGACCGGCCTTCCTGGCCTTGCACTGAAAGGACGTGCCATGAAACAGCTCACCACCCGCCTGCCGCTGCTGGCTGCCCTCACCGTGGCTGCCGCCCTGGGCGCCTGCAGCCGCCAGCCCGACGATGAACTGAGCGCCGGCCAGCGCGCCGACAACGCCGTGGCCGATGCCAAGCGCGAAAGCCGCGAGTTGGTGGCCGACGCCGAGATGTCGGCGCGCCAGGCCGCGGACCGCACCGCCCAAGTCTCGTCGGACATGAACATCACCGCCAAGGTCAATGCGGCGCTGGCCGTGGACGACAAGCTCAAGGCCACGCAGATCAATGTCGATACCCGCGACGGCCAGGTGACCTTGTCCGGCCAGGCCCCCGACCCGCAGTCGCGTGAACGCGCGACGACGCTGGCCCAGGCCGTGGACGGCGTGAAGCAGGTCAACAACCAGCTGGTGGTGACGCGCGCCGGCTAAGAGCCGCAGACCTCACACCCGCAAGAAGGCGCCCTCACGAGGGCGCCTTTGCTTTGCGCTCCCACAAGAGCGCCTTTGCTTTGCTCGCCGCGGCGTGCCGTCCGACAGGGGCGCGCCCTGGCGCTCGCTAGCCTTCATTACATAACTCACAGCTTCTCTCATGGCCGCTCCCGTCTCCGCGCTGCAACGCTTCATGACCGTGGCCAAGCCTTATTGGATGGGCGACCGGCGCCGCTGGGCCTGGGCCTTCCTCGTTGGCCTGATCGTGCTGATGCTGGCCGAGACCCAGCTGGCGGTGCTGCTGAACAACCAGACGGGCGAGCTGACCTCCGCGCTGGCCGCGCGCGATGAAGACCGCTTCTGGACCGCGGTGCGCAACATGCTGTGGGTCATCGCCTTCGCCGTTCCCGTCTTCGCCATCTACTACTACGCCCGCGACGCCTATGCCAATGACTGGCGCAAATGGCTGACGCAGCGTTTCCTGGACGGCTATCTGCGCGAGCGGCGCTATTTCCATCTGGCCGCCGACGAGATCGACAACCCCGACCAGCGCATCGCCGACGACATCAACACCTTCACCAGCCGCTCCCTGCACTTCCTGCTCATCCTGCTGGGCTCCCTGATGCAGCTGGTGGCATTCAGTGCGGTGCTGTGGGGGCTGTCTCACACCCTGGTCGGCTTCCTCGTCGTCTATGCGCTGGCTGGGACCCTGCTGTCCCTGGGCCTGTTCGGCCGGCCGCTGATCCGCCTCAACTACTGGCAGCTCAAGCGCGAGGCCGACTTCCGCTTCCGGTTGATGCGGGTGCGCGAGAACGCCGAGTCCATCGCCTTCTACGGCGGCGAGGAACAGGAGCGCCACCAGCTGCAGCAGCGCCTGCGTGCCGCCCTGCTGAACACGCGCAAGCTCATCCGCGCCCAGTTCGCGCTCAATCTCTTCCAGCGCGGCTTCAGCCAGGTCAGCCTGCTGGTGCCCGCCGTCGTGCTGGCCGCCGACGTGCTCGGCGGACGCCTGGAAGTGGGCCAGGCCGTGCAGGCGGGCGGCGCCTTCGCCGCCGTGCTGGGCGCGGTGTCGCTGATCATCGACAACTTCGAGAGCCTGTCGCGCTTCGTCGCCGGCATCGACCGCCTGCATGTGATGGCCGAGGTGCTCGAGGCCGCGCCGCCCGAGGCCGGCATCGCCCGCGAGGAGGGCAAGGAGCTGCACATCAAGGACCTCACCGTGCATGCGCCGGGCAGTGACCGCGTGCTGGTCGAGAAGCTGTCGGTGAAGGTGCCCGAGGGCGGCTCCCTGCTCATCACCGGCGCCAGCGGCTGCGGCAAGAGTTCGCTGCTGCGTGCCATCGCGGGCCTGTGGACCCAGGGCAGCGGCCAGGTCTCGCATCCGCCGCGCGAGGACGTCTTCTTCCTGCCGCAGCGGCCCTATCTGCAGACCGGCAGCCTGCGCAGCCAGCTCATCTACCCCCGCACCCAGAGCGAGCTCGACGACGAAGCCCTGCTGAAGATCCTCGACGAGGTGCAGCTGCGCCACCTGGCCGAGGCCGAGGCCGGCCTGGACCGCAGCGCGGACTGGGAGAAGCTGCTCAGCGGCGGCGAGCAGCAGCGCCTTGCCTTCGCCCGCCTGCTGGTGCATGCGCCGCGCCTGGCCATCCTGGACGAAGCCACCAGCGCGTTGGACGACGCCAACCAGAAGCGCCTCTACCAGCGCCTGGCCGAGCGCGGCACGACGCTGATCAGCATCGCCCACCGTGCCGCCGTGGCGGGCTTCCACCGCCACGTGCTGAAGCTGACCGGCGGCGGCCGCTGGACGCTGGCCAAGACGCCGCGCGAGCACCCCGACAAATCGGGTGACTGACGTCACTGGGTGATTTCCCGACCGTTCGGTCGGCAAATCGCCGATACCATGGGCAGGCCTTTCACGACCTGCCGCCATGGACCTGACCATTGCCGCCATCCTCGGCCTCGACGGCCTGACCAACGGGGCCATCTACGCCCTCGTCGCGCTGGCCCTCGTGCTGGTGTTCTCGGTCACCCGCGTCATCTTCATTCCCCAGGGCGAGTTCGTCGCCTTCGGCGCGCTGACGCTGGCGGCGCTGCAGATGGGCAAGGTGCCGGGCACGGTGTGGCTGCTGGTGATGCTGGCGGCGGCGGCGGCGGTGCTGGACTGCATCCAGGCGGTGCGCGAGCGCTGGCCGGCGCGACGCATCGCCACGCGGCTGCTGGCGGGTGTGCTCCCGCCGCTGCTGATTGCCGCCTTCGTGCGCTGGATGGCGCCGCAGCAGGCGCCGCTGCTTGTGCAGGTGCTGATGACGCTGGCCCTGGTCACGGCCATGGGGCCGCTGCTCTACCGTGTGGCCTACCGGGCGCTGTCGGCGGCCAGCGTGCTGACCCTTTTGATCGTCTCCGTCGGCGTGCACTTCGCGCTGACGGGCATCGGCCTGGTCTTCTTCGGCGCCGAGGGCTATCGCACGCCGGCCTTCTGGGAGGCGCGCTTTGACGTCGGCCCGCTGAGCTTCACCGGCCAGACGCTGATCATCTTCGGCGCCTCCATCGCTCTCATCGTGGCCCTGTTCGTCTTCTTCGAGCGCACCCTGGTGGGCAAGGCCCTGCGCGCGACCTCGGTCAACCGCACCGGCGCACGGCTGATGGGCATCTCGGGCGATGCCGCCGGCTCCCTGAGCTTCACGATGGCCGCCTTCATCGGCGCGCTGTCGGGCCTGCTGATCTCGCCGTCGACCACCATCTATTACGACACCGGCTTCCTGATCGGCCTCAAGGGCTTTGTCGCCGCGGTCTTCGCCGGCCTGGCCAGCTTTCCCATGGCGCTGGCCGGCGCCCTCGGCGTCGGCCTCATCGAGAGCTTCGGCTCCTTCTGGGCCAGCGCCTTCAAGGAGGTCATCGTCTTCACGGTGATCCTGCCCATCCTCCTCTGGCGGTCCTTCGTGGACCCGCACCACGAGGAGCATTGAACGATGAATCGCTCCGTCCTTGCGGCCGTCGCCGCCGTCGTCATGCTGGTGCTGCCCTTCGCGCCGGTGCCCGACTTCTGGATCACCCAGCTCAACTACATCGGCCTGTTCTCCCTCGTCGTGCTCGGCCTGGTGCTGCTGACCGGCGTGGGCGGGCTGACGTCCTTCGGCCAGGCCGCCTTTGCCGGCGTGGGCGCCTACGCCACGGGCTATCTGACGACGGTGCTGGGAATGTCGCCCTGGCTGGGCCTGGTGGCGGGCCTCGCCATCACGCTGGTGCTGGCCTTGCTGATCGGTGTGCTGACGCTGCGCATGTCGGGCCACTACCTGCCGCTGGCCACCATCTGCTGGTGCCTGGCGCTCTACTACCTGATCGGCAACCTGGACGCCTTGGGCAAGTACGACGGCCTGCTGGGCCTGCCGGCGCTCACCATCGGCGATTTCAGCTTCCAGAGCGAGCGCCGCATCTATCTGCTGATCTGGCTCGCGGCCCTGCTCGCGGCCGTTGGCGTCACGCGGCTGCTGGACTCGCGGCCGGGCCGCATCATGCGCGCGCTGAATACCAACCGCGGCGGCGGCTCGACCATGCCCGAGGCCATGGGCGCCTCGACCTTCCGCTACAAGCTCATCATGTTTGTCGTCGCGGCCCTGCTGGCGTCCGTGTCGGGCTGGCTGTATGCGCACATGCAGCGCAGCGTGAACCCCTCGCCCTTCGGCATCAAGTTCGGCATCGAATACCTCTTCATGGCCGTCATCGGCGGCATCGGCACGGTGGGCGGCGCCTTCACCGGCGCGGCCCTGGTCAAGCTCGCCGAGGACCAGCTCAAGGTCTGGCTGCCGATGATCTTCGGCGGCTCGGGCAACTACGAGATCATCGTCTTCGGCATCGTGCTGGTCTTGGTGTTGCGCTTTGCCCCCGATGGCCTGTGGCCGCTGATCGCGCGCTGGCTGCCGGCGCGTGGCGCCAAGGCGGTCGACGAGAACGCGCCGCGCCTGAGCGCGCGCAGCCATCCGCAGCCCGGTGTGCCGCTGCTGGACGTGCGCAAGATCAGGAAGACCTTCGGCGGCCTGGTCGCCGTCAACGACATCAGCTTCGCCATCAAGGCCGGTGACATCGTCGGCCTCATCGGCCCCAATGGCGCGGGCAAGAGCACGACCTTCAACCTCGTCTCCGGCGTGCTGCCGCTCACCAGCGGCGAGGTCGAGCTTGGGCAACAGCGCGTCGACGGCCGCGAGAGCCGCGACATCGCCCGCGCCGGCCTGTCCCGCACCTTCCAGCATGTGAAGCTGGTGCCCGACATGACGGTGCTGGAGAACGTCGCCTTGGGCTGCTATCTGCGCACCCGAAGCGGCACGCTGGCCGCCATGCTGGGCCTGGACCGCGCCGAGGAGATGCAGGCCCGCGCTGAGGCCCTGCGCCAGCTGCGCCGCATCGGCTTGGGCGAACAAGCCCATGAGCTGGCCGGCAACCTCGCCCTCGGGCCGCAGCGCCTCGTCGAGATCGCCCGCGCCCTGGCCAGCGACCCGTCGCTGCTGCTGCTGGACGAACCCGCCGCGGGCCTGCGCCACAAGGAGAAGGAAGCGCTCGCCGAGGTGCTGAGGCAGCTGAAGGCCGAGGGCCTGTCGCTGCTGCTGGTCGAGCACGACATGGACTTCGTCATGAAGCTGACCGACAGAATCGTCGTCATGGAGTTCGGCCGTTATCTGATGGACGGTACGCCGGCCGAGGTGCAGGCCAGCCCGGCCGTGCGCGCCGCCTATCTGGGAGCGGACGAATGAGCGCTCTCCTCGAAGTTGTGGACCTGCATGCGGGCTATGGCCGCGCCGAGGTGCTGCATGGGCTGAGCCTGGCGGCGCAGGAGAAGAGCGTCGTCACCGTCATCGGCCCCAACGGCGCCGGCAAGTCCACGCTGCTCGGCGCCCTGATGGGCCTGATCCCGTCGCGCAGCCAGAGCCTGCGTTTTGCCGGCGAAGACATCGCCCGCCTGACGCTGGAAGAGCGCGTGCTGGCCGGCCTGGCCCTGGTGCCCGAGAAGCGCGAGCTCTTCGGCACGATGACCGTCGAGGACAACCTGCTGCTCGGCGGCTGGCGGCCCAAGAAGCTGGGCGACAGGCGCTGGCGCGATGGGCTCGAGAGCGTCTATGCCCGCTTCCCGCGGCTCAAGGAACGCAGCCGGCAGGCGGCCGGCACCTTGAGTGGCGGCGAACGCCAGATGCTCGCCCTGGGCCGCGCGCTGATGGGCCAGCCCAAGCTCTTGATGCTGGACGAGCCCAGCCTGGGCCTGGCGCCGCTGATCGTGCGCGAGATCTTCAGCATCGTCGAGGACCTGCGCGCCACCGGCGTCAGCATCCTGCTCGTCGAACAAAACGCCCGCGCGGCCCTGCGCGTCGCCGACCACGGCCATGTGCTGGAGACCGGCGAGTTCGGGCTCAGCGGGCCGGCGGATCAACTGGCGGCGGATCCGAGGGTGATCGAGACCTACCTCGGTGCGGGCCGCAAGGACTAGCTGCGTGTCTCGTCACGCCAGGAAACCATGAACCACCTGCTTGGGATCGCGACTCGCACGCTGGGAGCGCTGGTGCTCCTGATGGCTCCGATGCTCGGATCGGCTGACGACAAGAAAGCCGCACCGGAGCTGCCGACCGAGATTCACGGCAAGGTCTCGACGCTTTCCGATCAAGGGGACAAGCTGGCGGCGCAAGCGAAGTACCGGGAGGCTGTCGGGCGCTATGTGGAAGCGTGGAACATGCTGCCCGAACCCAAGACGCAGTGGAAGGCCTGTACCTGGTTGTTGGCTGCCATCGGGGATGCGAACTTCCTGGGCGGCCACCATGAGAAGGCGAAGAACGCACTGAGCGATGCGATGCATTGCCCCGATGCCATCGGCAATCCGTTCATTCACCTGCGCCTGGGGCAGGCACAGCTTGAACTTGGCAACCGCGAGCGTGCCGCAGACGAGCTGACCAGGGCCTATATGGGCGCCGGGAAGGGCATCTTCGCGGCCGAGAAGCCCAAGTACTTCGAGTTCCTGAAAACCGTCATCAAGCCGCCGGCGGACGGCCAGTGGTGAGGCCTGCGATGCTGCGATCGTTCGCCTTTACGGCCTGACCAACATCGTCGGCGCAATGCCGAACATCCTCCGGCAGGTCCGGCTGAGATGGGCCGAGTCCGCGAACCCCCAATCCTGCGCCGCTTCCGTCCATGACTGCCCTGCCATCGCCGCGCCGACGGCGGCTTCGACGCGGGCCCACAGCAGATAGGCGCGCAGCGACATGCCGGTCTGGGCGACGAACAGGTGGCGGAAACGGCTGGGTGACAGATGCGCTGCGGCGGCGGTTTGCGCAAGCGTCACCCGCTCGGCCAGATGCGCCCGCATGAACTCGATGGCCCGGCTGATGCGCGGATCCACGCTGAGCACAGGCGCAGCCTGCCCGCACAGTGCGGCGACGATGCGATGACTGATGGCAATGAGAGCCTCGTCGGGCGCATTGCCTTCGAATGCCTGGAGCAAGGCCGCGAGCAGAGACTGGATGGCCTCGCTGGGCAGATCGACGATGGCTGTCGCCGCGTCATGCTGCTGAAGCAATGCCCGGCCCTGCATGGTCTCAGGCTCGACAAATATCTGTGCCACCGTTTCGCCGCTGCCATCGAACTGATGGCGCGCATGAGGGCGAACCATTGCCAGGATGTGCGCCCGCCAAGCTTGGTCGCCGGTGCATAGACGAAGCCGCCCGCTGAGTGCCATCGAGATCTGGATGGCGTGATGTGAATGGGCCTCGGCCCGCCCGCCGGCGCGGCCTATCCACAGGCTGCCACCACTCCACAGCAGCACGCGGCCGATGCCGACGATGGGCTTGCTCGTCGCCATCAGCGTATGCCGCCGCGACCGCGCAAGTCAGCCGTTTCGTTCAAGCCGCCAAGACCTGCAATTCGCAGAATTCTTTCCACGGACAAACCGGTCCGCATCTTGTTCACCTCACGGAGTTATCCATGCAAACCAACACCACCCCCGCCTGCCGCTGCAGCAACTGCCCCGGCGCCTCCTGCACCTGCGGCTGCCAGTCGCTCGCGACCCAACTGGCTGCCGCTGCAGCGGTTTCCACCGGCTGCGCATGCGGCCCGAACTGTGCCTGCCAGCCGGCCTGCCGCTGCATCTGAAGCCGCGGCGAGCCGGCACAGGCTAGCAGCGGCTCACGTCGCCGTCATGCCCCCATCCATTGCCAGCGACTGCCCCGTCAGATAGCGGGGCTTGTCGCTGGTCAGGAAGATGAAGCTTGTTGGCTGCGTCGTAGGTAGGTTGGGGTGAGCCACGTGAACCCCAACGATGCAATGCACTGGGAAGCCCTGTGAAGAGCCTCTCGACCCGATGCAGTGCCGCCGGAATCCGCCCGACGCTGCGTTGGCTGCTCCTCGTGAGCACGGCGTGCAGCCGGCGTTCACAGGTGCGATGCGGCGATGAGCGCCGCTGATGACAAGTCGGACGCGAGAGCGAAGCGGGTCGCGTCGGCCCGCAATGGCGCTGCTTGTTTTCGCGCGCCGCTGTTGGCGCCATCTCGCCAGAGTGCGGATCAGGGCATCTTCTTTGGTGACTTTCTTCTGGCTCCGCAGAAGCAAGTTACCCGGCTGCCGGGACGGACTCCCGGCAATGCAGCGATAGGGCGCGAGCTCCGCAAACGTACATCGCAGTCACGGCTGCGCACGTATCCAGGCCAGCAGCTTGTTGTTGGCCGGCAGGTCCAGGCGTTCACGCAGCTTCAGCCCGGCCTTGGCCGCTTCCGCCTCAACGTCGCCCAGGCGCCGGATGCCCCAGGCGGAATTGCGCGCGCGCAGGTCGGCATCGAAAGCGAGATTGCTCGGCGCCGTGGGTTCGCCGTCGGTCAGATACGGACCGTAGGTGATCAACAGCCCCTGTGCTGCGAGATGCCGCGAGGCGCCCTGCATCAACCCCGCCGTGCAGGCCCAGGGCGCGATGTGGATCATGTTGGCGCAGTAGATCGCATCGACCTGAGCCGGCACACCAGGCCAGTCGGCATCGAGCACGTCCAGCGTGACCGGCGGGCGAACGCGTTCCAGACCTTCGCACCAGGCGGCGATGGAGGGCGGGGCGGCGGCGTCGAAATCGCTGGGCTGCCATTGCCAGCCGGGCAGGCCTGCGCTGAGGAAGGCCGCGTGCTGGCCCGTGCCGCTGGCAATCTCCAGCAGCAGGCCCGAGGCGGGCAGCAGGCGCTGCAGGGCCGCGAGGATGGGCGGGCCGTTGCGTTCGGCGGCGGGGCTGTGGCGGCGTTGCGGGTTGTCCATGGCGCCATCTTGCCCTGGTGCCGCTAGGCTTGGCCGATGGCCTATCAATACCGGGACGCGGTCGCCGACGACCTGCCACGCATCGTCGAGATCTACAACTTCGCCGTCGCCACGCGCACGTGCAGCTGCGACCTGGATCCCACCACCGTGGACAAGCGCCGCGCCTCCTTCGAGGCCCACACGCCTGATCACCGGCCGCTGTGGGTGGCCGAAGACAGCGAGCTGCCGGGCCAGGGCGCCATCGGCTACCTCGGCTTCTTCCATTTCATGAACGAGAGGCCGGGCTACTTCATCACGGCCGACCTGGCCATCTATCTGCACCCCGACTATCAGCGTCGCGGGCTGGGGCGATTTCTGCTCGAACAGGCCATCGCGCGCGCTCCCGCGCTCGGCATCGAGACACTGACGGCGACCCTCTTCTCGTCCAACACGGCCAGCGCGCGCCTGTTCGAGTCCATGGGCTTCGAGCGCTGGGGCTTGATGCCGCGCGTGGCGCGGCTGGAGGGCGTCGAGAAGGACCTGGTGCTGGTGGGGCGCCGGCTGGCCTGAGGACTGTCGTCCGCGGCGGAAAGAATGAGTTGCGGCGCGCGCCGTTTCGCCGCGGCGCGCCACTCGGCACAGTGGCTTCATCTCAACGGAGCCTTCCATGCCCACCCTCAAGCTCTACCGTCACGCCCTCTCTGGCCACGCCCATCGCGCCGAGCTCGCCCTGTCCCTGCTGGGCCTGCCGCATGAGCTGATCGACGTGGACTTCGCGGCCCGCACGCACAAGACGCCCGAGTTCATCGCCCGCCATCCTTTCGGCCAGCTGCCGCTGCTGGAGGATGACGGCCATCCCGTCTGGGACAGCACGGCCATCCTGGTCTACCTGGCCAGCAAATACGACGCCAGCGGCCGCTGGCTGCCGCAGGACCCGGCCGGCCGCGCCGCCGTGCAGGCCTGGCTGTCGGTCGCATCCAGCCTGATCGCCTATGGCCCGGCGGCGGCGCGCATGGTCACCGTGTTCAAGGCGCCCTTCAACGCCGACGAAGTCATCGCGCGTGCCCATGGCCTGTTCAAGGTCATGGAGGGCGAACTGTCGCGCCGACCCTTCCTGGTTGGCGATCACGCCACGCTGGCCGACATTGCCGGCTACAGCTATATCGTCAACGCGCCCGAGGGCAATGTGGACCTGGCGCCCTATCCGGCGCTGCGCGCCTGGCTGGCGCGCATCGAAACCTTGCCGGGTTTCGTGCCCTTCAAGACCACGCCCGCCGGCCTGCGCGCCGCTGCCTGAACGCCATGGACACCGCCCCTTTCCACGCCGGCGAAGTGGCCGTGCAGTCGCGCCTCGGCGTCGCTGAGCGCATGGACGAGATCGGCCGCAAGGTCGTGCGCGACCACATGCCCGAGCAGCACCAGCGCTTCTACGAGCAGCTGCCCTTCATGCTGGCGGGCAGTGTCGACGCGGCCGGCCGGCCCTGGGCCACGCTGCTGGTGGGGCAGCCCGGCTTTGTGCAGGCGCCGGACGCCTGGCACCTGACCTTCGACGCGCAACCCATCGCGGGCGACCCGGCCACCGCCGGCATGAAGCCGGGCGCAGCGCTGGGCCTGCTGGGCATCGAGCTGCACACGCGGCGGCGCAACCGCGTCAATGGCGAGCTGCAGGAGGCGGGTGGCGATGGCCTGCGATTGCGTGTGCAGCAGACGACGGGCAACTGCCCGCAATACATCCAGGGCCGCGAGTTCGAATGGGTGCGGGATGCCGCCGACACGCGACCTCGGGCCATCGAGCGGGTGGACAGCCTGAACGGCGATGCGGCGTGGTTCATTGCCGCGGCCGATACCTTGTTCGTGGCCACGCATGCGGACACGGCCGGCGCGGACGTGTCGCATCGCGGCGGTCCGGCGGGCTTTGTCATGCAGGAGGATGAGAGCACGCTGCTCGTGCCCGACTACTCCGGCAACCGCATGTTCATGACGCTGGGCAATCTGCAGATCGACGGCCGCGCCGGCCTGCTCTTCATCGACTTCGAGAACGGCGACCTGCTGACGCTGACGGGCCGTGCCGAGATCGTCTGGGACGGACCGGAACTGGC
This sequence comes from Roseateles sp. GW821-FHT09H10, assembly GCF_059415865.1. Lineage (NCBI taxonomy): Bacteria > Pseudomonadati > Pseudomonadota > Betaproteobacteria > Burkholderiales > Sphaerotilaceae > Roseateles > Roseateles sp. GW821-FHT09H10. Next base: position 6,151 of record NZ_JBWKOB010000002.1, on the reverse strand, counting down.
GGGACTCGCCAACGCCGAGCGCGCCTGGCGCTTCCATCTGGACGAGGGCTATTGGCTGCGCGACGCGCTGCCCCTGCGTTGGCGCTTTCGCGACTGGGCGCCGCAGAACCGCTAACGCAATGCCGGATTCGCGCGCAGGCTGTCCACCGCCAGGTCGACAAAGGCGCGCACCTTCTGCGTCATGTGCCGGCCCTCGTGATGCACGATGTGCACGGGCAGGGGCGCGGGCTCGAAGGCTTCGAGCAAGGGCAGCAACTCGCCGCGCGCCAGCGCATCGGCCGCCTGGTAGCTGAGCAGGCGCGCGATGCCCAGGCCCGCCAGCGCGAAGGAGCGGGCCGCATCGTTGGTCGTCGTGCGCAGGCGCGGCTGGATGCGCTGCACCAGCGGGCGGCCGGCTTCCGCGAGCCGCCACTCGGGATAGGGCGCCACCTGGATGGGGTGGATGAGCTGATGGCCGGCCAGCGCCTCCGGGCGCTCAGGACGGCCGTGCGCGGCCAGGTAGGCGGGCGAGGCCACCAGCATGCGCCTGACCCGGCCGACGCCGATGGCCCGCAGCGACGAGTCCGGCAGCTCGCCGATGCGCACGGCCACGTCCAGGCCCTCATCGACGAGGTTGACGACACGGTCGACGAAGACGCATTGCGCATCGACGTCGGGGTAGCGCTGCAGATAGTCCGCCACGATGGGCGTCACATGCAGATTGCCGAACAGCACCGGCGCCGTGACGCTGAGCAGGCCCTTGAGCTGGCTGCGGCTGCCGCTGGTGGCGGCTTCGGAGTCGCCGACGTCGGCCAGGATGCGCCGGCAGTCCTCGGCATAGCGGGCACCGGCCTCGGTCACGCGGACGCTGCGGGTCGTGCGCGTCAGCAGCCGCACGCCCAGGCGCTCCTCCAGCTCGGCCACGGCACGCGTGACGACGGGAGCGGACAGGTCCAGCTTGCGCGCCGCGCTGGCGAAGCCGCCGTTGTCGACGACGGCGACGAAGACTTCCATGGCTTGCAGACGGTCCATGCCGGGCATTGTGGCCGCCGGGGCGCAGGCGACGCAGCGGCAGGATTCAAGTTCGGCGCCCCACCTGAATGGGTGGTCAAGTTGCTGGCTGGCTTGGGATTGACCCTCTCGGGCAGCGCCTTGAGCATCGCGGCGACGCGCCGCCTTCGTGGCGTGCACCGGGAGTCCGTATGCCCTTCCTCTCCAAGCTGCTGGCGGGCCTTGCCTTGCTGGCCTCATGGCTGGTCGCCCAGGCGGGCGTCGTGGTCTACACCAACGAGGCTGCCTACCTCGCCGCCGTGGGCGCCACGCGGGCCTACACCGACTTCTCGGGCGGCGCCAATGCCACGGTCTCCGGCGCGAGCTTCATGCCGGAGGCCACCTTCGGCAGCTGCACCGATGCGTCGTCGCCGGGCAGCTGCGGCACCTCGGTGCTGCACGCCATCGACACCATCACCGACCTGGGTGGCTCTTCGGCTTCCAACGGCGTGGCCAGCCTCGCCTGGCGCCTCAACGTGTCCGACGTGTTCGCCCTCAGCTTCAACTACCTGAGCGGCGATGTGGATTCGATCAATCTGGTCAGCACGTCCCTGGCCCTGCAGGCCATCGACACCTCGGCCGCCAACGGCTTCATCGGCCTGGTCAGCGACACGGCCTTCTACGGGGCCATCCTGGTGGGCGTGTTCCCGAATGGCGGCAACGACCGCATCCACATGGACGACTTCCGCCTCAACGCGACGCTCGCCGTCCCCGAGCCGGCCGCGCTGCTGCTGACGCCCTTGGCACTCGGGCTGGCCGGCCTCGCGCGGCGCGGAGCCCGCAAGGCCGGCTAGGACCGCTCAGGCCAGCCGCCCGGCCTGGAAGTCGCGCACGGCCTGCACCAGTTCGGCTTCGCTGTTCATGACGAAGGGGCCGTACTGGGCGATGGGCTCGCCCAGCGGCTTGCCGGCGATCAGCAGGGCGCGGGTGGGCTTGTCACCGGCCTGCAGGCGCACGCCGTCGCTGCCCGGCGTGTTGGCCAGGATGGCCATGCGGCCCTCGGGCTGCAGGCAGCCGCTGTCGAACTTCAAGGCGCCTTCGTAGACATAGACGAAGGCATTGAACTCGGGCGGCAGCAGCTGCTCGAAGCGCGCACCCGGCGCGAAGTGCAGGTCCAGGTAGAGGGGCTCGGTGTGGTCACGCTGCACGGCGCCCGCCACGCCATGGCTGGCACCGGCGATGACGCGGGCCTTCACGCCTTCACGCTCGAACTCGGGCACCTCGTGGCTCGCGACGTCGCGGTACCAGGGTGCCTGCATCTTGTCCTTGGCGGGCAGGTTGAGCCAGAGCTGGAAGCCGGCCATGCGGCCCGCGTTCTGCTCGGGCGTCTCGCTGTGGATGACGCCGCGGCCGGCCGTCATCCATTGCACGCCGCCATCGCTGATCAGGCCTTCGTTGCCGGCCGAGTCGCGGTGGCGCATGCGGCCGTTGAGCATGTAGGTGATGGTCTCGAAGCCCCGGTGCGGGTGGTCGGGAAAGCCGGCGATGTAGTCGTCGGGGTTGTCCGTGCCGAAGGCGTCCAGCATCAGGAAGGGATCGAGGCGGCGCTGCAGGTTCTGCGTCAGCACGCGATTGAGCTTGACGCCGGCACCGTCGCTGGTCGGCTGACCGGCGACAAGGCGTTCGACCTCGCGCGGTTGGTTCAACAGGGAAGTGGCGACGGTGTTCACGGTGTTCCTTTCAGTTGATTCGGGCCGTCCCGGCCAAGCTACTCCTTGGACGAGGGGCCTCAGGTTCAGGCTGCAAGCAGTTCGGTGATTTGTGCGCGGGCGTTGGCCAGACCTTGTTCGGCGGCAAAGGCCATGCCTTCAGCGTAGACGAACTCGACATCGGTCATGCCCAGGAAGGCCAGCACGGTGCGCAGATAGGGCGTCATCTGGTCGCTGGGCTGATCGCGGTGGATGCCGCCGCGGCTGGTGACGATGTAGACCTTCTTGCCGGTCAGCAGGCCGACGGGGCCCTTCTCGGTGTACTTGAAGGTGACGCCGGCGCGGGCCACGGCGTCGATCCAGTTCTTGAACTGGGCCGTGACGTTGAAGTTGTACATGGGCACGCCGATGACGACGGTGTCGGCGGCCTGCAGCTCGGCGATCAGGGTGTCGTCCAGGGCGACGCGGGCAGCCTGCTCGGGCGTGCGCTGGTCGGCCGGCGTGAACAGGGCGCCCAGGGCGACCTCGTCCAGCACGGGCTGGGGCGTCAGCGTCAGGTCGCGCACCGTGACGGTGGCGGCGGGCGTCGCGGCGCGCAGGCCGGCGGTCAGTTCATTGGCCAGGCGGGTCGAGACCGAACCTTGGTCGTCGGTGGCACGGCGGGCGCTGGCGTTGATTTGCAGGATGTTCATCTGGGGCTCCGGTAAGGGTCGGTTGCGATGGGATGAACTCTAGGATTGCTCGCTCAGCACCAGAAGCCGCTGATTTGCATAAGATTGTTCCACTGATGGAACGCCGCCCCTCGTCCAAGGAGGACTTTGGCCGATCCCCCGAGGGGATGGCGATGCTTGCCGGATTGACCGGCAAGCACATCGCCCCAGGCGGGCCGGCTGGGTGAACTGAAGTCGGACACAAGCAGTCCCTGCGGACTGCTTGTGCCTACGGAAGGCCATGGGCCTCTGGCCCATGGCAGGCCCGTCGCTCGTCCCGCAGCTCAGGCACCACGGCCACGACTCAAGGAGAACTCAGATGGAACCTGATGCCGATGATCTGCTGCTGTTTGCCCGCGTCATGGAAGCCGGCAGCTTCAGCCGCGCCGCCGAGCGCGTGCACTGGCCCAAGAGCACGGTGTCGCGGCGCATTGCGGCGCTGGAGACGCGCCTGGGCGAGAAGCTGCTGCAGCGCTCCACGCGCAAGCTGGCGCTGACGGATTTCGGCGCGGGCGTGCTGGAGCATGCCCGTGTCGTGGCGGCCGAGGTGGATGGCGCTCTGGCCCTGGCCCTGCACCGCCAGCGCAAGCCCAGCGGCCGGCTGCGCGTCAGCATGCCGGCGGACTTCGCCGAGCAGGTGGCCGGCGGCATGCTGGCCGAGTTCGCGTTGAACTACCCCGAGGTGCAGCTGGAGCTGGACCTGACGCCGCGCCGCGTGGACATCATCGGCGAGGGCTTCGACCTCGCCATCCGCATGGGGGCGCTGGACGAGGACAGCCAGCTGGCCGCGCGGCGGCTGGCGACGACGTATTGGGGGCTGTATGCCTCGCCGGGCTATCTGGCGCGTGTCGGCGAGCCGCTGCTGCCGCAGGCGCTGGAGAGCATGCACGGGCTGATGCTGATGAGCCGCACCGGCGAGGCCGTGCCCTGGCGCCTGAGCCGCCTGGGCGAGGACAGCGGCGAGGCCGTCGTCGTCAAGCCGGTGCAGCGCACCCAGGCCAACTCGCCCAGCGTGCTGGCGCAGATGGCCTTGCGCGGCGTCGGCATCGCCGGTGTCGACCGGCTGCTGGTGCAGCACTCGCTGGAGTTCGGCCGCCTGCAGCGCCTGCTGCCGGACTGGCACCTGCCCGGCTCGACGGCCTGGGCCGTCTTCCCGGAGCGGCGGCTGATGCCGCTGCGCACCCGGGTGTTCCTGGAAGCAATGTCAGCCCTGCTGGAGGCCTGCCCGACGCCGAGCGCCTAGGGCGACGATGGCCAGGCCGACAGCGAACAGCGCCACGATGTCCGGCTCGGGCACGGCCGCCGCGAAGACGGCGGCGGCGAGCTGCTGATGGGCCATGGCGGTGGGGTGGATGCCGTCCCAGAACAAGGCGGTGTTCAGGTCGCAGCTGCTGCCGGTGGCGCCGCAGGCATTGGTCCAGTTGCTGAAGCCCAGCTGCGCGGCATTGCCCACGGCATTCGTCATGAAGCCGTACATGTCGAAGATCTGCGCGCCGCTGCCGGCCAGCGCGCTGGTGAGCGCTGCGTCCATCGCGAAGCTCAGCTGCGAGGCCTGGACGCCGACGCCCATGGCGTTGGCCAGCGGCGTGAGGCCGAAGTTGGGCGTGTTCAGCACCAGCACATGCTGGGCGCCGGCCAGCTTCAGGCTGCCGACGATGCCGGCCATGTCGGCGGCATAGCTGGCCACCGTGGCGGCCGCCGTCGCGTTGGGATCGGCGCCCTCGCCAATGGCTTCCAGCGCCTCACGGATGTTGTTGCCGCCGCCGGCGACGATGTAGAGGGCGTTGGGGTCGGCGTGGTTGCCGGTGGCACCCAGATACATGCCGAGCTGGGTGGTCATGCTGTACGGGAAGCCCGGCAGCTGCGGGATCTCGCCGCCGTTCACGCCGGTCTGCGCGCCGCCGAAGGCGAAGTTGGTGCCGCCCGCCAGCGCAGGTGCCAGGGTCAGGCCCAGCGATTGGGCGAAGTACTGGGTCCAGACCGGGCCGTTGGAGTAGGTGCCGGCCAGCGACGGGATCTTGCTGTAGTAGCCGTCGCCCGTGATGTCCACCGGCGGCAGCCCGCCGGGGGCCTGAGACAACAGCAGATAGTTGTTGCCGCTGTCGGAGAGGCTGTCTCCGAAGACGACCAGGCTGGAATAGGGGCCGGCGGCCGAGGCTGCGAAAGCGGCAGCGCAAAGACCAATGCCCGCAAGCATGCGGGCCAGCAAACGGATGGACATGGGGACTCCCTTATGGTGGCCGCAGGACTTCTAACGGCTCTGCAGCAGCATCCCCGGCCCTGGGCCCGGCGTCAACCCGTGGACGCCTGAAGTTGAAGTCAGTCGCTGTCGCTTTTGAAGGCGACTTCGACGGCGGCATCGCGTGATTTGCGGATGGGCGCGAAGCGCCATTGCTTCACCGCGTCCACGGCCGCCGTGCCCAGGCGTGAGTGGCTGGCCTTGATGACCGAGGCCTGCTGGACCGAGCCATCGGTGCCGACGGTGAACTGCACCTGCGCGAAGCCGTTGCGGAAGTTGCCCGCCTGCGTCATCTGGCGCGGGATGGCCGGCTCGACCTTGGCCAGCAGCCGCAGCGGCTCCTCGGTCTCTTCCTCGGCGGGCTTGGGCGGCGGCTCGGCGGCTCGGGCGGCGACGGCCAGCGGCGCCGCGGGGGCGGGTGCCGGCGTGGGTGCCGCTGAGGCGAGCACGACGGGTGCGCGCTCGGGCTCGGGTTCAGGGGCGGCCTGAGGCGCGGCGGCAACCGGCGTGGGCGCCGCCACGGC
>NZ_JBWKOB010000001.1:1615390-1685746 GCF_059415865.1 Roseateles sp. GW821-FHT09H10 | reverse complement strand
CCGCCGCCGCCGCCGCCCCCGCCTCCGCCGCCGCCTCCGCCGCCACCTCCGCCCCCGCCGCCACCACCGCCGCCTCCCTCAGGCACGCACTCGCTGGTGGGCTATCTGCACGCCAGCTTCGCCAACGGCTCGGGCTATGTGCGCATGGCGGATGTGAGCGACCTGTGGGATCACATCAACCTGTCCTTCGCGGAGCCGACCTCGTCCACCTCGGGCGAGGTGGCGTTCAAGCGCTGCCCCGTGGGCGAGTGCCCCAATGTCGAGTCCGATGCCGACTTCCTGGCCGCCATCAAGGCCAAGCAGGCCAAGGGCAAGAAGGTGCTGATCTCCATCGGCGGCGCCAACGGCCAGGTGAGGCTGGAGACGCCCGCCGCGGCCACGGCCTTCGTCAACTCGGTCGCCAGCATCATCGACCGCTGGGGCCTGGACGGCCTGGACGTGGACTTCGAGGGCCACTCGCTGCAGCTCAACCCGGGAGACAGCAACGTCGCCAACCCGACCACGCCCGTGGTGGTCAACCTGATCAGCGCGCTCAAGCAGCTCAAGGCGCGCTATGGCAGCAAATTCGTGCTGACCATGGCGCCCGAGACCTTCTTCGTGCAGCTGGGCTACAGCTTCTACGGCGGCACCTGCTCGGGTTGCGACACGCGGGCCGGCTCCTACCTGCCGGTCATCTACGCGCTGCGCAACGACCTGACCCTGCTGCATGTGCAGGACTACAACTCGGGACCGATCACCGGACTGGACAACCAGTACCACAGCATGGGCAATGCCGACTTCCACGTCGCCATGACCGACATGGTGCTGACCGGCTTCACGGTGGCGGGCACGGGCTTCAAGTTCCCGGCGCTGCGGCCCGACCAGGTCGCCATCGGGCTGCCGGCCAATGCCTATGCGGGCGGCGGCTTCACGTCGGTGGCCGAGGTGCAGAACGCGCTGAACTGCCTGACCCAGCTGCGCAACTGCGGCAGCTACGCGCCCCGCACGCCCACCCTGGGCCTGCGCGGCGTGATGACCTGGTCGATCAACTGGGACCGCTTCAGCGGCAACGAGTTCTCGGTCAACCACAAGGCCTATCTGAACGCCCTGCCCAAGCCCTGAGCGTCTGAGCTCCCCACGGCCCGCCCGGCTTCGGCCCGGCGGGCCTTTTTCGTGGTGGGCGGCATCCTCAATCTTCATCCGCCAGCCCCCACGCCTGGCGGCCTTCACGCAAGGTGGCGTTAGCCGGCGGCGGCGCATCGTTCACCCCAGGGCGCCCCATGGTGCAGCCGCCTGAACGCATGCGCCCGGCACTGCAGCCGTGCCGCGCGCCTGCGTTCTGCGGGATGGTGCTCCCTCGCCCGGGGTCCAACAGTCCGGCGCCTAGGCCGGCACACGCATGGTCCACGGCAAGGCGAGGCGGGACATATGCAGAGCGTCAACCAGGTCCTGTCCGAGGAAAAGCTGCTGGCCCGGCTGACCACCAGCGTTCCGATCGCCGCGCTGCTCTCCACGATACAGATCGACCGCGCCACGCCGCTGTCGGACCACAGCGAAGCAGGCCAGGCCCTGCTCGAGGTGGCCGAGCAGGCGCTGGGGGTCTTCAACCTGAACCTGGTTCCGCCGCCGGCGGTGAACCCCGAGCGCGCCTATTTCCTGTCGTTCGACGGCCCTGTCAACGCGCGCAGCGGGTTTCGGCTGGCTGTATCGCTGCAGGACGGTGCGCCGCGGCCCTTGTTCAACCTCGTGCGCGCGCTGCCGTCGCACGGCCTGGTGGCGGCCACCTTGGCGGCAGACGGCCAGTCGCTCACGGCCGACCCGCTCAACCCGCCGGTGCAGATCGTCGGCAGCGGCCTCTTCCTGGTGCTGCAAGGCGAGGCCGGCGGCAGCGTCCGCTTGAGCCTGTCACCCAACCGCGAGGCGCCCGACGACGTCGTCGTGCTGCAGATGCAGCCGGCCACGGTGCTGCTGGGCGGCACGGGCTTCGGCTTCGAGTTCACGCAGGGCATCGTGCTCGACCTCGCCAGCGATGCCGGCCCGGCCGCTGGCGTGGTGGTCGAGGGCGTCGCGCTCGCCACGCCGGCCGACACGCCCGCCTGGCAGGGCATGGCCGTCAATCGCGCGCGTTTCTTCCTGCCCGCCGGCGTGCCCTTCCTCGGCGGCCATGCGGTGGACGCCTGGCTGCAGCTCGGCCTGCCGCCCACGCCGGGCATCGACCTGATCGTGCAGGCCACCGTGCCGGCCGACGGCGACCGGCCGGCCATCCGCGTGCGCATCGAATGCCGCGACCCGACGGCCACGGGGCTGGACGGCTTCGTGCCCACCCTCGTCGAAGCGGTGATGGAGCTGCCGCTGCAGGGCCGCAGCGAGAACTTCGGCAAGGCGCTGGCCTTGGCGGCCGGCGTGCCGGTGCAGGCGCGGCTGCGCTATGCACGCAAGCCGGCGGCCGCCGGCGAGGCGCCCGCGTCGGAAATGAGCCTGGCGCTGGAAAGCCAGGGGCCCGACGGGCTGCTGAAGATCGACAGCACGCACGGCGGCCTGGGCGCCAAGATCGCCGTCACCGCGGCCACGCTGGCCACCGCGCTGATCGCCGATGGTGCCGAGCAGACCCCCGCGCCCGACGGCGACGGCACGGGCGTGGTGCTGCACACCCTGCTGGTGGCGGCCACGGGGTTGTCAAGCTTCCTGGAGCATGGCCAGCTGGTGCTGCACGGCGCCGAACTGCTGAGCAGCGGCGGCATGCTGCCGGCCGGCAAGACCGTGCGGCTCAAGCTCGACTATTCGGTGGCGGCCACCGTCACCGGCATCGACGTGGGCGTGCTGTCGGTGCAGATGCACCCCAACCAGCCGCTGCGCGTGCGGGTGCGCGAGGTCGTGCTCAGCATCGATCCCAGCAGGTCGGGGCTGGAGATGTTCCACCTCGACTACGCCCGCAGCTCGCTGGAGGTGGAAGACCCCGGCGGCTGGAAGGTGCAGGGCCCGGGCTCCCTGTTCGACGTGCTGGGTACGCGCTCGGGCCGCGGCTCGATGTGGATCGAGGTGGACCTGCGCTTCAAGCTCGACCTCGGGCCGGTGAAGGTCAGCGGCGCCACCATCCGCGGCACGCTGGACGACAGCGGCAAGCTCAGCGGCGAGCTGCGCGGCCTGGCCGCCTCGATCGCGCTGGATCCCATGATCACCGGCAGCGGCGCAGTGGCGCTGACGCCCGATGGCTTTCGCGCCGCGATGCAGGCCAGCATCGTGCCGCTGGGCAAGCTGGGCGCCAGCGCCGAGGTCGAGACCGCGGGCAGCATGGTCAAGCTGGCCCTGGGCGTTGACCTGCCCGGCCCGCTGCCGCTGGGCAATTCGGGCCTGGCGATCTACGGCGTGGGCGGCGTGTTCGTGGCCAACGGCAAGCCCAAGCCCGTGCCCGCCGGCAACGACCCGGTGCAGGCGGCGCTGGACTGGGACTACCGGGACCCAGGCGCCTTCGTGGAGGCGCCGGCCTTCAGCTTCGGCCTGGAGGCCGTCATCGGCACTGCGCCCGATCTCGGCTTCACCTTCAGCGCCCGCGCCGGCCTGTTCGTGACCACGCCGGACATCATCGTGCGCGGCTCGGTCGAGGGCCGCTACATGGGCCCGCGCATGAGCATCGCGCGCGGCGGCAACGACCTGTCGCTGCTGCAGGCCAAGGGCGTCATCCTGGTGGACCCGGCCGATGGCGTCACCGTGGCGGTCGAGGGCAAGTACGAGATCCCGCACATCCTGACCACCATCGTGCCGGTGGGCGCGCATTTCCCGAAGGCTTCGCGCGACTGGTTCATCCACCTCGGCGCCGACGGCTACACCGGCAATGCGCCGAGCGAGAGCCGCGAGCGCGGCCCGGTGCGCTCCATCTTCCTGCCCGACATCGTCGGCCAGAGCTCCGACGCCTACCTGATGATGCGCGGCAACGGCATCACCAAATGGCCGCGCGGCGGGCCGTTCACCTTCGGCCCGGGTTGCTTCGTCATCGCTTTCGGCGTCGGCTTCGACATCGTCTACGGCTTCAAGCCCATCGTCTGGGCCGACGTGTTCGCGCGCGCCGACATCCTGGTGGCCACGCACCCGCTGAGCTTCGTCGGCGTGGGCACCATCGGCGGCGGCCTGCACATCGGCATCTTCTCGGTGGGCATCGACGCAACCCTGACGGTCGTGCTGATGGAAGGCGCCGAGCCGCACGTGAAGGCCGAGCTGTGCGGCAGCATCGACCTGTTCTTCGACGAGATCCGCAAGTGCGTGAGCCTGGAGTACGGCAGCCCGACGCCGCCGCAGATGCCCGCTCCGTCGGAGCATCCGCTGGACGGCCAGCGGCATTCACTGGTGGACGACCACTACCACCGGCTGGCGCCGCTGGCCATCCGGCCCCAGGACGCGACGCCCGAGACTGCCGTCTGGCCCGACAGCATTCCGCTGCTGGCCTTCAGCACCGCGCCCAAGCTCGCGATGGCATCGGCCCAGTTCCCCGACATCGGCGGCTACCCCGAGGGCGCCTCGCGGGCCCTGCCCATCGGCAGCGAGCTGCTCAGCTATGAATGGGAGCTGCTGGACGTGGTGCTGATGGACGTCACCGAGGCCGAGACCGTGGTGGCCGGGCCTTTCAGCAGCGCCTGGCTGGTGGGCAAGCTGGGCAACGCCGGCAGCCAGCCCCAGCCGGCCGAGCTGGCCTTGATGACGCCCTACGGCGATCTGTGGCTGCATGCGCTCGGCGACGCCGGCGCGCGCCTGGCGGAGCCGCCGCTGGCGGCGCTGGCCGACATCTGCCGCGCGCAGGCCCGCGCGCGTTCGGGCTGGGCGCTGGGCGCCGCGGCAGCGCGCGAGGGCAGCGGGTTTCGGCTGCCGCCCGATCCGCGCACCACCGACCCGCTGCAAAGCCAGGTCTGGGCCCGCGTGGAGCTGCTGCTGACGCAGCCCGCCCAGGCCGCCATCATGCTCGACAAGGCTGCGGCCTTGCTGCTGCCGCTGCACATGGGCTACACCGGCCCGCGCGTGCGGCCGTTTGCGCCGCAGTCGCTGGATGAACGCGAGTTCAACGGCTGGCTGGACCCCGGCGCCGTGCAGCTCACGCCGCGCAACGACCTCGCCTTCCAGCGCGCCATGCCGCGCCACGTGCTGCATATCGTGCCCGACGAGGCGCTCGCCGAGCCGGGCCTGTGGCTGGTGCTGCGCGCGTCGGACTGGCCGGCGGACCCCGCCGTGCCGCGGTCGTTGAAGGTGACCGACGACCTGGCGCGCCCCTGGGCGCCCGGGCTGCAGGGCGATCTGGGCAACGGCTGGCTGGCCTTGCAATGGCTGCCGCCCGACGCAGGGCCCAGCGTGAAGCGCATCGAGGCGAGCTGCCACGCGGGGCTGCCGCTGGGCCTGCTGGCGCTGCGCGGCATCACCCACTCGGCAGCCGCCGCCGCCGCGGCCCGCAATGCGGCCACGGCGGCCGAAGCCGCCAAGCAGCAAGAAGTGGTCAACCAAGGGCCGCCCCAGGCCGGCGCACCACCGTCGACCGCGCGCCGCGCCGTGCTGGAGCCCGGCCGGCTCTACCGCATCGACGTGTCCATGCGCTGGTCGGGCACCCTGTACAAGATGGACGAGGACAACAAGAAGGTGCCGCTGGTCTCGGGCGGCGCCGACAGCCCGCGCCAGTACTGGTTCCGCACCGCGCCGCTGCTCGGTGCCGGCGGCATGCCGACGCCCGGCACCAGTGCCTATCTGGACCTGCTGCACCGCAAACGCGATTTCTTCGATCCCGCAATGCTGGAGCGCCACCTGCTGGGCTACGAGCCCGCGCAGAGCGAGCTGCACCGATTTGCCGATGACCCGGTGCGCATGCGCTTCACCCCCGCGCATGTGGCCCTGCTGGCAGGCGCCTACAAGTACGCCTTGCTGTGCGGCCTGCGACGCCTGGACCAGCCCGATGCCGTGGAGCCCGACCGCTTGCTCGTGCCCCAGCTCGCCTGGGCCGGCAGCGACGCGTTGCTGGCCGGCAGCGCTGCGCTCATCGCCGGCGCCTACCTCGCCTCGCCCTGCGGCCTGGCGCCCAACGCGGTCGAGCTGAGCGTGGACGTGAAGCTCACATGCGACACGTGGTACGAGGTGTTCGCGCTGGCCCGGTCGCAGCGGGCCGGCGTGGCCGACGGGCGCCTGCCCGGCGTGAGCTTCCGCACCTCGCGCTGGGCCGATGGCCCGCAGATGCTGGCCGGCCTGCGCTTCCCCGTCAGCGGCGCGGCAGGCCGCCCGCACGGCGGCGTGGCGCTGAGCGCCGGCACCGTGCTGGCCGCTCAGGTCAGCAGCGGCGACGACGCGGCTTTCGATGCCTTCCTCGACTCGCTGGGGATGGACGCTTGGCCGGCGGCCGCTGAGCCGCGCATCAGCCTGCTGTGGCTGCCGCCGGCCGGTGCGGCGACCTGGCGCTGCGCGGGCGTGCTGATCGAATCTCCCGAACCGGTGCACCGGCCGGGGCGCTTCGAGGTTGACAAGCTCCAGTTGGTGAGCGGCGCCAGCGTTGCCAACTTCGATGTGCGGCTGCGCGACCGCAGCGGCTCGCGGCTGCTGTTTGCCACCACGGCGCCCTTCATGCCGCGGCGCACGCGGCGCGGCCAGGTCTTCCCATGGGTCATGCCCAAGCTGCGCCTGCATTGCACCGACCGGCCCGTCGGCAAGCCGCCCAAGCCGCTGCAGGGCTTGATCGAGATCCCACTGCAACCCAGTTTCGCCGAGGAGGCCGCATGACCAGCTGGCTTGTTCACCCGCGCTATTTCTCGGCCCATGCCGCAGCGGCCGGCATCGTCGCCAGTGACGCCGATCTGCAGAACGGCACCCACCTGCGGCTGTTCCCGTCGGCCACGCTCGGCTTCCCGCTGGCGCCCTTCCTGGTCTGGCCGGTAGAGGCCTTCGCCACCGATGCGCCACCGATGGACTGGTTCGCGCGCGACGGCCGCCAGCAGGCCGGCCTCAACCTCGACGGCGCGGGCGGCCAGCTCACCGGCCGCCGCCAGTCCGAGCCGCCCAACGACAGCCGCGTCGTTGGCATCGAAGCGCGCTTTCACGCCGGCATCGGCGAGCTCGCGCTGCTGGACCGCAGCGCCAGCCGAATCGTCACCCAGCGGTCCGCGCCGCGCTGGCTGGTGGCCGCGCCGCAGATCACCGGCCTGCGGCTGCGCGGCCGCGGCCGGGTCACGCTGCAGGGTTGGGTGATCTCCGCCGGCCGGGCCATCGAGGCGCTGCTCGGGCAGCCGCCGTTTGCCAGCCTTTCGCTGCCCATTGCCGGCGATCAACCCTGGTATGCCGGCGGCGAAGGTCCGGTGGCTGCGCTCGCGCGCGCCGAACGTGCGGCGCCCAGGCGCTGGACGCCGCCGGACCGGCCCGACGGCCCGTTCGACCCGCTGCACGCCGCCGCGGAGCGGGCGCGCGTGGCCGCCTTCCAGGCCGATCTGGACGACGATGCCCAGCGCCTGGTGGGCAACGCCGGGCTGGCACCCGCGCTCGTGGAGCGCAGCCACGTCTGGCTGCCCCGGGTGTTGGGCGATGGCAAGCGCGTCCCGTGGCAACGCGCCACCGAATGGGTGCAGGGCAGCCTGCTGATGAAGGCGCTGGACGTGGGCGCGGGCCACTACCTCGGCACCGCTGGGCTGCTGGACGATCTGCTCGTGCCAGACAACCCCTTCCAACCGCCCGGCGCGCGCGGCTGGCTGGCGGCGGGCCTGTTCGCCGTCGGCCCGGCGACGCGCTTCGAGCTGCCCGATCCCGACGCGATGGAGCTGCGCCTGATCGAGCGGCTGATGCAGCTGCAGCCCGGCCTGCGCCGCCCGGCCGAACTGGCGGTGCAGCGCCACGGTCTGACGCTGCGCGCCTTGGTGGCCACCGCCCTGGCCGCGCCGCCGCCCGACCTGCTGGCAGCGCCGCAGGTGCTGCTGGGCGATGCCGGCTGGCAGCGCGAGGACCAAGGGCCGAGCCTCCGATTCCGCCAGCAGTTGCGCGTCGCCACGCCGCCGCTGGCCACCCTCGTCGCGCTGGGACGACAGGAGGCCGACGGCTGGCAGACGCGCCATGACGCCGTGGACCTGACCGTTGCCACGCCGGATGCCGATCCGGCGCAGCGTGCAGCGCCACGCATGCTGGGCAATGCCGACAAGCTGCACGACGGCGTCTTCGGCATCGTGTCGGATGCCGACATCGATGCCGACAACGCGCCGTGGACCTATCGCGTGGCACTGGCCGACGTGTTCGGCCGCTTCGGCGCCGCAACCGACATCATCGTGCCGACACCGCCGCGGCCGCCCGTGCCGCAGCCGTTGCTGCGCTCCCATCTGGAGCTGGCCGAACGGGCCGCGGGCGATGCGGCCGCCGTGGCCGGCAGCGTGCGCTGGACGGTGGTGGTGCCGGCACTGGCCGAGATGACGGCGGGCTCCCGGCCGCTGGCTCGCGTTGTCATCGGTTTCGACGGCGCGCTGCAGGATGCGGTGGCGCCGCAGGACGGCGGCGTGTTGCACTTCGATTTCGAGCTGCCGGCGCTGCTGCCGATGGAAAGCCGCGCGCTGACCGCGACGGCGAATTTCGAGGACGACGAAGCCACGCCCGGCCCCACCGTGGCGCTGACCATCGCCATCCACGACCCCCGTTCGCCACCGGTGCCGCAGACGGGCATCGCCATCGTCTGGAGCAGCCGCCCGGCCCCGGCCAGCGATGTCGAGTTCCGGCTGCGCTTCACCGGCGTGGCCGGCGCCCGCTACCGCGCCTATCTGGCGGATGCGCGTGGCCTGGACATCGCGCTGATGGACGGCGAGCGGCCGCGCACGCGCGCCGAGGTGGCCGTCGACGGCGCCCAGCAGGGCCTGGCGGGCCTGGGACTGCGCGAGCGTTTTCGCTTGCTCACCGACACGCCGCTGCAGCCCGGGGGCGACGGCCGCGTGCTGTTCGACATCCGCCTGCCGCGGGCGCTGGAGACCGTGCAGTTCCTGCGCTTCGTGCCGCTGAGCAGCCAGGGCAATGAGGCGGCTTTCGAGAGCTGCCCGCTGTTGCCTGTGGCCGTTCCCAGCGACCGGCGCCCGCCCGCACCGCGCGTCGAGACCCGCGTCGACCCGGCCAGCGGCGTGGCCACCCTCACCGTGCGCGCGCTCGGCCTGGACCTGGTGGCGCTGCGCGCCGCCGAGCCGGGCCTGTTCGACGAGCCGCCCGCCGCCGACGCACGGCCGCCCGAGTACCGGCTGCGCCGCGCCAGCGGCGGCGTACCCGAGGCGCTCTACGCCCGCGAGATCGGCCGCGGCGGGCTGCGGCGCAACGGCGAAGAGTTCAGCGCCGAGGTCGACGATTCACCGACGCCCGAGGGCTTGAGCGCCTATGTGCGCTACCACTACTGGGCCGAGGTGCGCATGCCGGCGGAACGTCGACTGCCTCCCGGCGTGGATGAGATGGCGCTGCCTGCCGGCGCCATCGAGCCCCTGCAGGCGGCGCAGCGCCAGGACGCGCCGGGCACCTTCAGCAGCGCGTCGGCGCCCGCGATGGCCCTGTTCATGCCCGCGGACGTGCCCGTGCTGCCGGAGGGCAGCGTGACGGCGACGGTCGGCGCCGGGGCGGCGCCCGGCAGCTGGCGGCTGACGCTGGCCATCCGCGGCGGCCCGGTGGCCCACCCGCGCGCGGTCGGCGGCTTCTCGGTGCAGCTGCATCTGAAGCTGGACGACGGCGACTGGACGCCCGAGGCCGCCCCGGTGGCGCTCAGCAGCGGCGCGCTGGACCTCGTTGTCGAGCGCGCCGCGCCCGCCGTGCCGGTTGTGGAGGTGGCGCTGGTGCTGGTGGACCCGGTCGGACGCGAGGCGGCGCAGCTGAGGATGGTCGCGACACCCAAGTGACGGCCCGGACGGCCCGGGCCTCGGGTTGACAGGGAGTTGGATTTAACCGACACCACGCCATCCCCAGCGACGCTATGGTGCCGCCGCCATGAGCTCCAACCTCTCTCCCCGACTCTGGGACATCTCTCCCACCGTCGCCCCCGACGCGCCCATCTTTCCGGGCGACGAGCCCTACAGCCTGCGCTGGACCGCCCAGCTGTCGCCCGGCTGCCCGGTCAACCTCAGCGCCATCACGATGAGCCCCCATGTGGGCGCGCATGCGGATGCGCCCCTGCACTACGCCAACGACGCGCCCGCGATTGCCGAGGTGCCGCTGGACACCTATCTCGGCCGCTGCCGGGTCATCCACGCCATCGGCGCCGCGCCGCTGATCACGGTCGAGCATCTGCAGCACGCTGAAGCCGATCTGCCGCCACGCGTGCTGGTGCGCGTCTGCGAGAAAGCCGACATGGTGTGGAACCCAGCCTTCACGGCCTACGCGCCCGAGGCCGTCGAATGGCTGGCTGCACGTGGCGTGAGGCTGATCGGCATCGACACGCCCAGCGTCGACCCGGCCGACTCCAAGGTGCTGGACAGCCACCAGCAGTTGCGCCGCCACGACCTGCGCGTGCTGGAGAACCTCGTGCTCGACGACGTGCCCGCGGGCGACTACGAACTGATCGCCCTGCCCCTGAAATTACAAGGCGCCTGTGCCAGCCCGGTGCGCGCCATCCTGAGGGAACTCTGATGAATCTCGAAGACGCCAAGCGGCTCGACGCCGCCGACCCGCTGCGCAGCCTGCGCGACCTCTTCCAACTGCCTTCAGGGCTCACCTACCTGGACGGCAACTCCCTCGGCGCCCTGCCCAAGGCGACGCCGGAGCGCATCCAGCGCGCCGTGCAACAGGAGTGGGGCGAGGGCCTCATCAAGAGCTGGAACAGCGCTGGCTGGATCGACCTGCCGCGCCGCCTGGGTGACCGGCTGGCGCCCTGGCTGGGCGCGCGGCCTGGCGAGGTGCTGGTGGCCGACTCGACCTCGGTCAACCTCTACAAGGTGTTGCATGCCGCCCTGCAACTGCAGCAGGGCAAGCGCAAGGTGGTGGTCAGCGAGCGCAGCAACTTCCCGACCGACAACTACATCGCCCAGAGCGTGGTGCGCGCCCATGGCGGCGAGCTGATCCTGACCGAGTCGCCCGAAGACATCCCGCCGCTGCTGGACGAGCGCTGCGCCGTGCTGATGCTGACGCATGTGAACTACCGCAGCGGCCGCATGCACGACATGGCCCTGCTGACACGCTGGGCCCACCAGGCCGGCGCGCTGGCCGTCTGGGACCTGGCGCACAGCGCCGGCGCCGTGCCCATCGACCTGCTGGGCGCTGCTGCCGACTTCGCCATCGGCTGCGGCTACAAATACCTGAACGGCGGCCCGGGCGCGCCGGCCTTCGTGTGGATGCACCCACGCCACGAGGGCCAGGTCTGGCAGCCGCTGACCGGCTGGCTGGGCCATGCCAACCCCTTCGACTTCGACAGCGAATACCAGCCCGCCCCGGGCATCCAGCAATACCAGTGCGGCACGCCCGCGGTGCTGGCCATGACCGGCCTGGACACGGCCCTGGACGTGTTCGACGCGGCCCAGAAGCTGGGCGGCATCAAGGCCCTGCGCAACAAGTCCCTGGCCCTGACCGAGGCCTTCATCGACAGCGTGGAGGCCCGCGTGCCCGGCGCCGTCGTTGCCACGCCGCGCGACTCGGCCATGCGGGGCTCGCAGGTGTCGTTCTCGCTGCCCCAGGGCGTGGACGGCTATGCGGTGATGCAGGCGCTGATCGCCCAAGGCGTCATCGGCGACTTCCGCGCCGGCGACCCCGAGCTGCTGCGCTTCGGCTTCGCGCCGCTGTACAACGGCTTTGCCGACGTGGCGCGGGCCGTGGATGTGCTCGTCAACATCCTCGAGACCAGGTCCTGGGACGCGCCCCAGTTCACGTCCCGATCGAAGGTGACCTGATCGTGAGCGACAAGATCGAACACCACGGCGCCCAGCTCGATTTCTCGCGGGACATGAGCTACGGAGACTATCTCCAGCTCGACGCCATCCTGAACGCGCAGAAGCCGCTCTCGCCCGACCACAACGAGATGCTCTTCATCGTGCAGCACCAGACCTCGGAGCTGTGGATGAAGCTGATGCTGCACGAGCTGCAGGCGGCCATCGCCAATGTGGCGGCCGACCGCCTGCCCGAGGCCTTCAAGATGCTGGCGCGGGTGTCGCGCATCATGGAGCAGCTCGTCCACGCCTGGGACGTGCTGGCGACGATGACACCGCCCGAGTACAGCGCCGTGCGGCCCTACCTGGCCAAGAGCAGCGGCTTCCAGAGCGCCCAGTACCGGCGCATCGAGTTCATGCTCGGCAACAAGAACGCCGCCATGCTCAAGCCCCACGAGCACCGGCCCGACCTGCTGGCGCAAGTGAAGGAAGCGTACGAGGCGCCGTCTCTCTACGACGAGGCGCTGAAGCTGATGGCCCGCCGCGGCATCCCGGTGCCCGCCGCCAACCTGGAGCGCGACTGGACCCAGCCCCATGTGGCCGACGAGGGCGTCAAGCAGGCCTGGCTGACCGTCTACCGCGCACCCGAGGAGCACTGGGACCTCTACCAGATGGGTGAGGAGCTGGTGGACCTGGAGGACGCCTTCCGCCTCTGGCGCTTCCGCCATGTGACGACGGTGGAGCGCGTCATCGGCTTCAAGCGCGGCACCGGCGGCACCGGCGGCGTCAGCTATCTGCGCAAGATGCTGGACGTGGTGCTGTTCCCGGAGCTGTGGACGCTGCGGACCGAGCTGTAGACACGATGCGGATGCGAATTCCGGAACCGGCCTTGAAGCCCCAACGGGGGACTCCGCCCTGACTTTGGGCTGGGACCAAGCCGGCTTCTACAATTCCCGCACCCCTTCCCATGACCTGGCGCCCACCCGGCGCGGGTCGCTGACCGAGGTCCTGACGCCATGGACACCCGCACCCACGAAACCCGCCTGCGCATCGAGCGCATCCGCGACGCCCTCAACGCCCACGGCGTGCATGCCGTGCTGGTGCCTTCGAGCGACCCTCACCTGTCCGAATACCTGCCCGGCCGCTGGCAGGGCCGCGAATACCTGTCGGGCTTCACCGGCTCGGTCGGCAGCCTGGTGGTCACGCGTGACAGCGCCGCCCTCTTCGCCGACAGCCGCTACTGGGCCCAGGCCGAGGCGCAGATCGCCGGCAGCGGCATCACGCTCGAGAAGATGGCCACCGGCGCCTCGACGATCTACATCGACTGGATCGCCAAGACCCTGCAGCCCGGCCAGGTGCTGGCCGTGGACGGCCAGGTGCTGGGCCTGTCGCTGGCCAACGCGCTGCGCACGGCCATGCAGCGCGCCGGCATCAGCGTGCGCACCGACCTCGACCTCGTGCAGGACGCCTGGGACGACCGCCCCGGCCTGCCGACCGAGCCCGTCTACGAGCACGCCGCGCCCTTCGCCGCCGTGCCGCGCGCCGACAAGCTGGCCCGCGTGCGCAAGGCCATGGCCATGGCCAGCGTCGGCGCCAGCCACCATCTCGTGTCGACCGTGGACGACCTGGCCTGGCTGCTGAACCTGCGCGGCAGCGATGTCGAGTGCAACCCCGTCTTCATCGCCCATCTGCTGCTGGACGACAAGGCCGGCCGCCTCTTCATCGCCGACGGCAAGGTGCCGGCCGACGTGGCCGCCCGCCTGGCCGCCGACGGCATCGCGCTGGCGCCCTATGCCGACGCGGCCAAGGCCCTGGCCACCCTGCCCGCCGCGGCCAGGCTGCTGGTCGACCCGCGCCGCGTGACCCTGGGCCTGCGCGAGGCCGTGCCGGCCACGGCCGTCGTCGTTGAGCAGATCAACCCCAGCACGCTGCTGAAGAGCCGCAAGACCGCCGAGGAGGCCGGCTTCATCCGCGAGGCCATGGCCGAAGACGGCGCGGCCATGTGCGAGTTCTATGCCGACTTCGAGGCGTCCATGGCGCGCGGCGAGCGCTGGAGCGAGCTGGACATCGACACCCGGCTGACGGCCGCGCGCCGCAAGCGCCCGGGCTTTGTCGGCCTGTCCTTCTCGACGATTGCCGGCTGGATGGCCAACGGCGCCCTGCCGCACTACCGCGCCACGCCCGAGTCCTTCGCCCAGATCGAAGGCAACGGCCTGCTGCTGATCGACTCCGGCGGCCAGTACCACGGCGGCACGACGGACATCACCCGCGTCTGGCCCATCGGCACGGTCAGCGCCGCGCACAAGCGCGACTACACCCTGGTGCTCAAGGGCACGCTGGCCCTGTCGCGCGCCCGCTTCCCGCGCGGCACGCTCAGCCCCATGCTGGACGCCCTCGCCCGCGCGCCGCTGTGGGAACACGGCCTGGACTACGGCCACGGCACCGGCCATGGCGTGGGCTATTTCCTGAATGTGCACGAAGGCCCGCAGAGCATCAGCAAGGCCATCGCCGAACCGGCCATGGCCATGGAGGTCGGCATGATCACCTCCATCGAGCCGGGCCTGTACCGGTCGGGCCAGTGGGGCGTGCGCATCGAGAACCTCGTCATGAACGTGGCCATCGAGACGCCGGAGAAGAATGCCTTCGGCGAGATGCTGGCGTTCGAGACGCTGACGCTCTGCCCCATCGACACCCGCTGCATCGACATGCGCCTGATGCGCACCGACGAGATCGCCTGGCTGAACGGCTATCACGCCACGGTGCGCGAGCGCCTGGCCCCCAAGGTCACGGGCGCTGCCCTGGCCTGGCTGATGGAACGCACCGAACCGCTGTCCGCATGAGCGCTGCGCCGGGCCGCCCCAAGCAAGCTCGCTCCCGCTTGGCGGGACAGCGCATAGCGCGAAGGGTGCACCAGTGAGCACGCTGGCCGCGCTGCTGCTGATCGCGGCGGGCGCGGCCGGGGCGCAGGTGCGCTACGAGGGTATCTGCGATGCCTCGGCGGCGGTGGCGCTGGACGCCAGCCACTTTGTCGTCGCCGACGATGAGCGCAACAAGCTCGGCATCTACAAGCGCGGCGAGGCCAAGGCCGTGAGCCGTGTCGACATCGACAAGTTCCTGAAGGCCGACAAGGAGTCCGACCTCGAGGGCGCCGCCCAGGTCGGCAAGCGCATCTACTGGATCGCCTCGCATGCGCGCAACAGCGCGGGCAAGGTCCGCGAGGACCGGCGGCGCTTCTTCGCCACCGAGATCCGCGGCACGACCGTCGAGCCTGTCGGCCAGCCCTACACGGCCCTGCTGGCCGATCTGCTCGCGGCACCCACTCTCGCGGCACTGAAGCTGTCGGACGCCGCGGGGCTGGCCGCCGAGGCGCCGGGCGGCCTCAACATCGAAGGCCTGGCCGCGACACCCGAAGGCAGCCTGCTGATCGGCCTGCGCAACCCGATTCCCCAAGGCAAAGCCCTCCTCATCCCCTTGCTGAACCCGGCCGAGCTGGTAGAAGGCAAGGGTCCGGCGCGCTTTGGCAGCGTCATCCGCCTGGACCTGGGCGGGCGCGGCGTGCGCTCGCTCGAGCGCGTCGGCGGCGCCTATCTGATCGCCGCCGGGCCGCCCGCCGACGCGGGCAGCTTCGCCCTCTTCCGCTGGAGCGGCAAGGCCGGCGAGGCGCCGAGCCCGGTCAAGGCCGAGCTCGGCACGCTGCGCCCCGAGGCGCTGTTCGCCTGGCCCGATGGCCAGGTCACGCTGCTCAGCGACGACGGCGGCGTGATGGTCGGCAACAAGGCCTGCAAGGACGCGGACAAAGCCAGGCGCTCCTTCCGCGCCCTGGACATCAGGCCTTGACCACGACCGGATAGCGCCACACCAGGGCGGCGCTCAGCAGCAGCTGGATCAGCACGCCGGCGAACACCGGCACGGCGCTGTCCGCATGGCCGAGGAAAGGCGCCACCAACTGCGTGCCCAGCGCACCCGCGGCCAGCAGGGCCAGCACCAGCAGGGCCGTGGCGCGGCCCATCTGCGCCGGCGGCACCGCCAGGGCATCGACAAAGGTGGCCGGGCCGCGAATGGCGAGGGCGCCGCAGAAGCACATCCAGTAGGCGGCCACGACGGCATAGGGCAATTGCGCGCCACTCCACGCCAGCAGCAGGGCTGCCGCGCAGGCCACCAGCTGGACGACGCTGCCCAGCCTCACGACCCGCGCATGGCCCAGGCGCTGGGCCAGCTTGCCCGACTGCGAGGCGCCGAGCATGAAGGAGGAGACGCCCAGCACCTGCAGCAGCGCGAAGGCCGCCGTGCCCAGGCCCAGGGTGTGCTGCAGCAGTTGGGGTGCGCTGGCCAGGAAGGTCAGCAGCGCGCCTATGCACAGCGCATGCGAGCTCGCCAAGCGCAGATAGCTGCCGTTGCGCAGGATGCCGAGATAGCCGGCGTCGTGCTTCATGTCCAGGCCGGGCAGGCGGCGCGGCGCGATCTTCACCACCCAGGGCAGCACCAGCAGGGCCAGGGCCGCCAGCACCCAGAAGGTGCCACGCCAGTCCGTCACGCCCAGCAGCAGCGCACCCAGCACCGGCCCGGCCGCCGGCACGATGGCTTCGACCATCGAGATGGCCGCGATGCCGCGCACCACGTCGGCATCCGCCAGCGTCGCGCGCACGACCGTGGGCGCCACCACGGTGGCCGCCGCGGCCGACACGCCCTGCAAGAGGCGCAGCACCAGCAGGGTCTCGACATTGGGAGCCAGCGCGCAGCCCAGGCTGGTCAGCACCAGCAGCGCCAGGCCGATCTCGATGGAACGCCGCGGGCCGAGGCGGTTCAGCAGCTCGCCCCACAGCAGCTGGGCGCCGGCCAGGCCGGCGAGGTAGACCGCCACGGTCGCCTGGGCCAGCGGCACGCTGATGCCCAGGCCGGTCTGCAGGGCCGGCACGGCGGGCAGGTAGAGATCCATCGCCGCCATGCTGACGCCGGTGACGAAGGCCAGCGGCAGGATGGTTCGTATGGATGCGGATGCTGGAGGGGAATGCATGCAGGAGCCTCTTCTTCACAGAGGGCGCCCTTGTCCTGTCATCCTCACCCAGCGTGGCGAAGGTTCCATGGCCTTCGTCGCAGCACCCCTCGGCAGAGACGGTGTCGCGGCACTAGCCGCGGCACGGGGCGCATTCTAGGCAAGGCAAACTCGGGTCATGGATCAGGTGGATATTGCCGTCATCGGCGCCGGCGTCGTCGGCCTCGCGATCGCGCGCGAGCTGGCCCTGCGTGGACGCGAGGTCGTCGTCATCGAAGCCGCCGGCGCCATCGGGACCGGCATCTCCTCGCGCAACAGCGAGGTCATCCATGCCGGCCTCTACTACCCGGCGGGCAGCCTGAAGGCCAGTCTGTGCGTGCGCGGCTGGCAGCTGCTCTACGA
Source organism: Roseateles sp. GW821-FHT09H10 (assembly GCF_059415865.1). Classification (NCBI taxonomy): domain Bacteria; kingdom Pseudomonadati; phylum Pseudomonadota; class Betaproteobacteria; order Burkholderiales; family Sphaerotilaceae; genus Roseateles; species Roseateles sp. GW821-FHT09H10. Next base: position 1,668,559 of record NZ_JBWKOB010000001.1, on the reverse strand, counting down.
CTACTGCGAGGCGCGTGGCATTGCGCACCGCCGCTGCGGCAAGCTGGTGGTGGCGACACGAGAAGCAGACCTGCATCGCCTGGACAAGATCGCGGCCAGCGGCGCCGCCAACGGTGTCGACGACCTGCGGCTGCTGAGCCGCGCCGAGACGCTGGCGCTGGAGCCGGCGCTGAATGCCGCAGGCGCGCTGATGTCGCCATCGAGCGGCATCGTCGACAGCCATGGGCTGATGACCGCGCTGCTGGCCGACGCCGAGAACGCCGGCGCGACGCTGGCACTGGCGAGCCCCGTCACGGGCGGCGAGCGCGAGGCGAACGGCTGGCGGCTGCGGGTCGGCTCCGACTTCGAGCTGGGGGCGCGCTGCGTCATCAATGCAGCGGGCCTGTTTGCCGGCCAGGTCGCCGAATCGCTGGGCACGCCGAGTCCGCGGCTGCGCTTTGCGCGCGGCCACTATTTCTCCCTGGCCGGCCGGGCGCCCTTTTCGCGCTTGATCTACCCGCTGCCCGTGGATGGCGGCCTGGGCGTGCACCTGACGCTGGACCTGGGTGGCCAGGCGCGCTTCGGGCCCGATGTGCAGTGGCTGCCCGATACCGATCCGGCCGCGCTGGACTACGCTGTCGATCCGGCACTGGCGCCGGCCTTCGAAGCCGAGGTGCGCGGCTACTGGCCCGGCCTGCCGGCGGGAGCGCTGCAGCCGGCCTACAGCGGCATCCGGCCCAAGCTGACCGGCCCGGGCGAAGCCGCGGCCGACTTCCGCATCGACACGGCGACGCCGGGTCTGGTGCAGCTCTTCGGCATCGAGTCGCCCGGGCTGACGGCCTCCCTGGCCCTGGCCGAAGAGGTCGCCAGCCGGCTTTGAGCCTCAGGCCGTGATGCTGAGCTGCGACTCGGCGCCGGACTGCTGCAGCCAGTTCCTGCTGAGCTGGTCGTAGAGCTTCTGCGCCAGCGCGGCGATCTCGGTGTTGACGCCCTGCCCCGAGTCGCTGGACGTCTGTGCCAGCTCCTTCAGCTGGCCGGCGAGGCGCTCGATCTGCGACACCGTGCCGTCCTGGTTGGCGTCCAGCGGGTCGTAGTCGGTCGAAGTGGAACTGGTTTCGCTGCTGGCGGAGGTCGGGGGCGGTGGCGGCATGCCGCCCGGTCCGCGCGGCCCGCCAGGCCCGCCCTGAGGCTTGCCGGCCTCGAACTCGGCACGCGACAGCTGGCCGTCGCCATCGCCATCGAGCGCGGCAAACGCATCGTCACCCTCGTCGTTGGCCGCGCCGCGCGACTGCGCGAACGCCATCGTCGACGATGGCGGCGGCATCAGCTCGCGCAGGCCCTGGCTCAGCTCCTCGCTGTTCAGGCTGCCGTCGCCGTCGCCGTCCATCTGCTTCAACAGCTCGGCGCTGTCGCCGGCCTGGCCGCTGAGCGGCCCCTTCTCCAGCATGGACGCCAGTTCGGTGGCGTCCACGCCACCGCTGCCGTCGCTGTCCACCTTGGCGAACATGCGGGCTTCATGGTCGGCGCGGCGGCTCTGCTGCTGCCCGACGTCCCAGGACCGGTTGGCACCGCCCAGGCCACTGATCGTGCTCATTGGCTACTCCTTTCAAGGGTTGTGGATCGCCCCGCGGCCCTGTGCGGCGGGACGATTCATTCTTGAAAGCGCGAGTAAGTCCTTCGTATGCGCCATGTGTCGGGGTCGACACAAAGGCGGCTTCGATGCGTTGAATTGGGTGGTCAGCTCGGTGCAGTTCCGGCGATCAGATCGCCAGGGCGGCGTCCGCTGCGCCGGCCAGGGCGCGCGGCCACAGCGCCAAGCCGCCGCCCAGGCTCCAGGCCTGCTGATGGCCCAGCCGGCGCAGCGCCTGGGCAGCCTGGGCGCTGCGGTTGCCGCTGCGGCAGAAGAACACGACCGGTGTCTCGGCCGGCAGGGTCAGCCAGCGCGCCAGCGCATTGGGCAGGCCCGACAGGGCCACGGCTTCCCGGCGCACCGCCGCGCCCAGCTCGGGCGCCTGGCCCAGGCGCTGCTCATAGGGTTCGCGCACGTCCACCAGCAGCAGCTGAGGATGTTCGCGCAGCAGCTCGTGCAGTTCGTTCAGGCTCATCTCGCTGGACGCCAGCGGGCAGGCGCTGTCGACGCGCGCACCGCAGGCGACGGTCTGGTATTCGGTCAGCGCCAGGCCCTGCTCCAGCTCGGCCTTGGCGGCGGCAAAGCCGGCGGCGTCGATACGGCCACCGAGCACGTCACCGAGCAGGGGCTGGGCCAGGCATTCGACGGCGAGCGTGCTGGCGAAGCGGTCGTCGTAGTCGTGGCCAGGCAGCAGCAGGGTCTGGGCGCCGACGACGCGCTCCAGCCGGGCCAGCGAAGCGCCGTAGTCCAGCGGCGCGCTCTGCTCGAAGTCGCTGCGGCCCAGCGCCCCGGGCATGACGGTGTCGCCGACAAAGGCCAGGCGCAGGCCATTGCCGCCCAATGTCTCGTCATGCAGCAGATAGGCCGTCGAGTCCTGGGTGTGGCCCGGGATGGCCATGCGGCTGAGCTTCAGCGCGCCCAGCTCGATGGCCTCGGCGCCGACAGGCCAGCCGAGGCCGTCGACGGCACCGCGCTGCTGCCGGGCGGCGGCGAGCAGCTCGGGGGCCGACGAGGCATGGTCGCCGTGGCTGTGGGTGTCCAGCACGGCGGCCAGTTCATAGCCCTGGCAGCTCAGCCACTGGGCGAGACGCTCGGTCAGTTCGGGCAGCGGGTCGACGACGACGGCGCGGCGGCTGGCGGCATCGGCCAGCAGATAGCAGCAGGCACCGTCCACGACGAAACGCGTCAGGCCGTCGGCCGGCAGGGCTTGCCCGGGGGCGCTCGGGTCCAGGCAGCTTTCGCGCAGCGACTCGCCGCAGATGCGGATGCGCGCGCAGGCCTCGTCGATGAAGGCGGCGTCGGCCACCGGGCCGAAGGACAGGCGCACGGCCGAGGCCGTCCGCCAGGCCGGCAGGCCCATGGCCTCCAGCACATAGCTGGGCTGGGCCTTGGCCGCGCTGCAGGCCGAGCCGCCGCTGACGCGCAGCTCGGCGGCGTCGAAGAGGTCCAGCAGCAGCTTGGAGCTGATGCCGGGCACCGCGAAGTTCAGCGTTGTCGGCAGGCAGAGCTCGGGCGGCGCGTTGAAGACCAGGCCGGGGAAGGCCTGCTGCAGGGCGGCGGCGAGGCGATCACGGAAGGCGACCAGGGTGACGTGGTCGCGGAAGGTCCGGCCTTCGTCCAGGGCCGCCAGCACAGCACCCAGGGCCGCAATGCCGGACATGTTCTCGGTGCCCGAACGCAGCGCGCCTTCCTGGCCGCCACCGGCCAGCAGCGGCGTGAAGGGCGCGCCTTCGCGCACATAGAGCAGGCCGATGCCCTTGGGCGCATAGAGCTTGTGGCCCGAGAAAGGCGCGTAATCGATGCGGCGCTCGGCCAGGCGCAGCGGCAGCTTGCCCAGGGCCTGCACGCCGTCCACCATCCACAGCGCCGGGCTGCCGGCCAGCGCCTCCTCGATGCCGTCGAGGTCGCTGATGACACCGGTCTCGTTGTTGGCCGCCATCGTGCAGACCAGGCCAGCGCGCGGCGCATGCTCGCGCAGCCAGGCGAGGTCATGGCGGCCGTCGCCGCCGACGGGGATGGCCAGCACCTGCAGGTTCAGGCCCAGCAGCGCATTCCAGTGCTTGATGGCCTCGGGCACGGCCTTGTGCTCGGTGGCGCCATAGAGCAGCAGTTCGGGCCGGCCGGGCGCGTCGCGCAGCGCGCTGAGGGCCGACAGCACGGCCGTCTGGATGCCTTCGGTGGCGCCGCTGAGGAAGAGCAGCTTGCCCGTGCCCGCCCCCAGTACGCGCCGCGCCCGGGCCCGCACACCGTCCATCAGCGCCCTCGCCTTCAGGCCGGTGCTGTGGATGCTGCTGGGATTGCCGAAGTCCTCGGCCATCGCCGCCATGGCGGCCTCGCGGGCCTGGGGCAGAACGGGCGTGGTGGCGTTGGCGTCGAGATAGATTTCCATGATGCTGGACCGCCGCGGCGGTGAGGGGCGCTGGCGGCTATTGTTGCCAGCCCGGGGCGGAAATGGGTTGCGCAAGCCGGCTTGCCGCTGCCGCGGTAGAGCATGCAATGCTGCGTATCATCCATTTCATGAAAATGGATTCCATAGACATCCGCATTCTGGAAATCCTTCAACAGAACGCCGAGTTGCAGACGGCGGAGATCGCGCAGCAGGTCGGCCTGTCGACGACCCCCTGCTGGCGGCGCATCCAGCGCCTGAAGGAGGCTGGCGTCATCACCCGCCAGGTGGCGCTGCTGGATGCACAGAAGGTCAATGTCGGCGTCACCGTCTTCGTCTCGGTGCGCACCAGCATCCACTCCCAGGACTGGTTCGAGACCTTCAAGGCCACGGTGCAGGCCATTCCGGAGGTCGTCGAGTTCTATCGCATGAGCGGCGACGTGGACTATCTGCTGCGCGTCGTCGTGCCCGACATCGCGGCCTACGACCGCGTCTACAAGCGGCTGATCGCCGGCACCCAGCTCCACGATGTCAGCTCCAGCTTCGCCATGGAAGAACTCAAGCTGACGACCGCCCTGCCCCTCGGCTACGTCGGTTGACGCCCATTTGCTACGGTGTGTTGCAAATTGCGGGCAGCCGCAGTGCACCGAAGCGGCGTGGCCGCGTTAAGTTCGCCGAATCCCACTCGAGCGAGCCCGCCGTGAACACCCTGACCCGCGTCCTCGTCGCCACCGCCCTGGTGGCCGCACAAGGCCTGGCAAGCGCCGGCCCCCGCCACTACGGCCACCACCACCATCACCACCACCATCGTGGCTCGGGCGTTGGCCTTGCGGTCGGCCTGGCAGTCGCCCTGCCCCTCATCGCGATGGCCCACCATGCCGACCGCGAACGCGAAGTGGTCTATGTGCCGCCTCCGCCGCCGCCCCAGCCCGTGTATGTCCAGCCGCAGCCGGTCTACACGCAACCGGCGCCGCCGCCTTCGCGTGCCGTGCCCATCATCTATCCGCGCAACGGCCAGAGCAGCGCGCAGCTGGAAGGCGACAGCCGCGACTGCAACCGCTGGGCGACGACGCAGCAGGCCGCCATGTCCGACGCCAGCGTCTTCCAGCGCGCCGTCGAGGCCTGCATGGACGGGCGTGGCTACACGATGCGCTGAGGACAGGCTCGCGCCGCCAGCAAAAGGACCGGGAGGCTCGCTTCCAGGTCCTTTTTTCATTCCGCGACTGAAGCGCCATCCCGAGGCCTCAAGTTCCCATCGGTTCTGCCGATAGCCGCGATATGGACATTGCCAATTCCCCCAGCGTGCGCACCGCAACCAGCCAGGCCCAAGGCGAAACCGCCGATGCGGTGAACCTGCTGGTGCTGCGCAAGGCCCTCGACGTGCAGGAACAGGGTGCCATCGCCCTGATCAGTTCGCTGCCTCAACAGCCTGCGCTGGCCACCGATGGCTCGGTGGGCCGAAACCTGAACGTCTACGCCTGAGCCGCCTGAACTGGCAGCCCCGCGAGGGGCGGAAAACAAAAAGACCTGGAGGCTTTCGCTTCCAGGTCTTTGCTTTTATTTGGGGTGGCTGATGGGACTCGAACCCACGACGACAGGAATCACAATCCTGGACTCTACCAACTGAGCTACAGCCACCGCAGAGCCAAAAAGTATAACCCAAAAATCAGGGGGCGCTGGCAGCCGAGGCCGGCGCGGCCGCGGAAATGCCGGCCTTGTACTGGGACTTCAGCGCAGCCAGATAGGCCTGGCCTTCGGCGCGGGCCCAGGCCGCGGCGTATTGCTGGGCGGCACGCTTGTCGTCGATGACGGCGGCGTCGCGCGGCTTCAGTTGGTTGATGCGAACCACGACATAGCCGCCGTCGTCGGCAGCCACGCCGACAGCGGCTGGCAGCTTGGCGGCGTCGGCGCCGAGGATGGCCTCGAGCTGAGCACGGGTGAGGTTCTGCGGCACGGCGCGCGACACGGTGACGGCGGCGTCCAGGCCGGCGACATCGGCCGGGTTGGCCTTCAGCGCGGCCAGACGGGCTTCACCGGCCTTCTTGGCCTGCTCGGTGGCGAGCTTCTGCACGAGCTGGGCGCGCACCTTGTCCTTGACGTCGGCCAGCGCCGGCACGCGGGCCGGGTTGTGCTGGACGATGCGGGCCGACACCAGCTGGCTGGGACCGGTATCGACGGCTTCGGTGTTGCGCTTGTTGCGCAGCGCATCGTTGCCAAAGACGGCTTCCAGCAGCTTGGCCGAGGCCAGCGGACCGGCCACGCCCGGCTGGGCCTTGCGCTGCACGGTGGCGGTCTGGACCTGCAGCTTGAGCTTGTCGGCGGCCGGCTGCAGGCTGTCGGACTGCTCGTAGACCAGGTTGCCGAACTGCTCGGCCGCTTCGGAATAGCGGCGCTGGGCCAGTTGCTTGCGCACTTCGTTCTCGACTTCGGCGCGCACCGCCTCGAAAGGCTTCTTGTCGCCGCCGCGGGTGCCGGTCAGCTGGATGATGTGATAGCCGAAATCGGTCTCGACCAGGTTGCTGATCTCGCCCTGCTTCATCGCATAGACGGCAGCATCGAACTCCTTGACCATGGCGCCACGGCTGAAGAAGTCGAGATCGCCGCCATTGGCGCCCGAACCCTCGTCCTGGGAGTTCTTCTTGGCCAGGGCCGCGAACTCGCCGGGGTTCTTGCGCACCTGGGCCAGGATCTCCTCCGCCTTGGCCTTGGCCTTGGCGCGCTCGTCGGCGGGCGCGCTGCGCTCCACCTTGATGAGGATGTGGCTGGCGCGACGCTCCTCGGGCACGCCGTAGCGGGCAGCGTTTTCCTTGTAGTAGTTCTGCAGGTCGTCTTCGCTGAACTTGACGTCCTTCTTCAGCGCTTCCAGGTCCAGCACGACGTACTGGATCTGGGCCGACTCGGGCAGCTGGAACTTCGCAGCGTTGGCCGGTTCCTTGTAGAAGGCCTCGACGTCCGCATCGCTGGGATTGATCTTGGCCGCGAAATCCTTGATGTCGAAGCGCTGCAGCTGCACCTCGCGCTGCTGCAGCAGCGAGTCAAAGGCCAGCTTGGCGTTGGCGGCGGCGGCGAGACTGGACGATTCGACGCCCGACGTGACCTGGCGCAGGGACAGGTCCTGGCGCAGCTTCTCCACGAAGATGGCCGAGTTCATGCCCTGGGCGGCCAGGATGGCCTTGTTGATCGTGCCGTCGGGGTTGCGCAGGAAGGCGAATTGCGGATCGCGCTGGAACAGGGCGGCCAGGCGCTCATCGCTGACGGTGAAGTGCTGGTGGTTGGCCGCGGCCTGCAGCGTGCGTTCGCCGACCAGCCTCTCGAGGGCCTGCTGCTTCACTTCCGGCGTGTCCAGCAGCTTGGGATCCACCGACGGGTTCTGGCGGCGGATCAGGTCGGCCTGCTCGCGCTGCGCCACCTCCCATTCGGCCTGGGTGATCTTGCGGCCATCGACGCTGGCCACGGCGGCATTGGCGCCACCCATCATGCTGGTGTAGCCCTGCATGCCCACCAGGGCGAAGGACGGCAGGATCAACAGCATCAACAGGAACTGGAACAGGCGGTTGTGCTGGCGGACGAATTCAAACATCTCGAGGAGCCTTGAGGATCAAACGCGACGAAGGCGAACCGAGGTTCGCCTTCGAGGGAGCCGCATTCTAAATGCGAGACGACAACGCCGCCTTGGGGGCGGGTGGTGGGCGCTGACGGGCTCGAACCGCCGACAATCTCCGTGTAAGGGAGGTGCTCTACCAACTGAGCTAAGCGCCCGGAAAAACCGGGACCGGTTGAAGGTTCAGTTCACGGCGTCTTTGAGCGCCTTGCCGGGTTTGAACTTGGGCACCTTGGCCGACTTGATCTTGATGGTGTCGCCGGTGCGCGGGTTGCGGCCGGCGCGCGCAGCGCGCTTGGTGATGCTGAAGGTGCCGAAGCCCACCAGCGAGACGGTGCCGTTCTTCTTCAGCGTCGTCTTGACGCCGCCGATCACGGCTTCGAGCGCGCGGCCTGCTGCAGCCTTGGAGATGTCGGCCTGCTTGGCGATGTGCTCGATCAATTCGGACTTGTTCACTCGTGCCCCCTCATGACAATTCAGCGGACTGTTGAGCCCTGCGCCGTGACGGCTGCAGGACTGCGATGCAGATGTCGATCCCGCGCACTGCGCGGCCTGTGAAAGCCGACTGCTGGCGGCCAAGGCGCGCGCGGGGAAGCGGATTCTAGACGCGCGTCCGGTGGTGGTCAGGGCGGGAAAAGTCCCGATACAACTCGGTGTCCGGCGTAAGCCGGGCCCAAGGTTCAGCGCGCCTTGGCGCGGATCTCCGGCAGCGCCTTCTGCAGGTAATAGACCATGGACCAGATGGTCAGCACGACGGCGGCATAGATCAGCCAGGTGCCCCAGAGGCGGGTCGGGATGAGGCCGAAGAGCTGCCCGTCATAGAGCAGGAAGGGAATGGCCACCATCTGCACCGTCGTCTTCAGCTTGCCGACCATGTGCACGGCGACGCTTCGCGAGGCGCCGATCTGGGCCATCCATTCGCGCAGGGCCGAGATGGCGATCTCGCGGCCGATGATGACCAGGGCCACGAAGGCGTCGACACGCCCGAGTTCCAGCAGCACCAGCAGGGCCGAGCAGACCAGGAACTTGTCGGCCACCGGATCGAGGAAGGCGCCGAAGGACGAGGTCTGGTTGAGCTTGCGCGCCAGATAGCCGTCCAGCCAGTCGGTCAATGCGACGACGACGAAGAGAACGGTGGCGAAGAGGTTCTGGTGCGCCGCCGCCAGCTCGAGGTGGTACACGCCGACGATGAGCGGGATGGCCACGATGCGGGCCCAGGTCAGCAGAGTCGGCAGCGTCAGGAACATGCCGGCATTGTGCCCATGTCGGCGCGCCGCCCGGCAGAGCTTCGGCGACTGTGGCGGCCAGCCCTCAGTTCAGGGTCAGCGGCCTGAAGCGGCGGTCTTCCTCGAAAAGAAAGGTCTCGGTGAATTTCCAGGGCTCGGGCATGCGGCGCACATCGCCGAAGGGCGCGGCACGGTGGATGGCGTCGATGGCCATCTGCAGGGTCTCGGGGGCGAACCTGGGCTTGCGCACGACATTGACGCGCTTCACGCTGCCGTCGGCCTTGACCTCGACTTCCAGCACCACGACGCTCAGCACATGCGAGGGCGCCTTGGTCGTCATGCTGCGCTCGGGGTTGGCCATGATCAGGCGCTCGGCGGCCTGGCGGCGCAATTCATCCTGGGTGCGCACCGCCTTGGGCGGCGGCAGGCCGGCGGGCTTGGGTGCGTCGACAACGGCCGGCGATGGCTTGGGCGCGGGCTCGAGCACCACGGCGCGCGGCACGCCGTCCGTGGGTATCGCAGGCACAGGCGCCGGTGCCCGCGGCGCTGCCGCGCAGCCGGCCAGCAGCGGGCCGATCAGCCAGCGGGTGGCACGCTTCAAACGATCGATGGTGGGCACGGCGTTCTCCTCTGGCTTGAATTGTTCTGCCTGGCGCTGCTGGCGAGGTGCGACGAATGTCTCACCCCGGCCCGGCCGGATGTAGCTCAGTGCAACGCGCGGTAAATCTCTTCGGCCAGTTCGCGCGCTCTGCACTTCAGTGCAGCGCGCGGTAGATCTCTTCGGCCAGCTCGCGCGAAATGCCTTTCACGCTGCACAACTCGTCCACGCTGGCCCCCGCCACACCACGCACACCACCGAAACGCTGCAACAACTGGGCACGCTTCTTCGGCCCGACGCCCGGCACATCCTCCAGCCGTGAGCCGCCGGTGCGCGTCGCCGCCCGCTTGGCACGCATGCCGGTGATGGCAAAGCGGTGGGCCTCGTCGCGGATCTGGGCGACCAGCATCAGCGCCGCGGAGTCACGGCCAAGATAGACCTTCTCGCGGCCATCGGCAAACACCAGCTCCTCCAGGCCGACCTTGCGCCCCTCGCCTTTCTCGACGCCGGCGATCAGGCCCAGGTCCAGCCCCAATTCCTCGAAGACCTCGCGCGCCATGCTGACCTGGCCACGGCCGCCGTCCACCAGCACCAGGTCGGGCAGGCGGCCGGTGCCGAGCTGGGCCGCCTCGGCCATCTTGCTGTAGCGCCGCGTCAGCACCTGGCGCATGGCAGCGTAGTCGTCGCCGCCGGTCACGCCCTCGATGTTGTAGCGCCGGTACTGGCTGCTCTGCATCTGGTGGTTCTCGAAGACGACGCAACTGGCCATCGTCGCCTCGCCGGCCGTGTGGCTGATGTCGAAGCATTCGACGCGGAACTTGTCGATCTCGGGCGGCGTGAGGTCCAGCGCATCCACCAGGGCCCGCGTGCGCGCCTGCTGCGAGCCTTCCTCGGCCAGCAGCCGGGCCAGCGCCAGCTCGGCACCCTTGATGCACATCTCCTGCCAGATGCGCCGCTGCCCACGCGGCTGGGCCTGGACGGTCACGCGGCTGCCGGCCTGGACGCCCAGGGCCTCGGCCAGCCCGGCATCGACGACGTCGCTGACGACGATGAGGCCGGGCACCGGTGACGCCAGATAGTGCTGGGCCATGAAGGCCTCCAGCACCTGTCGCTCAGGCGACAGCTTCTCCTCGTCGTCCAGCTGGATGGCTGTCGCGTCGTCGACATGCTTGGGAAAGAAGGCGCGATCACCGAGATGGCGGCCGCCGCGCACCATGGCCAGGTTCACGCAGGCCTTGCCGCCCTGCACCTTGACGGCCAGCACGTCGACGTCGCGGTCGCGGCCCGTTGCGCTGCTCTCCTCGATGACCTGCTGCTGCAGCACCTTGGACAGGGCCTGGATCTGGTTGCGCACCTCGGCCGCGAGCTCGTACTCGTAGCGTTCGGCATAGGCGCCCATCTGCTCCTGCAGCGAGGCCATCACCTCGTCGGTCTCGCCGCGCAGGAAGCGCTCGGCGCTCTGCACGTCGCGCGCGTAGTCGCCGGTCTGGCCGGCCGGCACGCAGGGGCCGGAGCAGCGCTTGATCTGGTGCAGCAGGCAGGGACGGCTGCGGTTGTTGAAGACGCTGTCCTCGCAGGTGCGCAGCTTGAACACCTTCTGCATCAGCTGGATGGACTCCTTGACCGCCCAGGCGCTCGGAAAGGGGCCGAAATAGTGATGCCGCTTGTCCACCGCGCCGCGGTAATAGGCCATGCGCGGATAGCTGTGCGAGGTGATCTTCAGATAGGGGTAGCTCTTGTCGTCCCGGAACAGGATGTTGAAGCGCGGGTTCAACGTCTTGATCAGGTTGTTCTCGAGCAGCAGCGCCTCGGCCTCGGTGCGCACCACCGTGGTCTCCATGCGGGAGATGCGCGCGACCATCATGCCGATGCGCGTGCCGCCGTGGTTCTTCTGGAAGTAGCTGCTGACGCGGCGCTTCAGGTCCTTGGCCTTGCCGACATAGAGCACCTCGTCGCGGGCATCGAAATATCGATAGACGCCGGGCAGTGCCGGCAGGGCATTGACTTCGGCCTGCAGGCGCTCGCGGGCCTCGCGTGCGGCGGCTTCCATCTCGGCGGCGCGCTGCTTCTCGGCGGCTTCGATGGCGGCCCTTTCGGCGGCCCATTCAGCCTGCTGCTGATCACCGGCCTCGGTGTTGGGAGGGGTCGTACTCGACATGGATGGAATTGTGGCCTGGGAGAATCCGCCCATGAGAACGCCGATGGGAACGCCAATGCTTTGGGACCTCTTCTGCCGCGTCATCGACAACCACGGCGACCTCGGCGTCTGCTGGCGCCTGGCGCGCGACCTGGTCACCCGCGGCGATCGGGCCAGGCTGTGGGTGGACGACGCCTCGGCGCTGGCATGGATGGCACCCGAGCGGCCCGACCGGCGTTACGGCGTCGAGATCCGCCCCTGGCCCGACAGCGACGTGCAAGCCGACCCGGGCGACGTGGTCATCGAAGCCTTTGGCTGCGAGCTGCCGGCATTCTTCGTCGCCCGCATGGCCGCACGCCAGCCCGCGCCGCGCTGGATCAACCTCGAATACCTCAGCGCCGAGGACTACGTGGAGCGCAGCCATGGCCTGGCCTCGCCGCAGTTCCACGGCCCCGGCGCGGGCCTGACCAAGCATTTCTTCTACCCCGGCTTCACACCGCGCACCGGCGGCCTGCTTCGCGAGCAAGGCTTGCTGGACCGCATCGCGAACTTCGACGGCCACGCCTGGCTGGCCGCGCGAGGCTGGGCGCCCGAGGAGGGCGAACGCGTCGTCAGCCTGTTCGCCTATGCCAACGAGCAGTTGCCGGCCCTGCTGGCCGCGCTGGCCGCACAGCCCACGCTGGTGCTGGCCTGCCCCGGGCCGCTGCAGCCCCTGATCAAGGACCGCCCCGGACTGCGCAGCATCGCCCTGCCCTACCTGCCCCAGGACGACTACGACCGCCTGCTGTGGGCCTGCGACCTGAACTTCGTGCGCGGCGAGGACTCCTTCGTGCGCGCCCAATGGGCCGGTAAGCCCTTCGTCTGGCACATCTACCCCCAGCACGACGACGCCCATCACGCCAAGCTGGAGGCCTTCATGGCGCGGGCCGAACTGCCGGAAAGCTGGCGTGCGGTCTGGCGCGGCTGGAACGGGCTGTCCGCCCTGCCCGACCGACTCGGGGGGCTGAACGAGGCCGCCGACCACGCGCCAAAGTGGCGTGAGCAATTGGCGCTGCAGCCCGATCTGCTGACGCAGCTGAAGGGCTTCTTAGGGGTTTCCAGCTAGAATATTGGGCTTTGCCGCGCCAAACCGGGATGCAATCCGCTGGAGTCTGGTGCGCAGCCCTGACTCAATCTCGAGAGACACCCCATGAAACTCGCTCAAGAAATCCGCGCCGGCAACGTGATCATGCAGGGCAAGGACCCGATGGTCGTCCTGAAGACCGAATACAGCCGTGGCGGCCGTGGTGCCGCCACCGTGCGCATCAAGATGAAGAATCTGCTGAACGGCGCGGGCGCCGAGCTGGTCTTCAAGGCCGACGACAAGATGGAGCAGATCATCCTCGACAAGAAGGAGTGCACCTACACCTACTTCGCCGACCCGATGTATGTCTTCATGGACACCGAGTACAACCAGTACGAAGTCGAGTCCGAGAACATGGGCGACGCCCTGTCCTACCTCGAAGACAGCATGGCCGCGGAAGTGACCTTCTACGACGGCAAGGCCATCTCGATCGAGCTGCCCACCAGCGTCGTGCGCGAGATCGAGACCGAGCCGGCCGTCAAGGGCGACACCTCGGGCAAGGTCATGAAGCCCGCCCGCATCAAGGGCACCGGCTTCGAGATCCCCGTGCCGCTGTTCGTCGAGAACGGCGACAAGATCGAAATCGACACCCGCACCCACGAGTACCGCAAGCGCGTCTAAGCGCTTTCCGGCCTCGCCAACAAAAACGCCCGCATCAGCGGGCGTTTTGTTTTATTCGGCGCTGTCGGACAGATCGGGCACTTCGAGCGCATCCGGCTCGGCGTCGATCTCGCTGTCGAAATCGGCGGCGCCACCCTTGACCGGAATCCAGGGGCGGTCCAGCGGGCGGTAGACGCGGCGCTGCAGGCGGGCCAGGCGGTCCGAACGCTCGATGGCGTTCATCACCTCTTGGGGGGCGATCAGCATCGCGAAGGGATCAGCCAGATTGGGGGTGGTGGACAGCATGGTGGGCCTCGTTGTTTGACGATGACTCCACTGTAGGCAGGCGCGCTTTTTCGCAATAGTCGGCCCAGCGCCCTAGCTGCTGTAAGACTTTTCCCTACACGTCCCCCGGGGCGAGAACTATTTGGCGCCGCCGGCGCCGCGCTGGCGTTGCTGCATGATGCGGCGCAGTTCCTTGGCCATCAGGTCGCGGCCGCCACGCTGGGCGAAATCGGCTGCCGTCAGCTCCTGCTCGTTGGCCGCGCGCGGCTCGGCGCCGGCCTCGATCAGCAAGGGCACGAGGTCGCTGTTGCCATAGCGCGCCGCCATCATCAGCGGCGTCGTGCCGTTCTCGGAGCGTGCGTTCAGCTCCGCACCCTGGGCGATCAGGAAGGCGGCCACGCCGTTGTCCGGCCCGCTGCAGGCGTAGTGCAGCGGCGTCCAGCCCGGGCGGTTGATGGCGGCACCACGCTTCACCAGCGCCTTCACGGCCGGCAGCGAACCGCGGATGGCAGCGATCATCAGCGGCGTCTCGCCCTGGGCATTGGCCTCGTCGACCTGGGTCAGCGGCGAGGCCAGCAGGCTGTCCAGCGCGCGCAGCGACTCCTCCTTGGCGGCGATGAAGATGGCCTTGCGGCCACGGCCGTCGGCCTGGTTGGGGTCCACACCCTTCAGCAGCAGGCTCATGATGGCCCGGCCGTCATTCAGCTCGGCGGCGATGACGAATTCGTCGATGGGTGCGGCCTTTGCCGCCAGCGCCGCCAGCAGGGCCAGCGCGCTCAGCCAGATCTTGTGTTTCATGTCGTCTGCGGCAGGCCGAAGAGGCGCCGCGTGTTGGCCGTCGTCCGCGCGGCCAGTTCCTCGACCGGCAGCCCGACCGCATCGGCCACGGCCTTCGCGACATGCGGCACATAGGCCGGCGAATTGGTCTTGCCGCGGAAGGGCACCGGCGCGAGATAGGGGCTGTCGGTCTCGATCAGCACGCGGTCCAGCGGCAGCAGCTTGAGCAGGTCGCGCAGGTCCTGGGCGTTCTTGAAGCTGACGATGCCCGAGAAGGAGATGTAGTAGCCCCGCTCGACGGCGGCCAGGGCTACCTCGGCCGACTCGGTGAAGCAATGGAAGACGCCGCCGGCCTGCTCGCCGCCCTCCTCGTCCAGCACGCGCAGCGTGTCGGCCGCGCTGGAGCGGGTGTGGATGACCAGGGGCTTGGCCGACTGCCTGGCCGCGCGGATGTGGGTGCGAAAGCGCTCGCGCTGCCACTCCATGTCCTCGATGCTGCGGCCGTTCAGGCGGTAGTAGTCCAGCCCCGTCTCGCCGATGGCGACGACGCGCGGCAGGGCTGCCAGCTTCACCAGCTCGGCCACGTCGGGCTCGCGCATGTCCTCCGTGTCGGGATGCACGCCGACCGTCGCCCACAGCTGGGCATGCTCGAGGGCCAGCGCATGCACGGCCTGGAATTCCTCCATCTGCGTGCAGATGCAGATGGCCTGATCGACCTGGGCGGTGCGCATGTCGGCCAGGATGGCCGGCAGGTTCTGCTTCAGCTCAGGAAAGCTGAGATGGCAGTGGGAATCGACAAACATCAGAGCGTTTGCGTGGGCTTGCTCGACGAGATGGCGGTGCCCAGGATTTCCTCGATGCGCACGCGGATCAGGCGGGTCTTCTCGTCGCCGGGGAAGCGCACGCCCACGCCCTGGGTGCGGCCGCCCGAGGCATTGGCGGGCGTCAGCCAGGCCACCTTGCCGGCCACCGGGTAGCGCTGGTTGTCCTCCGGCAGGGCCAGCAGCAGATAGACGTCCTCGCCGAGCCGGTAGTCCCGCGTCGTCGGCACGAACAGCCCGCCTTCCGAGAAGGCCGGGATGTAGGCCGCATACAGGGCCGACTTCTCGCGGAAGACCAGCTGGATGACGCTGGGCCTCGCGCCGGAGGAGGCCCCCTGGCCACCCACCGTGGGCAGGGGCAGGCTGCCCCCCATCTGGCTGGGCTGGAACTGCGAGGGCTTGGGGTTGGCGTCGCTCATAAGGGCCGAGTGTAGTCAGCGCGCGGCCGCCGAGATGGCAGCCTGGGCTTGGGCGACCAGGGCCTCGAGCCACAGGCTGGCATTCAGCGGGTGGTCGGCGTGGCGGGCAGCCCGGCGCAGCTCGGCATCCCAGGCCAGCAGCGGCGCCTGCCGCCGGGGCGCAGGCAGGGCCGCCGGCGCGAAGAACTGGCCGGGCTGGCCGTGGCTGCGGCGCACCAGGTCATGGCAAAGCCGTTGCAGCGCATCGATGGCGCGCGGCGGCGCCCAGTCCGACAAGGCTGCCACTTCGCCACGGGCCAGCCGCTTGGGCAGGGCCTGCCAGGCGGCGTCGGTCAGGCCAGCCTCGTGCCAGGCCAGCGCCTGCTGGGGCCGGCCGCCGGTGGCGTCGAGCAGGCCTTCGGCGCCCTCCACGCCCTTGGAGGCCAGCCAGGCCAGCGCCGCCGCGCGCTCGGGCAACGGCAGCGGCAACGGTTGGCAGCGGCTGCGGATGGTGGGCAAGAGCG
This sequence comes from Roseateles sp. GW821-FHT09H10, assembly GCF_059415865.1. NCBI lineage: Bacteria > Pseudomonadati > Pseudomonadota > Betaproteobacteria > Burkholderiales > Sphaerotilaceae > Roseateles > Roseateles sp. GW821-FHT09H10. The sequence goes on along the minus strand of NZ_JBWKOB010000001.1, from coordinate 1,652,474 downwards.
ATGCGCTGTCATGGCTGGCGAGTGCGAAGCGCAACAGGCCGGAGGGCTCCTCCAGCGTCTTCAGCAGCGCATTGGCCGCAATGCCGTTCAGGGCCTCGGCCGGGAAGATGACAACCACCTTGGCCTTGCCGCGCGCCGACGTCGCCTGGGCGAAGGCCAGCAGGTTGCGCACCGCCTCGACCTTGATCTCCTTGCTCGGCTTGGCCTTGCCGGCCTTGGGCGCATCAGCCTCCTCGAAGGGCAGGCCGAGGGACTCGCGGGACGAGGCGTCCAGGGCCTCGGGCAGCAGCAGCTGGAAGTCGGGGTGGGTGCCGCTGGCGAACAGCTTGCAGCTGGCGCAGCGGCCGCAGGCGGGCTGGGCCTGGCCGCGGTCCTCGCAGAGCCAGCTCTGGGCCAGCTTGACGGCCAGTTCCAGCTGGCCGACGCCGGCCGGCCCCTGCACCAGCAGGGCATGCGAGCGCGCCCGCGCCAGCGCATCGGCCAGCGGTTCCTGCAGCCAGGGCAGATCGGCGTTCATGACGGATAGCGGGCCGCGAGCACGGCCAGCACCTGGGCCGCCACCTGCTCCACCGTGCCGCTGGCATCGATGCGCACGATGCGGCCGGGGGCCTTGGCGGCGCGGTCGGCATAGCCGGCCCGCACGCGCTCGAAGAAGTCCAGGTCCTGCTGCTCGATGCGATCGGCCTCGCGGGCGCTGGCACGGCGCGCGGCCGCCTGTTCCGACGGCAGGTCGAACCACAGCGTCAGCTCGGGCTCGGTGCCTTCCTGCACCCAGTCGGCCAGCGGGTCCAGCACGCTCAGGGGCAGGCCGCGGCCGCCGCCCTGGTAGGCGAAGCTGGCGTCGGTGAAGCGGTCGCAGAGCAGGGTCTTGCCGGCGGCCAGCGCGGGCTTGATGACGGCCTCGACATGGTCGCGGCGGCCGGCAAACATCAGCAGCAGCTCGGTCAGCGAGCCCATGGGCTGCTTGAGCACGATGTCGCGCAGGGTCTCGGCCAGCGGCGTGCCGCCGGGCTCGCGGCTGAGCTGCACATCGGCGCCGCGGGCGCGGAACCAGTCGGCCACCGCCTGGATGTGGGTGGACTTGCCGGCACCGTCGATGCCTTCGAAAGAAATGAACCGACCAGTCACTTGCCGCCGCGTTGGTATTTGTTGACCGCGCGATTGTGCGCGGCGAGGTCTTCGCTGAATTCGCTGCTGCCGTCGCCCCTGGCGACGAAGTACACCGCCTTGATGGCCGCCGGGTTCAGGGCCGCCTGCAGCGAGGCCGCGCCGGGCATGGCGATGGGCGTGGGCGGCAGGCCGCCGCGGGTGTAGGTGTTGAAGGGCGTGTCGGCCAGCAGGTCGCGCTTGCGCAGATTGCCGTCGAAGCTCTCGCCCAGGCCATAGATGACGGTCGGGTCGGTCTGCAGCGGCATGCCCACGCGCAGCCGGTTCACGAAAACGGCCGCGACCTTGCTGCGATCGGCCGCCGTGCCGGTCTCCTTCTCGACGATGGAAGCGAGGATCAAGGCCTCGTCGCCCGATTTCAGCGGCAGGTCGCGCGCCCGCTTGCTCCAGGCCGCGGCGAGACGCGCCTGCATGGCTGCGTGCGCCCGCTTGAGCACGGTCAGGTCGCTGACGCCACGGCTGTAGGCATAGGTGTCGGGGAAGAAGCGGCCCTCGGGCGCCACGCCGGGTTCGCCCAGGGCGGCCATGATGTCGGCATCGCTCATCTGGGCCGTCTTGCCCTTCAGCTGGGGTGCCGCGGCCAGAGCCGCCCTCACCTGGCGCCAGTTCCAGCCCTCGATGAGGCGCAGCTGCTCCATGACCTGGTCGCCGCGCACCATCTTGTCCAGCAGCTCGCGCGGCGTGATGCCGGCGTGGACTTCATAGCTGCCGGCGCGGATCTGCTTGGCCTGGCCCGACCATCTGAACCATTGGTAGAGGAGGCGCGAATCGGCGTGCACGCCGGCGGCCACCCAGGCGCGGGCGACCTCGGCCGGGTTGGTGCCGGGCTCGATGGACAGCTCCACCGACGGCGCCGCCAGGCTCAGCGGGCTGCGCAGCCACTGCCAGACGGCAGCCGCGGCCAATGCCGCAATCAACAACAGGGCGAACAGCGCCCGCAACAACCACTTCATGCCCTTGGCCAGGCTCCGTCTAAAGGGGGCTGATGATAATTGCCACCTATGTCCCAGATCCTTCAAGCCTCCCAACTCCGCCTCAGCGACTGGGGCGTCATCCGCGCCCAGGGCGCCGACGCCGCCAGCTTCCTGCACAGCCAGCTGACCCAGGACTTCGCCCTGCTCGACCGCGAGCATGCGCGCCTCGCCGGCTTTTGCACGGCCAAGGGCCGGCTGCTGGCGACGCTGGTGGGCTGGAAGCATGGCGAGGACGAGATCCTGCTGGCCCTCCCGGCCGAAACGCTGGCGGCGACGCTGAAGCGCCTGTCCATGTTCGTGCTGCGCGCCAAGTGCAAGCTGAGCGACGCCAGCGCGGAGTTCGCCGTCTACGGCCTGCTGGGCGCACCGCCGGCCGAAGCCTGGACGCTGGTGCGTGAAGGCGATGCGGTGCAAGTCGCCCTGCCCGCCGCACCTGAGTTTGGTCGTGCGCTGCGCATTCAACCGGCGGCTGCGTCTGTGCCGGCCGGTGCGGCCATCACGGCGGACGACTGGGCGTTTGCCGAAGCCCAAGCAGGCGTGGCCTGGGTGCGTGGCGCCACCGTCGAGGCCTTCGTGCCGCAGATGATCAATTTCGAGGTGCTGGGCGGCGTGAGCTTCAAGAAGGGCTGCTATCCCGGCCAGGAGATCGTCGCCCGCAGCCAGTACCGCGGCACGCTGAAGCGCCGGCTGCAAGTTTTCGAGACCGATGCGGCAGCCACCGTCGGCCAGGAGATCTTCCACAGCGCCGACCCGGAGCAGCCGGCCGGCATCGTTGCCAGCAGCGGCGCCAAGGATGGCCGCACGGCCATCGCCGCCGAGATCAAGCTCGCGACGCTGGAGGGTGGCAGCCTGCACCTGGGCAGCGCCAGCGGCGCCACGCTGCAGCCGCGCGCCCTGCCCTACGAGATCCCGCCGCAAGAATGAGCGTGCAGCTCTACGTCTACTACCGCGTGGCGGCCGACCACGTCGACGAAGCCCTCATCGCCTTCCGCAAGGCGCGCGTCGAGGCGCCGATCGAGCTGCTGCAGCGGCCTGAACCGGATGACGAGGGGCGATGGACCTGGATGGAGATCTACCCTGAGGGCTGGACCCATCGCGAACCGCAGGTCGCCGCCGCGATGGCTCAGTGGCTGGCGAGCGAGCGCAAGGTCGAGCGCTTCGAGATGCTGGGCTGACGGGCCTTCAAGTTGGTCCGAAGCGAATGAATCGGCTGAAGGCAGGATTCATGGATTCGATCAGCTCCTGTGCGCCCGCATCGATCTGGTTCAGTCCAACGCAGGGCTGAAGAGACGCCGGCCAGACAATGCCGAGCGCCTTCATTTCCGCCAAAGCTTCTGCCGACCAGAAGTTGACGGGGTACAGCGCACGAACAGCGCCGGCCTTCACATCGTCCCGACCACTGAGCCAGCCATGTTTTGCGGTCTCGATGCGCACGCTCGCCGTACCGAGCAGCGACTTGCGGACCCTGCTCTCCGAGAGCGGTGCGATATCTGGTCCGAGATGCCTGCAATACCCGTAGTGGAGTTGCCCCTGCCCATCGAGATCCGTCAGCGCTTTGCCGGTCATGAATCCAGCCTCTGGATCTGCCGCTATCCGCGTGATTTCGAAGACCGCATGCCCGACCCGAGACCAGTTGGAGGCGGCGAAGGCCAACGCGCCAACATCGCCGAAAACAAGAAGCGACTCGACATCGGCCGATGACATCTTGCCGAGCAACGACAGCCCTTCCTTCATGGGACGTTCGTTCTGGTCGTTGATCGAGACACGGCAGTCTCGGAGTTCAGCAAGCCATGACTGCGGAATTAGCCCCGTCGCCGGCTGCGCCGCTTCTTCCGACAGTGTCAGATAGCCTCGACACAGTCCGGCCACGCGGATCGGTCTGCCGCGCGCTCCCTGAGTCGACATCAAGCTTCGAATGGCTTCAAGCATGCCCAACTCAGGTCACAAACTCCTGACCATCTCCACATGCGCAATGCCTGCCTCCTCAAAAGGCTGGCCCCGCCGCTGGAAGCCGGCGCGCAGGTAAAAGCTCTCGGCCGACAGCTGCGCATGCAGCAGCACCTCGCGGTAGCCCTGCTGCCTCGCCTCGGCCATCAACGCGTCCAGCACCTGGCGGCCGATGTTCGTACCACGCATGGAGCGCAACACGGCCATGCGGCCGATCTTGGCGACGCCGGGCACGTGCTCCAGCATGCGGCCGGTGGCCAGCGGCACGCCGAAGCGGTTGCGCGCCAGCGCATGGAGGCAGCTCGCATCGGCGGCGTCCCATTCCATGTCGGCCGGGATACCCTGCTCGTCGATGAAGACCTCGCGGCGGATGGCGCCGGCGGCTTCGCCCTGCTCTTTCCAAGGCCCCACGCTGACGTCGACGACGCTCTGGCCGGCCTCGAAGCCGTTGATCACACCGCGCAAGGAGTCTGGCAGGCGCTGCGGCGTCTGCGCGACGGGGTCGGCGAAAACATAGACCATGTCGGCCTGCACCAGCAGCTGGTCGCCGCGGAAGAAGGCGCCGTCGACCTTCATCGAGCTGTTGCCGAACTCGCGGCAGCGCACGCCGATGTCCAGGCGGTCGTCGTAGCGGGCGGAGGCGAGGTAGTCCAGGGCCGCGCGACGCACGAAGAGGTCGCCGCCGAGCAGTTTCATCGTGTCGGCATAGGGCAGCGCCAGTGCGCGCCAATAGCCGCTGATGGCCGTGTCCATATAGGTCAGGTAGTGGCCGTTGAAGACGATGCCCTGGGCATCGATCTCGGCCCAGCGCACGCGCAGCGGCTCGAGGAAGCGGAAGTCCTGGCGTTTCATGGTCGCAGATATTCCCTGAGATAGTGCCCCTCGCCCAAGCTAGCCCCGCTGAACGCGGGCAAGCCTGGTCGGTCCCCCGAGGGGACGGCGATGCTCGCGGCATTGAACCGCGAGCACATCGCCTCCGCGGGCCGGCTAGGGAGCGGCCCGGAAGAGGACGGGGTCATAGATTGAGATGCTCTCGTATTGCCCCAGCGCAGAAGTCCAGGGCCAGCAGGGCCTCGGGCAGGCTGCGGCCCATCTTGATGAAGTCGTGGGTGACGCCGCGGGCCAGCTCGAGCTGCACCGGCACGCCGGCGGCGCGCAGCACGTCGGCATAGGCCAGGCCCTCATCCACCAGCGGATCGGCCTCGGCCAGCAGCACGGCAGCGGGCGCGAGGTCGGCGTGGTCGTCGGCCTGCAGCGGCGCGAAGCGCCAGTCGCTGCGCTGGTCGGCATCGATGTAATGGCTGAAGAACCATTCGATGGACTTGGCGTCCAGCAGATAGCCTTCGGCGAAGCGGCGGTGCGAATCGTGGCTCATGTGGGCATCGGTGCCCGGCGTGATCAGCAGCTGCAGGGCCAACGGCAGCCCACGCTCGCGGGCGAAGAAGGCGGTGCTGGCGGCCAGCGTGCCGCCGGCGCTGTCGCCGCCGACGCCGAGGCGGCTGCCATCCAGGCCGAGGGTGGACGCTTGCTCATGCAGCCAGGCCAGGCCGGCCCAGGCGTCGTCGACGGCGGCCGGGAAGCGGTGCTCGGGCGCGAGACGGTAGTCCAGCGCCAGCACGGCGGCGCCGCTGCGCTGGGCCAGCTGCCGGCACAGGCTGTCATGGGTCTCGAGGTCGCCGATGGTGAAGCCGCCGCCATGCAGATAGAGGAGCACGGGCAGCTTGTCGGCGCTGGATGCGTAGAGCCGCGCCGGGCGGCCGGCGACCTCGAGATCCTCGACGCGAGCCAGCGGCGCGCGCGGCAGGTCCAGGATCTCGGCGCCCATCCGGTAGGCCAGGCGGGCCTCGCGCGGTGTCAGCGAATGAAAAGGCGGCCGCTTGGCGCGCTGGATGCGCGTCAGCAGCTCGGCCATGCGGGGCGTGAGCGCGGGATTCTTGTCGGTCATCGAGCCCGCATTGTCTGCGGTGGCACCCACGGATCCTGCAGCGGCGACTGGAGGGCCTTTTCGTTCGTCGGCGCCACGCTGCCCGGCAGCTGCGGCGTGCCTGCGCGATCCACGGCCACGACGGGCCGGGCCGACTGCGCCTGCCGCTCGGGGCGGAGGTCGGCCGCGGCGCGCAGGGCCAGGGTGTTGGCGTAGAAGGCCTTCATGTCGGCCAGCTGGGCGATGCGCGTCGCGTCGTCGAGATAGCTCATGTGGCCGCCGGGGTAGTTGCGGATCTTGACGCGGCTGGCGTCGACGCGGGCCAGGTCGGTCTCGGTCAGGTGGAAGGGCGTGGCCAGGTCGTGATAGCCGCTGACGGCCAGTACGCGCAGGCGCGGGTTCTGGGCCAGGGCGGCGGCGAGATCGGGCATGGTGTCGGGCAGCTGCCGGCCGCCATGGCTGAAGTCCCAGAAGTTGATGGCATTGCTCAGCACCACATAGGTCGAGGCATTGCGATAGCCAAGCTGGTCGCGCAGATGGGTGACGATGCCGGTGGCGAAGCTCTCGCCGATCCAGGTGCTGGAGGGGTCACCTTCCGCCGCCAGCGCGCTGCCATTGGCGGCCTTCATGCGGGCGTCGTAGCGGCCCAGCAGATTGCCGGCCACGAGCTGCTGGCGGAAGGTCGTCGCCGACACATTCAGATTGGCCTGCCAGCGCGCGGCCGGCCAGCCCGTCAGGTCGGCCAGCGGCTGCCACAGCGCCGGCGTCGGCTGGGCGTTGGCGAACCAGGCCTGCAGGGCCGGGGCGTAGACGCTGTCGGCATAGTTGCGTGCCTGCGCTGCCCAGGCGTTGATGTCGGTCGGAATGGGTGTGGTCAGGGCGTGGAAGGCGCCGACGGCCGCGAAGCTGGGCAGAAAGCCGCCACAGCTCTGCGCGTTGCTGATGCCGCAATTGCTGTTGTAGTCCATGGCCGGCGACTGCAGCACCACGCCGTCCAGCATGACGCCGGCCTCCTGCAGGCGCCGCGCCAGCACGGCCGTGCGCGGGCCGCCGTAGCTTTCACCGAACAGGTATTTGGGCGAGGCCGCGCGGTTGTTGACGGCCAGGTAGCGCTGGATGAAGTCGCGGAACAGGGCCGCATCGCTGTCCACGCCCCAGAAGCTGCGGTTGTTGAAGGGCGTGATGGCCTGGGAGTAGCCGCTGCCGACGGCGTTGACGAAGACCAGGTCGCTCTGGCCGAGCAGGTGCTCGGCGTTGTCGATCATCGGGAAGGGCCGCGCGGCCGTCGTGTCGGGCGCATTGGTGACGAGGCGCTTGGGGCCGAAGCTGCCCAGCTGCAGCCAGACCGAGGCCGAGCCCGGACCGCCGTTGTAGAAGAAGGTGACGGGGCGGGTCGCCACATCGGACCCGGGCACCGTATAGGCGACGTAGAAGACCGAGGCCTGGGCCGCGTTGTTGGCATCGCGCGCGATCAGGTGGCCGGCCGTGGCCGTGTAGCTCAGCGTCTGGCCATTGGCGGTGACGGTCTGGGTGCTGACCGCCGCTGCCTCGACGGCGCCCGGCAGCGAGGCCTCGGGCGCCGAGGAATAGACCGTCGTGTCGGTCAGTCCCGGCTGGTTGTCCACGGGCGGCGTGGGCGGGGGCGTCGAGCCCCCTCCTCCGCCACCGCCACCGCAGGCAACGAGGAGGAGGGACAGCAGCAGGGTGGGAGTAGTCGCGCGCATGACGGCAAGTCTAGACATGCGGCACTACCATGAGGAAAGACATTGTGTGGAGCGCGACATGGCCCAGATCCTCTACCTGACCCGCATCGAGCTCGAGTTCGGCGCCAGCCGCCTGCTGCCGGCCGAGTGCGAGCGCATCGGCATCCGCCGCCCCCTGGTCGTGACCGATGCCGGCGTGCGCGCCGCCGGCGTGCTCGACGAGGCCCTGGCCGCCTTCGATGTGAAGCCGCCGGTCTTCGACCGCACCCCCGCCAACCCGACCGAGGCCGCCGTGCGCCTGGCTGTCGAGGTGGCCCGGGAGTTCGACTGCGACGGCCTCATCGCCATCGGTGGCGGCTCCAGCATGGACCTGGCCAAGGGCGTGGCCATCGCCGCCACCCACGAGGGCCCGCTGAAGAGCTACGCCACCATCGAGGGCGGCGCCGTCAACATCAGCCCCCGGGTACTGCCGCTGATCGCCGTGCCGACGACGGCCGGCACCGGCAGCGAGGTGGCGCGCGGCGCCATCCTCATCGTCGACGACGGCCGCAAGCTGGGCTTCCACAACTGGGAGCTGCTGCCCAAGGCCGCCATCTGCGACCCGGCGCTGACGCTGAAGCTGCCGCCGGCCTTGACGGCCGCCACCGGCATGGACGCCATCGCCCATTGCATCGAGACCTTTCTCGCCCCCGCCTTCAACCCGCCGGCCGACGGCATCGCGCTGGAGGGCCTGCGCCGCGGCTGGCAGAGCATCGAGCGCGCCACCCGCGACGGCGGCGACCGCGAGGCACGCATGGACATGATGTGCGCCAGCGTGCACGGCGCCATGGCCTTCCAGAAGGGCCTGGGCGCCGTGCACTCGCTGAGCCATTCCCTGGGCGGCATCAATCCGCGCCTGCACCACGGCACGCTGAATGCCGTCTTCCTGCCGGCCGTCATCCGCTTCAATGCCGAGGCCGACAGCGTAAAGCGCGACCGCCGCATCGAGCGCCTGGCCCAGGCCATGGGCCTGGCCAGCAACAGCGCCGATGCGGTGGCCGACGCCATCACCGGGCTGAACGCCCGCCTGGGCCTGCCTTCGGGCCTGGCCGCCATGGGTGTCGGGCCGGAGCTGGACGAGCGCATCGTCGAACATGCGCTGGTGGACCATTGCCACAAGACCAACCCGCGGCTGGCCAGCCGGGAGGACTATCTGGACTTGATCGAGGCATCGCGCTGAACGTGGCGGCGGCACTGCTGGCTCTCGGGTTCCTTGTACCCCTGCACGAACTGCCCTGGACGGGCTTCATCGGTGACCTTTGCGCCGCCGTGGCGCTGCTGATGCTTGTGCTGCGCTCGCCCGCGCGCCGCTGGCCGTGGCCGGCTCTGGCGATGCTGGCGCTGGCGGCTGTGCCGCTGGCCCAGCATGCCTGCGGCTTGGTGCTGTACCGCGGCGATGCGGTGATGGCGTCGCTCTATCTGGTGGGCCTGGCGTTCGCCATCCAGGTCGGTGCACAGCCCGCCTTTGTCGCCGAGGGCGAAGCGGGGCGTTTTGCGAAGGCCGTGCTGGCAGCGGCCGTGGTGTCGTCCGCGATCGCCCTGCTCCATGCCGCCGGATGGCTGCCCGCTGGCCCGTGGCTGGGGCCGCAGACCCGCGCGGGCCGCGCCGGGGCCAATCTGGCCCAACCCAACCTGCTGTCGACCTTGCTGATGCTGGGCCTCTTGGTACTGCTGGCCGGCTGGCCGGCCGAAAGACGCCAGCGCCTGTTCGCCGGCGCGGCGGCCGGGCTGCTCATTGCGGCATTGGCCCTGACCGGCTCGCGCACGGGCCTGCTGCAGGCCGCACTGCTGCTGGGCCTGGGATGGATGGCGCCCCAGGCGCTCGGCCTCGGGTTGGGACGACGCGGCGTGCTGGCCTTGTTCGCCGCGCTGCTGCTGGCGGTGGCGGCAACGCAGTGGCTGCCCCTGGGCTCACAGGGCCGCAGCTGGGCCCATGGCGAAAGCGTTGTCGCCCGTTGGGACTATGCGCGCCTGTTCATTGCCGCGCTGGCGGACTCGCCATGGGTGGGCTATGGCTTCAACCAGGTGTCGGTGGCTCAGGCCCGCGGCATGCTGCACCACCCCTCCCCGCCGGCCTGGACCGAGCACAGCCACAACCTTGTGCTGGACCTGCTGCTCTGGTGCGGGCTGCCGCTGGGCCTGCTGCTGCTTGCCGGCCTGGTCTTCGTGCTGTGGCGCGGGCTGCGCGCCCTGCGCAACGACGCCCGGCTCGGTCCGGTCATGCTGGCCCTGCTGATGCTGGGCGTGCACGCGATGCTGGAGTACCCGCTGGAATACTTCATCCTGCTGCTGCCTTTTGGCCTGCTGCTGGGGCGGCTGTGCGCGCAGGACCGCGGCGTCGAGCTGCCCGCCGTGGCCGGCCAGGCGGTCATGGCCGTCAGCGCCATGGCGCTGATCGCGGCTGTCGTGGACTACCGCCGCATCGCGCCACAACTGACGCAGGCCCGCATGGCTCTGGTGCGCCCTGCGGTGCTGGCCGACGAGCCCGTCCGGCTGCTGCTGATGGACCAGCTGCAGGCCCAATACGAGATGGCTCGATACCTGGGCCGCACGCAAACCCCTCCGGCATCGCTTGCCGCCATGGAAGCTGCCACGGAACGATTTGCCTATAAACCCGTGATCGCCAGGCTTGCGGACGACGCCCAGACCCAGGGCGACATGGCGATGGCCGCTCGCTTGCGTCAGCGCCTCGCCACGATGCGCACCCCGTGATTGGGGGGCGAGAGTCTCTCTCGGCGCTGCTGGTGCGTCGGCCGCCACTACAGTTCGCCTCGCATTTCCAGGGAGAGAGAAACATGAAAAAGATTCGCACGGCCGCACTGGCCGCAGGCCTGCTTTTGTCCGCCATGCCAGGCTTTGCCGGCAGCGGCGCCTCGCAATACGACCCCGTGCTGCCCAACAACATCTGGTACAGCAACTCGGCCCAGTCGTCGACCGCGATGTCGTTCACGTTCATCGCCCCGCAGTCGGGCCTGTGGTTCGACCCGCCGATGATCGACGGCTTCTCGATCTGGCTGAACCACGGCAACTTCACCAGCGTCACGGCGCCCGACAACGTCCACGGGCTGCAGCTGTCGGTCTACGGCTCTGTGGTCGACAACGACTTCAACGCCGGTGAGACCTACACGTTTGCGAACGGCGTGGTCTGGTTCGAGATCCGCAGAATCAGTCCGGCGATCGACTCCGCCTCGCCCAACGTGGCGATGGCCTTGCCGCTGAAGCTGTACTTCACCGCTTCGCAGATGGCCACCAACATGTACTGGAACGGCATCACGGCCACTGCCGCGGTGCCTGAGTCCGACGTCTACCTGCTGATGATCGGCGGCCTGGCGGCCCTCGGTCTCATGAAGCGCCGCCGTCGCTGATCGCGCCGCCGCGGGCTGCGCCGCAGCCGCGGCAACGCCGCGCCAGCGTCGGTTGGATCCTGGCGCCATCCGGCCTCGACATCGTTTGAATCGCCGACTGCGTGACCGAAGTCCCAGATCGGAGCCGCCCTCACGACCAGGGCGGCTCTAGCATCTCAGGTTGCCCGCGCCCAAGAAGCGCGGGGCAACAAGACGAGGACTGGAGATTTCATGATCAAGCTATCCATCGGCAAACGCCTGGCCGCCGGCTTCGCGCTGGTGCTGGCCCTGGCCGCCTGCGTGATTGCGCTCGCCTCCTGGAAGCTGGCCGCGACGGCCGCGGCCACGCGCCAGATGATGGACGAGCCGCTGGCCAAGGAAAGGCTGATCTCGGACTGGAGCCGCAACATCAACTCCGGCGTGCGGCGCACCATGGCCATCGCCAAGAGTTCCGACGCCTCGCTGGTGGATCTGTTCAAGGAAGACGCGGCGCAGTCCACCAAGTCTTCCGGCGAGATGCAGGAAAAGCTCAAGGCGCTGGTCCGCTCGCCCGAGGAGCAGAAGCTGTTCGATGCCGTCGGCGAAGCGCGCAAGGTCTATCTCGAGTCGCGTGACAAGATCACCGCGCTGAAGAAGGACGGCGACGCCGAAGGCGCCGAGAAGCTGCTGACCGACGTCTTCATCCCCGGCTCCAAGGTCTATCTGACCCGCATGCAGGAGTTCCTGGACTACCAGCGCAAGGCCATCGACCAGACCGCCGTCGGCATCGACGCCGCCAACGGCAACGGCCGCGTGCTGCTGCTGGTGTTCGGCCTGGTCATGCTGGGCCTGGGCGTGTGGGCCGCCTGGAGCATCACGCGCAGCATCACGGTCCCGCTGGCCGCCGCCAACGAGTTGGCCGAACGCGTGGCCGACGGCAATCTGATGCGCTCCGGCCAGGGCATGGTGGCGCGCGCCGACGAGATCGGCCAGTTGCAGACCACGCTGCGCCGCATGCGCGAGACCCTGTCCCAGACCATCGGCAGCATCCGTGATTCCGCCGAGTCCATCGGCACCGCCTCGGCCGAGATCGCCAGCGGCAACCAGGACCTGAGCGCCCGCACCGAGAAGGCGGCCTCCAGCCTGGAGGAGACGGCCAGCGCCATGGAGCAATTGACCGGCACGGTGCAGAACTCGGCGGCGTCGGCCGGCCAGGCCAACTCGCTGGCGGTGTCCGCCGCGAGCGTGGCCCAGCGCGGTGGCGAAGTGGTGGCCCAGGTCGTGCAGACCATGGACGAGATCAACACCAGCTCGCGCAAGATCGCCGACATCATCGGCGTCATCGACGGCATTGCCTTCCAGACCAATATCCTGGCGCTGAATGCGGCCGTCGAGGCGGCGCGGGCAGGCGAACAGGGCCGCGGCTTCGCGGTCGTCGCGGGCGAGGTGCGCTCGCTGGCCGGCCGCTCGGCGGATGCGGCCAAGGAGATCAAGAGCCTGATCGGCAGCAGCGTCGAGCGCGTGGAAGCCGGCTCACGCCTGGTGGCCGATGCGGGCCGGACCATGGACGAGCTTGTCGGCGCCGTGCAGCGCGTCAAGGACATCATGGGCGAGATCACGACGGCGACGGCCGAGCAGTCCGACGGCATCGCCCAGGTCAATATCGCCATCGCCCAGCTTGACCAGGTCACGCAGCAGAACGCCGCGCTGGTGGAGGAATCGACAGCCGCGGCCGAGAGCCTGCGCGAGCAGGCGACGACGCTGAACGGCGCGGTCGGGACCTTCCAGGTCGCGCGCCGCTAGTCTCCGCCGCCGCAGCTGGATCCGCAGCTGCTGCCGCCGCCGTCCGAGCTGGCGTCACTGCCGCCGCCGTCCGAACTCCAGCTGCTGCCGCAACTGCTCCCGGAGCTGCTGTCGCTGCTCTGGCGCTGGCGCAAGGCGTCCGTGAGTTCCGACTGGGTCATCAGGCCGAGGGCCACCAGGCCAGCGCCACCGACGGCCGCATGCATGACGACGGCGCCGCCGGGCTTGCCGAAGCCGTCGATCTGGCGATGCGCCAGCGTGCCCTGCTGGAAGCCGTAGGCCCAGCCCGTCGGCAGGCCCAGCAGGCCGTCAAGGGCGAACAGCAGCGGCAGCTGGGGCCCGAGCAGGCCCTTGCCCTCGCTGCGGCAGGCACCGGCCCAGGCGCGGGCCAGGCAGTCGTCCAGCGGCGCGCCGAGCTCGGCGTTCTCGCGATGCCCGACGACGCGGCCGAAATAGCGCTGCTGCCAGTCCGCCAGCCCGGCCGGGTCCAGCTTCAGCCAGACATGCCAGACCGAATCCGCCGCCTTGCTCGGCAGCGCGCACGGCCCCTGCTCGCGCTGCAGCCGGCAGGCCTCGAAGAACTGCGCAAGCCCCAGGCTGCAGCGCAGCCAGGCGCCGTCGTCGACAGCCAGACCGGGGAATTCATGGGGCGCGTGATGGGCCCAGGCGGTGCGCACGGCGGGCGGGATCTGCGCGGCCGCCACGGTGGCTGGCGGGCAGCGCCCGCGCAACGCCTCCCGACGGGCGGGCTCCCGCCGCCGCCCCCACCAGGCACCGAGCCGGTGGGCGAGGCTGAACTTTGTATTTGTTGTTGTGTTGTTCATGGCGCCAGTCTGTGACTTCAGTATGACGCGCTCGTGACAAATAAAAAGGCCCGCCAGAGGCGGGCCGTAAAAGTCAGGAGTTGACGTTCCGACTGTGATTAACCGTGCTTGGCGTCAAAGAACTGCTCGTCTTCCGTCGAGCCCTTCAGGGCGGCCGTCGAAGCGTTGGCCTCGATGGTCGTCGTGACGGCGTCGAAGTAGCCGGTGCCGACTTCGCGCTGGTGCTTGACAGCGGTGAAGCCCTTCTCGGCGGCGGCGAATTCCTTCTCCTGCAATTCGACGAAGGCGCTCATCTGGTTGCGGGCATAGCCGTGGGCCAGTTCGAACATCGAGTAGTTCAGGCTGTGGAAGCCGGCCAGCGTGATGAACTGGAACTTGTAGCCCAGGGCGCCCAGCTCGCGCTGGAACTTGGCGATGGTGGCGTCGTCCAGGTTCTTCTTCCAGTTGAAGGAAGGCGAGCAGTTGTAGGCCAGCAGCTTGCCGGGGAACTTGGCGTGGATGGCGTCGGCGAAGGCCTTGGCGAAGGCCAGGTCGGGCTTGCCGGTCTCGCACCAGATCAGGTCGGCATAGGGCGCATAGGCCAGGCCGCGGCTGATGGCCTGGTCCAGGCCGTTCTTGGTGCGGTAGAAGCCTTCAACGGTGCGCTCGCCGGTGCAGAAGGGCTTGTCGTTGTCGTCGATGTCGGCGGTGACCAGGTCGCCGGCTTCGGCGTCGGTGCGGGCGACCAGCAGCGTGGGCACGCCCATGGTGTCGGCGGCCAGGCGGGCGGCGACGAGCTTGGCGACGGCTTCACGCGTCGGCACCAGCACCTTGCCGCCCATGTGGCCGCACTTCTTGGCGCTGGCCAGCTGGTCTTCGAAGTGCACGCCCGAGGCGCCGGCCTCGATCATGGCCTTCATCAGTTCGAAGGCGTTCAGCACGCCGCCGAAGCCGGCTTCCGCGTCGGCCACGATGGGCGCGAAGAAGTCGACATCGTCCTTGCCTTCGCTCCACTGGATCTCGTCAGCGCGCTTGAAGGTGGCGTTGATCTTCTTGACGACCTTGGGCACCGAGTCCACCGAGTACAGGGACTGGTCGGGGTACATCTCGCCATTGCTGTTGGCGTCGCCGGCGACCTGCCAGCCGGACAGATAGATGGCCTTCAGGCCGGCCTTGACCTGCTGCATGGCCTGGTTGCCGGTCAGGGCGCCCAGGGCGTTGACGAAGGGCTCGGTGTTCACCAGGCCCCACAGCTTCTCCGCGCCGCGCTTGGCCAGGGTGTGCTCGATCTCGACGGAGCCACGCAGGCGGACGACATCGGCGGCGGTGTAGCCGCGGGTGATGCCCTTCCAACGGGGGTTCTCGGCCCAGTCTTTTTCCAGGGCGGCGATCTGTTGTTCACGGGTGAGGCGGGTCATGCAGTACTCCTTTGAAACATCGAAAACCGATGGCTCAAGATTAGGGCTTGATGCGCCGCCATGCAAGTCAAAGTCTTATACAAGACAAAAAACTTTGCCCATATAAAACAATGACTTATGTTTGCATTTTCAAATCGCAAAACGCAATTCACCATAATGAGAAATCTTGCGGCGCTGCAGCATGCGCAAATTTCTCGATATGAAAAGTGACTTCCGAATGGTGAGAGCAGGCCACTTCAGAATGCATCCGATCGTGACCGACTCCTACTGAAGCCATGTCCTTGCTGCTGACGCCCCGCCTGCGCCTCGAACCCGTTGACGACCGCCATCTGGACGGGCTCTACCGCCTGAACAGCGATCCGGTGGTCATGCGCTACATCACCGGCAGGCCCGAAACGCTGGAAGACACGCGCGCCATGATCGAGCGCGTGAAGTCACGCTGGGCGGAGTTCGGCTATTCCTGGTGGGCCTTCGTCAAGCAGGACGGTGGGGACGTGGTCGGCATGGGCTGCATCCAGCACCTCAACCGCGATCCGGCCGGCCCGCTGGAGACGGGCTGGCGGCTGCGCCAGGATGCCCAGGGCCAGGGCTATGCCAGCGAGGCGGCCCGCCACATGGTGGGCTGGGCCTTCAAGACCCTGAAGCCGGCACTGATCTGCGCCGTCTGCCAGCCCGAGAACACGCCCTCTTCCACCGTCATGGAGAAGCTGGGCATGAGCTTCACCGGCCTGGGCCGCTGGTACGACATGGATTGCAAGCGATATGACGTCACGGCTGAGCAATGGCTCGCAAGCCCTGCCAAAACGAAGTACGACGCTGAGGCATAGTTCGATCTGCTTTCAACCCCTTTGCATGGAGGAATCATGGCCAATACCGAACAACGCGGCAACAAGATGACGAAGAAACCGAAGAAGGACGCCGGTCCCGGCAAGGCAGCAGCGGGCTCGGACCGCCCTGTGGCGCCGATGACGGCTGTCATGCCCAAGGGCAAGGAAGCCAAGCTGAAGGGCAAGTAAGCCCTTCGCTGGCCGGCCCGGCGTCTTTCTAGATGCCGCCGATGAAGTAGCGCTTCAGGCCGGCCAGCACCATCTCGACGGCGATCGCGGTCAGCACCAGGCCCATCAGTTTCTCGATGGCCGACACGACCGAATCGCCCAGCAGCTTGCGGATGCGATCCGCCAGCACCAGCACCAGCCCGGACACCAGCAGCGCCGTGCTGAGGGCGCCAATCCATTCATAGATGCGGTCGGGCTGGCGGGATGCCAGCAGCAGCACCGTGGCCATGGCCGACGGGCCGGCCAGCAGCGGCACGGCCAGCGGGAAGATCAGCGGCTCCTTGCCCGGCTCCAGCCCATAGGCCGACTCCGCCGAGCCGCCGAAGATCATGCGGATGGCGATGATCATCAGGATGACGCCGCCGGCCACCTCCAGCGAGCGCTCCGACAGGTGCATGACCTGCAGGAAGGTCTCGCCGACGAACATGAAGCCGAACAGCACGCAGAAGGCGATGCCCACCTCGCGCAGCGCCACGCGCGTGCGGCGCTCTTTCGGCACCGCACGCATGATGGGGATGAAGATGGGCAGGCTGCCGAGCGGGTCGAGCACCAGCAGCAGCAGGATCAGGGCGGAGAGGAAGCTGTGGTCCATCCGCCCGGATTGTCAGCGCGACTCTTAGAACTTGTAGTGCATCCGCGCGAAGTAGGACGCACCATTCAGGCCGAACTGCACGCTGTCGTAGTAGAAACCGTTGTCAGTTTCATCCGGGTTCTGACGGGTCGGCTTGACGTTGAAGACGTTGTTGCCGCCCACGCTCAACTTCAAGGCCGGCGTGGCCTGCCAGCTCATGCCCAGATCCATCGAGGTCTTGGGCTTGTAGTTCAACATCCATCCAGCCGTGTAGCCCCCGGCGTGAGTCTGGCTGCCGAAGTGGATGACCTTGGCTTCCCCGGTCCAGACGCCCTGGCTGTACTCGAAGCCCAGCGTGGCCTTGGTGCGAGGGCCGCCCTGCTCGATGAAGAGGCGTTCACGCGTGGACAGCAGCACGTCCTCGTAGCCTTTCAGCGAGGCCGGTGCATTGATGGCCGTCACCGTCGTGCGGCTGACGTTCAGCGCCAGGAAGGTGTTGAGTTGACCCGCACCCAGCTTCATCCGATTGGAGGCCGTGAGGTCCACGCCGCGGGTGCGCGTGTCCACCGAGTTCACGAAGAACTGCGCCTGACCGACCCCAAGGCCTTGCAGGATGGCACCCAGAGCCGGGTAGTTGTTTTCGTCGAAGCGGCCGGACAGCACGATGCGGTCCTTGATGTTGATCTGATAGAGGTCGACCGTCAGCGCGGTGTCGGTGCTGGGCTTCACGGTCACGCCCAGGGTGAAGTTCTTGGACTTCTCCTGCTTCAGGGCCGGCACGCCCGCCGCGTTGGCGATCCTGCTGCCGTTGGGCGCCAGCACCACGTCCAGCGGCCTGCCGCCGAGGAAGTCGGTGAAGGTGGACGAGAAATAGAGCTGCTGCAGGCTGGGTGCACGGAAGCCGGTGCTGGCTGCGCCACGCAGCAGCACTTCCTTGCTGGCCTTGAAGCTGCCCGACAGCTTGGCGGTGGTCGTGGAGCCGAAGTCGCTGTAGTGCTCGGCGCGCACGGCGGCATCCACGGTGAGCGCCGGCGTCAGGTTCGCTTCCCAGTCGGCATAAAGCGCCTGGCTGTTGCGGCTGCGGTTGGTGGCATCCGAGGGGAAGAAGCCGGGGAAGCCCTGGCTGCCGGCGTTGCCACCGAAGCCCACGCCGTCGGCGTCGATGTAGGAGCCGGACTCGCCAGCGACGATGTTGTACTTCTCCTTGCGGTACTCGGCGCCGAAGGCGATGTTGCTGCCGCCCAGCAGGTCGGGGAAGAAGCGGCTGACGTCGAGGTTGGTCGTCGCCTGGCTGAAGCCGAAGCCGCCGGCATCGAAGCTGGTCGGGCTGATGCCGCGGCCGCCATTGATCAGATCCTTGTTGGCGATGGACGCGTTCAGCGTGTTGCTGATGTTGTAGCGCAGCTTGTTGCTGCCATAGGTCTGGGACAGGTCGGTGTCCCAGCCGGCAATGGCCGACTTCCAGCCGACGATGACATAGCGGTCCTGCACGTCGCCGTTGATGAAGGGCACGAAGCCGTTGGGATACATCGCAGCCGAGTTGCGGCTGGGGATGTCAGTGTCGCCATTGCGGGCCCAGGCGGCCGACGATGCATCGCGGTCCTGGGCGCCGGCCGTCACATAGAGCTTGTTGTCGCCACCCAGCGGGAACTCGCCGTTCAGATAGAGGGTCTTGTTCTTGACCTGGGTGTCGCCGATGGTGCGCAGGCTGCCCGCGTCGGCGCGGTTGGAGCGGCCGCGGTCCTGCCATTCGCCGGTGACCCCCAGCGTGCCGCCGCCGATCTTGGCGCCGCAATAGGCCGAGGCGAGGTAGTTCTTGCCGTCGCCGGCCGAGTACTGGCCGTAGCCGGCCACCGCCTCGCAGCCGGCCTTCTTCTTCAGCTGGATGTTGATGACGCCGGCAATGGCGTCGGAGCCGTACTGGGCGGCCGCGCCGTCGCGCAGCACCTGCACATTGTCGATGGCCAGCAGCGGCAGGGAGTTCATGTCCGTGCCCGTCGAGCCGCGGTTGCGGGCGCCGAACAGGTTGACCAGGGCCACCGTGTGGCGGCGCTTGCCGTTGACCAGCACCAGGGTCTGGTCCGAGCCCAGGCCGCGCAGGGCGGCGGAGTCGATCAGGTCGGCGCCGTCGGCGCCGGTCTGACGCGTCGAGTTGAAGGACGGCGACAGGTACTGCAGCGACTGGGCCAGGTCGAACTGACCCCCGCCCTCTGTCACCTTGCTCATCGAATAGATGTCAACCGGCACCAGCGTGTCGGTGCTGGATGCGGCCGGCAGGCTCTTGCGTGAGCCGATGACGGTGACGCGCTCCAGGCTGTTGTCCTGGGCCTGGGCGATGGCCGAAGCGGTGGCGAACAGGCTGAGGGCGGCGAGCGCGGTCGGCAGCAGGCGGGTGGCGTGCATGGTTACTCCGTGTGCATTTGTGATGGCGGCGGAGTTTGCCCCTGCCCGAGGGGGTCGCGAGGGCCGGTGTTGTGGCGTGCCGACAGGTTTGAAACCAACGAAACGAACGAAGCTTCGGTGCAACCCGAGCAAGGGAAAACGCTCAGCCCCTGGGATGGTGCTCGGCGTGCAGCGCCTTGAGGCGTTCGCGCGCCACATGGGTGTAGATCTGCGTCGTCGACAGGTCAGCATGCCCCAGAAGCAGCTGCACGGCGCGCAGGTCCGCACCATGATTGAGCAGATGCGTGGCGAAGGCATGGCGCAGCGTGTGCGGCGACAGCGGCGCCGTGATGCCGGCCGTCAGCGCATGCCGCTTGACCAGGTTCCAGAACATCTGCCGCGTCATGCCGGCACCGCGGGCGGTGACGAAGAGGTCGTCGCTGCTCTGGCCGGCCAGGATCTCGGCACGGGCCTCGCGCAGATAGCGCGCCATCCAGTCGCGCGCATGCTCGCCAAAGGGCACGAGGCGGGCCTTGCTGCCTTTGCCGGTGACGTGCAGCACGGCGTCCTTGAAGGCCACATGGGCGCTCTTCAGCGTGACCAGCTCGGACACGCGCAACCCACAGGCGTACATCAGCTCCAGCATCGCCCTGTCCCGCAGGCCCAGCGGCGTATCCACGTCCGGAGCCGCAAGCAACGCGCTCACTTGCGCCTCGCTGAGCAACTTGATGTTGCGGTGTTCAGCCTTGCCCGCAGTCAACTTCAGCGTCGGATCGGTCGATACACGACCTTCGCGCAAGGCCCAGCGGAAATAGCGCTTGATCGCCGACAGCCGCCGGTTGGCGCTGCTCGTCTTGCCCTTCGCCTTGGCAACGGCAAGTTCAAGCAGATCGCGCTCGGTGCAACTGTCGAGCGGCCTTGGCGCGATCAGCGCCGCAAGCGCGGCCAGATCGCGCCGGTAGGCCGCCTGCGTGTTGGCGCTCAGGCCGTCTTCCAGCCACAGCGCCTCGACAAAAGCCTCGATCGCCGGGTCAGCGCCGCTAGCACCCATGCGACGTGCGGCTTTCGGGCCGAGCGCCGGGCCGCTCCCAAGCCGGCCCGCCATGGCGATGTGCTCGCGGCTCGATGCCGCGAGCATCGCCGTCCCCTCGGGGGACCGGCTGGGCACGCCCGCGTCCGGCGGGGCGAGACCAGACGAGGGGCTCCATGTCAGTCAAGTTTCAGCTTTTGCTGCGCCACGACCTTCTTGTAGACCTCGAACTCCGCCGCGATCTGGGCCTGGAACTGCTCGGGCGTGTTGGCCACGATCAGCGAGCCGGTGTCCTCGATGCGCTTCTTGACGTCGGGCATTTCCAGCGCCTTGCGCACCGCGGCATTGACCTGGTCGACGATGTTGCGCGGCAGGCCCTTGGGCGCATGGATGCCGTAATAGGCCATGCGGTTGACGGGCTCGAGGCCGACTTCCTTGAAGGTCGGCACATTGGGCAGGGAGGCCACTCGGGTCGGTGCGGCGACGACGATGGGGATGAGGCGGCCGTCCTTGATGAAGGGCAAGGCCGACGGCAGGTTGTCGAAGATCATCGGCACCTGGCCGGCCACCGTGTCGTTCAGGGCCGGGCCCGCGCCGCGGTAGGGGATGTGCAGCACGAAGACGCCGGCCAGCGTCTTGTAGAGCTCCATCTGCAGATGGCCGATGCCGCCGGTGCCCGAGGTCGCGAAGCTGTGCTTGCCGGGGTTCTTCTTCAGCTCGGCCAGGAAGCTCTTGTAGTCCTTGGCAGGGAAGCTCGGGTGCACGGCGATGACGTTGGGCGTCGCCGCCATGTTGATGATGGGCGTGAAGTCGGTCAGCGGGTTGTAGGCGATCTTGGCGTTGATGGCCGGGTTGGCCGCCGTCGTCGACACCGTGGCCACGCCCAGCGTGTAGCCGTCCGGCGTGGCGCGCATGATCTCCGTGGCACCCACCGTGCCGCCGCCGCCGGCCTTGTTGTCCACCACCATGGTCTGGCCCAGCAGAGCCGACATCTTCTCGGACACGATGCGGGCAATGATGTCCGTCGTGCCGCCCGGCGCGAAGGGCACGATCAGGCGCACAGTCTTGTTCGGATAGGCGCCCTGGGCCCAGGCCATGGAGCTGAGGCTGCCGAGTGCGGCGGCTTGGAGGACGGAACGGCGTTGCATGAGGTCGGTCTCCTGTGGTGATGGGTCGATGCTAGTTCAGGACGGCTGGCCCAGCAGCCCGGTGCGCAGCTTGGCGTCGCTGTTGTTGTCGCCGAGGAAGACCTTCAGGAAGGCCGTGTAGAAATCCTGGCCCTCGACGGGCTTGCCCCAGACCTTGCCGTTGACCGACAGGATGGTGCCGCCCTGGGCCGGCAGGTAGTCGATGTGCAGCAGGTCGCCCTTCTTGACGCGGCCCACGTCGGCGATTGCCGCATTGAACTGCTTCAGGCGTTCGGCCACCGCCGCCTTCTCGGCTTCGGTGGAGTTGCGGTTCACGCCCTTGCTGATGGCCTTGACGAATTCCTGCGTCGACACGTCCTTGACGAGGGGGATGACGATGCGCATCTCCAGCCGCTTGGGGCCGGGCTGGGCATAGATGGCCTCCGGCGTGGTGGCCTTCTGCGGCAGATAGAGGGAGGCCAGGTAGAGCGGGTAGATGGCGACCTGGCGCTTGCCGGTGCCGTTCAGCACCAGGCCGCTGCCGCCGAGCTGCAGCGTCTCGGGAAAGTCCTGGCCTTCGTAACGCACCGCCTGAGCGGGCAGGGATGTGGCGGCAGCCAGGGCGAGGACGGCCGAAAAAACGACGGGGCGGCGCAGTGACGGGATCATTCAACAGGCTCCAACGGACGGGCCGGACGATAACGCGGCAGAAGCTGGCGCCGCGGACAAGGCCCAGGCGATGTGCTCGGCCACCAGGGCATCGGCCCCCTGCCCCGCCCGCAACAGCGCAGCGCGCAGCTCCACGTTTTCATGGAGGCGCAAGGCGTTGCCAGCCGCCACGGCCAGATTGCGTTGCCAGCGTGTAAAGCCGATGCGGCGGATGGCCGAGCCTTCGGTGCGGCGCAGGAACTCCGCTTCGTCCCAACCCAGCAGCTGGGCAATCGGCGCTCCCGCCATGCCCGGGCGCACATCGAAGTCGGCGAGCACGGCCGGCTGGGCGAACTTGTTCCACGGACAGGCCAGCTGGCAGTCGTCGCAGCCGTAGATGCGGTTGCCCAGCAGCGGCCGCAGCTCCTCGGGAATGGGGCCGTCGTGCTCGATGGTCAGGTAGGAGATGCAGCGCCGTGCATCGACGCGGTAGGGTTCGGTGATGGCGGCCGTCGGGCAGACGTCGATGCAGGCCCGGCATTCGCCGCAATGCGCGCTGGTGGCTTCGGTGAGCGGCAGGGCCAGGTCGATGAAGAGCTCGCCCAGGAAGAACATCGAGCCCGCCTCGCGGTGCAGGGTCAGCGTGTGCTTGCCGCGCCAGCCCAGGCCGGAGCGCGCGGCCAGCTCCACCTCGAGCACTGGCGCCGAATCGGTGAAGACGCGGTAGCCCAGCGGGCCGACCTCGGTCTCCAGCTTTTCGGCCAGCTTCTGCAGGCGCTGGCGCAGCACCTTGTGATAGTCCCGCCCGCGGGCATACATGGAGATCTGGGCCTGCTCGGGTGTGGCCAGGCCCGTCCATTCGATGGCCTGCCAGCCGGGTTCGGTGGCTTGCGGCAGATAGTCCATGCGCGCCGTGATGACGCGCAGCGTGCCCGGCACCAGCTCGGCCGGCCGGGCGCGCTTCATGCCGTGGCTGGCCATGTAGTGCATGCGGCCGTGGTGGCCGGCGTCCAGCCAGGCCTGCAAGCCGGGCTCGGCGCTGCTCAGGTCCACATCGGCCACGGCGATCTGTGAGAATCCGAGCTCAAGAGCCCAGCCGCGCAGTTTCTCCATGAGCGCGGCGGCATCGACAGTGGACGGGACCTCTTGCATTTGCCTGCGATTTTAGAAACCCAACTGCTGTGGCCCGACGAGGCCGCGGCCCAAGCCACCGCCGACAGTCTCGCGGCGGCGTTGCTCCCCTCCCCCAACGCGTTGATCGAGCTGCACGGGCCGCTGGGCGCCGGCAAGACGACCTTTGTGCGCCTGCTGCTGCGGGCCCTGGGCGTGCAAGGCCGCATCAAAAGCCCGAGCTATGCCGTCATGGAGAGCTATGAGCTGCCTGCATCGGCTGGAGGCGCCGGCACGGCCAGCCACTTTGACTTCTACCGTTTCGGCGACCCGCGCGAATGGGAGGACGCCGGCTTTCGCGATGTCTTCGCAGCGCCCGGGCTCAAGCTCTGCGAATGGCCGGAGAAGGCGGCCGGCCAATTGCCGCCGGCCGATCTGCAGCTCTTCATCGAGCTGATGCCCGACGACAGCCGCCGCGTGCGCGCCAGCGGTGCGCCCCGGCTCGTCGAGGCCCTCGCATGAAGCGCCGCGCCTCCCTCGGGTTTCTCGCGCTGCTGCTGAAGGCGCCGACCTCGCTGGCCGCGAGCAGCCAGGCCAGCATCGTCGCCGTGCGCGTCTGGCCGGCGCAGGAATACACCCGCGTCACCATCGAATCCGACCGGCCGCTGGCGGTCAAGCATTTCCTCGTCGACTCGCCGCACCGCCTCGTCATCGACGTCGACGGCCTGGAGCTCAGCCCCGGCCTGCGCGAGCTGATCGGCAAGGTCAAGGCCGACGACCCCTACATCAGCGGCGTGCGCGTCGG
The DNA here is from genome assembly GCF_059415865.1 of Roseateles sp. GW821-FHT09H10. Classification (NCBI taxonomy): domain Bacteria; kingdom Pseudomonadati; phylum Pseudomonadota; class Betaproteobacteria; order Burkholderiales; family Sphaerotilaceae; genus Roseateles; species Roseateles sp. GW821-FHT09H10. The sequence goes on along the minus strand of NZ_JBWKOB010000001.1, from coordinate 1,628,645 downwards.
CCAGAACACGCCCACTGTCGTGCGCATCGTGCTGGACCTGCGCCAGCCCGTGGCACCGCAGATCTTCACGCTGGCGCCGGTGGCGGCCTACAAGCACCGCCTCGTCTTCGACCTGCATCCCAAGTTCGAGGCCGACCCGCTGCAGGCCCTGGCCCAGGACAAGAAGCCCGTCGCTGCGCCGCCCTCCCCGGCCCAGCGCGCCGAGGCCGCGGCCAGCGCCGTCAACGATGCGCTGGGCGACCTGATCCAGAAGATCGAACGCCCGCCCGCACCGGCGGCCACGGCCCCCGTGCCGCCGCCCGTTGCTGCCGCGTCCAAGCCCGCGCCCGCGCCGGCTCCTGCCGCCGAGCCCAAGATCGACCGCCTCATCATCATCGCGCTGGACCCCGGCCATGGCGGCGAAGACCCCGGCGCCGTCGGCCCTTCAGGGTTGAGGGAGAAGGACGTCGTGCTCGCCGTCGCGCTCAAGCTGCGCGAGCGGCTGCAGGCCAACCCGAACATCCGCGTGCTGATGACGCGCGACGCCGACTTCTTCGTGCCCCTGCATGAGCGGGTGCGCAAGGCGCGACGCGTGCAGGCCGACCTCTTCGTCTCCGTGCACGCCGACGCCTTCATCAACCGCCAGGCCCGCGGCGCCTCGGTGTTCGCGCTGTCCGACGGTGCGGCGACGAGCGCCGCCGCGCGCTGGATGGCCGACAAGGAAAACGCGGCCGACATGGTGGGCGGCGTCAATGTCGGCGCCGCCACCAAGGACGCCAATGTGCTGCGCGCCCTGCTCGACATGAGCACGACGGCCCAGATCAAGGACAGCCTCAAGCTCGGCAAGGAAGTGCTGGGCCAGATCGGCAAGGTGGGCAAGCTGCACAAGATCCGCGTCGAGCAGGCCGGCTTCGCCGTACTGAAGGCGCCCGACATTCCCAGCATCCTGGTCGAGACCGCCTTCATCTCCAACCCCGACGAGGAGAAGAAGCTGCGCGACCCCGACTACCAGGACGAACTGGCCGATGCGCTGGCCTCGGGCATCGCCAAGTATTTTTCGAAGAACCCGCCGATGGTGAGGAAGCGCAGCGCGACGTTGTAGGTTGGGTTGCTTTTGCGAAGCGGGTTGGCAGCTCGCTGCATTGCCGGGAGTCCTGCCTTGCCGCTTGCATGCGGCCAGGCCTTCGCCAGGCATGAGGCAGTCCGCAGGGACTGCCTCAAGTCCGGGCTCAGTCCACGGCGGCCGGGTAACTTTCTTCTGCGGGGCCAGAAGAAAGTCACCAAAGAAGAGGCCCTGAACCGCACACGAGCACCACGTCGCCACGAACGGCGCGCGAAAACGCGCGGCGTCATACCGGGCCGATGCGAACCGCTGCGCTCTCGCGTCTGACTTGTCACGAGCAGCGCTCATCGCCGCACCGCACCTGTTAACGCGCGGCTGCACGCCGTGCTCACGAGCAAAGACCAATGCAGCGTCGCTCGGGCGACGCGGCTGTTCGGTATTCCTTGATGAGCCCGGCGTGCAGCCGGCGTTAAGCGGCTTGAAGGGGCGATGGATGGGCCTCGTCACAAGTCAGACGCGAGAGCGCAGCGGTTCGCTTCGTGGCACGGATCCACTCCGAGCTTGCGAGCGCGCCATCCCGCCTGAGTGCGGATTGCATTGAGCGCTCCTCTTTTGGTGACTTTTCTCTGGCGCGTCAGAGAAAAGTTACCCGCCCTGCCGGGGCGGACTCCCGGCTCACTGCACCGGGTCGAAAGGACAACCGCAAAAGCAACCTTCACGGCTTGCAGCCGCTGACCACCGTGAAGGTCTGCAGATAGTGAAAGTCCGGCCGGTCCAGCGCAAAGCCCGGGTCGGCGGGATCGCACAGCCTCTGCAGTTCGGCAAAGTCCTCGGCCGACAGCCAGGGCCGCAGCCGCTCGCCGAAAGTCGAACGGAATTGCGCTTCCAGCACATAGTCGCGCGCGGCAGGCGCCAGCGGCGCGATGCGCTCGATGGCGAGGGTATGCGCCTGCACATCGACGAGCCCGGCCTGGCGCAGCAGCCCGACATTGGCCCTTACCGCCGTCAGTCGCCGCTCGTCGAGGCCGTATTTGTCGCGGTAATGCGCGCGCACGGCGTCGACGACGGCTCGCTCCAGCCGCATGTCCCAGGCGAACAGCATCTCGGGCAGGAAGCCGCTCTGGCCGATCGCAAGACGGCGGCCGGGGCGCAGCCAACCGGCCATGCGCCGCAGCGCGGCCAGCGGATCGGGGAAGTGATGCAGGGTGTTGGCCGACCAGATCGCATCGAAGCTTGCGGCCGCCATGGCCTGCGTCATCAGATCGCCGGCGTGCAATTCAACCTGGGCCGGCGCCTGGCGGCGAGCGGCGGCGATATGGGCCTCGGAAAGATCCACGCCGACGACGCGGCCGCCCTCGCCCACCGCCTGCGCCAGCCAGGCCAGCGCTTCGCCGCTGCCGCAACCCGCGTCGAGCACCCGCATGCCCTGCGCCAGGCCCAGCGTGGCGATGGCCGCGCGCAGCTCGGGCTCGGCAAAGCGCATGAAAAGGCCCAGCTTGCGGGCGTAGTCGCGCTGGGCCGTGTCGCCCAGCAGGCCGGGCTTGGCGTTGTCGTCGGTCGAAGGGGGCATGCCGGGCTTTTACCTCAGCAGCACTTCCCCGTTCTCGACGAGTAGCGCGCCGCCTGCCTCTCCCTGAAGAACTCCTCGTAGCTCATGGCCGGGCGGTCGGGATGCGTGGCCTGGTGGTGGGCCAGATAGCTGCCGTAGTCCGGCACGCCCACCATGAGGCGCAGGCTTTGCGTCAGATACCGGCCCATCCTCGCAACTTCAGGGGCCAGCTCGCGGCCCAGCTCAAGCACGCTGGCCCGCCGGCAGCAGCACGAAGGTCGTCTCCTGCGCCGTGACCTTGCCGTTGCGGCGCGCCTGCAGGATGGCCTTGACGCTGTAGATCAACACGCTGATGACGACACCCATGAAGAGAGCGCACAGGGCCGCGTCCAGCCTGTCGTTGAAGACGACGCGCGACATCGCCTCCAGCGACTTGGCCGGCGCCAGCACCTTGCCCTCGGCTATTGCCCCGGCGTACTTGTCGGCATGGGCCAGGAAGCCCAGCTTGGGGTCGGCCGAGAAGATCTTCAGCCAGCCGGCGGTCATCGTGCAGCACAGCAGCCAAGCGGCCGGCACGGCCGTGACCCAGGCGTAGCGGTCCTTCTTCATCTTGAAGATGACGACGGTGCCCAGCAGCAGCGCGACGGCGGCCAGCATCTGGTTGGCGATGCCGAACAGCGGCCACAGCGTGTTGATGCCACCCAGCGGATCGACGACGCCCTGGTAGAGGAAATAACCCCAGGCCGCCACGCACAGGCCGGTGGCGATGAAGTTGGCGATCCAGCTCTCGGTGCGCTTGAGCGAGGGTACGAAGCTGCCCAGCAGGTCCTGCAGCATGAAGCGGCCGGCGCGGGTGCCGGCGTCCACGGCGGTCAGGATGAAGAGGGCCTCGAACAGGATGGCGAAGTGGTACCAGAAGGCCATCAGCGCCTTGCCGCCCACCACCTGGTGCAGGATCTCGGCCATGCCGACGGCCAGCGTCGGCGCGCCGCCGGCGCGGGCCAGGATGGTCTTCTCGCCGACGTCGGCCGCGGCCTGGGTCAGCATCTCGGGCGTGACGACGAAGCCCCAGGTCGACAGCGTCTGCGCAACCGTGGCGGCATCCTTGCCGACGACAGCCGCGGGGCTGTTCATCGCGAAATAGACGCCCGGCTCGATGCACGAGGCAGCCACCAGGGCCATCACCGCGACGAAGCTCTCGGCCAGCATGCCGCCGTAGCCGATATAGCGGGCATGGGTCTCGTTCTCCAGCAGCTTCGGGCTCGTGCCCGACGAGATCAGCGCATGGAAGCCCGACACCGCGCCGCAGGCGATGGTGATGAAGAGGAAGGGGAAGAGGCTGCCCGCCCAGACAGGACCATTGCCGGCGGCGAACTGCGTCAGCGCCGGCATCTTCAGCGGCGGCGCCACGATGATGATGCCGATCGCCAGCGCGATGATGGTGCCGATCTTCAGGAAGGTGCTGAGGTAGTCGCGCGGCGCCAGCAGCAGCCACACCGGGATGCAGGCGGCGACGAAGCCGTAGCCGATCAGGGCCCAGACCAGTTGTACCGGCGTGAAGGTGAAGGCGTGCGACAGCGTCGGATGCTCCGACACCCACTGGCCACCGAAGATGGCCGCCATCAGCAGCGCGAAGCCGATGACCGAGACCTCACCGATGCGCCCCGGCCGGATGAAGCGCAGATAGACGCCCATGAACAGCGCGACAGGAATCGTCGCCGCGACCGTGAACGCGCCCCAGGGCGATTCCGCCAGGGCCTTGACGACGATCAGGGCCAGCACCGCGAGGATGATGATCATGATCATGAAGGCGCCGAACAGCGCGATCAGACCAGGCACCGTGCCCATCTCCTGCTTGACGAGGTCGCCGAGCGAGCGGCCATCACGGCGCGTGGAAATGAAAAGAACGATGAAGTCCTGCACCGCGCCGGCAAAGACGACACCGGCCAGGATCCACAGCAGGCCGGGCAGATAGCCCATCTGCGCCGCCAGCACCGGGCCGACCAGCGGGCCCGCGCCGGCAATCGCCGCGAAGTGGTGGCCGTAGAGCACATGCTTGTTGGTGGGCACGTAGTCCAGGCCGTCGTTGTACTTCCAGGCCGGCGTCTGGCGCTGGGGGTCCAGCCCCAGCACCTTGTTGGCGATGAAGAGGCTGTAGTAGCGGTAGGCGATGAGGTAGGTGCACAGGGCGGCGGCCACGACCCAAAGCGCGCTGATCGTCTCGCCGCGGCTCAGGGCCACGGTGGCGAGGGATGCGGCGCCCAGGATGGCAACGCCCGCCCACGCGAGGTGGCGGCGCAGATTCATGAAGCTTGTCTCCGTTGCGGCGCACACCTCGACACGGGGCGCGACCGTGTGAGAAGTCTCGGAAAATGCCCCTCCCCTGGCATCGGTCAAGCCACGCGGGCCCGCCGCGCGGCACTACCTAAGGGTCAACCCGGAACACAGCCGCTTACCAATGCCCGCCGACCGGGGTCAACGAGGGCCCGGACCAGGCGTTGTTCCAGGCGTCGAAGGCCAGCTGTCACGGCCTCGCAGGAGACCTCAAATGCTTCGTCCCATCCTTGCCGCCCTGCTCACCGGTGCCGCCCTGTTCGGCGCCACTGCCGCCCAGGCGGGCACGCACTGGTCCATCGGCATCAGCCTGCCGCCCGTCGGCGTCGTGGTGGCCGACTCTCCGCGCTACTACGCCCCGGCACCGGCGCCGGTCTATTACGAGCCGGCCCCTGTCGTGCGCTATGCCCCGGCACCGCGCTACATCGAGCGCGACGTCTATTACGCACCGCCCCCGCGCGTCGTCTATCGTGAGCGTCATTGGGACGGCCGCGGCGACCGCTGGGATCACCGCGGCTGGGACCATGGCCGCCACGAGCGCAGCGACCACTGGCGCCGTGACCGTGACCGTGATCGCGACGACCACGGCCCGCGCCGCGGCCATTGAGACCCGCCAGGGTCAGCGCTGCGGCAACTGGCCCCGGATCTCGTCCAGCAGCAGCTGCAGATCGGGCAGGTCGAAAGGCTTGAGCAGCGCGCGGACGTTGGGGCCGAAGTCCTTCAGGTCGGACCCCATCGCATAACCCGACGAGAACACCAGCCAGGCCTGCGGCGCCTGGCGCAGCACGGCGCGGGCGAAGTCCACGCCCGACATCCGCGGCAGGCTGACGTCGGTCATGACGAAGTCGAACTTGCCCGGCACATAGATGGCCAGGGCCTCCTCGGCCGTGGCGCAGCTCTCGAGCTGCACCCCCGCCTCCTCGAGCAGGAAGCCGATCTGCTCGCGCAGATCGTCGTTGTCCTCCACGAACAGCGCCCGCAAGGGCTGCGCTGCCGCAGGCGGGCCGCTGGGCGCAAGTTCCGCCACGGCGCGGGCCAGCAGATGCGGCGAGACCGCCTTGGGCAGGCAGCGCTGGAAGCCGGCCTCCAGCGCGGCTTCACGGTCGGTGGCGCGCACATAGGCCGTGACGGCGGCCGCCGGCAGGGCCTGAGCGTCCAGCCCGAGCTCGCCGCGCACATGGCGGATCAGGTCGTAGCCGCCCATGCCCGGCATGCCCAGGTCGCTCAGCAGCACATCGAAGCTCTGTTCGCGCAGCAGGGCCAGGGCCGCTTCGCCGGACTCCGCCGTGACCACCTGGGCGCCGCGTTCGGACAGCAGGCGGGCATGGGCCTCCAGCACGTCGGGATGATCGTCGACCAGCAGCACCTTCACGCCCGAGATCAGCGGCTCCGCCGCGCCGGCCTCGGTCTCCACGCCGGCCGAATGCGACTGGCCGGCGCGCGGCAGGCGCAAGCTGAAGGTCGAGCCCTGGCCCTGGCCGGCGCTGTGGGCCGCCACCTCGCCGCCATGCAGCTCGGCGAGGTTCTTGACGATGGACAGGCCCAGCCCCAGGCCGCCATGCACGCTGGTGGCCGTACCGTCGGCCTGCGTGAAGCGGTCGAAGAGCTGAGGCAGGAAAGCCGGGTCGATGCCCTGGCCGGTGTCGCTGACGGTGAGCTCGACGACGGTGCCCTTGAGCTGGGTGCCCAGCGTGATGCTGCCGCCGCTGGGCGTGAACTTCATCGCGTTGGTGACTAGGTTCATCACGACCTGGGTGAGGCGGCGCGCATCGCCGAAGACCTCGGCCGGCTCGGCGGCCAGGCTCAGCACGATGTCGAGTTCGCGGGACTGGGCCGTCGGGCGGGCCGTCTCGGCCGCGGCCGCGACCAGGCCGTTCAGGTCCACCCTCTCCACATTCATCAGCTGCTTGCCGGCCACGATGCGGCTCATCTCCAGCAGGTCGTCCACCAGCACGGCCTGGGCCTGGGCATTGCGCGCGATGGCCTGGATGCCCCGCTGCAGCATGGCCGGCTGCACGCCCGGATGCGTGAGCACATTGACCCAGCCGAGGATGGCCGCCAGCGGCGTGCGCAGCTCGTGGCTGATGGCGGCGACGAACTCCTCCTTGGCGCGCCCGGCCTGGTCGGCCGCGCCGCGCGCGGCCTGCTCGGCGGCCAGCAGCTGTTCACGCCGCAGCTGCAGTTCGCGTCTGTCGGTGATGTCGTGGAAATAGACGGACAGGCCGTCGTGCGACGGGTAGCAATGGCATTGCAGCCAGCGCTCCGGTGCGCCGGCCGCCATGGCCTCGAAGGACACGGCCTGGCCCTGGGCGCGGGCGCTCTCGAAACCGGCCTCGAAATCGCCGGCACCGAAGACCTCGCCGGTGTGCAGTCCCGTCAGTTCGGCGGCCCCGCGGCCCAGCAGGCGGGCGCCCTGCTCGTTGACATAGCCGATGCGCCCGTCGTGCTCGATGACGAGCAGGCCGTCGGTGATGCTGGCCATCATCGCCCGCAGGCGGCGATCGACCGCGTGGAAGGCTTCGGTGCGTTCGGTGACGCGCCCCTCCAGCGTCTCATTGAGCTCGCGCAGCAGCTCCTCGGCGCGGCGCCTTTCCTCGACCTCGGCCTGCAGGGCCAGGTTGGCGCGCTGCAGCTGGCGGGTCTTGCGGTCCAGTTCGGCGAAGACGGCGACCTTGGATCGCAGCACCGACGGGTTCACCGGCTTGTGCAGATAGTCCACCGCCCCCGAGCCATAGCCCTGCAGGCGGTACTGGTCCTGGTCGAAATAGGCGGTCAGAAAGATGATGGGCAGGTGGGCGTTGCGCTTGCGCTCCTTGATCATCTGCGCCAGCTCGATGCCGTTCATGTCGGGCAGCTGGATGTCCAGCACCATGACGGCGAACTCCTGGCTCATCAGCGCGAGCAGGGCCTGGTCGGCCGACAGCGCGCGCACGATGCGGTAGCCCGGGTCGGCCAGCACGGTCTCCAGCACCAGCAGATTGGCCGGCTCGTCGTCGACGATGAGGATGTTGGTCAGCTCTTCCGTGCCCACCTTGGTCTCCGCAGCGTCGGTCGGTTGCATCGGCATCAACGGTACAGCCACACACGCATCAGCGACAGCAGCTGCGCCGTGTTGACGGGCTTGGAGATGTAGTCGCTGGCGCCCGCCTCCAGGCATTTCTCGCGGTCGCCCTTCATGGCCTTGGCGGTCAGGGCCAGGATGGGCAGGTTGCGGAACTCGGCGTGGGTGCGGATCTCGCGCATGGTCTCATAGCCGTCCATGTCCGGCATCATGATGTCCATCAGCACCAGGTCGAGATCAGGGGTGTGCTGGATGATGTCGATGGCGGCGCGGCCGCTGGTGGCCGTCATCACCTGCATCTCCTGGTTCTCCAGCAGCGTCGTCAGCGCGAAGATGTTGCGGGCGTCATCGTCCACCACCAGCACGCGGCGGCCGCGCAGCATCTCGGCGGCGCCATGGAGCTTGCGCAGGATGTCCTGCTTGGCCTGAGGCAGCTCGGTCACCACACGGTGCAGGAAGAGCGCGGTCTCATCCAGCAGGCGCTCGGGGCTTTGCACATCCTTCAGCACGACGCTCTTGGCCAGGGCGCGCAGCTGCTTCTGCTCGGTGCCGCTCAGGTCCTTGCCGGTGAAGACGACGACCGGCACGCCGGCCAGGGCCGGGTCGGCATGCAGCTGTTCCAGCAGGCCGAAGCCGCTGACGTCGGGCAGGCGCAGGTCAAGCACGATGCAGTCGAAGGTCTGCTCGCGCAGGATGGCCAGCGCCTCGGCACCCGTGCCGACGGCCTCGAGGTCGATGTCCTCGTGGCCCAGCAGCTCGACGATGGCCTGGCGCTCGATGTCGTTGTCCTCGATGACGAGCAGGCGCTTGGTGCGCGGCACCGTGAAGTCGCGGATGCGGTCCAGGGCCGCCTCCATCTCCTCGCTGGTGGACGACTTCACCACATAGCTGAAGGCGCCATGGGCCAGGCCATGGTTGCGATCTTCCTCGGCGACGCTGAAGATCTGCACCGGGATGTGGCGGGTCAGCGGGTCGAGCTTGAGCTGGTTCAGCACCGTCCAGCCCAGCATGTCGGGCAGGAAGATGTCCAGGGACACGGCGGTGGGCTTGAAGCGCCGCGCCAGTTCCAGCCCCAGGCTGCCCTTCAGCGCCACCAGGCCCTTGAAACCGCGGTCGCGCGCCAGGCCCAGCACGATGCGGGCGAAATGGGGGTCGTCCTCGATGATGAGGAGGACCGACTCGCCGTCGACGATGTTGTCGCGGTCGTCAGCCACCTGGGTCTCGCGCACCAGCGGCAGGTTGTTGCGCGCCGGGGCCGTCGGGCGGCTGTGCAGGGGCATGGGCGCCGTGCTGGCGCTGTCGGCGCCGGCAAACTGCAGGGGCAGGAAGAGAGTGAAGGTGCTGCCGTGGCCGTGCATGCTCTGCAGCCGGATCTCGCCACCCAGCAAGGCCGCCAGCTCACGGCTGATGGCCAGGCCCAGGCCGGTGCCGCCGTACTTGCGCGAGGTGCCGGCATCGGCCTGCTGGAAGGCCTCGAAGATCAGGCGCTGCTTCTCGGGCGCCACGCCGATGCCGGTGTCCTCCACCGCGAAGGCGAGCACCTGGGGTGCCTTGGACAGCACCGGGTGGTCGCTGCTCCAGCCTTCGCTGGCAATGCTGACGCGCAGCTCGACATGGCCATGGGCCGTGAACTTGACGGCGTTGGACAGCAGGTTCTTCAGGATCTGCTGCAGGCGCTTGGTGTCGCTCTCCATGCTGCGCGGCAGGTCGTCGGCGAACAGCAGGCGCAGCGGCAGGTTCTTGGCCTCGGCGATCTGGCGGAAGTTGCGGTCGATGTTGTCGCGCAGCGAGGCAAACGAGATGTCCTCGATTTCCACCGTCACCGTGCCGGACTCGATCTTGGACAGGTCCAGGATGTCGTTGATCAGGTGCAGCAGATCGGAGCCCGACGAGTTGATGTTGCGCGAGAACTCGACCTGCTTGGGCGCCAGGTTGCCGTCGCTGTTGCCGGCCAGCTGCTGCGAGAGGATCAGGATCGAGTTCAGCGGCGTGCGCAGCTCGTGGCTCATGTTGGCCAGGAACTCCGACTTGTACTTGGACGTCAGCGCCAGCTCGGCCGCCTTTTCTTCCAGCGCATGGCGGGCCTGCTCGACCTCGGCGTTCTTGCGCTCGACCTCCTCGTTCTGCTCGGCCAGCAGGCGGGCCTTGGTGCCCAGCTGCTCGTTGGTTTCCTGCAGCTCGCTCTGGCGCGACTGCAGTTCCACCGTCAGCTGCTGCGATTGCGACAGCAGCGACTCGGTGCGCATCGTCGCCTCGATGGTGTTGAACACGGCGCCGATGCTTTGCGTCAGCAGCTCCAGGAAAGCCAGTGACGCACTCGTGAAGGGCTGCAGCGTGGCCAGCTCGATGACGGCCTTGGTCTGGCCCTCGAACAGCACCGGCAGCACGACGACGCTGACGCGCGCCGCATGGCCGAGGCTGGAGGAGATGGCCACGAAGTCGGACGCGATGTCGGCCAGCAGGGTGCTGCGCTTTTCCAGCGCGCACTGCCCGACCAGGCCCTCGCCCATCTCGATGGTCGGCGCCAGGCGCACGGCACCCGACTGCGCATAGCTGGCCAGCAGGCGCAGCTGCGGGCGGTTGTCGTACTCGGACCCGGTGACGTGATAGATGGTGCCCTGGTGGGCCTGCACCAGCGGCGCCAGCTCGGTCAGCAGCATCTGCGAGACGGTCTGCAGCTCGCGCTGCCCCTGCAGCATGCCGGTGAACTTGGCGAGGTTGGTCTTGAGCCAGTCCTGCTCGCGGTTGCGCTCGGTGGTCTCGCGCAGGTTGGAGATCATCGTGTTGATGTTGTCCTTGAGCTCGGACACCTCGCCCTTGGCCTCCACCTGGATGGCGCGCGTCAGGTCGCCCTTGGTCACGGCCGTCGCCACCTCGGCGATGGCACGCACCTGGGTCGTCAGGTTGGCGGCCAGCAGGTTGACGTTGCCGGTCAAGTCCTTCCAGGTGCCCGAGGCGCCCGGCACATGGGCCTGGCCGCCGAGGCGCCCGTCCACGCCCACCTCGCGGGCCACGTTGGTCACCTGCTCGGCGAAGGTGGCCAGGGTGTCGGTCATGTTGTTGATGGTGTCGGCCAGGGCCGCCACCTCGCCCTTGGCCTGCACGGTCAGGCGCTGGGTCAGGTTGCCGTTGGCCACGGCCGTCACGACCTTGACGATGCCGCGCACCTGCTCGGTCAGGTTGGAGGCCATGAAGTTGACGTTGTCGGTCAGGTCCTTCCAGGTGCCACCCACGCCGGCCACCTTGGCCTGGCCGCCCAGCTTGCCCTCGGTGCCGACCTCGCGGGCCACGCGGGTCACTTCGCCGGCGAAGGCGTTGAGCTGGTCGACCATGGTGTTGATGGTGTTCTTCAGCTCGAGGATTTCGCCGCTGACGTCCACCGTGATCTTGCGGTTCAGGTCGCCCCGCGCCACGGCCGTCGTCACCTCGGCGATGTTCCGCACCTGGGCCGTCAGGTTGGCGCCCATGGTGTTGACGGAGTCGGTCAGGTCCTTCCAGGTGCCGGCCACGCCGGGCACCACGGCCTGCACGCCCAGGCGCCCTTCCGTGCCCACCTCGCGGGCCACGCGCGTCACCTCGGACGCGAACGAGCGCAGCTGCTCCACCATGGTGTTGATGGTTTCCTTGAGCTGAAGAATCTCGCCGCGCACGTCGACGGTGATCTTCTTGGACAGGTCGCCGTTGGCCACCGCGATGGTCACCTCGGCGATGTTGCGCACCTGGTTGGTCAGGTTGCTGGCCATCGAGTTGACGTTGTCGGTCAGGTCCTTCCAGGTGCCGGCCACGCCGGGCACCTGGGCTTGGCCGCCGAGCTTGCCCTCGGTGCCCACCTCGCGGGCCACGCGGCTCACTTCCGAGGCGAAGGCACCGAGTTGCTCGACCATGGTGTTCATGGTTTCCTTGAGCTGCAGGATCTCGCCCTTCACGTCCACGGTGATCTTGCGGTTCAGGTCGCCACGGGCGATGGCCGTCGCCACGTCGGCGATGTTGCGCACCTGGCCGGTCAGGTTGGACGCCATGGAGTTGACGTTGTCGGTCAAGTCCTTCCACACGCCGGCCACGCCTGGCACCGCGGCCTGGCCGCCCAGCTTGCCCTCGGTGCCGACCTCACGCGCCACCCGCGTCACTTCGGACGCGAAGGCGCGCAGCTGGTCCACCATGGTGTTGATGGTTTCCTTGAGCTGCAGGATCTCGCCGCGCACGTCGACGGTGATCTTCTTGGACAGGTCGCCGCTGGCCACCGCGATGGTCACGTCCGCGATGTTCCGGACCTGGCCGGTCAGGTTGGAGGCCATGGAGTTGACGTTGTCCGTCAGGTCCTTCCAGGTGCCGGCCACGCCGGGCACCTGGGCCTGGCCGCCGAGCTTGCCTTCGGTACCCACCTCGCGCGCCACCCGCGTCACTTCGCCGGCGAAGGCATTGAGCTGGTCCACCATGGTGTTGATGGTGTCCTTGAGCTCCAGGATCTCACCGCGCACGTCCACGGTGATCTTCTTGGACAGGTCGCCGTTGGCCACGGCCGTCGTCACTTCGGCGATGTTGCGCACCTGGCCCGTCAGGTTGGAGGCCATGAAGTTGACGTTGTCGGTCAGGTCCTTCCAGGTGCCGGCCACACCGGGCACGGCGGCCTGGCCGCCCAGCTTGCCGTCCGTGCCCACCTCGCGGGCCACGCGGCTCACTTCGGAAGCGAAGCCGTTGAGCTGGTCCACCATGGTGTTCAGCGTGTTCTTCAGGGCCAGGATCTCGCCCTTGACCTCCACGGTGATCTTCTTGGAGAGGTCGCCGCTGGCCACGGCCGTCGCCACGTCGGCGATGTTGCGCACCTGGCCGGTCAGGTTGGACGCCATGAAGTTGACGTTGTCGGTCAGGTCCTTCCACGTGCCCGCCACGCCCGGAACCTGGGCCTGGCCGCCCAGCTTGCCGTCCGTGCCCACTTCGCGGGCCACGCGGCTCACTTCGGAGGCGAAGCCGTTGAGCTGGTCCACCATGGTGTTCAGCGTGTTCTTCAGCTCGAGGATTTCGCCCTTCACGTCCACGGTGATCTTCTTGGACAGGTCGCCGCCGGCCACGGCCGTCGCCACGTCCGCGATGTTGCGCACCTGGCCGGTCAGGTTGGAGGCCATGGAATTGACGTTGTCGGTCAGATCCTTCCAGGTGCCGGCCACGCCGGGCACCGCCGCCTGGCCGCCCAGCTTGCCCTCGGTGCCCACCTCGCGCGCCACGCGGCTGACCTCGCCAGCAAAGCCGTTGAGCTGGTCCACCATGGTGT
>NZ_JBWKOB010000001.1:1176920-1615291 GCF_059415865.1 Roseateles sp. GW821-FHT09H10 | reverse complement strand
TTGATGGTGTTCTTCAGCTCCAGGATCTCGCCGCGCACGTCCACGGTGATCTTCTTGGACAGGTCGCCGTTGGCCACCGCCGTCGTCACGTCCGCGATATTGCGCACCTGGGCCGTCAGGTTGGTCGCCATGGCATTGACGGAGTCGGTCAGGTCCTTCCAGATGCCGGCCACGCCGCGCCCTTGCGCCTGGCCGCCAAGCTTGCCGTCCGTGCCCACCTCGCGGGCCACGCGGGTCACCTCTGAAGCGAAGCCGTTGAGCTGGTCCACCATGGTGTTGATGGTGTTCTTCAGCTCCAGGATCTCGCCGCGCACGTCCACGGTGATCTTCTTGGACAGGTCGCCGTTGGCCACGGCCGTCGTCACTTCGGCGATGTTGCGCACCTGGCCCGTCAGGTTGGACGCCATGAAGTTGACGTTGTCGGTCAGGTCCTTCCAGGTGCCGGCAACACCTGGCACCTGCGCCTGGCCGCCGAGCTTGCCGTCGGTGCCCACCTCACGGGCCACGCGGCTCACTTCGCCGGCAAAGCCGTTGAGCTGGTCCACCATCGTGTTCATGGTGTTTTTCAGGGCAAGAATCTCTCCCTTCACCTCCACGGTGATCTTCTTGGAAAGGTCGCCGTTGGCCACGGCCGTCGCCACGTCGGCGATGTTGCGCACCTGGCCGGTCAGGTTGGACGCCATCGAGTTCACGTTGTCGGTCAGGTCCTTCCAGGTGCCGGAAACGCCCTTCACCTGTGCCTGCCCGCCCAGCTTGCCCTCGGTGCCGACCTCGCGCGCCACCCGCGTCACCTCGGAAGAGAAGCCGTTGAGCTGGTCCACCATGGTGTTGATGGTTTCCTTCAGCTCCAGGATCTCGCCCTTCACGTCCACGGTGATCTTGCGCGACAGGTCGCCGCGCGCCACGGCCGTCGTGACGGTCGCAATATTTCGCACCTGGGCCGTCAGGTTGGTGGCCATGGCGTTGACCGAGTCGGTCAGGTCCTTCCAGGTACCGGCAACACCTGGCACCACGGCCTGGCCGCCCAGGCGCCCGTCGGTGCCCACCTCGCGGGCCACGCGCGTCACTTCCGAGGCGAAGGAACGCAGCTGGTCCACCATGGTGTTGGTGGCTTCCTTCAGCTGCAGGATCTCGCCGCGCACGTCCACCGTGATCTTCTTGGACAGGTCGCCATTGGCCACCGCGATGGTCACGTCGGCGATGTTGCGCACCTGGGCCGTCAGGTTGCCGGCCATCTGGTTGACGGAGTCGGTCAGCTCCTTCCACACCCCCGACACGCCCTTGACCTGGGCCTGTCCGCCCAGCTTGCCCTCGGTGCCCACCTCGCGCGCCACGCGGGTCACCTCGCTGGTGAACACCGACAGCTGCTCGATCATGGTGTTGACCAGGCGGGCCGAGCGCAGGAATTCGCCCTTCAGCTCGCGGCCGTCGACCTCCAGCTCCATGGACTGGCTCAGGTCGCCCTTGGCCACCGCGCCGATGGTGCGGGCGATCTCGGCCGTCGGGCGGACAAGGTCATCCAGCAGCATGTTGATGGACTCGACCTTGGTGGCCCAGCCGCCGATGGAGCCCGGCAGCGACATGCGGTGCTTGAGCCGGCCTTCCTTGCCCACCGTGGCCGACAGGCGGGTCACCTCGGCGGCAATGCGCGCCTCCTGGGTCGTGATCTGGTTGAAGGCCGCGGCGATCTGGCCGTCGAGGCCGTCCCAGTCATTGGGCAGGCGGACCGAGAAGTCGCCATCGCGGAAGGCCGTCATGGCCGCCAGCACCTGGCGCGAGCGCGGCGCCGTCAGCTCAGCACCCGCCCGAACGCCGTCGACCGCTGCGGACTTGGAAACCGTCTTGGAGGTGACGCGCTTCTTGCGTGGTTGCTGCGCGATGTCGACACTCATGAGCCCGCCCGATCCAGAAGTTAAGAGTCATTTCATTCGCACCCGCCGTGGCTGTCCCTGACGCCGCCGCCGATGCGAAAAGTGCCCGCTTCTAGCATGGCAACCTAGGGGGATCAAGTCCCTCGTCCGGGTCGCCCGCGCCGGTTGGCGCGAGTCATTTCATTCCGGCTTCGCGGGCATGCTCGACGGCATAGCGGATCAGCTCCGCCTGGCCTTCCAGATCGAGCTTGCGCTTGATGCTCTGGCGATGCGCCTCGACGGTGCGCACCGACAGATCCAGCTCGCGGGCGATCTGCTTGCTGGAGGCGCCGTGGCCCAGCCGGCTCAAGATCTCGCCCTCGCGCGGCGTCAGCACCGGCTTGGGCGCCTGGCCGCGGAAGAGGCGGCCCGACACCGCCGCGCTGAGGAAGGTGCCGCCGGCCGCCACCGCATCGATGGCCGACACGATCTCGGTCGCCGGCGCGTCCTTCAGCACATAGCCGCGCGCACCGGCGGTCAGGGCGCGCTGCACATACTCGGGGTTGTCATACATGCTGAACATCAGCAGCTTGATGGCCGGCCGGGCGGCCAGCATCTCGGCGCCCAGCGCGATGCCGTTGCCGTCCTTCAGCCCCACGTCCATCAGCACGACGTCGGGCGCCGTGCGCGCCAATTGCTCCAGGGCCTCGGCGCGGCCGCCGGCCTCGCCCACGACCTCGAAACGCGGCACCGAGGCCAGGCGCACGGACAGGCCCTCGCGCACCATGGGATGGTCGTCGACAAGCAGGATGCGGATGGGTGGCGTGGTCATGCAGCCGCCAGTTTGACCGTGAGCCGGCTGCCGAGTCCAGGCGCAGTGATCATGGTCAGGCGCGCGCCAAGGGCCGCGGCGCGTTCACGCATGCTGCGCAGGCCCAGGCCCTGGTCGGCCACGGCTTGGGCCGCCTCGGCATCGAAGCCCTGGCCATCGTCATGGACCTCCAGCGTGATGCCACCGTCGGGCTCGAAGCGCAGCACGGCACTCACCGTCGTGGCATGGGCATGGCGGGCGGCGTTGTTGAGGGCCTCCTGGGCGATGCGGAACAAGGCCGTCTTGACGGCCTCGGGCAGCTCGATCTCCTCGCCCTCCACGCTGGCCTGGAAGTGCGTGCCGCCGG
Source organism: Roseateles sp. GW821-FHT09H10 (assembly GCF_059415865.1). NCBI lineage: Bacteria > Pseudomonadati > Pseudomonadota > Betaproteobacteria > Burkholderiales > Sphaerotilaceae > Roseateles > Roseateles sp. GW821-FHT09H10. The sequence goes on along the minus strand of NZ_JBWKOB010000001.1, from coordinate 1,612,263 downwards.
CGGCGTCGAACTCGGCCGCCAGATGCTGCAGCGCGGCGGCGAGGCCGAGGGTGTCCAGCAGGGCCGGGCGCAGCGCATGCGAGATATGCCGCACCTCGGCCAGCGTGCCGTTGAGCTGCTTCAGCGCCAGTTCCTGCAGCCGCGCGGCGCCTGCGGGCTCGTGCTGGGCCGACTCGATCAGCAGCTTGGTCGCCACCAGGGCCTGGCTGACGCCGTCATGCAGCTCGCGGGCCAGGCGGGCGCGCTCGTCCTCCTGGCTCTGCACGACCTGGCGGGCCAGGGCGCGCAGCTTGGCCTCGGCGCTGCGGTGTTCGCTGAGATTGAGGGCCAGGGCGCCGGCGCTGATCAGCGCGACGCCGAAGACGGCCACGGCGCCCACCCACAGCATGGTCGCCGTGATGTTCTGGCGCGCGCCGCGCTCCAGTTCGGCCATGGTGGCCTCGATGCCGTCCATGTAGAGGCCGGTGCCCAGCATCCATTCCCACTGCGGCACGGTCACGACATAGCCCAGCTTGGGCGCGAGCAGGCTGCTGGAGGGCTTGCGCCACAGGTACTCGACATAGCCACCGCCGGCGCGGGCCTGGGCGATCAGCTGCTGGATGGTGGGCCGGCCGCGCGGATCGCGCAGCTCCCACAGGTTCTGGCCGATGAGCTCGGGCTGGCGCGAATGCATCAGCACGCGGCCCTGCAGGTCGTAGACGAAGAAATAGCCGTCGCGGCCATAGTCCAGCGAAGACAGGATGGCCAGCGCCCTCTCCTGCCCGCCCGGCTGGCCCAGCAGCGGCTGGATGGTGCTGACGGCGAGGTCGACGTAATGCTTGAGCTCGGTGCGACGCGCATCCATGTAGCTGGCGCGCACCAGGGCGTGTTCACGCTCGGCCAGCTCGCTTTCCTGCTGGCGCACCGCTAACGCGATCAGCGCCAACGAGGCCAGCAGGGGCAGCAGGGCCAGCAGGAAGAGGCGGCCTCGCAGGCTGAAGCTTGGCCATCGCGGGCCTGGCTCTCTCGAGGTGGCCTGTCTATCGGTAGCACCCATACCAGCCCGTCACAAAGACATCCGCCACCGGCCGATCCGGAAACTCGCCTTCAAACCGGACGTCCATATCGACCTTGCTGGTGGTGACGCCAAATGCCTTCACCAGTTCGCGAAGGTAGGCGGCTCGCGCCTGGCCCAGCTTCAGGCGTTGGCCCGGCGAACCTTCCGCAGATGAGGTTCTGATCGTCAGTGCGAGTGAGTCGTCGTTGCAGTCGCTCGGGCCGCGGAGCTGGGCAAGTCTGCCCCCCAGGGCCTGGCGCTGCATGGCGTCGAGGGCGACCGCCCCGGGTTCGAACTGCACGAAGGCCGCTCGCTGCCACCGAGGCGGCGTCGTCGCCAACGCCGGACAGGCTACCGCAGCCAAGCACGGCAGCAGCAACAGGCGGCGCAGTCTGATCGGAACGAGCCGGCCAGACATGCGCGCCTACAGCAAAGACATTGATCGCAGCGACGATCTCATCGCCCGAGTGTCGCCGCAGCGGGCGCCGCCTTGCGCTGGATCGGCTTCCACGCCTCCAGGCGCTTCATGACGTCGGCAATCGCCGCATCCAGCTGCGTGTCCTCGCCGCGGTTGACGGCGGCCGGATCGAGGTCGACGTCGATGTCCGGCGACACGCCTTCGTTCTCGATGCGCCATTCGCCTTCCGGCGTGTAGAAGCGGAAGTAGGGCACGGTCAGGAAGCCGCCGTCGATGAGGTTGGGGTTCACCGAGATGCCGATCAGCCCGCCCCAGGTGCGCTTGCCGATCAGCGGCCCCAGGCCCACGCGCTTGAAGGCATAGGGCATGAAGTCGCCGCCCGAGCCGGCGTCCTGGTCGATCAGCATGGCCTTGGGACCGTAAATGGCGCCACCCGGCGTGTCGAAGACCAGGCCGTCACGGTCCTTCCAGCTGCCGAGATAGGGCCGGGCCAGCAGCTCGGTCACGTAGTTGGCCGCCTGGCCGCCGCCGTTGCGGCGGTCGTCGACGATGAGCCCTTGCTTGTCGACCTGGGCGAAGAACATGCGGTTGAAGTGCTCGAAGCCCTGGCCGGCCGTGTCGGGCATGTAGACATAGGCGACCTTGCCGCCGGTCTTCTGCTGCACCTTCTGGCGGTTGCCTTCGATCCAGGCCCAGCGGCGCAGCAGGGACTCGTTGGCAATGGGCTCGACGGTGATGTCGCGGCGGCCCTTGCCCGCGGCGTCCTGCGCCAGCGCGACGGTGACCTGCTTGCCGACCATGTTCTCCAGCAGCGCATAGATGTTGGTCTTGGCGTCCAGCTCATGGCCGTTGATGGCGAGGATGAAATCGCCCTCCTTCACGCCCAGGCCCGGCACGCTCAGCGGCGAACGCAGATTGGGGTTGAGGCGGTCGCCGGCATAGAGCTTGGCGATCCTGTAGCGGCCCTGCTCGACAGCGAAATCGGCGCCCAGCAGGCCGACGGCGACGCTGGCCTCCTGGTGCACATCGCCACCGCCGGTGCGGTTGTGGCCCACCTGCAGCTCGGCAATCATCTGCACCAGCAGGTCGTTCAGGTCCTCGCGGCGCTGCACATGGGCCAGCTGCGGCAGATAGCGGTCGTAGACGGCCTGCCAGTTCAGGCCGTGCATGCTGGCGTCGTAGAAGAAGTCCTTCTCCATCCACCAGGCCTCGTCGAAGATCTGCTTCCACTCGGCCCGGGGGTCGACGCGGGCGCGCAGGCCGGAGGTGTCCAGGGGCTTGCTGTCGCCCTTGTCATTGGCGTCGCCCACCTCGAGCTTGCCGCCGGCCACGGTCAGCAGCAGCTTCTTGCGGTCCTCGCTGAGCGAGAACTCCGCGACGCTGCTGCGCAGCAGCTTGGCCTTGCGCTCCTCGAAGTCGAAGCGCCACAGCTCGGCCGTCGCGCGGCGCTCGGCCTGCGGCGGCTCGTTGCTGGCGCCGGGCTGCGGACGCTGCAGGTAATACAGCGCACCGTCGGAGGCGACGGCGAGGCTGTCGTAGTTGCGCTCGGCCACCGGCAGGGCCACGACGCGGTCGGCCAGGCCTTCCAGGTCGATCTTGATGGGCTTGACCGGCTTCACGGGTTCGGGCTTGGCCTTGTCGTCCTTCTTGGCGTCGGCCTTCTTGTCGTCCTTCTTGGCCTCTTCCTTCTTGTCGTCGTCCTTCTTCTCGTCCTTCTTGCCATCCTCGTCGCCGGCCTTGGGCGCCAGCGGCGACTTGCCGTCGGCGGCCAGCACCAGGGCATACAGGCCGACGCGGCGCGGGCGTTCCTGCGTGGACAGATCCAGCCCCACCGCCGTCGGGCCGGAGTTGATGGAGGCCGTGAAGTAGAGGTAGTCGCCCTTGGCCGAGAAGGTCGGGTTGGCGGCATGGGCCAGGCCGTCGGTGACGGCATGGTTGCGCCCCGTGGTCATGTCATGCAGCCAGACGCGGCCGAAATAGTTGTCGCCCGAGCTCGTGAAGGCCAGCCAGCGGCTGTCCGGCGAGATGGAGAGGTCAATGCCACCACGGCGCACGTCGGTGGCGACCTTGACGAGCTGGCCGCGCTGCGGACCGGCCGCCAGTCCCAGGCGGTAGAGGTTGAGGTGGTTGTCCACCAGCACGATCTGGTGGCCGTCGGCCGACCAGTCCGCCAGCGTGAAGTAACCCTCGCGGGGCAAGGCAAAGCGCTCCTTGGCGCCCTGCCCGTTCTGGGCCGCCAGCACCAGCTCGTGGCGCATGCCGGGGGCGTCGGAGATGTAGGCGATGCGCTGGCCGTCGTTGCTCCACAGCGCGTCCTTCTCGCGCACGCCGGCCGTCTCGGTCAGGTTGCGCACCGTGCCGTCCTTGACCGGCACCGTGAAGACTTCGCCGCGGGCGCTCACCACCACGCGCTTGCCCGTGGCCGACAGACGGGCCTGGGTGATGGTCTTGCTCGCGTCCTTCCACTGCGCCCGGGCCTGGGGCGCCGTGCTGGCGAGCTGGATGTCCAGCAGGCGGGGCGTGCCGCCAGCCAGCTCGATCTGCTTGATGCGGCCGCCCGATTCATAGACCAGGGTCGTGCCGATGGCGTCGACGCTGCGCACATCCCACTGCGTCTCTTTCGTCAGCTGGCGCAGCGATTGCGTCGCCGGGTTGAAGGCGAAGAGATTGGCCGCGCCGTCGGCCCGGTCGGAGATGAAGACGACCTCGCCGCCGGCCCAGATGGGGGCCGAATCGCTGGCATTGACGTGAGGGATCTGCTGCCATTTCTGGCTGGCCATGTCCATGATCCAGACCGGCGGCGTCGTGCCGCCACGGCTCTGGCGCCAGCCGGACTCCGCCACATAGGCCGCGCGATAGGGCCGGTAGGCGAGCTGCTTGCCGTCGGCCGACCAGGCGCCCTCGGCCGCCACGGCCTTCATGACCTGCTTCTCGTAGCCGCCCTCGACGCTGACCTCGTAGAGCTGGTTGCTGCGGTTGTTCAGCACCTCGCGCGGCGAGGCGAACAGCACGCGCTTGCCATCCGGGCTCCAGCCGCTGACGACATCGGGCGTGGGGTGCCAGGTCAGGCGCTTGGGCTGGCCGCCATCGAGGCCGATGACATAGACGTCGGTGTTGCCGTCATAGCTGGCCGAGAAGGCGATCTGCTTGCCGTCGGGCGAGAAGCGCGGCGCGAACTCGCTGGCCGCATGGCTGGTCAGGCGGCGGGCGTTGCCGCCATTGCGGTCGGCCAGCCAGAGGTCGCCGGCGTAGACGAAGGCCAGGTGGTCCTTGGAGACGGCGGGCTGGCGCAGCATCAGCGTCGGCTCGGCAGCCTGGGCCAGGCCGGAGGTCATCCAGGCACAGGCCAAGGCAAGGGCGATACGGGACAGGGTCATCGGGATCTCCGACTGAGTCGCAAAACCCGCGACTCTAGTGCCCCGCAAGCGCACGGGAGAAAAGTCAGCCCGATCAGCCCGGTTGGCGCTTGAACTTGCTCCTGATGCCGCCGGCGATGACGACCAGGCCGGGGATGAGGATCATGGCCCAGATGATCTTGTCCAGATTGGTCTTGACCCAGGGCACATTGCCGAAGACATAGCCCACCCCGATGATGCCGCAGACCCAGAGGATGCCGCCGCCCACGTCGTACAGCGTGAACTTGCTGCGCGTCATCTGCGCCACGCCGGCCACGAAGGGGGCGAAGGTGCGCAGGAAGGGCATGAAGCGCGCCGCGACGATGGTGACGCCGCCGTATTTCTCATAGAAGGCATGGGCCTTGTCGAAGGCCGCCTTGTTGAAGAAGCGCGAGTTCTCCCACTGGAAGACGCGCGGCCCGAAATAGCGCCCGATGGTGTAGTTGCTCTGGTTGCCGGCGATGGCCGCCACCGTCAGCAGGCCCATGGACAGCCACAGGTCCATCAGCCCGACGCCGCACATGGCGCCGACGACGAAAAGCAGGGAATCGCCCGGCAGGAAGGGCATGACGACGACGCCGGTCTCCACGAAGATGATCAGGAAGAGCAAGGCATAGACCCAGGCGCCATAGGTCTGCACGAAGGTCGCCAGATGCTGGTCGACGTGCAGGATGAAATCGAGGAGGAAGGTCAGGAAATCCATGGCGCGGCATTATCCCGACGAGTCCATGACACGCCGCCGATAATCCAGGGGATGGATTTGTCCCTGCCCGAAGTCCCCGCTCCCCGAGCCATCCGCGAACTGCCCGACGAGCTGATCAGCCAGATCGCCGCCGGCGAGGTGGTCGAACGCCCCGCTTCGGTGGTGCGCGAGCTGGTGGACAACGCGCTGGACGCCGGCGCCCGCAATGTCCTCATCAAGCTGATGGCCGGTGGCGTGCGCAGCATCGTCGTCGAGGATGACGGCTGCGGCATCCCGGTTTCCCAGCTGCCGCTGGCGCTCAAGCGCCACGCCACCAGCAAGATCGCCTCGCTGCACGAGCTGGAGTCGGTCGCCACCATGGGCTTCCGCGGCGAGGCCCTGGCGGCCATCGCCTCGGTGTCCGAGATGGCCATCGCCAGCCGCACGGCCGACGCCAACCATGCCCACCGCCTGGACGCCCGCAGCGGCGAGCTGGGCGCCGCCGCCCGCTCGCGCGGCACCAGCGTCGAGGTGCGCGAGCTCTTCTTCGCCACGCCGGCCCGCCGCAAGTTCCTGAAGACCGACGCCACCGAGCTGGCCCATTGCGTCGAGGCGGTGCGCCGCCATGCCCTGGCCCGGCCCGACGTCGGTTTCGCGATCTGGCACGAAGGCAAGCTCGTCGACCAATGGCGGGCCGGCTCCAGCGAGCAGCGCATTGCCGACGTGCTGGGCGAGGACTTCATCGCCGAGAGCCGCGCCTTCGAGCACTGCGCCGGGCCGCTGGCCCTGACCGGCCGCGCTGGTCTGCCGGAAGCCGCGCGTTCGCGGGCCGACCAGCAGTATGTCTGGGTCAACGGCCGCCATGTGCGCGACAAGCTCATCAGCCATGCCATCCGCTCGGCTTATGAAGACGTGCTGCACGGCCAGCGCCAGCCCTGCTATGTGCTCTTCATCGAGATCGCGCCCGAGCTGGTGGACGTGAACGTGCACCCGACCAAGATCGAGGTGCGCTTCCGCGACGGCCGCGCCATCCATCAATCGGTGCGCCGCGCCTTCATCGACGCGCTGGCCCAGTCGCGCGCCGACGCCGCGGGCGTCGAATCGGCCATGGCGCCGCTGGGCTTCGAGCCGACCATGCCGGCCACTCTCTTCGTCGCCGAGTCGCGCCCGGCCTACCAGGCTGCCCCGGCCTTCGTGGCGCCGGTGCCGCCGACGGCCGAACAGGTCAGGCTGTCCCTGGTCCAGCACGAGGCGCTGTGGAATCCCGCCGAAGCGCCCGAGCCCGCGCCCACGACCGCCGCGCCGACCATCACGCTGAAGATGAATCTGCCCGATGAAGACTGGCCGCTGGGCCGGGCCATCGCGCAGATCCAGGGCGTCTACATCCTGGCCGAGAACAAGCAGGGCCTCGTCATCGTCGACATGCATGCGGCCCACGAGCGCGTCGTCTACGAGCGCCTCAAGGCCCGCCTCGGCGCGACGCAGATCGAAAGCCAGCCCCTGCTGATCCCCGTCAGCTTCGCCGCCACGGCCGAGGAGGTCGCCGCGGCCGAGCAGCATGCCGAGACCCTGGGCAAGCTCGGCCTGGACGTGTCGCCGCTGTCCACCCGCACGCTGGCCGTGCGCTCACGCCCGGCCCTGCTGGCGGCCAGCGACCTCGTCGCCCTGACCCGCGAGCTGCTGGCCGAGATGGCCCAGTTCGATGCCAGCTCGGTGCTGGAGCGCGCCCAGCACGAGATCCTGGCCACCATGGCCTGCCACGGCGCCGTGCGCGCCAACCGCCAGTTGACGCTGGACGAGATGAACGCCCTGCTGCGCGACATGGAAACCACCGAGCGCGCCGACCAATGCAACCACGGCCGCCCGACCTGGCGCCAGCTCGACATGCGCGAGCTGGACGCCCTGTTCCTGCGCGGCCGTTGAAAGAAGAAGACCGAAATGGCCACCATCACCCTCAAGGGCAAGCCCAAGCCCGCCGCCAAGACCCGCAACGCCGAGGGCGAGAAGCGCGCGCCGGTGCGCGGCAAGGGCGTCTCCAAACCCCGCACGACGCTCGCCAAGGCGCAGGCCGACCGCGCCGAGCGCGAGGAACAGTTCCAGAAAGCCCAGCAGCAGCGCGAGCGGCCTGCGCCTTCCCGCGAGGAGCGCCCGGCCCGGCCCAAGACCGGCAGCGCCTTCAAGCCCGAGCGCCCGCAAGGCCCGCGTGGCGATGCACCGCCGCGTCCCGAGCGCGGCGCCCGCCCGCCCTACCGTGACGAAGCGCCGCAGCGGGCCGAACGCGGCCCCCGCTCGCGCCCCGACGAGCGCCCGCCGACGGACCGCCCACCGCGCGTCGACCAGCGCCGTTCGTCCAACCGCGGCCCCGGCTTCGAGCCGCCGCAGCGCCCGCAGCAGCGCAACAACCCGGCCCGCGAAGTCGCACCCGAGGACGGCGAGCGCCTGTCCAAGCGCATGGGCGAGTTGAAGCTCGCTTCGCGCCGCGAGGCCGACGAATGGATCGCGGCCGGCTGGGTGCGCGTGAACGGCAAGGTCGCGGTGCTGGGCCAACGCGTCCACGCCGACGCGCAGATCGATATCGATCCCGCCGCGCGCCAGCAGCAGGCCGAGCTCGTCACCGTGCTGCTGCACAAGCCCATCGGCTACGTCTCCGGCCAGGCCGAGGACGGCTACGAGCCGGCCGTCGTGCTGTTCCAGCCCGAGAACCGCTGGAAGGAAGACCCGTCCGGCATCAAGCCCAACGCGGGCCACCACCGCAACCTCGCTCCCGCCGGCCGCCTGGACATCGACTCCACCGGCCTGCTGGTGCTGACCCAGGACGGCCGCATCGCCCGCGTGCTGATCGGCGACGACTCCGACGTCGAGAAGGAATACCTCGTCCGTGTCGAGTTCGTCGGTCTGCCGGGTGCCGAGCCGGTGCCCGAAGGCACGCTGCCCAATGCAGCGCTGTCAAACAACAAGCTCGCCCTGCTGAACCATGGCCTGGAACTGGACGGCGAGCTGCTCAAGCCCGCCAAGGTCAGCTGGCAGAACGAGCAGCAGCTGCGCTTCGTGCTGCGCGAGGGCAAGAAGCGCCAGATCCGCCGCATGTGCGAGCTGGTCGGCCTCAAGGTCGTCGGCCTGAAGCGCGTGCGCATCGGCCGCATTCCGCTCGGCCATCTGCCCGTCGGCCAGTGGCGCTATCTCGCCCCATGGGAAAAATTCTGACCACCCCCTACCGGCTTCGCCGGCCCCGTCAAGGGGGCGCAGCTGGTGGCCCGGCCAAGCCGGTTCCACGGCTGCCGCTGGGGAAGGCACCGCATCTGCGATGAATCCTGTCTGTTTGGCCGGCCCCACCGGCTGCGGCAAGACGGCGGCGGCCCTCGCCATTGCCGAGGTGCTGCCGGTCGAGATCATCAGCGTCGACTCGGCGCTGGTGTACCGCGGCATGGACATCGGCACGGCCAAGCCAACGGCGGCCGAGCAGGCCGCCGTGCCCCATCACCTCATCGACATCCTCGATCCGCTGGAGAGCTATTCCGCGGCCGAGTTCGTGCGTGAAGCCAAGCGCCTGGCTGCCGAGATCGCCGCACGCGGCAAGCTGCCCCTGCTGGTCGGCGGCACCATGCTGTATTTCAAGGCCCTGTTCGACGGTCTGTCCGCCCTGCCCCAGGCCGATGCCGAGCTGCGCGCCGCCATCGATGCCGAAGCGGCCCAGCGCGGCTGGCCGGCCCTGCACGCCGAGCTGACCCAGCTCGATCCCGAGACGGGCGCCCGTCTCGCCCCCAACGACAGCCAGCGCATCCAGCGCGCGCTGGAAGTCATCCGCCTGACCGGCCAGCCGCTGAGCGCCCTGCACGCGGCCTCGCGCGACGAAGGCGTCGACTGGCCGCTGTTTTCGCTGGAGCCCGGCGACCGCGCCTGGCTGCACGAGCGGCTGGCGCAGCGCTTCGACGTGATGCTCGAGCAAGGCCTGGTCGATGAAGTGAAGGCCCTGCGCGCCCGCGGCGACCTGTGCCTGGCCCTGCCGTCCATGCGCTGCGTCGGCTATCGGCAGACCTGGGAAGCCTTGGACGCCAACGACTTCTCCGACCTGCGCGACCGCGGCATCGCCGCCACCCGCCAGCTCGCCAAGCGCCAGATCACCTGGCTGCGCAGCATGCCCCAGCGCCGCGTCATCGACTGCGACGGCCCCCAGCCCATCGCCGAACTGCTCGCCGGCCTGCAGCGCCTGCTCGGTTAGTTTTCACGCCCTGCTTGCGTTGCGCCCGCAGCCCCGCTAGAGTGATATCACTTTGATTCACTTTTGAGACGAGACCACCATGCCCACGCCCGCCGCGCCCCGCAATCTCGTGACCGAGAAGCCGGCCCACGCCGCCAATGGCTATCTGATGGTCGTCATCGGCCTGGCCCTGGGAGGAACGGGGGCACAGATGCTGGTGCGCGGCGCACCCGTGATCGGCGTGCCGCTGATCCTGCTCGGGGTGCTCGTGTTGGCCGGTCTCTACATGCTCAACCCCAACCAGGCCGCCGCGCTGACGCTGTTCGGCGCCTATATCGGCAGCGACCGCGGTGCCGGCCTGCGCTGGGCCAACCCGCTGGCGATCAAGAAGCGCATCTCGCTGCGCGACCGCAACCTGAACGCACCCATCCTCAAGGTCAACGACCAGCGCGGCAACCCGATCGAGATCAGCGCCGTCGTCGTCTGGCAGGTGCGCGACACCGCCCAGGCCCTGTTCCAGGTCGATGACTACGAAGCCTATGTGCGCGTGCAGGCCGAGGCAGCCATCCGCCATCTGGCCGCCTGCTATGCCTATGACCACTCGGACGACGCCGACGAAGCCAGCGTGACGCTGCGCGGCGGCCAGGATGCCGTGGCCCAGGCGCTGCGCGCCGAGCTGCAGGCCCGCTTCGCCGACGCCGGCGTCGACGTGCTGGACGCCAAGATCAGCCACCTGGCCTACGCTCCGGAAATCGCCCAGGTCATGCTGCGCCGCCAGCAGGCCGAGGCCATCGTCGGCGCGCGCAGCAAGATCGTGCAGGGCGCGGTGGGCATGGTCGAGGCCGCGCTGAAGGGCCTGAGCGAGCGCGAGATCGTCAACCTGGACGACGAACGCCGCGCGGCCATGGTCAGCAACCTGCTGGTGGTGCTGTGCTCTGATCGCGAGACCCAGCCCGTGGTAAACACCGGCACGCTCTACACCTGAGCCCATGAAGCGGCGCCTCTTCAACATCGCCTGGCCCCTCACGGCCCTGCTGATGCTGGCCACGCTGCCCTGGCTGCCCGAGCAGGTGGGCGACCCGGGCAAGCAGGCCTCGCGGGCGGTCTTCCTCGGCATCATGCTGTCCTGCGTGGCCCTGGGCGGCCTGTTCAGCAGCGCCTTCGTGCACTGGGCGGACCGCACCCGCCCCGGCCAGCTCAGCGTGCCCCACGGCGAGCACTGGATGGCGCCCGAACGGCGCCCGGCCACGCTGGCGCGATTGATCGAGCACCTCGCCGGCGCCGGCCTGATGCTGCTGGCGCTGCTGGGCGGCATCCACGCGTTTGCGCTGCTGCAGGGCCAGCCGGGCTGGCCGCAACCGCCACTCATCACCTGGCAGCTCGGCGCGGCCGGCCTGGCCTTGTGGTTCCTGGTGTGGTTCTGGCAGTTCTACCGCCTCTTTCCAGCGCCGCCGGCCGACCCGACCCCGACGCCGCATCACCGCCCGCGCCGCCCCGGCAGGCCCGGGTGAACACTGCACATGGCCAGTCCTGACAAGAAGTCCTTCCCGCTGCGCATCGACCCCGCCCTGTGGGCCGAGGTCGAGCGCCTCGCCGCGATGGAGCTGCGCAGCGCCAATGCCCAGGCCGAGCTGCTGCTGCGCGAGGCCCTGGCCAAACGCGGCATCAAGCTCGCACCGCCCCAGGGTCGGGCCGGCACCGCTCGCAAGGACCCAGAATCCGGGTCATGAGTCTCTTGAGTGCGCGCCGCCTGGCCAAGTCCTATGGCGAGGTGGCGGTTTTTTCCGATGTGGACCTGGACCTGGAAGCCGGCGAGATCGTCGCCCTGCTCGGTGAATCGGGCAGTGGCAAGTCCACGCTGCTGAACTGCCTGGCCGGCCTGGACGAAGCCGATGCCGGCGCCATCACACTGGCAGGCCAGGACCTGCGCGCCCTGGACGACGAGGCCCGCTCGGCGCTGCGCCGCAAGGAACTGGGCTTCATCTTCCAGGCCTTCCACCTGCTGCCCCACCTGAGCGTGGCCGACAACGTCGCCCTGCCTCTGCGCCTGCTGGGCCAGCGTGACGACGGGCGCGTGCAGCAGATGCTCGCCGCCGTCGAGCTGGACTGCCTCGCGGCGCGCATGCCGCGGCAGCTGTCCGGCGGGCAGCTGCAGCGCGTGGCGATCGCGCGGGCCCTGGTGCACCGCCCGCGCCTGGTGCTGGCCGACGAGCCCACCGGCAATCTCGACCCCCGCCACGCCGGCGAAGTGCTGGACCTGCTGCGGCGCTGCACCCAGGAGGCCGGTGCGGCCTGCCTGCTGGTGACGCATTCGGAGCGCGCCGCCGAGGCGACGGACCGGCGCTTGCGCCTGGATGCGAGCGGCCTGCACGCAGCATGAACCTCTGGCGCCATTTCTGCTGGCCCGCCTGGCGCGACCAGCCCGGCCGCGTCGTGCTGGCCGTCATCGCCGTCATGCTCGGCGTGGCCCTGGCCTTCGGCGTACATCTGCTCAATGGTGCGGCCCTGACCGAATTCGCGCGCGCGGCGCGCGGCGTCGACGGCCAGCCCGACCTGGTGCTCAAGGCCCGCGACGGCGCGCTGACCGATGCCGATCTCGTCGAGCTGCTGAACCGCCCCGAGGTCGCCGCCGCCAGCCCCGTCGTCGAAGCCATGGCCCTGTGGCCCGGCCAAGCCGGCCCGGGTGGCCGCGGCCTGTCCATCCACCTCATCGGCCTGGACCCGCTGGCCCTGCTGGCCTCGGCCGCCCAGGGCCGGCCGCTCGCCGCCGAGCTGACGCCCCAGGTCGACGGCGGCCCGGCCGAGTTGATGGGCGCCAACGTCGTCCACCTGAACGCCGCCGCCCGCAAGCTGCTGGCTGAAGGCGCCAGGACGCTGACGCTGCGCCTGCCTGGCAACGGCAAGCCGCGCGACATCCAGCTCGCCATCGGCGGCCGCGTCGCGGCCGACAACACGCCGCTGGGCGTGCTGGACATCGCCGATGCCCAGGCCCTGTTCGGCCGCCTGGCCAGCCTGGACCGCATCGACGTGCAGCTCTCGCCCGGTGTCGACGCCAAGGCCTGGACGTCCACCCTGCCTGCGCGCTGGAAGGCCGAGCCACCCGACGACGCCGGCGCCCGGCTGAACGACATGACGCGCTCCTACCGCGTCAACCTCGGCCTGCTGTCGCTGATGGCGCTCTTCACCGGCAGCTTCCTGGTCTACGCGGTGCTGTCCCTGGCGACGGCCCAGCGCCTGCCTCAATGGGCCCTGGTGGGCGTGCTCGGCGTGTCGGCGCGCATGCGCTGGCGGCTGATCCTGACCGAAGGCCTCGTCATCGGCGTCGCCGGCACGGCCCTGGGCCTGTTGCTGGGCGTGGGGTTGGCGGCGGGAGCCCTCAAGCTGATGGGGAGTGATCTGGGCCTGCATGGCGCCACCGACTCGTCGGCCGAGCTGGTCTTCAACCAGCCCTTGCTGCTGCCGGCCCTGGCCTATGGCGCCCTCGGCCTCGCCGCCGCCCTGGTCGCCGCGCTGGCGCCGGCGCTGACGGTCAAGCGCATCGCGCCGGCCCTGGTGCTCAAAGGCCTGGGCCTGCCGGCGGCGCGCACGCTGCCGGCCTGGGCCGGGCTCGCGCTGTTGGCCCTGGGCGCGGCCCTGGCCTGGCTGCCCCCCGTGTGGAACGACACGCCGGTCGCCGCCTATGCGGCCATGTTCTTCCTGTTGATGGGCGGGCTGGCCCTGGTGCCGGCCCTGGTGCAGGCCATGACGGCCCTGCTCGCGCATCTGCCCGAAAGCGCACAGAGCGCCCTGCTGCTGCTGGCCCGCGAGCGCAGCCGCGACCAGGCCACCGAGGCACGCCGCTCGCTGGCCGGCGTCCTCGTCGCCCTGGCCCTGGCGGTGGCCATGACGGTCATGATCGGCAGCTTCCGGGAGTCGCTGATGCGCTGGCTGGACGAGGCCCTGCCGGCCGACCTCTATGTGCGCAGCTCGCTGCGGAGCGCCAACGGCATGCCCGATGCGCTGCCGCCGGCCCTGCTGCAAGACCTGACCCGATTGCCCGAAGTGGCCCGCACATCGCCGCAGATCACGGCCCGGCTGCGCCTGGCTTCCAGCGGCCAGGCCGTGGCCCTGACGGCGCGCGACATCAGCGCCGGCGGCCTGCCGCTTATCGAGCGCTGGAGCGGCGCGGCCGACGGCAGCGCCCTGCCCATCTGGGTCAACGAGGCCGCGCGGGACCGTGACGGGCTCAAGCCGGGCCGCGTCATCCAGGGCCAGCTGGTCGACGGCGGCCGCACGCTGAAGATGCAGGTGCACGGCGTCTGGCGCGACTACTCGCGCCAGAACACCGCGCTGTGGATCAACCTGGCCGACTACCGCCGCGCCAGCGGCGATGCACGTACCGCCGAGCTGGCCCTGTGGCTGGCGCCGGGCCAATCGCTCGAGGCAGTGCAGGCTGCGGTGCGCCGCCTGGGCGGCGAGGATGTCGAGATGGCCGCCGCGGGCGAGTTGCGCGCGCTGTCGCTGAAGATCTTCGACCGCAGCTTCGCCATCACCGTCTGGCTGCAGGCCGTGGCCCTGGCCGTGGGCTTGTTCGGCGTCATCGCCAGCCAGTCGGCCCAGGCCCTGGCCCGCAAGCGCGAGTTCGGCCTGCTGCGCCATCTCGGCCTGTCCCGGCGTCAGCTGATGCGGCTGCTGCTCCTCGAGGCCAGCCTGCAGGGCGGCGCCGGCGCCTTGGCCGGCCTGGCGCTGGGCCTGGGCCTGAGCGCCATCCTGGTCTACGTCGTCAACCCGCAGAGCTTTCACTGGAGCATGGAGATGCATCTGCCGCTGCTGCGCCTGGCCGTCCTCGTCGGCCTGGCCTTTGCCGCCGCCGTCGGCGCCTCGCTGCTGGCCGGCCGGCGCGCCCTCGGCCAGGACGCGGTGCGCGCCGTCAGGGAGGATGCTTGATGAAGCGCCGCGCCCTGCTGCTGGCCGCCCTGCCCCTGCACGCCCGCGCCGTCGCGCTGCGCTTCCCGGCCGACTTCGGCGCCCATCCGGCCCAGGGTGTCGAGTGGTGGTATCTGACGGGCCTGCTGGCCGACCGTGAAGGCGCGGCGCCGCGCTTCGGCTACCAGCTGACCTTCTTCCAACTGCCCGGACCGGCGCCGGCCGGCCATCCCAGCGGCCTGGCGGCGCGCCAGCTGATCCTCGGCCATGTCGCCCTGTCCGACCTCGGCGCGAAGCAGCAGCGCCATGGCCAGCGCCTGCTGCGCGTGCTCCCCGGCGCCGCGCAGGCGCTGGAGGGCGACTGCGACGTCAAGCTGCGCGACTGGACACTGAAGCGCGAGGGCGATGGCTATCGTGCCGCCTTCAACGGCCCGGGTTTCGCGCTGGAGCTGCGGCTGGCCACGCCCGAGCCGCCCCTGCTGCAGGGCGAGGCCGGCCTGTCGCGCAAGGGCTCCGATCCCAAGCAGTTCAGCCACTACTACTCCCGCCCCCAGCTCGCCACCCAGGCCGAGCTGACGCTGGATGGCCGCCGGTCCCGGCTCGCCGGCCGCTCCTGGCTGGACCACGAATGGAGCGACCGCTATCTCGGCGACACCGCGGGCTGGGACTGGCTGGGCGTCAACCTGCACGACGGCCGCGCGCTGACCCTGTTCCAGCTGCGCCGCAAGGACGGCAGCCGCGACTGGGCCGGCGGCAGCCTGCGCACACCCGGCCAGCCCGACCGCAGCTTCAGGCCCGAGGACGTCGACATGCAGCCGACGCGCCACTGGACCAGCCCGGCCACCGGTGCGCGCTACCCGATGGAGTGGCGGCTGAAAAGCCCCGCCGGCGAGATGCTGCTCGCCAGCTATTTCGACACGCAGGAGATCGATGCCCGCAACAGCAGCGGCCTGGTCTACTGGGAAGGCGCCGCCCAGCTGTTGGACCGCCAAAAGCGGCCACTCGGCGCCGGCTATCTGGAGTTGACCGGCTACGCGGGACGCCCGCCGCTGCTCTGACCCACAATCCGCGCCCGATGACCCGTCAACCCACAAGGCCCACCTTCGGCTGGGACAACCTCGGCGGCGAGCGCGCCGCGGGCCTGCCCGCCGTCGACGACCTGCCCCACAAGCGGCTGCTGACCAGCGGCCGCGCCGCCCTGTTTGCCGCCATGAAGGCCCTGGGCGTGCAGGCCGGCGACAGCGTGCTGGCCCCCAGCTACCACTGCCCGACGCTGATCGCGCCGCTGCGCGCGGCCGGCGCCCAGGTGCAGTTCTATCCCCTCGGCCCCGACGGCCTGCCGGTGCTGGACGCCATCACGCCGGCGCCGCGCACCCGCGCCCTTGTCGTGGCCCAGCTTTTCGGCCTGCCGCGCTCGCTGGCGGCAGCCCGCGCCTGGTGCGACCGCCATGGCATCGCGCTGGTGGAAGACTGCGCCCACAGCTTTTTCGGCCAGGCCGGCGAGCGCGCCGTCGGCCATTGGGGCGACCTGGCGACGGCCAGCGTCTCCAAGTTCTTTCCGGTGCCCGAGGGCGGCCTGCTGGCCTCGGCCCTGCCCTTGCCCGCGCAAGCCCTGCAGCCGGCCGGTGCCAGGCAGCAGCTCAAGGCCTGGGTGGACTTGCTGGAGCGCGGCAGCGAGCAGGGCCGCCTGACCGGCCTGAACACGGCGCTGGGTGCCCTCTTCCGCCTGAAGAACGGCCCGCCGCGCGCGCCGGCCCCCAGCAGCCCGCCACGCGTGCTGAGCGAGGCCGAGAACATGGCCGAATGCGATCTGAGCCGCTGCGAACACGCGCCCACCGAGCTGGCGCACCGCCTCTTCGGCCTGCCTCGCCAGCGCATCGTCGCCCGCCGCCGCGCCCACTACGAGACGCTCTACCGCTTCGCTCAGAACCTGGCGGGTGCCCGCCCGCTGCTCGGCGGCCTGCCGGCCCAGGCCGCACCCTATGTGATGCCGCTGTGGGTGGACGATGCCGAACCCGCCTATGCCGCCTTGCGCGCCGCCGGCTGTGCGGTGTTCCGCTGGGACCGCGTCTGGCCTGGCGTGCCTGACTTCCACGACGACCACGGCGTGCGCTGGCGCACCCATGTGCTGCAACTGCTCTGCCACCAGGATCTTGACGACGCGATGCTGACCCGCACCTGCGCCGTGCTGAACGACAAGCTGTAACCCATGAGTTCCACGACCGAACGCCCCGCTTCCAAGCAGGCCCGCTCCCTCAGCGGCCTGGCGCCCTTCCTGCGGCCCTACCGCGGCCGCATCACGCTGGCCCTGGTCGCCCTGCTGCTGTCCGCCATGGCCACGCTGGCCTTCCCGCTGGCCCTGCGCGGCCTCATCGACGCCGGCTTCGCGGCCGGCGACCCCGGCGAGCGCCTGATGGCCCTGCGCGAGCATTTCCTCGCCATGTTCGCCGTCGGCGCGGCCCTGGGCCTGTTCTCGGCCTCGCGCTTCTACATGGTCACCTGGCTGGGTGAACGCGTGACGGCCGACCTGCGCAATGCGGTCTACACCCATGTGCTGCGCCAGAGCCCCGAGTTCTTCGAGACCACGCAGACCGGCGAGGTGCTCTCCCGCATCACGACGGACACCACCGTCGTGCAGACCGTCGTCGGCTCCAGCCTGTCCATGGGCCTGCGCAACATCGTCATGGGCACGGGCGCGCTGGTCATGCTGGTCGTGACCAATCCCTATGTGATGGGCCAGGTGCTGGGCATCCTCGTCCTCGTCGTGGCACCGGCCCTGTACTTCGGCCGCCGCGTGCGCAAGCTGTCGCGCGCCAGCCAGGACCGCGTCGCCGACACCTCGGCCATCGCCGCCGAGGTGCTGAACGCCGTCACCGTCGTGCAGAGCTACACCCAGGAGGGCGCGGAGTCGAAGCGCTTCGCCAACGCCAGCGAGGCCGCCTTCGACACGGCCCGCAAGCGCACCCGCATCCGCAGCTTCATGGTGGCCTTCATCATCACGGCCGTCTTCGGCGCCCTGCTGTGGGGCCTCTACCAGGGCACCCAGGCCGTCATCGCCGGCAAGATCACGGCGGGCCATCTGGGCCAGACCGTCGTCTACGTGACCCTGCTGGTCAGCAGCGTGGCCGTGCTGGCCGAGGTCTGGGGCGATGTGCTGCGCGCGGCCGGCGCGACGGAGCGCCTCATCGAGCTGATGGAGGCGCGCTCACCGGTGGCCGACCCGCCCAAGCCGCAGGCGCTCGCGGTGGTCGCGGGCGGCAGCCGCGTCGAGTTCGACGCCATCACCTTCAACTACCCGTCACGGCCGCAGACGGCGGCGCTGGATGGCCTGAGCCTGACAGTGCAGCCCGGTGAGACCGTGGCCCTGGTCGGCCCCAGCGGCGCCGGCAAGACGACGGTGTTCCAGCTGCTGCTGCGCTTCTACGACCCGCAGTCGGGCCAGATCCGCCTGAACGGCGTGCCCACGCGCGAGCTGAGCCTGGCCGACCTGCGCGCCAATGTCGGCCTGGTGCCCCAGGACAGCGTCATCTTCTCGACGACGGCGATGGAGAACATCCGCTACGGCCGGCCCGAGGCCAGCGACGAGGAAGTCATCGCCGCGGCGCGGGCCGCCTTTGCCGACGACTTCATCCGCGCCCTGCCCGAGGGCTATCAGAGCTTCCTCGGCGAACGCGGCGTGCGCCTGTCCGGCGGCCAGCGCCAGCGCATCAGCATCGCCCGCGCCATGCTGAAGAACCCGCCACTGCTGCTTTTGGACGAAGCGACGAGTGCGCTGGACGCCGAGAGCGAACGCGTCGTTCAGGCGGCCTTGGAAGCCGCCATGCAGCACCGCACGACCCTGGTCATCGCGCACCGGCTGGCGACAATCCAGAAGGCGGACCGCATCGTCGTGCTGGATGCGGGGCACATCGTGGACATCGGCCGGCACGACGAGTTGGTGGCGCGTGGTGGGCTGTATGCGAAGTTGGCGGCGATGCAGTTTGGGATGGAAGCGAGTTCGGACGCCAGAGAACCCTGAACTGAAAGCTAGGCGCGAAAGCCATGGATAGCGTTGTTGTTCGGACTCCGTTCAACCCGGTCGGATTGATCGTCGTCGGACTTACCCTTCCCATCACTGCGCTGGGGGCTTTCCCCCTCGAAACCAGTCCCCACGCCACACTCTTCTTGGTCGTCGTGGGAGCTTTGCCGCTCTTGACGCTCTGGCTCTCCCTCGTTGGGCGCAGTCGCACGGTGACCATCCTGCCCTCGCAGAATGTCGTCTACGTCAGATGGCGAACATTCCTTTTCCGACAACGCGAACAGGCATTCCGACTTCAATCGTTTGTCGCTGTCGTGTCATACCTAGCTGACAGGCACCCCGTCCCGGTGAACCGCCTCGAATTCGTCACCGCCAACTCCAAGGCGCTGTGTATCGTCGAGTACGGGCCACGCAACGCGTCGTCCTTTTGGTCGATAGCCACGCATTGGTCGGAAGCGGACCACATCGCCGAGCTCCGTCCCCTTTTGGCTCGGTGCTGCGGTCTCAAGGACGCAGGCTTTCTCGGCTATCAACGAGACAACCTGCCTCTCTGAACATGCCAGCTTGCGCCATCGTCACAGCGGCCTCATCCAGATTCGCTCGCACCCCAGATGAACAAACCGTTCATCTAGGGTTCGCGCGTCATTGACGTCAATTCAAGGGCAACCCGCCGCGAACAGCTCCTCCACCCAGGCCGGATAGTCGATGAACGGATTGCGGTTGCCCTGCCGCTCGACGATGCGGGCATGGCGGCGGATCTCGTCGGCGCTGACCGGGTCGGCACGGTGCCAGGCCACCAGGGTGCAGCGCTTGCCGAACAGGTTGCCGCTGCTGCCCACGGTGTCGGACAGCTCCAGGTTGCCGACGCCGGTGCTGTCGTTGCCCTCATAGCGGATGGCCATGTAGAACATCATGCGGGCCACGTCGCCCTTGACGGCGGCGCGCGGCTCGAAGCTGTCGGCGTCGGTCAGGTTGCCCGGCGCTTCGCCGATGGCGCTGCCGCCCCAGTCGAAGTCCTTGTTGCCGCGCGTGCTGTTGACGGACACGTCCTCGGGGCGCAGGTGGTGGATGTCGGTATGCGCCCATTGCGCTTCGTCAGGGAAGCCATGGCTCTTGGCCCAGACATGCTCGCGGTTCCAGGCGTCCTGGTCGCTGGAGTTGGCCCCCGCGTTGTGCGTCTTGGCCTGCGAGCGGTTGGTGTAGAGCAGCAGCACGTTGGCCGTGTTGGCCGGGTCCTCGTCGGTGTACTTCAGCGCTTCCCAGACGGCCGAGTAGCTCATGCGCACATGGTTGCGCCCGGCGGCCTCGTTCAGCGCGGTGCGCAGGGCCACGCCGGTCTTGCCGATGGCCTGGGTGTAATAGGCGTTGAAGCCAGGCCAGGTGGCGCCGCCCGTCGGGGGCTGGGTGTAGGACGCCGTCACCGTGACGCCGGCGAAGGCCTTGAAGCCATAGAGGCCGACGTGATAGGTGGTGGCCTGGGGCTGCGCGAAGGTGCAGTTCTCGTCGTTGCCGACCGTCAGCGGGCGGCAGTCGAAAGCCGATGAGGTCGGCTCGGAACCGGCGCGCACATACAGGTCGGAGGCGCCCGTGCCGCCGCTGGTGTTCACGACGAGGTTGGTGGCGCCCGCGGGCACGTCGATGCGGTAGCGCAGCCAGGCGCCGACGGCGCCGGACTGGTTGGTCACCGGAACGCCGGGCTGCAACGTCACCGTGGCCGGGGTGCCCGAGCCGGCGGTGTAGTTGCCGAGCAGGCTGAGGCCGCTGTAGGCGCGGTAGGCCTGCACGCGCACGTAGTAGGTGGCGGCCGTGGGGCTGGCGAAGGCACAGCTCTCGGCGTTGGTGCCGCCGGCCGAGGAGCAGTCGTTGGTGCTGCTCGTGGCGGTGGAGCCGCGGCGCACATAGAGGTCGGCATCGCCGCTGCCGCCGCTCAGCGTGAAGCTGAGCTGGGTGGCGCCGGCCGGCACCACCAGGGTGTAGTCGCGCGTCGTGTTGACCGCACCCGAGAGGCCGGTGACGGCGACTCCCTTGGTCAGCGCGGTCTGCGCCTGCGCGGCCGGAGCCGCCACGAAGGCGGCCGTGGCCGCCAATACTCCGATCCAATCCCAACGACCCATCTTGCAATCCTTTTGGTTTTGACTAGGCCGTAAAAGATTACCGAGGCCGGGTGACGCCTGGGTGACTGCGCCGCCACAGTCGGGTTTCTCATAGCTGCAAGCTGGGGACAGGGTTTGCGCGGAGCGGCGGGCAGCCAGCCCCCCGCCAGCGGCGGCCTCGCGGCAGCGGAGACAATGCGGCCATGAGCCAGCGCCCCCCTCAGCAATACGAAGACTTCATGCGCCATGTTTTCGAGCATGGCGTGCAGAAAAGCGACCGCACCGGCACCGGCACGCGCAGCGTGTTCGGCCACCAGATGCGCTTCGACCTGGCCCAGGGCTTCCCGCTGGTCACGACCAAGAAGGTGCACCTGAAGTCCATCGTGCTGGAACTGCTGTGGTTCCTTCGCGGCGACGGCAACGTCAAATGGCTGCAGGAGCGCGGCGTGACGATCTGGGACGAGTGGGCCCGCCCCGACGGCGACCTCGGCCCCGTCTACGGCGTGCAATGGCGCTCCTGGCCCAAGCCGGACGGCGGCCACATCGACCAGATCGCCGACGTGGTCAAGACGCTGAAGTCCAACCCGGACTCGCGCCGCATCATCGTGAGCGCCTGGAACGTGGCCGACCTGCCCCAGATGGCGCTGATGCCCTGCCACGCCTTCTTCCAGTTCTATGTGGCCGAAGGCAAGCTCAGTTGCCAGCTCTACCAGCGCAGCGCCGACATCTTCCTCGGCGTGCCCTTCAACATCGCGTCATATGCCCTGCTGACCATGATGTTGGCCCAGCAATGCGATCTGCAGCTGGGCGACTTCATCTGGACGGGCGGCGACTGCCACATCTACGACAACCACGTCGAGCAGGTGCAGACCCAGCTGGCCCGCGAGCCGCGCGCCTACCCGACCATGACCATCAAGCGCCGGCCGGCTTCGATCTTCGACTACGCCTACGAGGACTTCGAGCTCAGCGGCTACGACCCGCATCCGGCCATCAAGGCACCGGTGGCGGTATGAGCAGGATCACTCTCGTCGCGGCCGTTGCCCGCGACGGCGCCATCGGGCGCGACAACGCCCTGCTCTGGCACCTGCCCGAGGACATGGCGCGCTTCAAGGCGGTGACGGCCGGCAAGCCTGTCGTCATGGGCCGCAAGACCTGGGATTCGATCCCGGCCAGATTCCGCCCCCTGCCCGGGCGGCGCAACGTGGTCGTCAGCCGCTCGGTGAGCGAACTGCCCGGCGCCGAGGTCTTCGCCAGCCTGGACGCGGCCCTTGCCGCCTGCGCGGCCGAGGCCGAGGTCTGCGTCATCGGCGGCAGCGACATCTATGCCCTGGCCTTGCCGCAGGCTGACCGGCTGGCGCTGACCGAGGTGGACGCCGCCTTCCCTGATGCGGACCGGCATTTCCCGGCCTGGCCGCGCGAGCACTACACCGAGGCCGACCGCAGCTCACACACCAGCGCCACCGGCCAGCGCTTCGATTTCGTCGACTACCTACGCAAGGAATAGAACCAGATGTCCGGAAAAGGCTTCCACGTCCACGGCCCTCATGAGCACGAGCTCGAGCATGCCGCCCAGCACGAGCCCAAGGGCTTTGCCGGCAAGCTGGCCGTCATCACGGCCATCCTGGCCACCGTCGGCGCCTTCTTCTCCTACACCGGCGGCGTGACGCAGGTGAATGCGGCCCTGTACAAGAACGACGCGGCCATCAAGAAGACCGAGGCCAGCAATCAGTGGGCCTTCTTCCAGGCCAAGAGCAGCAAGCAGAACCTGTCCGAGCTGGCCCTGGAGCTGAGCAGCAGCGAGGAACAGAAGGCCAAGTACCGCGACAAGATGGCGCGCTACGAGAAGGAGAAGAACGAGATCAAGGCCAACGCCGAGAAGCTGGACGCGGAGTCCAAGCATTTCGAGGACCTGAGCGCCGAGCAGATGCATCTGCACCACCGCTGGGCGCAGGCGACGACGGCCCTGCAGATCTCGATCGCACTGGCGGCCATCACGCTGCTGACCAAGCGCCGCTGGATGGAATGGGCCACGATCGCCGCCGGTGGCATCGGCCTCGTCCTCGGCGGCCTGGCGGCCGCGCACATCTGACGCGGCGCCAGCGGCGCCTTCCCCCTCAGAGCTTGTAGCTCAGCGACAGCGCGACATTGCGCGGCGCGTTGTAGATGGCGCCATAGGCCAGGCCGCCGATGGCCTTCTTGTCGAACAGGTTGTTGACGTTCAGGCGCAGCGTGGCGGCCGGCGTCAGCTCATACGCGGCGAAGGCATTGACCACGGCATAGGCCTTCTGCGTCGCGCTGCCGAGTTTGCTCACATCGGACTGCCAGCGGCCACCCACGCCCAGGCGCAGCGCCGGCAGCGCAGCCAGGCGGCTGTCGACGCGGAAGTTGACGGTGTTGCGGGGCACCCATTCGTAGATGCCCTTGCCATCCGGCCCGGTCAGGTTCAGATGGGTGTAGCCGGCGGTCAGCCTGGTGTCCTTGCCGATGCGGCCGGTCGCCTCCAGCTCGAAGCCCTTGGACTTCACGTCCTTGCCTTCGTACCAGTACTGGCCGTCGAGATTGCTGCCGGTGCCGCTGATGACGCCGCCATAGGTCGCCAGGCCCTGCTGCTTGGCCGTGAACACGGCGAAGGTGGTCAGCAGGCCCTTGTTCAGCCACTCGGCCTTCACGCCGGCCTCGGCATTCACGCCCTTCATCGGCGCGAGGTACTCGCCCTTCTTGTCGGTCTGGTCCTGGTTCTGGAAGATGTCCGAGTAGGAGACATAGCCGATCAGGTCGGGCGTGAAGGCATAGGTCAGGCCGACATAGGGGCTGACCTCCTGGGTGTCGGGATAGGCGGTGTTGGTGGCGACGTTGCCGTAGATGGACGCGCCGCTGCGCTCGAGCTTGACGGCATTCACGCCGACGATGCCCTTGAGCGCGTCGGTGAGGCCGATCTGAGAGGCGGCGTACAGGCGCGTCAGCGTCTGCTCGCCCTTGCGGCTCGGCTCACGCGCGCCCCAGGTCGGCTCGGCGTAGGCGTCGCCGCCATAAGGGAAGGCGGGCAGCGGATCCAGCATGTGGTTCTGCACCGGGAAGATGTCGGCCGACGTCGTTTCCTTCGACTGGCTCAGGCCCACCAGCAGGCTGTGCTTGCGGCCGAAGGCGGAGAACTCGCCGCTGACATTGGCATCCAGCACGCGGTGGTCCGCGTCGCTCTCGCTGCGGTAGGGCCAGCCCACCAGGCCGGTGTTGTCGGGCTTGAGCACGCCGGTCTGCGAGTAGGCATAGAGCAGGCGCGTCGATTCGTCGCCGTGGCGGCTGTTGTAGGTCAGCTTGGCCTCCCAGCCCTCGCCCAGGCAGTGGGCGTACTCGACGAAGGCGTTGTAGGACCTGGTGTTCCAGTAGGTCCACTTCTGCGACGTGGAGGAACCCACCGGGAAGTCGGCCTGGCTGCCGTCGGAGCGCAGCAGCGTCAGCGAGCCCCACATCGGCGAGTCCTGCTTGGCGTCGACGGCGGTGATGCCCACCGTCAGCACGCCGTTCTCGCCGATCTGGCCGTCCACCACGCCGTAGAGGGACGTGCGCTTGTCGTGCAGGTCGCGCAGATAGGAGTCCTTGTCTTCATGGGCGACCACCAGGCGGCCGGCCCAGGAGCCGTCCTGGCTGAGCACCTTGTTGTAGTCCAGGGCGGCGCGCTTCTGGCCATAGGAGCCGAGCGTCACGTTGAACTCGCCGCCGTCCTGGTTGGTGGGGCGCTTGCGGATGTAGTTGATCGTGCCCGACGCATTGCCCACGCCGGTCAGCAGGCCGTTGGCGCCGCGGATCAGCTCGATGCGCTCGAACAGGAAGGTGTCCTCGCGGCCCACGACGGTGCCGTAGGAGTTGGTCATGCCCAGGCCGTCGACCTGGGTCAGCTGGATCTCGAAGCCGCGCGAATTGAAGGTGGCGCGGTTGGTCTCGTACTGCTCGACGTTGATGCCGGTGGCCAGCGACAGGGCCTCGTTGCTGCCCGTCAGGCCGAAGTTGGCCATGTCTTCCCGGTCCAGCGTGCTGATGGTCTGGGGCGTCTCCTTCAGCTCCATCGGCAGGCCGGTGGCGCCCTTGGAGACGCGGTTGGCCCGCTTGCCGGTGATGACGACGGACTCGATCTGCTGGGGCTGGGCCTGGGTCTGAGCTTGGGCGATAGCGTCGCCCACCACGGCGCAGGCCGCGGCGGCGCAGGCGCTCATCAAGAATTTGTTCTGCATGGGAAGACCTGGGAGGGCGCGGTACACCGGCGCGGGCGGTGTCGCATCCCGATTGGGGTTGAAAACGCCGTCATCATAAATACAAATGCGAATGATTCGTATCTAGATTGGCATAAAATCAGACTATTCGACGTCGCGGCCTCCAGCGACGTGCGACCGCAGGAGATCCCATGTCCACTCATTTCCGCCGCGTCTGGGCCTGGCCCGTGGCGCTGGGCGCCCTCACCACCACCGGCCTCCTCAGCGCCCTCGTCTCCGACGGCTGGGGCGACGGCTGGTCCTGGTTCGCCCTGGGCCTGCCCTTGCTGATCGCCACCCGCCACAGCCTGCGGAGGCCCACATGACGGCGCGCTCCCTGCGCATCTGGGCCTGGCTGCACAAATGGAGCAGCCTGGTCTGCACCGTCTTCATGCTGCTGCTGTGCCTGACCGGCCTGCCGCTGATCTTTGCGCACGAGATCGCCCACCTCACCGGCAAGGCCGTCGACCTGCCGCAGCCTCAGGCCAAGGCCGAGCTGGCGACGCTGGATGCCGTGGTGGCCGCCGGCCGCGCCCGCCATCCCGAGCGCGTCGTGCAGTACGTGTCGCCCGACGAGGAGGACGCCCGCCTCTGGTACGTCACGCTGACGCCCACGCCCGATCCCACCGACGACTACCGCTCGGTGGCCGTGGACGGCCGCAGCGCCCAGGTGCTGGCCGAGCCGCGCTTCGACGAGGGCTTCATGTACTGGATGCTGAGGCTGCACGTCGACCTCTTCGCCGGCCTGCCCGGCAAGCTCTTCCTGGGCTTCATGGGCCTGCTGCTGGTCATCGCCATCGTGTCGGGCGTGGTGCTCTACGCGCCTTTCATGCGCAAGCTCGACTTCGGCACCGTGCGCCAGGCCAGCGGCCCGCGCACGCGCTGGCTGGACCTGCACAACCTGCTGGGCATCGTCACGCTGGTGTGGGCCCTGGTCGTGGGTGCCACCGGCGTCATCAACACCTGGGCCGACCTGCTCATCAAGAACTGGCAGTACGACCAGCTCAGCGCCCTGCTCGCGCCCTACAAGGGCCAGCCCCTGGTGCCCGAGGCCGAGCGGGCGCCGCTGCAGCGCACGCTGGCCGCGGCCCAGTCCCATCTGCCGGACAAGAAGCTGAGCTTCATCGCCTTCCCCGGCACGGCCTTCTCCAGCCCCCATCACGTCACCTACTTCATGAAGGGCAACACGCCGCTGACGTCCAAGCTGCTGCAGCCGGTGCTGGTGGACGCCCGTAGCGCCGCGGTGACCGTGGCTCCCGAGCTGCCCTGGTACCTGACCGCCCTGCTGGTGTCCCAGCCCCTGCACTTCGGCGACTACGGCGGCATGCCGATGAAGATCATCTGGACCCTGCTCGACATCGCGACCCTCATCGTGCTGGGCAGCGGCCTCTATCTGTGGCTGAAGAAGCGCCGCCAGGTCGTCATCGTCGAGACGCCCGCTTCCACAGGCGCCGCCGGCATTGCCACGGCGACGGCACGCGCCGGCCGGTGATGCGCGACCCGGGCTGGCGTGGCGTCGTGGAATGGGCCGTCGTCATCGCGGCGGTCGTGGCGGTGTTCGCCTTCGTTCCCTTCACGAGCTGAGGACCCGGGCAAGCATCGCTACGATGGCCCCGCCATGCTCAACCGCATCGACGAAGAGATCACCTTCCGCAAGCTCGAGATCCTGCTCGCCTTCCTGGAGAGCGGGAACCTGGCGCGCGCCGCGGAGCGGCTGGGCATCAGCGCGGTCAGCGTGCACCGAGCCCTGCATTCGCTGGAAACCGGCACGCGCTGCAGCCTGTTCCGGCTGGAGGGCCGCAACCTGCAGCCCAATGACGCCGCTCACGCGTTGGCCGACGTCGCTCGCGAGGTGCTGCAGACCATGTCGCACGGCATCCGCGCCACGCGCGAGATCGCGGGCTATGCCGCCGACCGCATCCGCATCGGCTCGCTGTACTCGCTGACCAGCGTTACCGTGCCCGCCCTCATCATGGGCCTGCGACTGCGCAAGCCCGACATCCAGACCGAACTGGTGCTGGGCTCCAACAACGACCTGCTGCGCAAGCTGCGCGAGGGCAGCCTGGATGCCACCGTCATGGGCCATCCCGAGGGCGCCGGCGACGTCGAATTGCAGCTGCTGTTCGAGGACGACATCTTCTTCGCGGCACCGGCGCAGTCGCCGCATGCACGGCAGCAGGAGATCGACCTCGGCGCGTGCGCCGACGAGCGCTTCGTGTCGCTGAACGAAGGCTATGTGACCCACGACCGCTTCGTCGACGCCTTCCGCATGGCAGGCTTCGAGCCCAACGTCGTCATGACCACCAACGACATCTTCTCGCTGATGAACCTCGTTGGCGGCGGCATCGGCTGCACGCTGCTGCCGGGCCGCATCCGCGGCGTGCTGCCGCGCAACGTGGTTCTCGTGCCGCTGCAGGCGCGCTTCCAGATGCGCCAGAAGATCAGCGTGTGCTTCCTGCGCACGCGCGAGCGCGACCCCAATCTGTTGTCGCTGCTGGCGGCCTGCCGCAGCCATTCGGCGGAGCTGCAGGCGGCTGCGAGCCCGGAATGAGGTCCGGCGCGCGCATGGCGGGCCAGAATCCCGCATGAAACTCGCAATCGCCGTTCAGTTCGACGGAGCTCAGGCCCAAGCCGCCGCCGTCGCCTTCGAGGCTTGGGATGCGCCGGAAGCGACGCAGACCTACACCTCGCACATCGCCCATGTCGAGAAGGCCGCGCGCGGCGAGCTGGATCTGCGCGAGCTGCCCTGCCTGATGCAGCTGCTGCGGGAGCACAAGCTTGAACCCGAGCTCATCCTCATCGACGGTTTCGTCCATCTCGACGTGGCCGAGACGCCCGGCCTGGGCCGGCACCTGTTTCAGGCCCTGGGTGGCACGACACCCGTCATCGGCATCTCGAAGACGAACCGGCCAGGCTTGCCGGCGCAGTTCGAGGTCATGCGGGAGGAGGAGGCGAAACCGCTGATCGTGACCTGCGCGGGCATCGACATCGGCTCGGCCAAGGCGCGCCTGCGCGCGATGCACGGCAGGAAAGTGGTCCCCACGCTGATGAAGCTCGCGCTTCGCCTGGCGAAGCACGGGGACTGAAGCCGCCGCGTCAGTACACCAGCGAGAAGGTGACGTAGCCCTCACCTTCCTCGGCCAGATGCTTGATGCCCGAGGTGCCGGCGCTGATGCCGATGAACCTGAGCTGCCGCTGCGTTTCCCTGGCGTGCTTGGCGAGCGCCAGCGCGGCGGTCATCCTCTCATTGGCATGCGGCGCCAGGTCGTTGTAGGACAGCTCGAGATTGGCGCCGGCCGTCATCAGCGAATTCAGGAAGGCGGGTTGGAGCGTGTTTTGGTGCACGTAGGCTCTCCTTGGTGTGCAACCAGCATAGTCTTGAACCCGGCCTTTCGGCGGCGCCGACTCAATCCAGCTTGGCCCCGGAGCGCTTGACGACCTCGGCCCAGCGCTTGGTCTCCGCCGCCACCATCTGGCCGAAGGCGTCGCCGTAGACATTGGGCGTGTCCGCCCCCAGCCCGTTCCAGATCTTGCGGATCTCCTCGCTGGCGAAGGCCGTGCGCAGCTCGGCCTGCAGGCCCGCGATCGCCTCGCGTGGCGTGCCCTTGGGCGCCCACAGGCCGTACCAGGTCGACACCTCGTAGCCCGGCACGCCGGCCTCGGCGGCGGTCGGCACATCGGGAAAGCCGACGGCACGCTTGCTGCCGGCCACGGCGATGGCCCTGATCCGGCCCGACTTGATATGGGTGGCCGATGAGCCCAGGCCATCGAACATCAGCTCGACCTGCCCCGCCACCAGATCCTGCAGGGCCGGCCCGGCGCCCCTGTACGGGATATGGGTGATGAAGGTCTTGGTCTGCAGCTTGAACAGCTCGCCCGCGAGATGGTGGGAAGTGCCGTTGCCGGCCGAGCCGTAGTTGAGCCTGCCGGGCTTGGCGCGCACCGCCGCCAGCAGGCCCTTCAGGTCACTGACCGGCAACTGGCCGGGGTGGACGACGATGACCTGGGGCACGCTGGCCAGCAGGGCCACGGGGATGAAGTCCTCTTCCAGCCGATAGTCCAGCCGCGGGTACATGGACGGCGCGATCGCATGGTGCACGGCGCCCATGAAGAAGTTGCTGCCGTCCGGCGCCAGCCTGGCCGCGACCGCGGCGCCCACCGTACCGCCGGCACCGCCCTTGTTGTCGATGATCACCTGGCGGCCCAGCTGGCGTGTCAGCGCCGCCGTCAGCGGGCGCGCAAATGCATCCGTGCCGCCGCCGGCGGGAAAAGGGACGATCCAGGTCTGCGGCTTGCTGCCTTGGGCTTGGGCCAGCCAAGGGGTGAGCAGCGCGGGCAAAACGGTGCGGCGTTTCATCGATGTCTCCTGTTTTGTGGGGCGCACGGTAAGTGCACGGCCAGCGCAGGATCAATCAGCCCCTTCGCCAAACGCTTACGCAAAGCGGAACGTTCAGCGGCCGATGTTTGCGGCCGGCGTAAACGTCGGTCGGCGAAGTTGATTGATCAACCGCGGTGGTGCTCCCACACTCCAGCCGTCAACGCAGGAGAACCGGATGAACGCCCCCGCCTGGAACCAGCGCGACCGCCAGCGCCGCGAGCGCCTCTCGCGAGCCGCCGGCCTGGCCGGCGTGCAGGGCCGGCATGTCGCCACCGACGCCGCCGTGGCGCTGCTGGAGGCCGTGCTGCAACCCGGCGACCGCGTCTGCCTGGAGGGCAACAACCAGAAGCAGGCCGACTTCCTGGCGCAATCCCTGACCCAGGTCGACCCGCAGCGCGTGCACGGCCTGCACATGGTGCAGTCGGTGCTGGCCCTGCCGGAGCACCTGGACGTGTTCGAGAGCGGCATCGCCAAGCGCCTGGACTTCAGCTTCTCCGGGCCGCAGGGCGCACGCCTGGCCAAGCTGGTGTCGAGCGGCGGCATCCAGATCGGCGCCATCCATACCTATCTGGAACTCTTCGCCCGCTACTTCGTCGACCTGACACCCAAGGTCGCGCTGGTGGCTGCGCACGCGGCGGACCGGCAAGGCAATCTCTACACCGGCCCCAACACCGAGGACACGCCGGCCATCGTCGAGGCCACGGCCTTCTCGGGCGGCATCGTCATCGCCCAGGTCAACGAGATCGTCGACACCCTGCCGCGCATCGACATCCCCGCCGACTGGGTGGACTTCGTCGTCCAGGCACCCAGGCCCAATCTCATCGAGCCGCTGTTCACGCGCGACCCCGCGCAGATCAGCGAGGTCCAGGTGCTGATGGCCATGATGGCCATCAAGGGCATCTATGCCGAGTACGGCGTGCAGCGTCTCAACCACGGCATCGGTTTCGACACGGCGGCCATCGAGCTGCTGCTGCCCACCTATGGCGAATCGCTCGGCCTCAAGGGCAAGATCTGCCGGCACTGGGCCCTGAACCCGCACCCGGCGCTGATCCCCGCCATCGAAGCCGGCTGGGTCGAGTCCGTCCATTCCTTCGGCTCCGAGCTGGGCATGGAGGACTACATCCGCGCCAGGTCCGACGTGTTCTTCACCGGCGCCGACGGCAGCCTGCGCAGCAACCGTGCCTTCTGCCAGGCCGCTGGCCACTACGCCTGCGATCTCTTCATCGGCTCCACGCTGCAGATCGACCTGCAGGGCAATTCCTCCACCGCCACGCTGGGGCGCATCGCCGGCTTTGGCGGCGCGCCCAACATGGGCGCCGACGCGCGCGGCCGCCGCCACGCCAGCCCCGCCTGGCTGAAGGCGGGTGAACAGGCCCGCCGGGGCCGCCAAGGCGCCACCGGCACGCCGCGCGGCCAGAAGCTGGTCGTGCAGATGGTGGAGACCTTCCGCGAGCACATGCAGCCGGCTTTTGTCGAACGCCTCGATGCGTGGACGCTGCAGCAGCAGGCCGGCATGGCCCTGCCGCCCATCATGATCTATGGCGAGGACGTGAGCCACATCCTGACCGAGGAAGGCATCGCCAACCTGCTGCTGTGCCGCAGCGACGAGGAACGCGAACAGGCCATCCGCGGCGTGGCCGGCTACACGGCCGTGGGCCTGGCGCGCGATGTGCGCATGGTGGAGAACCTGCGCGACCGCGGCGTCATCCAGCGGCCCGCCGACCTCGGCATAGCCCCGCGCGACGCGACGCGCAATCTGCTGGCCGCACGCAGCATGCGCGACCTCGTACGCGCCTCGGGCGGCCTGTACGCGCCGCCCAAGCGTTTCCGCAACTGGTGACCTAGCATGAATGCACCCGGACTTGAGACCCTGGACTACGCCTTCGCCGGCACGCGGCCGGCCGGCGCCTTCACGCCCGTGCTGGTCGGCGTCGTCGGCTCCGGCAATCTCGAAGTGCTGCTGGAGCCGGCGCCCGGCACCGACTGCCTCATCCACATCGAAACCTCGGCGCGCGGCTTCGCTGCCATCTGGGCCGCCGTCGCGCGCGACTTCCACCAGCGCCACCAGCTCGCCGGCGTGCAGCTGTCCATCCACGACATGGGTGCCACGCCCGCGGTGGTGAGCCTGCGGCTGGACCAGGCCGCCCAGGAGCTGAAGCCATGACGACCCTCTCCTATGCCGAATGCTCGGCCCGCGAGCGCCTGGGCCTGGTCGTGGATGCCGGCAGCTTTCATGAATGGCTGCCACCGGCCCAGCGCCTGACCAGCCCCCATCTGGCCCAGCTCGGCCTGCCCGCGGCCTTCGACGACGGCGTCGCGATCGGCCGCGCGACGCTGGCCGGCCACGAGGTCTTTGTCGCGGCCCAGGAAGGCGAGTTCATGGGCGGCGGCGTCGGCGAGGTGCATGGCGCCAAGCTCGTCGGCCTGTTCAGGCGCGCCCTGCGCGACAAGCCCAAGGCCGTGCTGCTGCTGGCCGAGTCGGGTGGCGTGCGCCTGCACGAGGCCAATGCCGGCCTGATCGCCGTCTCCGAGGTCATGCGCGCCCTGCTGGACGTGCGCGCCGCCGGCGTCCCCGTCATCTTGCTGATCGGCGGCGCCAACGGCTGTTTCGGCGGCATGGGTATCGTCGCCCGCTGCGCCGACCACATCGTCATGAGCGACCTCGGGCGGCTGGCCATGTCCGGCCCCGAGGTCATCGAGGCTTCGCACGGCGTCGAGGAGTTCGATTCGCGCGACCGGGCGCTGGTGTGGCGCACCACCGGTGGCAAGCACCGCTGGCTGACGGGCGACTGCGACACGCTGGTGGAGGACGACGTGGCCGCCTTCCGCGCCGCCGCCATCGCGGCGCTGGACGCGGCCCGCCCCGTCACGCTCGAGGCGCTGGAGCAGGAGCACGCCAGGCTCGCCGCGCGCCTGGCCTTCGACTGCGCCGAGGCCATCGCGCTGTGGACCACGCAAGGCGTGCCCGATGCGGCCCGCGTGCCCGATCTCGACGTGGCCGGCGTGCTGGCCCTGGGAGCCCGCTGATGGACTGGCAGACGCTTGCAAACCAGCTCTTCGGTGCCGGCCACGGCCTCATGCGCGAGGGCGACCTGCTGCACGGCATGGTCGAGTTCGACGGCACGCCGCTGGCCGTCATCGGCACCACCGGCCACGCGTCCATCGGCGTGCAGCTGGCCCTGGCCCAGGCCCGCCTCGTGCTCGACACCCTGGCCCGCCATCCCGGCCGCGCCCTGCTGCTGCTGATCGACACCCAGGGCCAGCAGCTGCGCCGCCGCGACGAGCTGCTGGGCATCAACCGCGCCATGGCCCACCTCGGCCTGTGCATCGACCTCGCGCGCCGGCGCGGCCATCGCGTGCTGGGCCTCGTCTACGACCAGGCCCTGTCCGGCGGCTTCATCACCTCCGGCCTCATCGCCGACGCCTGCGACGCCCTGCCCGAGGCCGAGATCCGCGTCATGCGCCTGCCGGCCATGGCCCGCGTCACCAAGCTGCCCGAGGCCTTGCTGGCCCAGCTGTCCGAGTCCAATCCGGTGTTCGCACCAGGTGTCGGCAACTACGTCGCCATGGGCGGCGTGCGCCGGCTCTGGCAGGGCGACCTGGCCCAGGCCCTGCGCGAGGCCCTGGCCGACGCGCCGACCGAAGACCGGCGTGCCGAGGATGGCGCCGCGCGTGGCGGGCGGCGCCTGGCGGCCGGCATCATTCAACGCGTGCTGGATGCCGCCTGAGGCCATGGGCGACCTGCACCGCCACCAGATCGCGCGCGTCACGGCGAATGGCTGGCAGCGCCTGCTGGATCGCGACTGGGATGACGAGGCGCGCGACTGCCTGAGCCATTGGGCCGGGCAAGGCCTGCCCCTGGTCGTCACGAGCCAGCACCCCGATGAAGACGGCATTGCGCTGGGCCTGTGCGCTCCGCAGCGCTGGCGCCATCGCCGCCTCGCGCTGCGCGTGGCGCGGCACGAGATCCAGTCCTTCGGCGAATTCCCGCGCCTGGAGCAGCTGGCGGCTCCACCGTCACCCGGCGCCCGCGAGTTGGCCCTGGCCTTGCGGGCCTGCGGGGCAACGGGCCGCGTCTACGGCAGCCACGGCTGGCAGCACCTGACCGGGCTGCAGCATGTGCGGGAAGGCTCCGACCTGGATCTCTGGATCGGCGTCACCGGCCTCGAGCAGGCCGACACGGTGGCGGCAGCGCTGGACGCCATCGCCTCGCCCTCCCCCCGCCTCGACGGCGAGCTCGTCTTCGACGACGGCGCGGCCGTCGCCTGGCGCGAATGGCTGGCCTGGCGCAGCGGCCGCGCCCAGGCCCTGCTGGTCAAGCGTCTGCATGGTGCATCGATGGAGGTGCCCGCATGAGGGCCTGCCTTGCGCGCGTGGCAGCCGCGCCAACACCGCGCGAGATCGGCCGCGCTGCGACGCTGGCGCTCTACGACGAGCTGGCACTGTCGCCCAAGCCCGGCCTTGTCACGCTGACCGACCGCGGCAGCCATGACGACATGGACGCGCACACCTTCATGCGCAGCCTGTTCGCGCTGCGCAGCTATTTCGTACGCATTGCCGAACTGGGCGCGGCCGGCGCGCCCTTCGAGGCGCTGGAGCAATGCGGCATTGCCGCCGAAGCGCGCATGCTGGCCGCCACCGGGGGTGTCAACACCCATCGCGGCGCCATCTTCATGCTCGGCCTTCTGTGCGCCTCCGCGGGTGCGCTGGGCCGCGCGCCCGCGCCGGCGCTGGTCCGGCAGACGCTGCTGGCGCGCTGGGGCGCGGCGCTCGCCGCCCGTGCGCAGCGCCCGCCCACGCTGCCGGGCGGGCTGGCCGCGCGCCGCTTCCAGCTGCGCAGCGCGTCGGCCGAGGCGGCGCTGGGCTTTCCCACGCTGTTCGAAACCGCCCTGCCCGCCTTGCGCGAGGCTCGCTCGCGCGGCCTGCCAACAGCAGCGGCCCGGGTCGACACCTTGTTCACCGTCATGGCCGTGCTGGACGACAGCAACCTCGCTCACCGCGGCGGCCTCGAAGCACTGCGTTTTGCGCAAGCAGCCGCGCGAGGCTTCCTGGCCGCCGGCGGGGCCGCCCGAGGCCTCGACGCCGCCCGAGCCATCGGCGCCGAGTTCGTGCGCCGCCGCCTGTCAGCCGGTGGCGCGGCCGACACCCTGGCCGCCGCCTGCTGGCTGGAACGCGTCTGCGGCTGAATGGGTCTGGCCCTGCTTTTTCCCGGGCAGGGTGCCCAGCATCCGCAGATGCTGCCGTGGCTGCGGAGCCAGCCCGAAGCCGGCGCCGCCCTGGAGGCCCTGGATCGGCACCTCGGCCGGGATTGGCGCGACAGGCTTGCCGATGCAGCATGGCTGCACGCCAACCGCGTAGCCCAGCCGCTGTTGACGGGCGTCTGCCTGGCCGCCTGGCAAGCGCTGGCGGCGCATCTGCCCCCGCCCACAGTGATCGCCGGCTACAGCGTCGGCGAGCTGGCCGCCTTCGCCGCAGCGGGCGTCTTCGACGTCGCCACGGCCCTGGATCTGTCCGCCATGCGCGCCGAGGCCATGAGCGACAGCGTGGCAGGCCAGCAGACGGGCCTGCTCGCCCTGCAGGGCCCGAATGCGTTGCGCCTGGCCGAAGCTTCCCTGCCCATCGCCATCCACATCAGCGCCGAGCGCATCATCGTCGGCGGCAGGGTTGCCGAGTTGCAAGACCGTGCCGCCAAGTGGTCGGCCACCGGCCTGAAATGCACGCGCCTGCCCGTGGCCATCGCCTCGCACACGCCGGCCATGGCAGCGGCAGCGAAGGCTCTCGCCCAACACCTCGCCATGCTGGATCTGCGCCCGCCCCGCACCGCCCTGGTCTGCAACTTCACCGGCACCACCCTCCGCAGCCCGGCAGCGCTGGCCGCAGCCCTGGCCGGCCAGATCGCCAGCACGGTTCGGTGGGGCGACTGCATGGACAGCATCGCCGAGCGCAATATTCGTTGCGTGCTGGAAGTCGGGCCCGGCAACGCGCTGGCGGGCATGTGGCGGGAGCGTCATCCCGGCGTTCCGGCGCGCTCCATCGACGAGTTCCAGGGGCCGCAAGGCGTGTGCGCATGGGTCAGGAGCCAGCTCGACTGACGGCGGGGCCAGAAACAGCAAACCCGGCCAAGGCCGGGTTTGTGTTTTGGTGGGCGGTGCAGGGTTCGAACCTGCGACCCCTGCCGTGTGAAGGCAGTGCTCTACCGCTGAGCTAACCGCCCGGGTGTTCGGTGGCCGTTATCCAGGTTCCAAGCAAGGCTTGGTGGGCGGTGCAGGGTTCGAACCTGCGACCCCTGCCGTGTGAAGGCAGTGCTCTACCGCTGAGCTAACCGCCCTGGAAAAACGGACCCGTTTCCGGGAACCCGTGATTATGCCACGGCTTCGGGAGCCGGCTCGATCTTTCGCCACTGGCAGGCGCCGCCGGCCGCCTTGTCGAGGTCGGTCAGCAGCTTGGCATGGGCGGCCGCCTCGGCCTCGCTGGCGCGCAGCACGGGCAGCGCGAAGCGGCTCAGGTCCACGGCCTCCACCGTGGCATGGCTGTCGCCGCCGCTGCTGTCGCCATGGTCGTCCATCAGCAGCGCGTCCTGGCCGCGCGTCAGGCGGATGTAGACATCGGCCAGCAGCTCGGCGTCCAGCAGCGCGCCGTGCAGCACGCGCTTGGTGTTGTCGACCTCCAGGCGGCGGCACAGCGCATCCAGCGAATTGGCCTTGCCGGGGAAGAGGTCGCGCGCCATCAGCAGGGTGTCGCGCACGCCGCCGACATGGTCGGTCAACACGCCGCGCTTGAGGCGCTTGAGCTCGGCGTTGATGAAGCCGATGTCGAAAGGGGCATTGTGGATGACGAGTTCGGCGCCGGCGACGAAGCCCAGGAACCGGTCGGCGATCTCGGCGAACTTGGGCTTGTCCGACAGGAACTGTTCGGTCAGGCCGTGCACCCGCAGCGCATCCTCATGGCTGGCCCGCTCGGGGTTGATGTAGAGGTGCAGGTGGTTGCCGGTGAGCTGGCGGTTGACCATCTCCACGCAGCCGATCTCGATGACGCGGTCGCCCTTGTCGGCCTCCAGGCCGGTGGTTTCGGTGTCGAAGAAGATCTGTCTCATGCCGGTCTCGCGTTGCGCTTGGTCGCCCAGGCGAAGATCACCGCGCCGGCAATGATCATCGGCAGGCTCAGCCACTGGCCCTGGCTCCAGTTCAGCGCGCGCAGGCCGAGGAAGTCATCTGGCTCGCGGAAGTATTCCGCCAGGAAGCGCAGCAGGCCATAGCCCATCATGAAGACGCCGGAGATCTGGCCGGTCGCGCGCGGCTTGCGGGCGTAGAACCACAGGATGATGAAGAGCAGCAAGCCTTCGCCGGCCGCCTGATAGAGCTGTGACGGGTGGCGGGCGATGCCGCCGTCCTTGGCCTGGGGAAAGACCATGGCCCAGGGCAGGTCCGCCGAAGCCGGCCGGCCCCACAGCTCGCCATTGACGAAGTTGCCCAGGCGCACGGCCATGATGCCCGTCGGCACGCAAGGCGCGACCAGGTCGGACACCTCGAAGAAGCTGCGCCCGCGGCGGCGCCCGAACCACCACAGGCCGAACAGCACGCCCAGCAGGCCGCCGTGGAAGGACATGCCGCCATCCCAGACGCGAATGACCTCGGTCAGGTGCTGCAGGTAGTAGGCGGGCTTGTAGAAGAAGCAATAGCCCAGCCGCCCGCCAAGCACGACGCCCAGCACGCCGTAGAAGAGCACGTCATCGACGTCCCGCTTGACCCAGCCGACAGCGGCATGCTGGGGCATGCGCGCGCGCAGCGTGGCCAGCCACAGAAAGAGGCCGAAGGCGATCAGGTAGGTGATGCCATACCAATGGATGCCCCCGGAGCCAATGTGGATGGCGATGGGGTCGAACTGAGGATGAACCAGCATGGCTCGCAGGGAAGAAGAGCGGCCGGCATCATAGCCAGCGCCCTTCCCCGCCCCGTCAGGCCAGGCCGGCCAGCAGCTTCTTCGCGTCCTCGACGTTCTTGGGGTTGGCGCGCTTGTTCTGCACGAAGCGCTCCAGGGCGGTCTTGGCCGCCGCCTTGTCGCCCTTGGCGATCAGCGCCTGTCCCAGGCGGTGGTCGATGGGCAGGCGCTCGGCGCCTTCCAGCGTGCGGGAACGCTCCAGCGCCTTGATGGCTTCGTCGGCCTGGCCCTGCTCCAGGGCAGTGCGGCCCAGGCCGTAGGGGCCGGCCGCATGCGCCGGGTAGTCGCGCTGCAGCGCCTCGAACACGCCTCGCGCCTTGGCGTGGTTCTTCTGCTCCATGTGCTCGAAGCCGACGCGCGTCCAGGCGCCGCGCAGCTCGCGCTGCAGGGCGCGGTCGTCGCCCGCCTTCGCGCCGCCCAGTTCGCGCTCGGCGCCGGCCCAGTCCTTGTCATTCATGGCCACCAGGGCCCGCAGCAGCCTGGCCTGCTCCGGCTGGCGGGCCTGCACCTCGGCCGCCAGCTCCTTGGCCTTGGCCGTGCTGCCACCGGCAAAGCCCGGAGCCATCAGATAGAACTGGGTCAGGCCGGTGCGCGCCTCGAAGAGCTGCGGGTCGAGCTCGACGGCCTTGACGAACTGCTCCTTGGTCTTGGTGGCCAGGCCCGCCATCTTGAAGACGCTGGCCGTCATCGCCTGCTGACCGTAGACGCGGCCCAGCGCATAGGCGCAGGCCGCGCTCTTGCCAGCACAGGCCTGCACGGCAGGAATGCCGGCCTCCAGGCGGGCCGCATCGTTGTCCTCCACGGCGGCCAGGGCCAGGGCGATGGCGGACTGGTCATCACCCGGCTTGGCCTGGGCCGCGCGCGCGAGTTCGGCCGATTTGCCGGCGTCCAGCCAGGCCTGCCATTGCGGGTCCTTGAGCAGCTCGGCCTGGGCGGCGCCCGCCATCAGGGTCAGGGCGAGGGGAAGCAGGCGAAGGGTCATGCAGGGGGTCTCCAGAATGTGAATTCGTCAACGTTCTAGCAGCACTCGCGGCGACGCGGGTTTTCACGCATGACTTCAGGCATGGGCGCGCACGTGCTCGGCGAAGCGGGCGACGACAGGCGGCGCATCGGCGCGCCAGATCAGGCTGGTCTCGACCTGGGGCGCTCCCGGCATGTCGCGATAGCTGACGCCGGCGCGCTGCAGGCCCTGCAGGCTGGCCGGCACCCAGGCCACGCCGATGGCGGCCGACACGAGGTTGACGATGGTCTGCATCTGGATGGCCTCCTGGGCCACGCCTGCGCTGCCGTGGTGAGCCAGGATGGCGTCGTACAGCGAGGGCGCGACCTCGCGCGGGAAGATCACCAGAGGTGCCGCCCGGCACTGGTCCTCGGTCGGTGCCGCGTCGCTGCTCGGCAGGGCCAGCACGAGCGCCTCCACGCCGATGGACAGGCGCTGAAAGCCAGACGGCGCGGCGCCGGGTGTGTGGATGACGAAGCCGGCATCGATGCTGCCGGCCTCGAACTCGCGCAGCTGCACGTCAAGCGTCGCCTCGCGCAGGGCCAGCGCCACCTGCGGGCAGGCCTCGCGGAAGGAGCGCAGCCATTGCGGCAGGCCGCCAAAGCCCACGGTCGACACAAAGGCCAGGCGCAGCCGCCCGGCCAGGCCTTCGGCCACCGCCCTCACCTCGGCCGGCAGCGCGGCGGCGTCGTGCAGCAGCTTCTGCGCGCTGGCCTGCAGGGCGGCGCCCGCCGGCGTCAGGCGCACGCTGCGGCTGCTGCGCTCGAACAGCTGCACGCCGAGCTGGGCCTCCAGCTTGCGCACGGCCTGGGTCAGCGGCGGCTGGCTCATGTGCAGGCGCTCGGCGGCGCGGCCGAAATGCAGCAGCTCGGCCACGGCGAGGAATTGCTGGAGGGGGCGCAGCTCGATCATTGATTCACCATGCATATCAATGCAGAGAGAACAATATATTTGAAAAGCTTGGCCCGCCGCGCCAAACTGCCGGCTTCTCCAGGAGTCAGCCATGAGCTTCAACCGCCGTAGCAAGAACATCACCGAGGGCGTCGCCCGTGCCCCCAACCGCTCCATGTACTACGGCATGGGCTACCAGGAGACCGATTTCGGCAAGCCCATGATCGGCATCGCCAACGGGCACTCCACCATCACGCCCTGCAATTCCGGCCTGCAGAAGCTCGCCGACGCAGCCGTCATCGGCCTCAAGGCCGCGGGCGCCAACGCCCAGCTGTTCGGCACGCCGACCATCTCCGACGGCATGGCCATGGGCACCGAGGGCATGAAGTACAGCCTGGTGTCGCGCGAGGTCATCTCGGACTGCGTGGAAACCTGCGTCGGCGGCCAGTGGCTGGACGGCGTCATGGTCATCGGCGGCTGCGACAAGAACATGCCCGGCGGCATGATGGGCATGCTGCGCGCCAATGTGCCGGCCATCTACATCTATGGCGGCACCATCAAGCCCGGCCACTACAAGGGCCAGGACCTCAACATCGTCAGCGTCTTCGAGGCCGTCGGCCAGTTCAGCGCCGGCAAGATGAGCGAGGAAGACTTCTGCCAGATCGAGAAGCGCGCCATCCCCGGCAGCGGCTCCTGCGGCGGCATGTACACGGCCAACACCATGAGCTCGGCCTTCGAGGCCCTGGGCATGAGCCTGCCCTACTCGTCCAGCATGTCCAATGTCGAGGATGAGGTGGTCGAGAACACCAAGAAGGCGGCCAACTACCTCGTCGAGGCCGTCAAGGCCGACCTGAAGCCGCGCGACATCGTCACCAAGCAGGCCATCGAGAACGCCGTCGCCGTCATCATGGCCACCGGCGGCTCGACCAACGCCGTGCTGCACTTCCTGGCCATCGCCCATGCTGCCGAGGTGGAATGGACCATCGACGACTTCGAGCGCATGCGCAAGAAGATCCCGGTGCTGTGCGACCTGAAGCCCAGCGGCCAGTTCCTGGCGGTGGACCTGCACAAGGCCGGCGGCATCCCGGCCGTCATGAAGGAGCTGCTGAAGGCCGGCCTGCTGCATGGCGACTGCATCACCATCACCGGCAAGACCGTGGCCGAGAACCTGGCCGAGGTGCCCGAGCTGTCGCCCGAGCAAAAGGTCATCCGCCCCGTGGCCCAGCCCATCTACGAGCAGGGCCACCTGGCCATCCTGCGCGGCAACCTGAGCCCGGAAGGCTGCGTGGCCAAGATCACCGGCCTGAAGAATCCCGTCATCACGGGCCCGGCGCGGGTCTTCGACGACGAGCAGTCGGCCCTGGCGGCCATCCTGGCCGGCAAGATCCAGGCCGGCGACGTCATGGTGCTGCGCTACCTCGGCCCCAAGGGCGGCCCGGGCATGCCGGAGATGCTGGCGCCCACCGGCGCGCTGATCGGCCAGGGCCTGGGCGAGAGCGTGGGCCTCATCACCGACGGCCGCTTCTCGGGCGGCACCTGGGGCATGGTGGTCGGCCATGTGGCACCCGAGGCCTATGAGGGCGGCGTCATTGCGCTGGTTCAGGAAGGCGACTCCATCACCATCGACGCCCACCAGCTGCTGCTGAACCTCAACGTCGGCGACGAGGAAATCGCCAAGCGCCGTTCGGCCTGGGTCAAGCCGGCGCCTCGCTACACGCGCGGCGTGCTGGCCAAGTTCGCGAAGAACGCCTCCAGCGCAAGCACGGGCGCAGTGTTGGATTGAATTTCGGGCCGAGCGCCGGGCCGCTCCCTAGCCGGCCCGCTTTGGCGATGTGCTAGCGGCTCAACGCCGCGAGCATCGCCGTCCCCCAGGGGGACCGACCAGGCACGCCCGCGTTCAGCGGTGCGTGACTGGGCGAGGGGCTCGTCAGCGCCTTTTCTTTTCGCCCGGCTTGGCCTGGCCCAGCCCTTCCATCAACTGCTGGCGCCGGGCTTCCTTCTTGGCGTCCAGGGAGTTCATGGCCTTGCGCTGCGTGAGGCCGCTGGAGTCCGCCCAGGCCCACCAGGCCATGGCCAGGGCGAACGGCGACAGCACGATGATCCAGGCCCAGAAATCGTCCTTGTGGAACTGCACCCAGCCGCCCAGGCGCAGCACCAGCAACAGTACGCCCAACAACACGAACGCCATGCGGCTTCTCCTTCAGGTATCTTTGGCAAACACTGTAGTCCAACGCTCCGAAAGGTTCGCATGAAGAAAGCCCTGATCCTCAGCTTCGCCGTCGCCGTCGCGCCCGCCGCCTTTGCCAGCCAGGAACTGGCACAGAAGAAGAACTGCATGGCCTGCCACGCCCTGGACAAGAAGCTCGTCGGCCCCGCCTACAAGGAAGTGGCCGCCAAGTACGCCAAGGACAAGGATGCCTACAAGAAGCTGGCCGAAAAGATCCAGAAGGGCAGCAAGGACGTCTGGGGCCCCGTGCCCATGCCGGCCAACACCCAGGTCAGCCCGGCCGAGGCCGAGACCCTGGCCAAGTGGATCCTGACGGTCAAGTAAGGCCGGCCACCCCACGA
Organism: Roseateles sp. GW821-FHT09H10; assembly: GCF_059415865.1. NCBI lineage: Bacteria > Pseudomonadati > Pseudomonadota > Betaproteobacteria > Burkholderiales > Sphaerotilaceae > Roseateles > Roseateles sp. GW821-FHT09H10. Next base: position 1,570,496 of record NZ_JBWKOB010000001.1, on the reverse strand, counting down.
AAGACAGGCCCCGCGAGGGCCTGTTTCTCTTTGTGGAACCGTCACGACCGCTTCACGGGCAATTCATGGCCGCCTCGAAGAATCGGCGCGCAGGCTGTTCTGCGCTCCCTTCACCGGCGTCGCCATGACCACCATCCGCCCCTCGCACCTCGCCGCCATCGCAGCGACCGTCCTCGCCCTGTTCCCGGCCGGCGCGGCCCTGGCCGCCCCGGCCAAGCTGGAAGGCTGGGCCCTGATGCCGGCCAACACCTTCGCCACCGGCCCGACGTCCGGCCAGTTCGCCAGCGGCGCCGGCGGCAATGCCCTGCCCCTGCTGGACAAGCAGCCCGTGCAGGGCTTCTCGGCCGTGCTGGCCGGCCCGACGGCCGGCAGCTACCTCTTCATGCCCGACAACGGCTTCGGCGCCAAGGAGAACTCGGGCGACGCGCTGCTGCGCATGTACGCAGTAACGCCCGATTTCAGGACGGCCACGGGCGGCACGGGCACGGTCTCCGCCGCCAATTTCAAAACCGGCGCCGCCCTGCCCGGCTTCACGGCCGGCAGCTACATCACGCTGTCCGACCCCAACCAGCAGCTGTCGCTGAAGATCCAGGCCGACTACAGCCGCTACTACAACAGCGCCGCCAACCCGCTGGTCGACCCCAGCATCCGCAGCGGCCGCCTGCTGACCGGCGCCGACCTCGACATCGAGTCGGTGCGCAAGGACAAGAACGGCAACCTGTGGTTCGGCGACGAGTTTGGCCCCTACCTGGTCAAGACCAATGCCCAGGGCGAGGTGCTGCGCCGCGAGATCGGCATGCTCGGCGTGGCCTCGCCGCAGAACGAGGCCGTCGTCAATGGCACCCTCAGCCCCACGCTGGGCCGCTCCAACGGCTTCGAGGGCATGGCCATCAACCCGGCAGGCGACCGCCTCTACACGCTGCTGGAAGGCACGGTCACGGGCGACGCGGCCAAGACCCTGCGCATCAATGCCTTCGACGTGAACACCGAGGCCTACACCGGCCAGCGGTGGAACTACAAGCTCGACGCCGCCGGCACCAACATCGGCGACATGACGGCCATCAACGACCACGAGTTCCTCATCATCGAACGCAACGGTGCCACCGCCACCGGCGGTGGCACGCCCTTCAAGAAGATCTTCAAGATCGACCTGAACAACGTCGACGCCAGCGGCAACGTCATCAAGAGCGAGGTCGTCGACCTGATGAACATCGCCGACCCGAATGACCTGAACGGCGACGGCAGCGCCGCCTTCACCTTCCCGTTCACGACCATCGAGAGCGTGCTCATCCTGGACGCCCACACCCTGCTGGTCGCCAACGACAACAACTACCCCGGCACCGGTGGCCGCAACCTCGGCTCGGACAACACCGAGTTCCTGAAGATCCATCTGGACACCGCCCTCAATGTGGCGGCGGTGCCGGAGCCGGGCCAGTGGGCGCTGCTGCTGGGCGGCATGGGCATGGTGGGTTTTGTCGCCCGCCGTCGCCAACGCGGTTGATCCGAATCAACCAAAATAAAAGCCGCCCGAGTGCGGCCTTTTCACTGGCAAGGCCCGATCAGTAAGCTTGGCCCAGTTGTTCCAGGATTGCCGGGTTCTCCAGCGTCGACGTATCTTGCGTGACGCTCTCCCCCTTCGCCACCGACCTCAGCAGCCGCCGCATGATCTTGCCCGAGCGCGTCTTGGGCAGGTTGTCGCCGAAGCGGATGTCCTTGGGCTTGGCGATGGGGCCGATCTCCTTGGCGACGTGGTCGCGCAGCTGCTTGGCGATGGCCTTGGCCTCGTCGCCGCTCGGGCGGGGGCGCTTCAGCACGACGAAGGCGCAGATGGCCTCGCCGGTGGTGTCGTCCGGGCGGCCCACCACGGCGGCCTCGGCCACCAGCTCGGTGCAGCTGACCAGGGCCGATTCGATTTCCATCGTGCCCATGCGATGGCCCGACACATTCAGCACGTCGTCGATGCGGCCGGTGATGGTGAAGTAGCCCGTCTCGGCGTCGCGGATAGCGCCGTCGCCGGCCAGGTAGTAGCCCTTGAGCTCAGCCGGGTAGTAGCTCTTCTTGAAGCGCTCCGGGTCGCCGTAGATGGTGCGGATCATCGAAGGCCAGGGCTTCTTGACGACCAGGATGCCGCCCTGGCCGTTGGGCACGTCGTTGCCGGTCTCGTCGACGATGGCCGCCGTGATGCCCGGGAAGGGCAGCGTGCAGGAGCCGGGCACCAGCGTCGTCACGCCGGGCAGCGGCGTGATCATGTGGCCGCCGGTCTCGGTCTGCCAGAAGGTGTCGACGATGGGGCAGCGGCCGCCGCCGACATGCTGGTGGTACCACTCCCAGGCGGCCGGGTTGATGGGCTCGCCCACCGAGCCCAGCAGGCGCAAGGACGTCAGGTCGTACTTCTTCGGGTGCACGGCCTCGTTGGTCTCGGCCGCCTTGATCAGCGAGCGGATGGCGGTCGGTGCCGTGTAGAAGATGCTGACCTTGTGCTTCTGGATCATCTGCCAGAAGCGGCCGGCGTCCGGGTAGGTGGGCACGCCCTCGAAGACGATCTCGGTGCCGCCCAGGGCCAGCGGGCCGTAGGTGATGTAGGTGTGGCCGGTGACCCAGCCGATGTCGGCCGTGCACCAGAAGATGTCGTCGTCCTTCAGGTCGAAGGTCCACTTGGTGGTCAGGGCCGCATGCAGCAGATAGCCGCCGGTGCTGTGCTGCACGCCCTTGGGCTTGCCGGTGGAGCCCGAGGTGTAGAGCAGGAAGAGCGGGTGCTCGGCCTCGACCCATTCGGGCGCGCAGGTCGTCGACTCGGCGCTCATCAGGTCGTGCAGCCACAGGTCGCGGCCTTCCACCCAATTGACCTTGCCGCCGGTGCGCTTGTAGACGATGACGTCCTTGAGCGTCGGGCAGGAGCCGCCGTCCAGCGCCTCGTCGACGATGGCCTTCAGCGGCAGGGACTTGCCGCCGCGCTGCTGCTCGTCGGCGCACAGGATGGCCACGGCGCCGGCGTCCTGCACGCGGTCGCGCAGCGACTGGGCCGAGAAGCCGCCGAACACGACGGAATGGGTCGCGCCGATGCGGGCGCAGGCCTGCATGGCCACCACGCCCTCGACCGACATGGGCATGTAGATGACGACGCGGTCGCCCTTCTTGATGCCGCGGCCCTTGAGGGCATTGGCCAGCTGGCTGACCTTGTCCAGCAGCTCGGCATAGCTGACGTTCGTGACGCTGCCGTCGTCGGCCTCGAAGATCAGCGCCGTCTTGGCGCCCTTGCCAGCCTCGACATGGCGGTCCAGGCAGTTGTAGGAGACGTTGAGCTTGCCGTCCTCGAACCACTTGAAGAACGGCGCATCGCTGTCGTTCAGGGTCTTGGTGAAGGGCGTCTGCCAGCTGATCAGCTCGCGGGCCAGACGGGCCCAGTAGCCGGCGTAGTCCTTCTCGGCCTCTGCCACCAGGGCGGCGTAGCCGGCCTCGCCCTTCACGTGGGCATTGGCGACCCACTCGGGGCTGGGGGCGTAGGTGTTCAGCGTGCTCATGGCCTGTCGTCTCCTGATGTTGCTTGGCGCGGACTGTGCGTCGAGCATCTGACGATGCCCTGACGCCGCGTTACAAGCCGGTCACCGGAGTCTAGAGGCAGCGCCTGCCGCCTCAATCGGCGCCGACGGGCCGGGTCAGCATGGGGGGCGCGCCGACGAAAGGCTTGAAGCCCATGGCCTCGTAGAGCTCGGCCGGCACATAGGCCACGCGGCCCTGGATGACGAGGCTGGCGCGGTTCAGCGCGGTGATGTCCCGCGTCGGGTCGCCCTCCACCAGCAGCAGATCGGCCGCATAGCCCCGCTCGATGCGGCCGCGCTGGGCGCCGGCGCCGGCCACGCGCGCGCCGTTCCAGGTGGCGATGCGCAAGGCTTCGGGCGCCGGAATCCCCGCCTTCACGTAAAGCGCCAGCTCGCGGTGCAGGCCCAGGCCTGAGGCCCCGTCGGTGCCCGCCACCAGGGGCACGCCGGCGCGGTGCATGTCGCGCGTCAGCCCCAGCATGCGGGCATAGGAGGCGCGGTAGGCGGCCAGCTTGTCGCCGGCCAGGTCCATCGGGGCCACGCGCAGCTGGCGCTGCCACAGCACCGGCAGATGTCCGGCCACGCCGCCCAGCACCGGGTCCAGTTCGCCCTGGGCCTGGGTGAACATGGCCTCGAAGGTCACCAGCGTCGGGTCGACCACGGTGCGGCGTTCGCGCAGCAGCGCGACAAAGCGCCGCACCGCCGGGCTGGCGAGATCCACCTGGTGGGCGTCGCTGCCGACGCGCTGGAAGCGCAGCAGCGTGCGGCTGTCATCGCCGGGGCGGCCGACGAAGTTCAGCATCACCTGGTTGATGTGGGTCAGCTCGTCATAGCCGCCGCGCACGGCCTGCTCGGCCCGCATGAAGGCCGGTACATGGCCGTTCACATGCAGGCCCAGGCTGTGGGCCTTGTCGGTCAGCGGCCTGACCCATTCGGGCTGGATGGAGTTGTAGAGCTTGACGCCCCCGAAGCCGTGGCAGGCATACCAGCCCACCGCGTCCAGCGCCTCCTCCAGCGTCCCCGCGACGATGCCGGTGCGCGCCGAATGGGGGCTCTTGCCTTCGATGAAGCCGGCCGCGTGGACGTTGGGCCCGATGATCTCGCCGCGCTCGATGCGCTGGCGCAGGCGCTGCAACTCGGCGTTGTCGTTGCCGGTGTCGCGGACACTGGTGACGCCGGCGGCCAGGTGGGCCAAGCCCTCCCCGCTCCACAGATGGGCATGCATGTCCCACAGGCCCGGCAGCAGCGTGCGGCCACGGCCGTCGATGGCGCGCTCGGGCAGCACCCGGAGGGCTCCGGGCGCGGTCACCGCGTCGATGCGGCCATGCGAGATCCACACGTCGGCGGGCCCGCGCATGCGCGCTGCCGGCGCATCGAACCAGCGCACATTGCGGATCAGCGTCACGCCGTCCAGCGGCTTTGCCAGGCGCTGGCGCAGCGTGGCCAGGCGCTCGTCGGCGGCCTGCTGCTGGCGGGCCAGCAGGGCGGGCACCAGCGTCTCGGCGTCCTTCTCGGCAATCGCGAAGCCCGGCCAGGTGATGGCGAACAGCGCGTGGCCGGCGTCGTCGCGCACCCAGTAGTACCAGGGCTGGGCATCCGCGCCGGTGACGGCCACCAGGGCCAGCGGTCCGGTCTCCTCGTCGGGCGTGAACCGGGCCAGCACCTCGGCACGGACCCTGATCCCGCCCAGCGTGGCGCCACTGCCGTCGGGTTGGGCCAGCAGCATGCCCACCAGGGCGCCGTAGTAGCCGGGCGAGGCCTCCAGCGGGACGAAGACGAAGTCCTCGCCCGCCGGCGCCTCGCCGCTGTCGGCCCGCGAACGCCAGCGCGCCTGGTCCGCCACCACGTCGAAGTCCTCGGCGATCTCGGCGCCCAGGGTGCCGCGGCCGCGGCCGCGGTAGTCGCGCGGCGCGCCGTTGGCGGCGAGGCGGAAGCTCTCCTTCACGTCCGGCCCGCGGCCGTTGTCGCGGTAGCTGTAGTCGGTCTCGATGCGGCCGTCGGCCTGCACCTCGACACGCAGATGGCCGGCGACCTGGCCCTGCACCAGCACGGAATAGCGGGCGGCGGCGGCCGTCGCGACCGCCGCGCCGTGCAGCAGGGCGAGGGCGAGCAGGCCTCGAAGGACAAGGCGGTGATGCAGGATCATGGGGCGCTCCCTGGACGCGGGCGGCTTGCCCACCTACCCACGGACGCAGCCGTGCCGCCGATCCGGACAAGGCTCAAGCCCCCAGCAACACCCCCAGCAGCAGCCGCGCCTTGTCCCAGTCCCGCCTCACGGTGCGGTCGGTGAGCTGCAGGGCCTCGGCGATCTCGAGGTCGCTGTAGCCGCCGAAATAGCGCATCTCGACGACCTTGGCCAGGCGCGGCTCGGCGGCGGCCAGGGCCTCCAGGGCCTCGTGCACCTTGAGCACCTCGTCCTCCCCGGCCGGCGTGCCGTCGGCGACGTGGGTGTCCAGCGTCAGCTTTGCCAGGTCGCCGCCGCGGCGCTGAGCCTGGCGCTCGCGCACCGCGTCGATGATGACGGAGCGCATCACCTGCGAGGCATAGGCGAAGAAGGCGCGCCGGCTGTCCGAGCGCAGGCGGCCGCTGCCCAGGAAGCGCAGATAGCTCTCATGCACGAGCACGGTGGTGTCGAGCACGGTGTTGCGCCCGCCGTCGCGCAGGCGCGAACGGGCCAGCTTGCGCAGTTCGGTGTAGGCGGCGGCAAAGAGCCGGTCCTGGGCGCCGGGGCTGCCGGCGTTGACCTGCTCGATGAAGGTCTGGATGACATCGTTGGGCACGCGCGCATCCTGCCAGCTGCGCGCCCGCAGACCATCATCCGAAAAGAGGACGGAGTCCACGCCGGCGCTCAACGCTGTGCCAGCGCGATCTCCAACTGCCGCTGCGGCGCCTCGAACCACGGGCTGCGCTTCGAGTGCAGGGCCAGCGCCTGCCGGGCGGCCGCGGCGTGGGCGGTGGCCTGGGTGCGCCGGCCCAGGGCCAGCGCGCACAGGCCGGCGACCGACCGCATCCGCGCCAGCTGCAGGTCTCCCTTGCCCATGGAGGGCGCCAGGAACTCGATGCTTTCCTGCAGCAGAGCCAGGCCCTGCGCCTTGCGCTGGCCGGCGCAAAAGATCTCCCCACGCAGGGCGGGCTCGTTGTGGGGCGGAAGGTATTGCTGTTCCGGCTCCAGGCGCGGCGGCATCGCGGCAAGGGCGGCGTCCAGCCTGCCATGGGCGAGCTGCAGCCAGGCCCGCTCGATAGGCAGCCAACGGGGGTAGTGCCCGCCGGACACCGGGTCGGCCCACAGGCCGGTGAAGGCCGGTGCTCGCGCCAGGACCGCCTCGGCTTCGGCCAGCTCGCCGGCCATGAGGTGGTTGTGCGCAGCGGTGATCCAGTCGCCCGGCTCGAACGAGCGCGAGTAGCTGCCCATGCGCCGCCGCAGTTCCATCATCCGGCGCAGCGCCGCGATGGCCTCGCCGTGTTCGCCCCGGGCCTCGTGAATCGAGAACTGCAGCGACTCCACGGTGAATTGCCGCGCCAGCGTCGGGTGTGCCCCCAGGTAGGACGGCGCCGCTGCCGCCAACAGGCGCCGCGCCTCGTCGAACTCGTCGCCAATCGTTCTGCAATTGGCGAGCTTCAGGTCGACATCGGCGCGCAGCCCTGCCGGCACCACGGCGCTCAGGGCCGACAGTGCCGCCCGCGCCCGCTCCAGCGCGGCCACGGCGTCCGGCTGAGGCTCCTGGCCCATATAGCAGCGCACATGATGGAAGTTGGCCTGCGCCAGCTCGGCACGGATGGCATTGGGGCCGCCCAGCGAGCGCAGCGTCGCCACGGCGTGCTCGTAGGCTGCGATGCCTTCGTCGAGCTGGTTGACCTGCAGCAGGCGGCGTCCCAGATCCAGCTGCATGTCGATCACGGCAGGCGCCGCGGGCCCTTGCGCGGCCAGCATCTCGCGCAGCCCGGCGCGCAGCAGTTCGATGGCCTGGGCCATGTCCTGAGTGAACTCGCCCTTGAGCCACTGCACCCAGGCCTGGCTGCTCGCCGACTTCGGCTCCGCCGCTGCGGGCTGGCGCTCCAGCGCCTCCAGGGCTTGGCGCGCCCGGTCCTGCTGCCCGTCCTTGAAGGCCGCGCGTGCGACGACGACCTGCAGATCCACCCAGGCCTTGTCGTCCGGACCGAGGGCGCTCAGCGCCTGCCGCGCCAATTGCTCGGCCTTGCCGTAGTCTTCCTGCCCGAGCGCGGCATTGGCCATCAGCAACCTGACTTTGGCCGCCTCGCCGGCCCTGGACGGCGTGGCGGCCGCTCGCTCCAGCAGCGCCAACGCACGCTCGGAGAAGTCGGCGGCCTGCGCGTAGGCGCCAATGTCCGCGTAAGCCTGGGCGACCGTCGAGTACAGGGTCGACTGGATATCGGGTTGATCCTGGAAGCGCTGCGCGATGAGGTGGGCCCCGTTCTCCAGCGCCGAGGGCGCCAGGCCGGGGCCTTGAGGCCGGGTGCTGGCCTGGAAGAGGTCGGAGACGTAGGCCGTCACCGCCTGGACGCGCTCAGCCTGGCGCGCCGCCCGCTGGCTCTGCAGCACCGCAACGCTCCCTGCGGCGAGGCCCGTGAGCACGACCGCCGAGCCCGCGCCGAGCGGCAGCCAGTAGCGTCTCAACAGCTTGCTCAACCGGTATCCCAGCGAGTCCGGCCGCGCGGATACCGGCTCGCCCGCGAGGTGGCTCTCGACATCTCGCGCGAGCGCATCGGCCGTGGCATAGCGGTTCTCGGGTGCATGCCGCATGGCCTTGCCGAGGATGGCGTCGAGTTCCCCCCGCAGACGGCGCGCCTGTGCCGCGTCGTCCACCACGCTGCTGGCGCGAGGCGGGTCGCCCGGCCCCGCGCCAGGACTGCTCTCGGCGTCCCGCAGTGGCAGGCGGCCCGTCAGCAACTCGAACAGCAGCACGCCGAGGCTGTAGGCATCCGATTGCACCGTCACCGCCTCCCCCGACACCTGCTCGGGCGACGCGTAGCGCGGCGTCATCGCACGGCCGGCCAGCGTGACCGTGTCGCCCGCCCCGCCTTCGTGGACCAGCTTGGCAATGCCGAAGTCGAGCAGGTGGACCTCGCCGTCCGCGGAGACCAGCACGTTGCTCGGCTTCAGGTCGCGGTGCACGACCAGGCGGCCATGCGCGTAGGCCACGGCGCGCGCGACCTGGACGAAAAGCCGCAAGCGCCCGCCGATGTCCAGCTGCATCTCGTCGCAGTAGGCGTCGATGGGCCTGCCGTCCACGTACTCGAAGGCCAGATAGGGCCGACCGAGGTCGTCAACTCCGGCGTCGTAGAGCCGGGCGATGTGGGGATGCTCCAGGAGGGCGCCGATGTCGCGTTCGCGGGCCATGCGCTCCGCCAGGCCACGGTCCCAGGCCAGGCGGGGCAGCTTCAGCGCGACCTGGCGCTTGAGCAATCCATCGGCTCGTTCCGCCAGCCACACCGTGCCCATGCCACCGCGGCCCAGTTCGCGCTCCAGGACATAGGGGCCGACGCGGCTTCCCGCGCCAGCGCTCCCGGCGTCGGGCACCGCCTCCAGCCGCGGCAGGACGAGATCGCCGGTCTCGCGGCCCAAGCTGGCCTGCCGGTCCAGCATGCGGCGCAGCGCCGGTTCAAACCGCCGCTGATCGTCCGGCAACGCAGCGAACCACGCCTCACGGCCGCCGGGGCCCAGCATGGCAACGGCGTCGAACATCGAACTCAACAGGGGCAGGTCGACAGCGGCGAAAGGCATTTCAGCATCGGCAGGCATGCTCACTCCATCAGACCCAGATGCTCCATCAGACGCAGTCAGGGGCGCAGCCCGGACATGATCGCCGCAGTTTGCGCACGGGCCCTCGACCGCAGGCGCATCAAGCCGTCATGCCAGCTTCCCTAGAATCCGCTCGCTGTATCTCGCACCCCAAGGATTCGATGACCTCCCCGCTGCGCCCCCTGCCCCGCCTGATCTTCGCCAGCCGCTGGCTGCAGTTGCCCCTGTATCTGGGCCTGATCCTGGCCCAGGCCGTCTATGTCTTCCAGTTCTGGACCGAGCTGGTGCATCTGATCGAGGCGGCTTTCGGCAACCAGGCGGCGCTGGACATCCTGGTCAAGAGCATCGGCTACAAGGGCGAGGCCCTGCCCGGCAAGCTCAACGAGACCATCCTGATGCTGGTCGTGCTGGGTCTGATCGACGTGGTCATGATCTCCAACCTGCTGATCATGGTCATCGTCGGCGGCTACGAGACCTTTGTGTCGCGCATGGACCTGGACGGCCACCCTGACCAGCCCGAGTGGCTGAGCCACGTGAACGCGTCGGTCCTGAAGGTCAAGCTGGCCACGGCCATCATCGGCATCAGCTCCATCCACCTGCTGAAGACCTTCATCAACGCCGACAACTACAAGGAACAGACGCTGATGTGGCAGACCATCATCCACATCGCCTTCCTGCTGTCGGCCATGGCGATCGCCTACACGGACCGCCTGCTGGCCCACCACAGCGACAAGCACTGAAGTGTCAGCGTCCGACCATCTGGCCGGGCACCACCCAGGCATCGAACTGCTCGGCCGTCACATGGCCCAGGGCCAGCGCCGCCTGGCGCAGGCTGGTCCCTTCCTTGTGCGCCTTCTTGGCGATCTGCGCGGCCTTGTCATAGCCGATGTGGGTGTTGAGCGCCGTCACCAGCATCAGTGAGCGCTCCACCAGCTCGTTGATGCGGCCCTCGTTGGGCGTGATGCCGACGGCGCAGTGGGTGTTGAAGCTCGCCATGCCATCCGCCAGCAGGCGCACGCTCTGCAGGAAGTTGTGGATGACCATCGGGCGGAACACGTTGAGCTCGAAGTTGCCCGACGCACCGCCGATGTTGATGGCCACGTCATTGCCCATGACCTGGGCCGCCAGCATGGTCACCGCCTCGCTCTGCGTCGGGTTGACCTTGCCCGGCATGATGGACGAGCCCGGCTCGTTCTCCGGGATGGAGATCTCGCCGATGCCGCTGCGCGGGCCGCTGGCCAGCCAGCGCACGTCGTTGGCGATCTTGTTCATGCTGGCAGCCAGCGTCTTCAGCGCGCCGTGGGCGTGCACGAGGGCGTCGCAGGAGGCCATGGCCTCGAACTTGTTCGGCGCCGTGACGAAGGCATGGCCGGTCAGCCGCGCCAGCTCGGCGGCCACTGCCTCGGCATAGCCCTTGGGCGCGTTGAGCCCGGTGCCGACCGCCGTGCCGCCCAGAGCCAGTTCATAGAGATGCGGAAGCGCCGCCAGCACATGGCGTTCGCCGTGGTTCAACTGGGCGACCCAGCCCGAGATCTCCTGGCCCAGGGTCAGCGGCGTCGCGTCCTGCAGATGGGTGCGGCCGATCTTGACGATGCCGTCATAGGCCTCGGCCTTCTGCTGCAGCGTCGTGCGCAGCGCCTGCAGCGGCGGCAGCAGGCGCTCCACCAGTGCCTGCACGGCAGCCACATGCATGGCCGTGGGGAAGACGTCGTTGCTGCTCTGGCTGCGGTTGACGTCGTCGTTGGGGTGCACCAGCCGCCCCTCGCCGCGCTCACCACCCAGCAGCTCGCTGGCGCGGTTGGCCAGCACCTCGTTGACGTTCATGTTGGTCTGCGTGCCCGAGCCGGTCTGCCAGACGACCAGGGGGAACTCGTCGGCATGCAGGCCGCCAATGACTTCATCGGCCGCGGCGACGATGGCGTCGGTCTTCTTCGCATCCTGCAGGCCTAGCGCCTGGTTGACGACAGCCGAGGCGCGCTTCACGCGGGCGAGTGCGCGGATCAGCTCGGGTGCCTGGCGCTCACCCGAGATGTCGAAGTTCTGCAGCGAGCGCTGCGTCTGCGCCCCCCACAACTTGTCGGCCGGCACCTCGATGGGGCCGAAGGTGTCGCGTTCGAGTCGGGTGGTCATGGGCTTGCTGAAACGTGAAAACTGAGACGCCAGCATAGGCTCGATGAGAACCATTCTCATCGATAAGGCTTTGATAATGCGAGGGTTTGCCCACCCACCTCCGGACCGCCTCATGAGCACCACGATCCGCCAGCAAGACCTCATCGACAGCGTCGCCGCCGCACTGCAGTACATCTCGTACTACCACCCGGCCGACTACATCGCCCACCTGGCCCGCGCCTATGAAAGCGAGCAGAGCCCCGCCGCCAAGGACGCGATCGCCCAGATCCTGACCAACAGCCGCATGTGCGCCGAGGGCAAGCGGCCCATCTGCCAGGACACCGGCATCGTCAATGTCTTCCTGAAGATCGGCATGGACGTGCGCTGGGAAGGCTTCAGCGGCAGCATCGAAGACGCCGTCAACGAGGGCGTGCGCCAGGGCTACCTCAACCCCGACAACAAGCTGCGCGCGTCCGTGCTGGACGACCCCATCTTTGCGCGCAAGAACACCAAGGACAACACGCCCGCCGTCGTGCAGATGGAAGTCGTGCCCGGCAACACCGTCGACGTCATCGTCGCGGCCAAGGGCGGCGGCTCGGAGAACAAGAGCAAGGTCTACATGCTCAACCCCGGGGACGACATCGTCGACTGGGTGCTGAAGACCGTGCCCACCATGGGCGCCGGCTGGTGCCCGCCGGGCATGCTCGGCATCGGCGTCGGCGGCACGGCCGAGAAGGCGGCCCTGCTGGCCAAGCAGGCGCTGATGGAAGACATCGACATGTACGAGCTGCTGCAGCGCGGCCCTCAGAACAAGCTCGAAGAGATGCGCATCGAGCTCTACGAAAAGGTCAACGCGCTGGGCATCGGCGCGCAAGGCCTCGGCGGCCTGACCACCGTGCTGGACGTGAAGATCAAGACCTTCCCGACCCATGCGGCCAGCAAGCCCATCGCGATGATCCCGAACTGCGCGGCCACCCGCCACGCCCACTTCGTGCTGGACGGCAGCGGCCCGAGCTACCTCGAAGCCCCCAGCCTGGACCTGTGGCCCGACGTCAACTGGGCGCCCGACTACAACAAGAGCAAGCGCGTCGACCTGAACACGCTCACGCCCGCCGACGTGGCCAGCTGGAAGCCCGGCGACACGCTGCTGCTGAACGGCAAGATGCTGACCGGCCGCGACGCCGCCCACAAGCGCATCCAGGACATGCTGGCCAAGGGCGAGCCGCTGCCGGTGGACTTCAAGAACCGCGTCATCTACTACGTCGGCCCGGTGGACCCGGTGCGTGACGAGGTGGTCGGCCCCGCCGGCCCGACGACGGCCACGCGCATGGACAAGTTCACCGACATGATGCTCAGCCAAACCGGCCTCATCGCCATGGTGGGCAAGGCCGAGCGCGGCCCGGTCGCCATCGAGTCGATCAAGAACCACAAGAGCGCCTACCTGATGGCGGTCGGCGGTTCGGCCTACCTCGTCAGCAAGGCCATCAAGGGCGCCAAGGTCGTCGGCTTCGAGGACCTCGGCATGGAAGCCATCTACGAGTTCGACGTGGTCGACATGCCCGTCACCGTGGCGGTCGACGCCAGCGGCACCAGCGCCCACATCACCGGCCCGGCCGAGTGGAAGCAGCGCATCGCTTCGGGCAAGCCGGTCGGCATCCCGGTCGCGACGGCCTGAGGCCGTGGGCGGGCCAGGCCCGCCCGCACTGTGGCGACGCGCCGACGATCGGCGGGTGCGGCGCGGGCATCGCTTGCTAGCATGCCCGCCTCACAAGGAATCCCTTCGCCCATGCAACGTCGCTCCCTGCTGATCGCCACGGCCATCACCCCCTTCGTTGGCGCCTGCTCGCGCATTCCCGACACCATCAAGATCGGCGTCGCCCAGCCGCTCAGCGGCCCGCTGGACCGTCTCGGCAAGGACATGCTGACCGGTGCGCAGATGGCGGTGAAGGACCTGAACGCGGCCAACTTCCTGGTCGACGGCAAGCCCGTCAAGTTCGAGCTGGTGTCGGGTGACGACAAGTCGGACGCGGCCACCGGCAAGGCGGTGGCGCAGCAACTGGTCAGCGCGGGCGTCGTCGCCGTCATCGGCCACCTGAACTCGGGCGTCAGCATCGAGGCCGCGCCCATCTATGGCGCCGCCAGCGTCGCGCAGCTGGCCATCTCCACCAATCCCCGCTACACGCAACTCGGCCTGCCCACCACGCTGCGGCTGGTGGCCAACGACGACGTGCAGGCCAAGGCCATGGCGGGCTATGCCGCGGGCTCCATGGGAGCGACGAGCTTCGCGCTCATCGACGACGGCACCCCCTATGGCAAGGGCCTGATCGACGGCGTGACCGCCCACATGAAGACCCTGGGCAAGGCCGTGGCCCTGCGCATCACGCGTGACGACAAGACCACCGATTTCAGCGCGGACGCGGCCAAGATGGCGGCGGCCAAGATCGATTGCGTCGTCACCACGCTGGCCGACTTCCAGGTCGAGGCGCTGATGAAGCAGATGGCCGCGGCCGGCTTGCAGGACGCGCAGCTGATCGGCGGCGACACCATCAAGACCGACCTGCTGCCCAAGAAGCCCTTGCCGCTGCGCCGCGTCGTGGCCACGTCGCCCATCGTCGAAGCCATCGAGTTCGATTCCGGCAAGCCCTTCGTCGAACGCTTCACCACGGAAAACAAGCAGGCCATCGCCTACGGTGCGCACTACGCCTATGACGCGGTGTTCTCCATCAGCGAGGCCGTCAAGCGCGCCGCCAGCGCCGAGCCCGCCAAGGTGCTGGCCGCGCTGAAGTCGCTGGACCTGCATGGCCCCGTCACCAACAGCCTGCGCTTCAATGAAGGCGGCGAGCAGCGCTTTGGCAGCATCAGCGTCTACAACATCGAACGCGGCCAATGGCAGCCGGTGATGCGCGCTTCGGAGTGGTGACACCGCGCCCCGGCTGACGCCCGGAATCAGCGCTTGGGAGGCGCTGCCGACGCGCCTTGTGGCGGGGGCGGCGGCATGTCCTTGGGCCGGCAGGCCAGCGGCCGGCCCTCGGGCGCCCAGCAGCTGCCCTTCAGCGTGCGGCTCTCATGCGTGAAGCTGCAATCGGCGCCGGCCTTGGCCGTCTTGCAGGCGGCCAAGGCCTCGGGCGGCGGGCCGCGGCGTTCGCCGCCGGGAGGCGGGCCGCCCTGCGGCTGGGCCTGGGCCGCCGCGGCGGCCAGCAGCAGGGGGAGCAGGAGGCTGGTTTTCATGGGAAGTCCTTCGTGAATCGGTGATGGCATGCTGACGGCAAAAAGTGAAGCCAATGTATGCATCGCCGCCACAATGCTTCACGATGATCACGACCCGCCCTCTTCGAACTTCAGACCGCGCCGCCTGGCAGCCGCTCTGGGACGGCTACAACGCCTTCTATGAGCGCGTTGGCGAGACCGCCCTGCCCGCCGAGATCACCGAGACGACCTGGGCGCGCTTCTTCGACGCCAGCGAACCCGTCCATGCCCTGGTGGCCGAGGATGAAGGCGGCCGCCTGCTCGGCCTCGTCCACTACCTCTACCACCGCAGCACGACGCGCATCGAGCTGACCTGCTATCTGCAGGACCTCTTCACCACGCCCGAGGCCCGTGGCCGCGGCGTCGGCCGGGCGCTGATCGAGGCCGTCTACGCGGCCGCCCACGAGGCCGGCATCAAGCGCGTCTACTGGCAGACCCACACCACCAACGCCGCCGGCCGCGCCCTCTACGACAAGGTCGCCCACCATGTGGGCTTCATCGTCTACGCGCGCGACGTGGCTTGAGGGGGCGCTGACATGCGACTGCTCCAAACCACCGCCCTGCTGCTGGTCCTGTGCGCCCTTGCGCCGCTCGCCCAGGCCCAGGCCTGCTCGCTGGCGCCCGTCAACGGCGAGATGCGCGAGCTGAGCTCGGGCGGCCGCGCGCGGACCTACCGGCTCTTCGTGCCGCCCGGCCTCGCCGGCCAGACGCGCCTGCCCCTGGTCCTGGACCTGCATGGCACGGGCGGCAACGCCACCGGCCACGCGAAGACGACAGGCCTTGAGGCCCTGGCCGCCCGCGAGGGCTTTGCCGTCGCCACGCTGCAGGCCGAGGACTCGCGCTGGAACGTGCCCGTCTTCACGCCACGCGCCGACGACGTGCGATACGTGTCCGACGTCATCGACCAGGTCGGCGCCCAGGTCTGCATCGACCCGGCGCGCGTCCATGCCACCGGCTTCTCCGGGGGCGGCCGCATGTCCTCGCTGCTGGGCTGCCGCCTGAACCAGCGCATCGCGTCCATCGCGCCGGTCGGCGGCCTGCGCTGGACCGGCCCCTGCCCGGGCCGCGCCGTGCCGGTGCTGACCATCCACGGCCTGGCCGACTACACCAATGCCTACGAAGGCCACGGCGACCGCGGCGGCGAATGGGTGGAGAGCGTGCCCGAGGCCCTGGCCGGCTGGGCGACGCACAACCGCTGCCAGCCCAAGCTGGTCCAGGACAAGCAGCCGGGGCCGCTGCAGACCCTGCGCTATGAAGGCTGCGCAGCGGCGGCCGAGGTCCGCCTGCTGCGCATCGACGGCATGGGCCATGTCTGGCCGCGCACCGAGGTCGATGCGACGGCCGTCATCTGGCAGTTCTTCAAGACCCACCCGCTGCAATAAAGGAGACCCGCATGTCCAACATCCGCGCCTATGCCGCCCTCGCCCCCGGCGGCGCCCTGCAGCCGTTTGACTACGACCCCGGCCCGCTGGGCGACGAGGACGTCGAGATCAGCGTCGAGCACTGCGGCATCTGCCACTCCGACCTCGCCATGATCGACAGCGAGTGGTTCCCGGCCAGCTATCCCATCGTGCCCGGCCACGAGGTCGTCGGCCGCATCACGGCGCTGGGCGCCCATGCCAAGGGCCGCCAGATCGGCCAGCGCGTCGGCGTGGGCTGGCATGCCAGCAGCTGCACGCATTGCAATTTCTGCCTGGGTGGCGAACAGCATCTGTGCGGCAAGCGCCAGCCGACGCTGATCGGCCGCCATGGCGGCTTTGCCGACCGCCTGCGGGCCCACTGGTCCTGGGCCGTGCCCCTGCCCGACGCGCTGGACCCGGCCGCGGCGGGCCCGCTGATGTGCGGCGGCGGTACGGTCTTCCTGCCCTTCGTGCTGCATGCCATCAAGCCGACCGACCGCGTCGGCGTCGTCGGCATCGGCGGCCTGGGTCACCTGGCCGTCAAGTTCGCGCGCGCCTGGGGCTGCGAGGTCACGGCCTTCACATCGTCCGCCTCCAAGCGCGACGAGGCCCTGGCCCTGGGCGCCCACAAGACCCTGTCCAGCGTCGACAAGGCCGAGCTGAAGGCCGCCGCGGGAAGCCTGGACTTTCTGCTGATCACCGTCGGCGCCGCGCTGAACTGGGACGCCCTGCTGGCCACGCTGGCCCCCAAGGGCCGCATGCATCTGGTGGGCGTCGTCACCGACGCGATGGCGCTGAAGAGCGGCGGCCTGCTGAGCTGGCAGAAGAGCCTGTCGGCCTCGCCGACGCCGCCGCCTTCGGTGCTCAAGACCATGCTGGAGTTCGCGGCGCGGCACCAGATCCTGCCGCAGGTGGAGCGCTTCGCGATGAGCCGCGTCAACGACGCCCTCGATCACCTGCGCTCGGGCAAGGCGCGCTACCGCGTGGTGCTGGACGCCGACTTCCGCTGACCGCGGCGCTGGCCCAGCAGGGCCGCGAAGGCCACGCCGGCCAGCGCCAGCGTGGCGGGCTCGGGCACGTTGCCGACGTTGATGACGACGGGCGCCGCCAGGGCCGCGGCGGCCGTGAACTCGCTCGGATCGGCGACGAAGGCGCCAGCCGGGTCCTTCGCGCCCAGGGTGCTCGTGAAGGTGTGGGTGGCGTCCAGCTCGCCGCCGAAGCGCGCCCACAGGCCAAGATAGCTCTCGATGAAGTAGTAGCGCCCGGCCTCGACGGTGAAGTCGATGTCCGTCGCCGCGCCCGAGGCGGTGATGCCGTCGTTGCGCACCTCGCCTTCGAGGCGGAAGTCGGCGCGCGTGGAGGCCTGGCTCCAGAAGCCGCTGCTCTGGGGATCGAATCCAAAGCCGGTATCGGGATCGAAATCGAAGGTGGAGGCCAGCAGCGAGAACACCGTCACCCGCGTCTTGGCATAGACGGAGGCGTTGGTGGTGCCCAGCTCGAGGTCGCCCGGCCCATCGAGGCCGGCGGCAGGGGTGATGCTGGAGACGAAGTCCAGCACGTTGTGGACGCTGCGCACTTCGGAGCCGCTGCCGGTGTACTGGAAGCTCTGCAGGCCCAGGGAGTGGCCCGACACGCGGCCGTACTCGCCCGCGAAGGCGCCCTGGCTGAGCAGCAGCACGCCGGCGGCGCCCGAGGCGTCGATGGACGAGCGGGTGACCTGGCCGCCATGCGTGCCGATGGGGTTGGTCGCGGCCGTCGCGGCCGACGTGCCGCCGACGGTCATCTGCGAGTTCTGCTCGATGATGGGCCGGAAGATGGGCTGGCCGGACGGATCCAGGGCAGCCTCGCAGCGGTCCGGCGTCGTGCTGCCGGCCGCCTGGGCCGCCGGGCTGCGGCAGTCGCGCACATAGGTGGCCGCGAAGGCGGCGTTGGAGATGGCCGTCGGCACCGCGCTGGCGCAGGTCGCGGCGGCGGCAAGGGCGAGGCAGACAACGGACGGGACGAGGCGCATGCAGGTCTCCTGGCTGGAACTGCGGCGATTGTGCTGAGCCGGCGCGGCGAGTCATCCTCGATTCGCGCGAGGGGAAAACCCTTGACCAGCGCCCCCTGAACCTTGGGGGGTGCTGGCCGGTTTCCCGCGCCCTTTGCGTTCGTTCGGACAAGGCCGATGGTCGGCCCGACCTGAACGGAGAATGCAATGCGATATCGAGACCCAAGCCCGCTGCTGCTGGCCGTGGCCGGCGTGCTGATGACGGGCCATACGCTGGCCGACGTGCAGAGCGCGGTACGCGCCGAGGCGCGTGTGCGCGTGGGCCCCCACCCCATGCGCATCCTGAGCGACCCGGACGACCGCTGGCTGCGTCAGGTCCACGGCTCCACGGTCTCCGCCAGCGTGGCGAACTTCGACAGCTTCACCGATCCCTGGACGTCCAACCCGATCGCTGCCACGGCCAGGGCCAGCTTCGGACTGGAGGCGGGCCGACCGCGCATGGAGCTGCTGACGGCCAGCGACAGGGGCAACTTCTTCTATCCGGACGCCTTCAGCTACACCGAAGCCGGCGGCATCCTCACCATCACCGGCACGCTCACCGGCACCCCCGGCACCCGTGCCCTGCTGAGCCTGGAAGGCAGCTTCATGGCCGCGGTTGCACCGTCCACCCGTCCGCCGGTGAGTTCCTCCGGCGCCCAGGTGAGCTTCAACGCCGGCCTGGTCCTCAGGGGCCCGGGGCAATCGGCCTGCCAGGCCCAGCGCTGCGTGGCCAGTGCGCGCATGGACGAGAGTTTCGCCAACGGCAGCCATCCGCAGAACGGGCTGTCCCAGCCTTTCTCGCTCAGCCTGGAAGCCAGTGCAGGCGACAGCTTCGAGATCTCCTTCGGCGTGGCGGCCACCGCCAGCAATGGCTATTTCGTGCTGATCGGCCAGCCGGCGGGCGTGCCCCTGTCGGCCCTGGCGGCGAGCAGCGGAGAACCGGCGGCCGCTGCCAGCTTTGCCGGCATCAGCGGCATCCGCGTGGGCGCCGGCCTGGGCCTGTCGGCCGACAGCGGCCTGGAACTGCTGCCCGACGGGCGCTGGGTGCTGCCGTCGCCGGTCCCGGAGCCGGCTGGCTTCTGGCTGCTGGGCGCAGGCCTCGCGGCCCTCGGCCTGCGCCGCCGCGCCTAGGCCGGGTCGGCGGCCCCCGCTGCCGGCTTGGGCAGGCGCTGCACCTGCTGCGGATAGGGAATGTCCACGCCCAGGCGCTGCAGCGTGTGCAGCACGGCGAGGTTGACGTCCGAGCGCACGCCGCCGCTGCCGTTCTCGGGGTCCATGATCCAGAAGAACACGCTGAGCTCGATGCCGCTGTCGGCAAAGCGGCTCAGCTGCACGGACGGGCCTGGGTCGCTGAGCACGCGCGGCACCTCGACGACGGCGGCGGAGATGGCCTGCATGACGGCGTCGACATCGCAGTCGTATTCCACCTGCACCACGGTGGACAGCAGCACCCGCGGATCGGCCAGCGAGGAGTTCTCGACCCGCTGCGTGATCAGCATCTCGTTGGGCACGATGGCTTCCTTGCCGCCCAGCGACCGGATCACCGTGTAGCGCGTCTTGATGTCGGTGACGCGGCCCTCGAAGCCGTCGACCTTGACCATGTCGCCGATGCGCAAGCTGCGCTCGGCCAGGATGACAAAGCCGCTCACATAGTTGGCCGCCAGCTTCTGCAGGCCGAAACCCAGGCCCACGCCCAGGGCGCCACCCAGCACGCCCAGGGCCGTCAGGTCGATGCCGGCCGCCGACAGCGCGAACAGCAGGCCGACGAAGAGCAGCAGCGCGCGGATGGCGCTGGCGGCGATCTTGCGCATGGACAGGTCCATGGCCTCGCGCCGCAGCAGCCGCGATTCGATCGCCGAGGAGATCCACAGGGCCACGACCAGCACCAGGGCCGCCGTCAGGCCGCCCTCGATGAGGTTGCGCAGCGTCAGCTTGACGGTGCCGAACTTCCAGCCGATGTCGTCCAGCTCGTCCAGGATGACGGGCAGCAGGCCGGTGATCCACAGCACCGCGCCCAGCCACATGAGCCACGACCCCAAGCGCTCCACGAGGCGGATGGGCGCCGAATCGGGCCAGGCCGCGCGCAGCACGCGGGCGATGACGCGGATCACGGCCAGCGACACCAGCACCGGCAGGGCCAGCTTGAACAGGGCCGGCGCCAGCCCCCACAGCGGCAGCAGGCGGCGGGCACCGAAGGCCAGGGCCAGGGCCAGCAGCGGGAACAGCGCGCCATCGATGACGCGGTCGCCGAACAGCACGCTGTGCTCGCGCCGGGTGGCGGCGCGCGACAGTGCCCAGCTCAGCAGGCCGGCCAGGGCCAGGCAGCCGAGCAGCAGCCCCCATTCGGCGAGGGCGTCGGCGCTGAAGACACGGGCCAGCAGGGCCTGGAGTTCGCTCCAGCTCAGAGGTTGATGCATTGAGTTCATGTCAGGCCCGGGCACCTGGACGGCCCCGGGAATGGTCGGACCCGAAGGTTACAGGTCGGCGAGGACGCGCAGATGCACACCCACACTGCGCGCCAGCGCGTGAAGGTTGTAGCCGCCTTCGAGGACCGAGACGATACGGCCCTGGGCATGGCGCTCGGCGATGGCCTTGATTTTCAGCGTCATCCACTCGTAGTCGGCCTCGACCAGGCCGAGCTGGCCCAGTTCGTCATCGCGGTGGGCGTCGAAGCCCGCCGAGATGAAGATCATCTGCGGCTTGAAGCGCTCCAGGGCCGGCAGCCACATGGCCTCGACGATCTCGCGCACCTCGCCGCCGCGCGTGTAGGCGGGCAGCGGCACATTGACCATGTTGGTGCCCTTGGGCACGGCGCCGCTGTAGGGGTAGAGGGGATGCTGGAACAGGCTGACCATCAGCACGCGGTCGTCGCCGGCAATGATGTCCTCGGTGCCGTTGCCGTGGTGGACGTCGAAGTCGACGATGGCCACCCGCTTCAGGCCGCGCCGGTCCAGCGCATGGCGAGCCGCGATGGCCACGTTGTTGAAGAAGCAGAAGCCCATGCTCTCGCTGCGCGTGGCATGGTGGCCGGGCGGTCGCACGGAGCAGAAGGCGTTGTCGGCCCCGCCGTCGATGACGAGGTCGGTGGCCTGCACGGCGGCACCGGCCGCATGCAGGGCGGCCTCCCAGGTGTGGGCATTGGCCGAGGTGTCGGGGTCGACGGCACAGCGCTCGCCCTTCTCGGCGCAGTCGCGCAGCATGGCGCCGATCTCGGCCACATAGCCGTGGGTGTGGGCCAGTTCCACATCCTGGAGGTCGACCGGGCGGGCATCGACATACGCCAGGGCCTGGCCCAGGCCCGAGGCGATCAGCCAGTCGTCGATGGCGGCCAGGCGCTCCGGGCATTCCGGGTGGCCCTCGCCCATGTCGTGGCGGCGGCACTCGGGGGGATTGAAATACGCGGTGGGCATCTACCGTTGTCTCTTGCTATGGTCTGGTTCATGACGACGCCATCACGAACGCTGGCAGGGCAACTGCAGTCCCTGCAAAACCAGATTAGCACGGTCATCAAGGGCAAACCCGCCCAGATCGCCGATTCCCTGGCCTGCCTGATCGCCGGCGGCCATCTGCTGATCGAGGATCTGCCCGGCGTCGGCAAGACCACGCTGGCCCATGCCCTGGCCATTTCCCTGGGCCTGAAGTTCTCGCGCCTGCAGTTCACGGCCGACCTGCTGCCCAGCGACCTGCTCGGCGTCTCGGTCTACGAGCGCGAGAAGAACGGCTTCGCCTTCCACCCGGGACCGGTATTCGCCCAGGTGCTGCTGGCCGACGAGATCAACCGCGCCGGCCCCAAGACCCAGAGCGCCCTGCTGGAGGCCATGGAGGAGCACCAGGTCAGCATCGAGGGCATCAGCCACCCGCTGCCCGAGCCCTTCTTCGTCATCGCGACACAGAACCCCAGCGAGCAGCTCGGCACCTTCCCCCTGCCCGAGTCCCAGCTGGACCGCTTCCTGATGTGCATTTCCCTGGGCTACCCCGACGCCGCCGCCGAGCGCGAGCTGCTGATGGGCGAGGACAGCCGCGAGCTGTTGAAGCTGCTGAAGCCCGTCATGACGCCGGCCGAGCTCATCCAGGCCCAGGCCGCCGTCAAGGCCATCCATGCCGCGCCGCCGCTGCTGGACTATCTGCAGGCCCTGATCGCCGCGACGCGCTCGGGCCAGTGGTTCGTCGAAGGCCTGTCACCCCGCGCCGGCCTCGCCGTGCTGCGGGCCTCCCGCGCCCGGGCTCTGCTGCAGGGCCGGGACTATGTCTCGCCCGACGACGTCCAGGCCATCCTGCCCCAGACCATCGCCCACCGCCTGCAGCCGCGCGCCGGCGCCGGCCGCGGCGCGCGGGAGCAGGTGCGGGCCATGATCGAAGCCATCCCCCTGCCCTGACGACCATCATTTCGCGTCGCTCGTCGCCTCGCTGCCGACGGGGATCAGCTGGGTTGCGCCGCGGCGGAACACGCGCAGCGCCAGCGTCGCACCGGCCGGCCTGGCGCGGATCATCTGGTACAGCGCCCCGACCGAGCCGGGCGTCTCGCCGCCGTCGACGGACAGGATGGCATCGCCCACCCGCAGGCCGGCCCGCTGGGCCGGGCCGCCCTCGCGCAGCGCGGCAATGACAACGGCGCCGCTCCTGCCGGGCACGCCAAGGGCCCGGGCCGCTTCCTCGGGAAGCAGGTTCGCGCTGATGCCTATCGTGGCGCGCTCGACCCGGCCGCGGCTGCGCAGCTCCGTGGCGATCTTCAGGTATTCGTCGGCGGCGATGGCAATGGTGAAGGGCACGCCGTTGCGCGGCAGGTACTGATGGCTGGCGATGCCGATCAGTTCACCCGTCTTCAGCCGCAGCAGGGGCCCGCCGCCCATGCCCGGCAGGACCTGGGCCGTCGACTGGATCATGGACGCGGCGCCCGCGCCCAGGTCCACCGTCGAGCTGACCAGGCCGTCGGTCACCACCGGCGACGGGTTGGTTTCGGCGGACATGCGGCCCAGCAGCGCCACGCGCTCCCCGAGCGCCACGTCCCTGGACGAACCCAGGGCGGCATGGGGGAGATCGACGCCCTCGATCTTCAGCAAGGCCAGCCCGGAAACCTTGTCCCGGCCGACGATGGACGCCTTGCGCCGGCCGCCACGCTCCAGCGTCACCAGGATTTCGCCACCGGGCGCGAGCAGCGATTCCACGGTCAGGATCAGTCCATCCGCCGAAACCAGCGTGCCCGAGCCGACCACCACCCCCTTGGGCGTCAGCGACACCGGAGGATTCATTGCATCGATGACGGGCTCGGTCTTGTCGGGAGGCAGTCCGGCCGGAACGACGGCAATGCCGACCACGGCGGCCCGCAGGCGGGCGACATGGCCGGCGACGTCCTCCTGGGCGGGCGCGGTGAAAGCAGTGAACAGGCAGACGCAGGCAAGCAGGTATCGGCAGGGTTTCATGAGAGACGAGGCGGATTCGCGGGCATCGTCCCGGCAACCCGCGCCATGGGCAACCCCACGTATCCTTGCGTCGTGGCCGCCTTTCTGACCCTCCGCTCCCTCTGGCAAGCCCGCTGGCAGGCCTGGTGGCAGGCCCGCCTGCCGCTGGCCGACACCCACCAGACGACGCAGCGCAATGTCTACATCGTGCCCACCTGGGCCGGCGTGGCCTTCTGCGGCACGCTGGGCGTGCTGCTGCTGGCCAGCATCAACGAGCAGCTCAGCCTGGGCTATGCGCTGACCTTCGCGCTGACCGGCGCCGGCCTGGCCTCCATGCACACGACCCACGCCAATCTGCGCGGCCTGCAGATGGACCTGAAGGCGCCGGAAGGCGTGCATGCCGGCGACGAGTACGCGCTGGAGCTGCGCCTGCACAACCCGGGCAGCGCCCGCTTCGGCATCGCCATCAGCGCCCAGCTCGACAGCGGCCCGACCGAGCCCGCCTGGGTCGACGTGCCGGCTCTCGGCCATGCGGTCGTCAAGCTGCGCCTGCCCGCGGACCGACGCGGCCTGCGCGACCTGCCGCGCCTGATGGTCACCACGCGCTTTCCACTCGGCTTCTTCCGCGCCTGGAGCTATTGGCGGCCGGCCGCCAAGGTCTGGGTCTATCCGCGGCCCGAAGAGGTGCCGGCCCCCTTCCCCGTGCAGGCCGAGGCCGGCGCCGGCGAAGCCGCGTCGACGCGCCAGTCCTCCAGCGGCACCGATTTCTCCGGCGTGCGCAGCTACCGCCGCGGCGACTCCATGAAGCAGATCCTGTGGCGCAAGTCGGCCCTGGCCCTGGACCAGGGCCTGCCGCTGTGGGTGCGCGAGACCGAGGCGCCGCTGGCCCAGGACCTGTGGCTGGACTGGCGCGACACCCAGGGCCGCGACACCGAGGCCCGGCTGTCCCGCCTGGCCGCCTGGGTGCTGGCCGCCGAGCGCCTGGGCCAGCCCTATGGCCTGCGCCTGGCCGGCCGCGAGATCGCACCGTCACTGGGCGCCGCACATCGACAAGCCTGCCTGGAAGCGCTCGCGGGGTTTGGCGCATGAGCGCCCTGGCCGGATGGTGGGCGCGCCTGCCACGCGATACGCGGGACAGCTTCTTCCTGCTCGGCGTCATCACGGCCGTCATCTCTCCG
This sequence comes from Roseateles sp. GW821-FHT09H10, assembly GCF_059415865.1. Taxonomy (NCBI): domain Bacteria; kingdom Pseudomonadati; phylum Pseudomonadota; class Betaproteobacteria; order Burkholderiales; family Sphaerotilaceae; genus Roseateles; species Roseateles sp. GW821-FHT09H10. Next base: position 1,545,835 of record NZ_JBWKOB010000001.1, on the reverse strand, counting down.
CACGCCGATCACCTGCCCTGGTGGAGCAGCGCGTTCACGGCGCTCGTGCTCGGCTGGCGGGCCCTGCTGGCCTGGCGCCAGCGCCCCCTGCCCAGCCGCTGGTGGCTGCTGGCCATCATCGTGGTCTACACCGGCCTGACCTGGCTGACCTTCCGCACGCTGATCGGCCGCGACGCCGGCATCACCCTGCTCGTCATGCTGATGGCGCTGAAGACCCTGGAGCTGCGCGCGCGCCGCGACGCCTTCGTCGTCTTCTTCCTCGGCTTCTTCCTGGTGCTGACGCAGTTCCTGTACTCGCAGTCCCTGTTGATGGCGGTCTGGTCCCTGGTGTCGCTGTGGGGCCTGCTGGCGGCCGTCGTGCTGGCGCAGATGCCCACGGGCGTGCCCAGCATCGCCATCGCCGCCCGCCGCGCCGCCGGCACCACGGCCCTGGGCCTGCCGGTCATGGTGCTGCTCTTCGTGCTGTTCCCGCGCATCGCGCCTCTGTGGGGCGTGCCGACCGAGGCCATCGGCAAGACGGGGCTGTCCAACCAGCTCGAGTTCGGCGCCATGAACGAGATCGCCAACGACGAGAGCATCGCGATGCGGCTGAAGTTCGACGGGGCCCTGCCGCCGCCCGACCAGCGCTATTTCCGCGGCCCGGTGCTGACCCGCTTCGATGGCAAGACCTGGCGCGCGCCGGATCCCCGCCTCAGCCAGAGCTGGCTGCGCGGCCGCGACGAGCTGGTCACCGCCGGCCCCGCGCTGCGCTACGAGATGACGCTGGAGCCGCTGCGCATCTCGGTGCTGCCGCTGCTGGAGATGAGCCCCGGCGCGGTCCGCAGCGAACTGGCGCTGACCGATCTCGTCGTCACCCGCGGGCCCGAGCTGCAATGGGTGTCGCCGCGCCCCATCACCGAGAGGATGAGGCTGGCCAGCAGCGCCCACATGGCCTGGCGGGCCGGCGAGCAGCGCAACCGCAACCAGCTCGCCACCGACCTGGAACTGCCGGGCGGCCTCAACCCCCGCACCCGGCTCTGGGCCGAGGCCCTGTCCGGCGAGCCGCGCTTCGCCACGCTGGAGCCGGGCCCGCGCGCCGAGGCCCTGGCCGAAGCCCTGCTGACGCATGTGCGCACCCAGGACTTCACCTACACGCTGACGCCGGGCCGCTATGGCGAGACCTCGCCCGACGTCATCGACGAGTTCTGGCTGGAGCGGCGCCTGGGCTTCTGCGAGCACTTCGCGTCGGCTTTCGTCGTCGTCATGCGCGCCATGGGCGTGCCGGCGCGCATCGTGACCGGCTTCCAGGGCTGGGACGCCGAGCCCCAGGACGGCTACCAGGTCGTGCGCAACGCCAATGCCCATGCCTGGGCCGAGTTCTGGGTCGAGGGGCGCGGCTGGGTGCGCAGCGACCCGACGGCCGCCGTGGCGCCCAACCGCGTCATCCAGGGCCTGGCCCTGCGGCCGCAGCCCGGCGTCCTCGGCCAGTTCAACCCGACGCTGTGGCGGGCGATGCGCAATGGCTGGGAGACCCTCAACAACCGCTGGCAGCAGCTGGTGCTGAACTATTCGCGCGACAACCAGTTCGACCTGCTCAAGCGCATGGGCTTCGAGCGCGCCGACTGGACCGGCCTGGGCCAGGCCCTGGCCGGCGTCATCCTCGTGTTGGCCGTGGCCGGCGCGGCCTGGATACGCTGGAGCAGCCGCCCCCACGACGCCTGGAGCCGCCAGCGCGCCCGCATCACTGCCCTGCTGGACCGTGCCGGCGTCAGCATTCCCGCCCATGAGAGCCCCGCCGCCTGGGCCCGCGCGCTGCGCCGCCAGCATGGCCAGAAGGCCGAGCCGGCCGCCCAATGGCTGGAGAAGCTGGAGCGCTCGCGCTATGCCCCCGGCGCGCCGGCGCCGGCCTGGGGCGAGTTCCGCACGGCGGCCCGTATGCTGCGCGCGTGAATTCCGTCTCCCTGATCTCCTGCTGGCGTAAAGCCTGCATCGCCGCCACGCTGGTCGCCGCTTCGGCAACCACCCTCGCCCAGTCCTCGGAAGCCGATCGGGCAAGGCTTGGCATGGACTACCTCGGCACGGACCTGCGCAACCTCGCCGTACAGGGCCGCCTCGCGCAGCGCCAGGCACGCGAGGCGCAGGTGGCCGAGGCCGTGCGCCAACTCGTCGCGAAGACGCCCGATGACCCCGCCCTGACGGGCGAAGGCGGCGACGGCCAGACGCCGCTGCAGCGCGCCGCGCTGAACGGGCATGCGCAGATCGTCGAAGCCCTGTTGAAGTCGCCCGCCGTGCTGCAAACGGTGAACACCGGCGGCACGCGCGGCAGCTCCGCCTTGGTGCTGGCCACGCTGGAACGACCGTTGACGGCATGGCTGTGCGAGCCGTGGCTGCTGCGCACCCGTTCGCCGCAATTGCGGGCCAACCTGGAATCGCCGCGCAGCCATGTGCTCGAGGCACCGCAGGATGTCTTCGCCCGCATCCGCGCGCTGCTGATCCAGGCAGGCGCCAAGCTTGGCGACGGTGAGCTCGCCGCCCAATGGAAGCGCCGCTGTCCTCGCGGCGACAGCGAGGCCACGGCGCTGTTCACCGACGACGCTGCCACGCCCGCGGCGCTGCGCTCGCTGGCGCAGCGGCTTTGGGACGAGGCTCCCGCGCGCAGCGACACGACCGCGGTGCCGCCCGTGGCGGCGAGTCCCGACTCAATCCCGGGTTCGATGGACGGCAAATGGAACGACAACCGCGTCTGCCGCGCCATGCCCAAGCCCGTCGTCGGCGCCGGCCTGCCGGCGGGCACGGCTTCGGTGACAACGCGGATCCATCTGCGTGACGGCCTGGTGATGCAGGTCTTCGTGGAAAGGACCGGCGGCACCCTGCCGACCTACGCCAACGCGGCCTTGGCACGCACCCTCGAGCGAGCCATCGCCAGCTATGAATGCCGCGGCGATGCCATCGCGGAGCTGAGCTTCGACTTCCGCATCGAGCCGCCCGACGCCCCTGCCTCGGCGCCCTTCCCACGCTGAACAAAATCCGTCTTGATGCCCCCCGTCTCCTCCTTGTTGACCGCCTGCCTGCTCGCAGCGGCCGTCGCGGCCTGCCCGGCCGTGCAGGCCAAGCCGGCACGCACCCACTCGCCACCGGCGAAATCGCAGCCCGCCCAGCCCCTGGGCGACCGTCCCGCCGTCATCGCCTTTGCCGATGAACTCGCCGCCGCCCAGGGCTGGGATGCTGCGGCCCTGCGCGAGCAGCTCGGCCAGGCCCTGGACCTGCCGCGCGTGCGCCAGCTCATCCTGCCGGCCGCTGTCGGCACCGCCAAGAACTGGACGGCCTACCGGGACCGCTTCATCGAGCCCCGGCGCCTGGACGCCGGCCTGGCCTTCTGGGCCGAACACGAGGCGGCACTGGCGCGAGCCGAGAGCACCTACGGCGTGCCGGCCGAAGTCATCATCGGCATCATCGGCGTCGAGACCTTCTATGGCCGCATCACCGGCGGCTTCAAGGTGCTGGACGCGCTGGCCACGCTGGCCTTCGACTTCCCCACCGAGCACCCGCGCGCCGCCGAACGCCAGGCCTTCTTCCGCAGCGAGCTGGCCGAGTTCCTGAAGCTCTGCCGCGAGAACGGCCTGGACGCCGCCGACGTGCGCGGCAGCTATGCCGGGGCGCTGGGCTGGCCGCAGTTCATGCCGGGCAGCTGGCGCCAGCACGCCGTGGACTTCGACGGCGACGGCCGCATCGACCTGATCACCAGCCCGGTGGACGCCATCGGCAGCGTCGCCCACTACCTGTCCGCCTACGGTTGGAAGCCCGGCGACGCGACCCACTACAGCGTCAAGCTGCCGACCGACCGCCGCGAGCGCGCCAGGCTGCTGGCGCCCGACATCAAGCCCACGTTCACGGCCGCCGAGCTGAGCGCCGCCGGCGCCCTGGCCTCGGAGGCCGCACGCGACCACGACGGCCCCATGGCCGTCATCGAGCTGCAGAACGGGCCGAAGAAGCCCACCACCGTGCTGCTGGGCACGCAGAACTTCTGGGTCGTCACGCGCTACAACTGGTCGGCGTACTACGCGCTGGCCGTCATCGAGCTGGGCCAGGCCGTGAAGGCCAGGCGGTTGCAGCAGCGATGAGCACCCTGCGGCCGCGCAAGCAGCCGACGCAGCCGCGCGCCGTCGAGACGGTGGCCTGCATCCTCGAGGCCGCCGCCCAGATCCTGGAAGCCCAGGGCCTGGCGGCCTTCAACACCAATGCGGTGGCCGAGCGGGCGGGTGTCAGCATCGGGTCGCTCTACCAGTACTTCCCTGGCAAGGATGCGCTGCTGATCGCGCTGATGCAGCGCGAGAAGGAGCGCTTTCGCGACGACGCCCACGCTGCCCTGGCCGAGCCCGATGGCCGCGCGGCTCTGCAGCATCTGATCAAAGCCGCCGTGCGCCAGCAACTCGGCCGCGCCGAACTCGCGCGGCTGCTGGACCTGGAGGAAGAGAAGCCCGCGACCCGCCAGGCCCTGGACGGCAAGAGTGGCTTCAGCGAGCTGATACGGCGTGTGCTGGCCCTGCCCGGCCTGCCGCCCCAGGCCGACGTCGCGCATGCGGCCGACGACGTCGGCCAGCTCATCCGCGCCCTGACCGACGCGGCCGGCCTGCGCGGCGACCATGACGGGGCGGCGCTGGAAAAACGCCTGTGCGCGGCCATCTTCGGCTACCTGGACGCCGCTCAAATGTGAGCAAGGGCGGCGGCCGCGCCGCCATGCCCGTGAGCGGCCGCATGCGAGTAGCCTGAAACCAGGCCAAAACCGACGATGAAGGCTCTGCAAATCCCTTGGAGCCTTCCATGACCACAACGACATTCGCCTCCATGAAGCTCAACCATCTGAGCTTCCCCTCCCTGGACCCCGCCCAGACCGCGGCCTTCTTCGAGAAATATCTGGGCTTCACCCGCTCGCCCATTGGCGGCTTCTGGGTCCTCAAACGCCCCGGCTTCGATGTCGTCATCGAGAACGGCAGCGGCGTGGCGCCGGATTGGCCAAAGACCTTCCATGTCGGTTTCGAACTGCCGACGCGGGCCGACGTCGAGGCCCTTTACGCCGCCATGGCCGCCGACGGCGTGCCCATGGAGACCGAGGTCATCAGCCATGAACGCGGCTCGCGCTTCTTCTGCCGCGCGCCGGGCGGCGTCATGTTCGAGCTGAACACGCGGGCCGATGCGACGCCCGAGTACCGCGCCACTTTCGACTGAGATCAGTACGGATTGGGCATGAGGACGCCGGCCTCAACGGAGATGAAGTAGGGCGACACCGTCGGCCAGGTCGCCAGGTTGTACTGGCCACCGGCGACGCGCTTCTCGACCTGCAGGCTGCGAAAGGTCAGCGGCTTCCTGGCCTGCACGGTCGTCGGCGCCAAGGTCGGCTTCAGGAAATAGGCCCGGCCCGTGCGGCCGCCGGCGCCGTCGTCGTTGCCCATGACGGTGGCGATATCGCCATCGACGACGACGGCCGTCTGCTCGTCCACGCCGATGCCGCGCAGCGCCTGCCAGCCGGCCCAGCCGTCGGCGGACAGCCGGGCGAGGAAGGTGACGAGGCGTCCCATGCGGTCGCGCGCGACAAGGTGGGCGTCGGTGACGACATTGCCCATCAGGGGCAGCGCGTTCAGGAAGCCGCGGTCCAGCGTGACATTGCGGTCGTAGGGGTTGGCCATGGCCTCTGCCGACGACACCGACTGGTTGGCGCCCGAATAGTCGAACTGGCCCAGCACGGCCAGTCCGGCGCTGGTGCCCCCGAACGGCACCTTGCGCGCCACCGCTGCCTTCATCGCGGCCTCCAGCGGCGTGCCGGCCCATTGGCCGATATAGGTGGACTGGTCGCCGCCGGCGATGAAGAGCACGTCGGCCCGGTTGACGAGGTCCAGCACCTCGGGCGCGCTGGCGCCGGCCCGCGTCTTCAGCACGATGGACTCGACGGAATCGACGCCGTCCATGGCCATCAGATAGGCGTTGTAGCCATCGGCGCCAGAGGTGCGCAGGACGACGACATCGACCTTGGCCGCCGTGCCGCCGCGTGCCTTGGCGATCATGGCGCGGAAGGCGTCGTCGACATCGATGCCACCGCCCATCAGCACCAGCAGGTTGCCGGCCGGCTGCGGCGGCAGCACATCGGCCGCGCTGCCGCTGCGGTAGAGCTCGTAGTCCTTGCTGCCGGCCGTGGCCTTGGCGCCGCTGCCCGCGCTGCCCCCTCCCGCGAAGGCGGCGAGGCTGAAGCAGACCAGGCCCAAGGAAACAAGACGGCGGCTCCAGATGGACAAGCGATTCATCGCGATCTCCTTGCGCGGCGGCAGCCGCCCCAGTGTGGCAGTCCCGCCGTCAGAAGACCAGTTCGACTTCGGGCGCGGCCGTCGCCTCTTCAGGTGGCCCGGACGGCGTGGCGCCAAGCGAGGTGTGGTCCTGCCAGTAGCGCCGCCTCTGCTCGCGCTCGCAGCTCGACTCACCCGTCTCGCTCTGCCAGCGCCAGGCACCGCAGGACGGGCTGCTCACGACGGCGATGCCGGCCGCCTGGTAGCGCGCCAGCACCGGTGGCGCCGGATGGCCGAAGCGGCTGCGATAGCCGGCCTGCACCAGGCCGACCGACGGCTGCACGGCCGCCAGCAGCTCGGCGCTCGACGAGGTCTTGCTGCCATGGTGAGGCACCAGCAGCACATCGGCTCGCAGGTCAGCCTCGCGCCGGACGAGCTGTCGTTCCTGCTCAGACTCCAGGTCGCCCGCCAGCAGCGCGCGCCGCCCCGAGGCCGAGGTGATGCGCAGCACGCAGGACAGGTCGTTGGACTTCAGTCCGGCGTCATAGTTGGCCGGCGTCGGATGCAGCACCTCGAAGCGCACGCCATCCCAGTGCCAGCCCTGCCCGGCTTCGCAACGCAAGGCGGGCGGCCCCGCCCGCAGCAGCGCATGCCCAGGCTCCAGCGAGCTGCGCATTTCGGTCACGGCCAGGGCCTGCATCAGCGCCGCGGCGCCGCCGACATGGTCGCCGTCGCGATGGCTGAGCATCAGCAGGTCCAGACGCCGCACGCCGAGCGAGCGCAGCAGCGGCAGCAGCACGCGCTCGCCGGCGTCCGCGCCCGGCGCATAGGCCGGACCGGTATCAAAGACCAGCACATGGCCGTGGGTGCGGACGATGACGGCATTGCCCTGGCCCACGTCCGGTGCCAGCAGCTCGAACTCGCCTGCGGGCGGGCGCGGCACCGCCGGCCACAGCAGGGGCAGCAGCATCAACAGGCCCGCCAGGCGCAGCCGCCATGGCAGGCGCAGCGCGATCAGCAGCGCGCCCGCCAGGGCCAGGGCCTGCGACCACCCGGGCGCGGCCGGCAGCCACCAGACCACCGCCGGCCAGGAGACCAGCCACTGCAGCCAGGCCATCAGACCCTGCACCAGGTGCGCCGCCAGCGCCCACAGCGGCGGAAACAGCCCGCCCGCCAGGGCCAGCGGCGTGACGATGAAGCTGATCAACGGAATGGCGACGAGATTGGCCAGCAGGCCGACCAGGGACAATTGCGCAAAGCAGATCAGGCTCAGCGGTGCCAGCCCGATGGTGGCGATGAGCTGGGTGCGCAGCGCGGCCTTCAGGCGTGCGAGCCAGCCCTCGGCAGCCTCGCCACCGGCCGCCATCAGCAGGCCGACGGCACCGAAGGACAGCCAGAAGCCCGGCTGCATCAGCGCCCAGGGATCCACCGCCGTGACGACGACGGCCGCGGCCAGCAGCACCAGGGGCCAGGGCCAGCGCAGACCGAGGCTGCGCAGCCCGGCGACGGCGGCCAGCATGAGAACGGTGCGCTGGGCCGGCACGCCCCAGCCGGAGAACAGCGCATAGGCCAGGGCCGCCGCCACGCCGACCCAGCGCGCGGCCGAGGGCGCCGGCAGGCGCAGGCAGAGCCAGCGGCTGCGGCGCCACAGCGGCGCGACCAGGGCCGAGGCCAGCCAGGCGAGCAGCACGACATGGCTGCCCGAGACCGACAGCAGATGGCTGACACCGCTGTCGCGGAACAGGTTCCAGTCGGCATGGGCGATGGCGTTCTGGTCGCCCAGGCTCAGGGCCGCCAGCACGCCGGCCATGCCGGGGTCGGCCACTTGTGCGCGGATGGCCGCGCGCAGGCGTTGCCGGGCCGCGTCTATGGACCACCAGGGCGCCGCATGCAGGCGCTCGGCCGCGCGCACGACGCCGCTGGCGCGCAGGCCCTGCTCGAACAGCCAGAGCTCGGTATCGAAGCCGCCTGGATTGGCCAGGCCGTGGGCCCGCTTCAACCGGGCGGTGAAGCGCCAATGCTCGCCGGCCATGAGAGACGGCAGGTCATAAGCCAGCAGCATCAGGCGCCGCGGCACCTGCGGCGGCAGGGCCGTGCCCGCAGGGCCGACGGACTCGACCGCGAACTCGAAGCGCCAGCCCGGCACGCCGCCCTGGCCGGTGACCGCCAGCGGCAGCGAATCGACGCGCCCGTTCAGCACCAGGTCGCGGCCTTCCCAGGCCGGCTGCAGCTCGGGCTTCAGGCGCAGTTCGGCGCGCAGCGCGGCCTGCCCGAAGGCGAACACCGCGGCGCAGGCCGCCAGCAGCAGCCAGTGGCGGCGGCGCAGCAGCCAGAACGCCGTGACAGCGAGCCCGAGGGCCGCATATTCGGCGCCGGTCGGCAGCCGCTCGCAACGATGCAGCAGGGCCAGGCCCGACAGCCAGGCCAGGCCCGTCGCCACCAGCTCGCGCGCACCCCACGGCTGCTTTGCCAATGCCCTTCCTCACCCCCTCGGGATTGATGTCGGGGTGTAGCATGCCCCGGTTTTTCGCTCGCGCCACCGCGCTTTCCCCGCATGAGCTCCTCCGCCATCCAAGCCAAGCTCGCCGAACTCGGCATCACCCTGCCGCCGCTGGCCATTCCCGCAGCCGCCTACCTGCCCTTCACGCGCACCGGCAATCTGCTCTATCTGTCCGGCCACATCGCCAAGAAGGACGGCAAGCCCTGGGTCGGCCAGCTCGGCAAGGATGTCGACACCGCCACCGGCCAGGCCGCCGCGCGTTCCGTGGCCATCGACCTGCTCGGCACCCTGCAGGCCGCCACCGGCGACCTCGGCAAGGTGCGCATCGTCAAGGTCATGAGCCTGGTCAACAGCACGCCCGACTTCACCGAGCAGCACCTCGTCACGAATGGCTGCTCCGAGCTGTTCGCCACCGTGCTGGGCGAAGCCGGCAAGCATGCCCGCAGCGCCTTCGGCGTGGCCCAGATCCCGATGGGCGCCTGCGTCGAGATCGAGCTCATCGCGGAAGTCCAGGACTGATGTTCACCTCCCCTTCCAAGCTGCCGGCCCGCGCGCTGGCGGGCATGGCCGTGGCCAGCTTCGGTGCCGTCGGCATCGCGCTGATCGCCCAGCACCAGTTCGGCGTCAAGCCCTGCCCCTGGTGCGTGCTGCAGCGGGCCATCTTCCTGTTGATCGGTACCGTCTCGCTGCTGGGCTGGCTGGTGCACGCCAAGCGAACGCTGCGCCAGGCGGCCCTGGTCGTCGTGCTGACACTGTGCGCCGCCGGCCTGACGGCTGCCGTCTTCCAGTACGAAGTGGCCTCGCAGAGCGCGAGCTGCGCCATGGGCCTGGCCGACAAGACCCTCACCGCCCTCAATCTCGAGGAGCTGTGGCCATCGGTGTTCATGGTCACGGGCAATTGCGCCGATGCGGCCAAGTACCGCATGGCGGGCCTGCCCTATGAAGTCTGGAGCGGCGCGCTGTTTGCCGCTCTCGGCGCGCTGGGGCTGTACTTGCTAAACCAGCGCCGGTAGCCCGGGCAGCAGCTTGTCCAGCGTGACGGGGTAGTCGCGCACGCGCACCCCCGTCGCGTTGTAGACCGCATTGGCCACCGCGGCGGCCGCGCCGCAGATGCCAAGTTCCCCCACGCCCTTGGCCTTCATCGGCGAGGAGATGGGGTCGGTCTCGTCGAGGAAGACGACGTCCTGGTGGGGGATGTCGGCATGCACTGGCACCTCGTAGCCGGCCAGGTCGTGGTTGACGAAGAAGCCGCGGCGATGGTCGACCTGCAGCTCTTCCATCAGCGCCGCACCCACGCCCATGGTCATCGCGCCGATGACCTGGCTGCGCGCCGACAGCGGGTTCAGGATGCGCCCTGCCGCGCAGACGGCCAGCATGCGCCGCACGCGGATCTCGCCCGTCGCCGCATCCACGGCCACCTCGCAGAAATGCCCGCCGAAGGTGGACTGCTGGTAGCGCTTGTCAAGGTCGCCGTATTCCATGCCGTCCTCGGCCACCAGGCCGGCAAAGGTCTTCAGCGCCACGGCCTTGCCGCCGCCGCGCACCTGGCCGTCGACGAACTCGGCGTCGCTCATGCCGGCCTTCTGCGCCACCAGGCCTCGCAGCTTCATGCAGGCCGCATAGACACCGGCCGTGGCGCTGTTGCCGCCCCATTGCCCGCCCGAGCCGCAAGAGACCGGGAAGGCCGAGTCGCCCAGGCGCACGACGACCTGGTTCAGCGCCACGCCCATCATCTCGGCGGCGGTCTGCGCAATGATGGTGTAGCTGCCGGTGCCGATGTCGGTCATGTCGGTCTCGACGATGACGCGCTCGCCGTCCAGCCTCACCCGCGCCTTGGACTTCATGACGAGGTTGTTGCGAAAGGCCGCCGCCACGCCCAGGCCCAGCAGCCAGCGGCCGTCTCGCACCTTGCCGGGCTGGGCATTGCGCTTGCTCCAGCCAAAGCGCTCGGCGCCTGTCTTCAGGCACTCGGCCAGGCGGCGCTGCGAGAAGCGCCGCTGCGGCTTCTCGGGGTCGACCTGGGTGTCGTTGCGCAGGCGGAATTCGATGGGGTCCAGGCCGAGCTTCTCGGCCATCTCGTCCATCGCGATCTCCAGCGCCATCAGGCCCGGTGCCTCGCCGGGCGCGCGCATGGCATTGCCCTCGGGCAGGTCCAGCACGGCCAGGCGCATGGCGGTATGGCGGTGCTCGCCGGCGTAGAGCAGGCGCGTCTGCGCCACCGCCGTCTCGGGTCCGCCGCCGGGCAGGTCGCCCGACCAGCTCTCGTGCGAGATGGCCTGGATGCGCCCGTCCTTGTCGGCGCCGATGCGGACGCGCTGGATGGTGGCGGGCCGGTGCGTCGTGTTGTTGAACATCAGCGGCCGCGTCAGCGCGATCTTCACGGGCCGGCCTACCGCCTTTGCCCCCAGCGCGGCAAGTACGACGTCGGCGCGCAGGAAGAGCTTGCCGCCGAAGCCGCCGCCGACAAAGGGCGACTTGACCTGGATCTTGTCCTTGGCCATGCCGAGCGTCTTGGCGAGGTCGCCGACGGCCCAGTCCACCATCTGGTTGGACGTCCACACCGTCAGCTTGGGGCCCTCCCACCAGGCGATGCTGGCGTGTGGCTCCATCATCGCGTGGCTCTGGTCGGGCGTGCTGTAGCTGGCGTCCAACTGCACCGGGGCCTTGGCGAAGCCGGCCTCGAAGTCGCCATGCCGGGTCTCGGCCTTGCCGCCAAAGCCGTCATCCTTGGCCATGGGCGCGCGCGGCTTCTCGGCCGCCAAGTCGAAACGGCCCTTGGCTTCCTCATAGCGGATGTTCACCAACGCCGCGGCAGCGCGGGCCTGCTCGAAGCTCTCGGCCACGACGACGGCCAGGGCCTGGTGGTAGTGCTCGATCTGCGGCCCGCCGAGCAGCTTGGCGGTGTTCTTGCTGCCTTTTGCCAATTTGCCCGCGTTCTGGGCCGTGACGATGGCGAGCACGCCCGGCGCCGCGCGGGCCGCGCGCAGATCCATCGCTGCAACGCGCCCCTTGGCGATGCCGGCGCCGATCACGTAGCCGATGGCCGGCTTCTGCTCATGGTGCTCGTGGGCATAGAGTGCCGTGCCCGTGGTCTTCAGCGGACCGTCGATGCGCGGCGTTGCGATGCCGACGACCTTGCCCTGGTCGATGGGGTTGGTGGTGGCGGGCTGGTCGAATCTCATGCGGCCCTCCGGGCGGGGTGAAGGACGTCCGCGGCCAAACGCTCGGCCAGCTTGAGCTTGAAGGCGTTGTCCTGCTGGGGCGTCGCGCCCTTGAAGGCTTCGCCGAAGTAGCCGTGCACGCCCTGGGACAGCCGGCCTTCGGCGGCCTCGACGCGCCAGGGCTTGGGCGCCACCCCGCCGAAGGCGAGACGCGCGCTGCCGTCGCGCTGCACGATGGCCGCCAGCGACACCAGCGCGAAGGCATAGGACGCCCGGTCGCGCACCTTGCGGTAGACCTGCACACCGCCCGCCGGCGGCGGCAGCAGCACCGAAGTGATCAGCTCGCCATGAGCCAGCGTGTGCTCGATGTGGGGCGTGTCGCCGGGCAGCTTGTGGAAGTCGGCAATCGGGATGCGGCGCATCTGGCCGTCGGGCCTGACGGTCTCGACCTGGGCGTCCAGCACGCGCATCGCCACCGCCATGTCGCTCGGATGGCTGGCGATGCAGGCCTGGCTGGTGCCGATCAGGGCCAGGGACCGCGTCACACCGCCGATGGCCGAGCAGCCGCTGCCGGGCTGGCGCTTGTTGCAGGGCTGGGCGGTATCGTAGAAATAGGGGCAGCGGGTGCGCTGCAGCAGATTGCCGGCCGTCGTCGCGCGGTTGCGCAACTGGCCCGAGGCACCGGCCAGCAAGGCGCGGGACAGCACCGCGTAGTCCTTGCGCACACGGGCATCGGCGGCCAGGTCGGCATTGCGCACCAGGGCACCGATGCGCAGGCCGCCGCCATCGACCGGCTCGATGCGGTCCAGGCCCAGCGGGTTCACGTCGACCAGATGCGTCGGCGCCTCGATCTGCAGCTTCATCAGGTCCAGCAGATTGGTGCCGCCGGCAATGAAGCGGGCATCGGGCCGCTGCGCCACGGCCGCCGCCGCCTCGGCCGGCGTACGGGCGCGCTCAAAGCTGAAGGCTTTCATGCGGCGCCTCCCGCGACCTCGGTGATGGCCTCGGCGATGTTGGAATAGGCGCCACAGCGGCACAGATTGCCGCTCATGCGCTCGCGCAGCTCGTCCGCGCTCAACAGTGGTTTGGCAGCCAGATCGGCCGTCACATGGCTGGGCGCGCCGCGCTGGAGTTCGTCCAGCATGCCGACGGCCGAACAGATCTGGCCCGGCGTGCAGTAGCCACACTGGTAGCCGTCATGCTTGACGAAGGCGGCCTGCAGCGGATGCAGCTTCTGCGGCGTGCCCAGGCCTTCGATGGTGGTGATCTTGGCGCCCGGCGCCATGACGGCCAGCATCAGGCAGCTGTTGATGCGGCGGCCGTCCATCAGCACCGTGCAGGCGCCGCACTGGCCGTGGTCGCAGCCCTTCTTAGTGCCGGTGAGGTGCAGCTGCTCGCGCAACAGGTCCAGCAGCGTCGTGCGCGTGTCCACGTCCAGGCTGTGGGCCTGGCCGTTGACCTCCAGCGTGACGCGTCCCGTCGTTCCCATGGACATGGCCGGCTCCCGGTCAGCCGCTTCCGCAGTGACGGCGGCCGCCGTGCCCGCGCCCGCCACCAACACGTCCCGGCGTGAAAGACAACATCCCTGCAACTCGTCCATCGCTGGCCCTCCGGGCTGACAACCCGACCAGCCTAGTGGGCGGCGGCAGGACCACGATGTCGGACAAGACGCCGCGCCGCGGCAGGACGCGGCTTGGCTTGCTACTCCCCGCGCACGACGCCCTCGCGGCGCGGGTCGGCGCCGCCCACCCAGCCTTCCTTGACGCGCACCAGCATCTGCAGTCCGCTGGTCAGGTCGGTTTCCACCACCTGCTGGCCGCGGCCACGCAGGTCGGCCAGCTGCTCGGCCGTCAGCGCGCCGCGCTCGACGATCAGGGAGCCGCTGTTGAAGTGGCCGTAGTTCGGCAGGTCCACCGCCTGTTGCGCCTGCAGGCCCCAGGCCAGGGTGCCAGTGATGACCTTGGCGACGTAATGGATGATGACCGGCCCGCCCGGCGAGCCGGCCACCAGGACGAGCTTGCCGGCGCGGTCGAAGACCAGGGTGGGCGCCATGCTGGAACGCGGCCTTTTTCCCGCCTCCACGCGGTTGGCCACCGGCTTGCCGTCGGCGCCCACCGGGTTCAGCGAGAAGTCGGTCAGCTGGTTGTTCAGCATGAAGCCGCCGCCCAAGCCGGTACCGCCGTCGCTCATGACGCGGTTGCCGAAGGCGGACTCCACGCTGGTCGTCATGGCCACCGCATGGCCTTGCGCGTCGACGACGCTGACATGGCTGGTGCCGGCCTCGAGCTGCTCAGCCTGGGGCGCCAGGGCCTGCTGGACGGCGGCCGGCTGGCCGGCCGTGGCCACGCCCATGGCCTTGGGCGCAATCAGGGCGCCGCGCTGCTTCAGATAGGCGGGAGCGAGCAGGTTCTGCCAGTCGCCGCCCGGTGCGCTGACGAAGGCCGGGTCGCCGATGTACTGGGCCCGGTCGGCAAAGGCCAGCTTGGCGGATTCTGCATAGGCATGCATCCAGTCGGCCGTGATGCCCTGAGCCGCCACTGCCGCGGGCTGGGTGTCGAGAATGCCGAGGATCTGCATCAGCGTCAGATGGCCGGAGGTCGGCGGCCCGAAGCCGCAGACGCGATAACTGCGCCAGTCATTGCACAGCGGCGGGCGCTGCGCGGGCTTGTAGGCGGCCAGGTCGGCCTCGGTCAGCAGGCCCGGCCGCACATGCCCCTTGACGCGGCGCACGATGTCGGCCGCGACGGCACCCTCGTAGAAGCCCTTGGCGCCCTGCTTGGCGATGCCGCGCAGCACGGCGGCATAGGCCGGGTTCTTCAGCACCGTGCCGACGGGCTTGGGCGTACCCGCGGCATCGTAAAAATACGGCGCGGCCTGGGCATCGCTGCGCAGGGCCGGCTCCGAGGACATCAGTTCGAACAGCCGCGGGCTGACGGCGAAACCCTGCTCGGCCAGGCGGATGGCCGGCTCGAACAGGCGGGCCCAGGGCAGCTTGCCATGCTGGCGATGCGCTTCGGCCAGCATGGCCAGCACGCCGGGCGTGCCGGTGGACAGGCCGCTCAGGATGGCGTCGCGCATGGCCATGGGCTTGCCGTCGGCCTTGAGGAACATCTCGGGTGTGGCGGCGGCCGGCGCGGTCTCGCGGCCGTCCAGGGACTGGACCTGGCGGCCATCCCAATGCATCAGGAAGGCGCCGCCGGCAATGCCGCTGGACTGCGGCTCGACCAGGCCGAGCACCAGCTGCACGGCCACGGTGGCGTCGATGGCCGAGCCACCGGCCTTCAGCATCTCGACGCCGGCGTCCACGGCCAGCGGATTGGCGGCGGTCACGGCAAAGCGCTTGGCGGGCGCCGTCAGGCTGCCCTGCTTGGCGCTGCGGCTGGTGGCCGCCTCGGGTTGATCGAGGGCATGGGCCGGGGCCAGCAGGCCGGCCAGCAGGAGAGGCGTCAGGAGGCGAAGCATCCGGCCATCTTAGGCATGGCCGGGCCTGGCCATGACCTCGGCGGCCAACTGGGCCACCAGCGGCCTGGCGCGCGAGCCATTGGCCAGCAGCACGACGCCGCGACCGCTGGCGGGATGGATCTGCAGGGCAGACGCAACGCCCGGGTCGCGCCCGAAATGGGCCCAGACGCCCTGCCCCAGGCCGCGCCAGGCCAGGCCCTGGCGGTAGCCGGCGCGCTCGGGCACCGGGGCCTGCTGGTCGGACAGCATCTGGGCTACGCTGGCCGCGGCCAGGATGCGCCGGCCGTCCAGCGCGCCGCCGCCCAGCACGGCCTGCGCGAAGCGCGCCAGCTCGGCGACCGAGCTGCGCAGCAGGCCGTCCGACATCGTGGCGAAGCTGTACAGGCACAGCGGCAGCTGCTGGCCGGCGTCGACAGCCTGTGGCGCCTCTTCGGCGCGCAACTTGTCCGGCAGCGGCTTGCCGGCCGCAACGAATTCATAGGGCGTGGCGTGTTCAGTGCGCTCCAGTCCCTTCAGCAGGAAGCGGCTGCGGGCCATGCCCAGCGGGGCCAGCAGGCTGCGCTGACAGGCTTGCGCATAGGGCAGCTCGCTGAGGCGTTCGACAAGCAAGCCCAGCAGGCCATAGCCGACATTGCTGTAGGCATGGCGCTCGCCGGGAACCCAGGGGTGAAAGCCCACCGCCCCCGCCTCCTTCAGCCAGCTGCCGAGTTCGGCCTGCGGATCGCCACAGGCATAGCTCGCCTCGTAGGCCGGCCCGTCGGCGATGGCTGCGGTGTGCGTCAGCAGCTGGCGCGTCGTGATGGCGGCGCCGGAAGGATGGCGCAGCTTGAAAGGCAGCCAGAGGTCGACCGGCGCGTCCAGCTCGAGACGCCCCTGCTCCTGGAACTGCAGCACGGCCGCGCAGGTGAAGACCTTGGTGATGGACGCGATATTGAGCAGCGTCTGCGCCGCCATGGGCCGCTGCGCTGCGAGGTCGGCCCAGCCGAAGGCCGTCGCGTGCAGCAGGGCACCGCCTTCGATGACGGCCAGCGCAAGGCCTGGCACCTGGGCCTGCTGCATGCGCTGCTGCACGTTGGCTGCGTAGGCCGGCGACCGCAGCCAGTCCAGCAACGGGGGTTCGGCGGCCCGCAGGCCCGGAGTCCAGGCGGCTGCGGGGACGCAGGCCAGCAGTCGTCGGCGTGTCAGCGGCATGGGCCGATTGTTGACCCGCTCAGCAGCGGCGTCAGAAGTAAGCCATGTCCTTCTGGCTGTAGTTGGCGATCTGCGGCAGCACCTTGGGCAGGTCGGTGCCGCTGATGCCCATCCAGGTCGCCAGCGTCGCGCCGAGCTGGTCCACGCCCGTCGTCGGCAGCAGCCGGCCCTGGCCGACATCGTCGGGGCCGTTGATGCTGACCGAGGGCAGGCTGCCCCAGAACCTGCCGCCCTGCACCGCCCCGCCCAACACGAAATGGTGGCTGCCCCAGCCATGGTCGGAGCCATCGCCATTGGTGGTCAGCGAGCGGCCGAAGTCGCTGGCCGTGAAGGTGGTGACCTGGTTCGCCACGCCGAGTTCGACGGTGGCGGCGTAGAAGCTGGCCAGCGCGTCGTTGACGGCCGTCAGCAGGCCGGGATGTTCGTCCAGCAACGCGTCGTGCGTGTCGAAGCCGCCCAGGGACACGAAGAAGACCTGGCGCTTCGCCCCCAGGGCCTGGCGGGCGGCGATGAGCCTGGCCACCATCAGCAGCTGGGCCGACAGGCCGCTGGCCGTGTCGAAGGGCGTCTGCAGGGCCGGCACGCCGGCGAGGCCGCTCGTGACGACGCCCTGGGCGCTGACCGAGCGCGCGACCACCTTGTTCAGTTCGGCCTCCATCCAATGCGTGCGGTCGGCCGCGGTGATGAGGCCGCGCAGCGCATCGGCACAGGCCTGCGAGCCGTAGAGCGGCTTCAGGATGCCGTTGATGGGCACGGCGCCGCTGGTGGACACCTGGTATTGCACGGCCTGCTTGCCGGCCATGAAGACGGCATTGCCGGCGGCATTGATGCAGGTGAAGGTGGCGGTGCCGTTGCCGCCCAGGAAGAGATCGCCCATGCGGCCACCCCAGCCCGAGGTGGCGCCTTCCGGCGAGCTGCTCTGCCAGACCGACTGCTGGTCGTTGTGCGAGAACAGCTTGGGCGGCAGCGGCACGCTCCTGGCGTTGTACTGGGCCAGCGTGGTGGGCTGGATCAGCGTGCCGACATTGAGCTGGATGCCCAGCCGCCCGCTGTCCCACAGGCCCTTGAGCTTGCCGAGCTGGGGCGCCAGGGCCATCTGGCGGCCGCCGACATTCAGCGCCAGGGCCGTCGCGGCGAGCTGGTCGCGCGGCGTCGCCAGGGTCTGGCGGATCTGGGCATAGGCGTTGTAGCTGGCCTGGTCGTAAGGGACGAGGGTGTTGCCATGGTCGTTGCCGCCATAGAGGAAGACGCAGACCAGGGCCTTGTAGTCGCTCGGCGCCGCCTGCGCAGCCGCTTCGCCGAGGGCGGCCAGGTTCAAGGCCCAGGGCGCGGCGGTGCCCGCGATGCCGAGGGCGCCGGCGCGGCGCAGGAACTCGCGGCGCTGCAGTTCGGGGAGTCGGTTCAGCTTCATGGTCGCACCCTCACTTCTGCACCTGGTATTCCGGGCAGGCCATGAGCATCAGGATGGCCGCCTGCACGCGGTTGAGCTTGCCGGCATCGCTGACGGCCGAGATGGTGGCGACGGCGGTTGCGATGGTGGCCTGGGTCGTCGTCGAGATGCCGCCGCCACCCAGGCGCGTGGCGAGGCTGGCGACCAGGCCCGGCGCATCGCCGGCCAGCGCGAGTTCGGCCGTGTAGCTCGGCTTCACGTCGTTGATGCCATCGGCAATGGCCTTCTGCATGTAGTTGAGATAGCCGGCTACCGTGCTCTCGTTGCAGAGCTGGAACTCGGGCGCCGTGACGGCATTGACGCCCAGCTGGGAATTGGGCGGCACATAGCCGGGCCGGAAGAAGTTGAAGACCGAGGGGCTGCGCAGCGGGCTCTGGCCCAGGCGGGTGCCGGCATCGCTGGTGTTGCCGATGTTCCAGATGCCGGTGGGCGAGGTCACGCCGAAGGACCGTCCCCACTGGAGGAAGCGCAGCAGCGGCTCGCGCAGCTTGCCGGCGCCGGGAGCCGTAGACGCGGTGCGGGCTTCGCTGTCGAGCAGGATGGCCCGGATGACGGCCTTGAGGTCGCCGCGCGCGCCGGCGCCGTTGTCGGCCCAGACGGCGGCGACGCGGCCGACATAGGCCGCGCTCGGGTCGGACGCGACGAGGCGCTGGATGAGCTGGCGGCCGATGAAGGGGCCGACGTTCGCATGGTTGGCCAGCGTGTCCAGCGCGATCTTCAACGCCGCCGGGCCATCGGCCGAGGCCGGGATGTCGACGTCCAGCACCTTCTTGGCCCCGGTGGAGAAGCGCGAGGCGATGTTGGCCATGGGCTTCTTCATGAAGGCCGGGTCGCTGCCGCTGTAGCCGTCGAAATCCCAGCCGGTGAAGACACGGGCCAGGTCGCTGATGTTGGCCTGCGTGTAGGTCTCGACGGGCTTGCCATTGCCGTCGAGCTTGAGCGTGCCGTCGGCATTGAGCTGGTAGAGGCCGATGCTGAACAGCTGCATGACCTCGCGGGCGTAGTTCTCGTCGGGCACGCGGCCGGTGTTGGGATCCTCCTTGAGATTGCCGCGCGTGGCGAGGTAGACGCCCATGCCGTTGGACAGCGTGACGGCGTTGAGCAGCTCGCGGTAGCTGCCAAAGCAGCGCTGCTCCAGCATGTCCATGTAGCAGGCGACGGCGAAGCCCCGCCAGGGCATGGGCAGGCCGCTCATGGAGATGACGAAGATCTCGCTCAGGGCCAGCACGACGCGCTGGCGCAGCGTGTCGGGGGCCGACATCAGCTTGCGCCACAGCGTGTTGTCGACGCCGCCGAAGTCATTGCGGTGGTCGACGACCGCGTAGCCATGGGCCACCATCCAGTCGAAGTGGCTGTCGGTCACCGGCAGCGCGAACTGGGCATCCAGCCAGGCGGCATAACCGTTGGCCTTGACGGTGGCGATGTCGGCGCTGCTGGCGGCAAAACCGGCCTGGGCGAGAAAGCGGGCCGCCTCGGCGTCGGTGATGCTGGGAGGCGGTGGCGGCGGTGGTGGCGCCGGAGGAGGCGGTGGTGGCGGCGAAGGCGATGGGGTTGGCGCATCGCCACCCCCTCCCCCACCGCAGGCGGCCAGCAAGGCCGCGGCCGCCGCGGCGATGGCAAGGCCGTCGGGGTTCAGCTCTGCACTTGTCTCGGGTGCGGGGGCGATGGTCTTGACTTCAGGCGACGGAGGTGTGCGCATGATGGCCTCGCTCGTTGTTGTCTGCAGAATGCTCCGCGCAACGCAAACGGGCCAGCTTGCGCTGACCCGTCGAGGCCCATGAACTGGGGACAGGAAAGGAGGATTTACCTCAGAGCAACGGAACCCCTGTCTTGCTTTGCGCTTGTTCACGCGTGACGCCTTCGGCCAGCTCGACGAGCTTGATGCCTTCGGGCACGACGTCGAAGACGCCGAGGTCCGTGATGATGCGATCGACGACGCCGACACCCGTCAGCGGCAGGGTGCAGCTGGGGATGATCTTGAGGTCCTCGGTGCCGTCCTTCTTCTTGGCGACATGCTCCATCAGCACGATGACGCGCTTGACGCCGGCCACCAGGTCCATGGCGCCGCCCATGCCCTTGACCATCTTGCCCGGGATCATCCAGTTGGCCAGGTCGCCGCTGCCGCTGACCTGCATGGCGCCCAGGATGCTGAGGTTGATCTTGCCGGCACGGATCATGGCGAAGCTGTCGTGGCTGCCGAAGATGCTGGAGCCGGGCAGCGTGGTGACGGTCTGCTTGCCGGCGTTGATGAGGTCGGCGTCGACTTCGTCCTCGGTCGGGAAGGGGCCGATGCCCAGCATGCCGTTCTCGCTCTGCAGCCAGACTTCCTTGGTCGCCGGCACATGGTTGGCCACCAGCGTCGGGATGCCGATGCCGAGGTTCACATAGAAGCCGTCTTCCAGCTCCTGGGCCGCGCGGGCGGCCATCTGGTCTTGGGTCCAGGGCATGGTCAGGCCTCCTTCTTCGGGGACAGGGTCATCTTCTCAATCCGCTTTTCCGGATTGGCATTGACGACGATGCGGTGCACATAGATGCCCGGCAGATGGACATCGTCCGGGTCGATGTCGCCGGTCTCGACCAGGTGCTCGACCTCGACGACCGTCAGCTGGCCGGCCATGGCGGCCGCCGGGTTGAAGTTGCGCGCGGTGCGGCGGAAGACGAGGTTGCCGCTCTTGTCGGCCTTGTAGGCCTTGACCAGGGACACGTCGGGCACCAGGGCCTTCTCGAGGATATAGGTCTGGCCGTCGAACTCGCGAGCCTCCTTGCCTTCGGCGATCAGCGTGCCGACGCCGGTGCGCACGAAGAAGGCCGGGATGCCGGCGCCGCCGGCGCGCAGCTTCTCGGCCAGCGTGCCCTGGGGCGTGAACTCCAGCTCCAGCTCGCCCGCCAGGTACTGGCGCTCGAACTCCTTGTTCTCACCGACATAGCTGGAGATCATCTTCCTGATCTGGCGCGTGGTCAGCAGCTGGCCGAGGCCAAAGCCGTCGACGCCGGCATTGTTGGAGATCACCGTCAGGTCCTTGACGCCGCTGTCGCGCAGGGCTGCGATCAGGGCTTCGGGGATGCCGCACAGGCCGAAGCCGCCGACCGCGAGCATCTGCCCGTCCCTCACGACGCCGCGCAGCGCTTCCTCAGCGCTCGGGTACACCTTGTTCATGCCGTCTCCTGGCGGTTTGCAACGCCCGCAAGGGTACTATCGCGCCCCTCTCGAAGTCGATTACGCGAATTCGCCTAAGTGGAACCCGCCGCCCTCGATTACCGCAGCGCCTTCCAGCTGGCTCCCATCGGCCTGGTGCTCTCCGCCCAGCGCCAGATCGTGGACTGCAACGAGCGCGTGCTGCAGATGTTCGCGGCCACCCGTGAGCAGCTGATTGGCCAGAGCTTCGCCGTCATGTACCCCAGCGCCGCCGAATTCGAGCGCACCGGGGCGCGCATCGTCGCCAGCCTGGACGCCCAGGGCCACTATGCCGACGACCGCGTCATGCGGCGCTTGGGCGCTGGCGAGCTGTTCTGGTGCCATGTGACCGGCCGCGCCCTGGACCCGGCCGACCCGCATGCCCGCGGCATCTGGAGCTTCGAGGACCTGTCGGCGCGCCGCCAGATCACGGCCGATCTGACGCCGCGCGAGCGCGAGATCGCCGCCCTGCTGGTCGAGGGCCAGACCAGCAAGCTCATCGGCCGCCGCCTCGGCGTCAGCCCGCGCACGGTGGACATCTACCGCGGCCGACTGATGAAGAAATACCAGGCGGGCAGCACGCCTGAACTGATCAACAAGCTGTTGTCCGCATGACCACGCATCACGCGCCCGAACTGCCCTACTGCCGCAACTGCCACTTCACGCTGGCCGCGCCGCGGCCCGTCCATTGCGGCCACTGCGGCCAGGAGACCGACCTGCATCCGCCCTCGGTGCGCGAGATGTTCACCGAGTACCTGGGCCATTACGTCGCCTTCGACGGCCCGCTGTGGCGCACGCTGTGGGCCCTGGTCTGCATGCCGGGCCACCTGACCAACGCCTATTTCCACGGCCGGCGGCGCCGCTATGTACTGCCGCTGCGGGTCTATCTGAGCGCGAGTTTCCTGCTCCTCATCGGCCTGGCCCTGGTGCCGCAGGGGCCGACCCAGGTCATCGAGGCCGACCCCGACGCCATCGCCACGACGGGCAAAGTGACCACGATCAGGGTCCGTCCCAACATGACACCCGCTGAAGCGGCCGGCAAGGCCAAGGCGATTGCCGATGGCGCCAGTGCGCCGACGCCGGCCAGCGTCTCGATCAGCTCCAAATTCGGCAATTGCGACCTGGCGAAACCGTCCAGTTGCAGCACCACGGAGCGCTGGCTGACCCAACTCGTCAACAAGGGCGAGTCCATGACCTTCGAGCAGTGGAAAGCGCGCGCGCGCGCGCTGGCGCCCTATGCCCTGCTGCTCATGCAGCCGATCTTCGCCGCCCTGCTGCTGGGCGCGTTTGCCGGCAGCGGCCGGCGCTATGCCGAGCACTTCGTGTTCTCGCTGCACAGCCACAGCCTCTGGTACCTGGCGCTGCCGCTGGCGATGGCCACCGGTCTGGAAGCGCCGATGATCTTCGCCGTCTTCTGGCACGGCCTGGCGGCGATGCGCCGCGTCTATGACCTGGGCTGGTGGGGCGCCCTCTGGCGCGGCATGCTGCTCAGCGCCTTCTATTTCATGCTGCTGCTCGGAATGGCGACGGCGATGATCGCGCTGATCGCCGCCACCGCCTGACGCCCGATCAGGTGAACACGCCCTGACGCAGCCACTTGGTGGCCACCCATTTGTCGCCGTCCAGCACCGGCGATCCGCCATGCAGGGTCTGCGTGGCTGGGTGCGGCCGGTCGTAGCTGAAGAAGACGGCATTGCCCTTGACCGGGGCGACGTCCAGGCCGATGTCCGGGAAGATGGTCGAGCCGCCGGCCGTGGGCGTGTTCAGGTACATGACCAGCGTCGCGACACGCTGGCCGCCGCGCTTCAGGATGGCCGGCGTGCTGATGTGGCCGGGGTCGAAGTAGTCGTAATGCGGCTGGTACTCGGCGCCCGGGCGGTAGTGCAGCACCTGCAGGCCCTCGCCATGGTCCAGCGGCCAGCGCAGCAGCGTCGCGATGCGCGACTCCAGCTTGCGGATCAGCTCGGTCTCGCAGCGCTCGAAGAACATGCCGTCGCTGGTGCGCGCGGCGTTCACCTCGCTGCCCTCGGCGCCGGTGGCCACGGTCTCCGAGCGCGCCAGGCGCTTGGTCGCCAGCGCGATGATGCCGTCGCACTCTTCATCCGACAGCAGATCGCCGAAGACGATGACGCGCGGCTGGCGCAGGGCCATCAGCACCTTGACCTGGCGATCGCCGGCATCGATGACGGGGGCGAAGCGCCCCAGGTCGGGCTCGGGCAGGCCCGGCGTCGCATCGGGCGGAGCCGTCAGCGTGGCCGACTGGCCCAGGGTGCGGGCCAGGGCCTGGCGGGCAATGCCCTCGTCCCAGCCGCTGCCCAGCATGGCCGCCAGAATGCTTTCGGACGCATGGCCGGCGCGGCTCTGCTCGGTGATCCACTCACACAGCTCGGGGGTGATGACTTGTTGGCTCATGACTTGCGGCGGAAGACGAGTCGGTCGGGAGTTGAAACCTCGGAGGCCAGACGATAACCGTCCAGATCGAAAGCCTTGAGCCCTTCTGGCGTTTCAAGGCGTTGCTGAATGGCGAAGCGCGCCATCAGGCCACGCGCACGCTTGGCGAAGAAGCTGATGATCTTGTACTCGCCGTTCTTCCAGTCCTCGAACTGGCAGTCGATGACGCGCGGCTTGAGGGCCTTGCGGTCGGCGGCACGGAAGTATTCCTGGGAGGCCAGGCTGACGATGACCGGCGCCTTTTCAGCCTTGGCCAGCTTGTTCAGGTGCAGGGCCAGGCGGTCGCCCCAGTAGTCGTAGAGGCTGGCGCCATGCTCGCCGGCCAGGCGGGTGCCCATCTCCAGGCGGTAGGGCTGCATGCGGTCCAGCGGCCGCAGGATGCCGTAGAGCCCGGACAGCATGCGCACATGGGCCTGGGCCCAGGTGATGTCTTCTGCGCTCAGCGTCTTGGCATCCAGGCCGTCGTAGACATCGCCATTGAAGGCCAGCACGGCCGGCTTGCTGTTCCTGTCGGTGAAGCGGGGGCGCCAGGCCGCATAGCGGTCGACGTTGAGCTGGGCCAGGGGCTCGGACAGGTCCATCAGCTCGCGCACATCGTCCACGCTCTTGGTGCGCAGGATGTCGATCAGGGCCGCCGTGTCGTCGAGGAACTGCGGACGGGTCAGGGCCGGCGCCAGTTCGGGGGGCGTCGGCGTGTCGTAGTCGAGGGACTTGGCGGGCGAGAGCAGAAACAGCATGGGGCCGGATTCTGGCCTAGGCGAAACTGGTCTTATGCCCGCCGCCATCCATGCCTTCCACGAGCCCGTCACTGGTACGGTCAGCTATGTCGTGCACGACCCGGCCACGCGCCAGGCCGCCGTCATCGATCCGGTGCTGGACCACGACCTCGCCAGCGGCCGCTCCAGCACGGCCAGCGCCGACCTGCTGCTGGCCCATTTGCGCGAGCACAGGCTGACGCTGCAGTGGATCCTCGAGACCCATGTGCATGCCGACCATGTCTCGGCCGCGCGCTATCTGCGCGCCCAGGCCGGCGGGCTGATCGCCATCGGCGAGCGCATCCGCGAGGTGCAGGCCACGCTGGCGCGCCTGCGGGGATGGACATCGGAGGATGACGGCTTCGATCGCCTGCTGGCCGACGGCGAACGCTTCATGATCGGCAGCATCGAGGCGACCGCCCTGCTCACGCCCGGCCACACGCCGGCCGACCTGGCCTTCCAGGTCGAGGATGCCGTCTTCATCGGCGACACCCTCTTCATGCCCGATGTCGGCAGCGCCCGCGCCGACTTCCCCGGCGGCGATGCGGCCGTGCTCTACCGTTCCATCCGGCGCCTGCTGGCATTCCCGCCCGCGACCCGGCTCTTTGTCTGCCACGATTACCCGCCCGGCCGCGAGCCGCGCTGGCAGGCGACGGTGGCCGAGCAGCGCGCTGCCAACGTCCATGCCCATGACGGCGTCAGCGAGGCCGAGTTCGTCGCCATGCGCCAGGCGCGGGACCAGACCCTGGCCGCGCCGCGGCTGATGCAGCCGTCCCTGCAGGCCAATATCCGCGGCGGCGGCTAACGTGGCCCATTGCCCTAGGGTTAGCAGGCCCTGGCGCGCCCCACGAGCAGCAGCACGACGCCCACCAGCACGATGCCCGCGGCCAGCCATTCATGGCCGCTGATCTGCTCGCCCGCCAGCGTGACGCCGAGCAGCATCGCGATGACGGGGTTGACGAAGGAATAGCTGGACGCCAGGCCCGCCGAGGCCTCGGCCAGCAGCACCATATAGGCGTTGAAGGCGATCAGCGAGCCGAACACGACGAGATAGGCCCAGGCCCACAGCGCCTGCGGCTCGATGCGCTCAGGCAGGGTCTCGCCCGCAAAGAAGCTCAGCACCATCAGCACGACGCCGCCCGCCAGCATCTCGCTGGCAAAGCCCATGGCGCCGGGTGCCAGCGGCCAGACCCGCTGCGACAGCACGCTGCCCACGGCCCAGCTGGCGCAGGCCACGCTGATGGCCACCAGGCCCATGGGCGAGGCGCCGAAGCCCTGGCCCTGCGTCAGCAGCAGCACGCCCACCAGGCCCAGGGCGATGCCGGCCGATTCGATGCGCGTCGGCTTCTCGCCCCACAGCAGGTTGAGGCCGGCGATCATCAGCGGCATCACGGCGATGAAAGCCACGACCAGGCCGGAGCCCACCGTCTGTTCCGCCGTCGCCGTGCCGCCCATGCCGCCGCCCAGCATCAGGCCGCCGATAACCAGGGCATGCAGCCACTGGCGCCGCGTGGGCCACGCCACGCCGCGCCAGCGCATCCACACCGCCAGCAAGGCACCGGCGACCAGGAAGCGGCTGCCCATCTGGAAGAAGGGCGGCAGGCTGACCAGCGCGTATTTGATGGCGAGATAGGTCGAGCCCCAGACCAGCCAGGTGGCGGCCAGGCAGAGCATCAGTTTCGGGCTCAGGCCAGGAGCGGTCTTCAGCGGCAGCGTGGTCGTGTTCATGGCCGGCATCGTAGAAATTCCGGCCCTCCCGCAACATGGGCTCTTCAAGGTTCAGAACGCCATCGGCCTTAGGATTGAAGTAGTTGACACCGAATTCCGGAGACTTTCATGGCAATTGACCTCGATCAGCATGACCATCGCATCCTCGCCGAGCTGCAGGCCGATGCCCGCCTGACGATGGCCGAGCTGGGCCGGCGCGTGCACTTGAGCCAGCCGGCCGTGACCGAGCGGGTGCGCAAGCTGGAGGACGGCGGCGTCATCCGCGGCTACCGGGCCGTCGTCGACGCCAGCAAGCTGGGCTATGGCATCCGCTCCATCATCCGCATCGGCAACCTCGACGAAGGCGAGCTGATGCGGGCGCTGGACTGCAGCCCCGAGGTCGTGACGGCCTATGGCGTGACCGGCGAGGACAGCTGGATCCTGGAGATCGCCGTGCGCGACGTGGCGCACCTGCGGGCGACGCTGTCGCGCTTCTGCCAGCAGGTGCCGACCTCGACCGCCATCATCCTGAACGCCATCCGCGAGCACGCGCCGATCCGGCCACTGCCGACCGGCGCCGAGGCCGAGCCCGTACCGGTGGCGGCCAAGCAAAAGCCCCGCCGGGGCGGGGCCTGATCGCAGCGCGGCGCCGCTTCAGCGTGCCAGCAGGGAATTGGCGGCGGCCACATCCTCGGGACGCAGCTGGCCCGAGGCCAGGCGCAGCTTGAGACTGTTGACGACGACGTCGTAGCGCGCCTTGGCCAGGTCGCGCTGGGTCGTGTAGAGCTGGGTCTGGGCGTTCAGCACGTCCAGGTTGACGCGCACGCCGACCTTGTAGCCCAGCTGCGTGGCCTCCAGGGCCAGCTTGGTGGACGACTCGGCGGCCTCGTAGGCACTGACCTGGGCCTTCAGCGACTGCACGCCGAAGAAGGCGCGGCGCGTGCCCTCGGCGACGGCGCGGCGCGCGAAGTCGAGGTCGTTGCGGGCCTTCTCTTCCAGCACCAGGGTTTCCTTGATGCGGTTCTGGGTCGCGCCGCCGGTGTACAGCGGATAGGTCAGCGTCAGGCCGACGCTGGCGTTCTTGCCCGTGCCGGCGCTGCCCTGCTGGGCCGCGATGATGGCGGGGCTGGTGTGGGTGTTGGTGCCGCCCAGCGTGGCGTTGGCATCCAGCGTCGGCTTCTCGCCGGCGCGGGCGATCTGGGTGTCGAGCTGCGCGATCTCCAGGCCCAGGCGCGCCTTGCGGACGCTCGGATGCTGGTCATCGGCGGTGGCGACCCAGGTGTCGACATTGTCGCTGGGCAGGGCCGGCAGGGCCACCGGCACGGCCAGGCCCTTGGGCTCGACGCCGACGCGGCCGACGAACTGGTCCAGGGTCACGCGCTTGACGCGCAGGTCGTTGTCCGCGGCCAGTTCCTGGGCCACGGCCAGGTCGTAGCGGGCCTGGGCTTCACGCGTGTCGGTGATGGTGGCCGTGCCGACCTCGAAATTGCGCTTGGCCGAGGCCAGCTGCTCCGAGATGCCGGCCTTGTTGGCGCGCGAGGTCGTCAGCGCGTCCTTGGCCGCCAGCACATCGAAATAAGCCGTGGCCAGGCGCACGATCAGGTCCTGCTCGGCGGATTCCAGGTCGGACTGGGCCAGCGCGTAGGCGCGGCGGGCCTTGTCGATGGTCGGGATGTTGCTGGCGTTGTAGACCGAATACTTGCCCTGCAGGCCGGCCGACAGCGTGCGCGTGTTGAAGGCGCCCGTGGACGGCGGATCGGTGCGGGTCAGGGTGCCCGAAGCCTGCAGGCCCAGGGTCGGGCGCAGCAGGGCTTCCGCCTGGGCGGCACGCGCGGCGGCTGCATCGGCGCTGTTGCGGATCGCCAGATAGCTCGCGTCATAGCCCCGGGCACCGTCATAGAGCTCTTGCAGGCTCTGGGCCTGGGCCGCGCCGGCGAGCAGGAGGCCTGCGGCAAGGGCCAGCGGTTGCAGGGTCAGGCGGGAGGCTGTGACGAAGGGCATGGGATTCCTTGACTGGAGCAATGTAGTGAGCGCGGCCGGGTTTATAGAGGCAAAGCCCGAAGATGACCTAAGCCATGTGACGACCTGCGCCCAAACGGGGAGCAACGGTCGTTTTCGGGCGACGGGCTGCAGCCGGCCATGTTCAGAAGCTGAAGGCCGACGCCTCGGCAAAGCCCGGCAGGCGGCCGGCCACCGTGTCGAACATCTCGACGGTGCGGAAGTCGCTGGCGCCGGTGCGTGTGATCAGCACGGCGCGCATGACCGGCTCGCTGCCGACGATGGCCGCCAGGCGGCCGCCGGTCTTGAGCTGGTTCAGCAGGGCCTGCGGCACGGCGGCGACCGAGCCGGACAGCAGGATGACGTCGAAAGGCTCCTCGGCGGCCAGGCCGGCGGCGCCGTCCTGGTTCAGCACGGTGGCGTTCAGCACGCCGGCGCGCTTGAGGTTGGCGGTGGCCGTGGCGGCCAGGCCGGCGTCGGCTTCCAGCGCGATGACGCGCTGGGCCTTGTGGCCCAGCAGCGCGGCCAGGTGACCCGTGGCGGCGCCGATCTCCAGCACCTTCTCGTGGCGCTGCACCTTGAGCTCCTGCAGCAGGCGGGCCTCGACCTTGGGCGCCAGCATGCGGCGCGTGGCCGTCAGCGGCAGCTCGGTGTCGACGAAGGCCTGCGCCTGGTGGGCTGCGGGCACGAAGTCCTCGCGGTGCACGACGCGCAGCAGTTCCAGCACGCTGAGATCAAGCACGTCCCAGGGGCGGATCTGCTGCTCGATCATGTTGAAGCGGGCTTGTTCGAGGTTCATCTTGTTCTCCGGGCGCGGTCGACGGCAAAAAGCAAAATTCTAGAGGTCAGCCCGGCACCGCCAGCAGACCATGCAGCAGCAGCGACATCTGGGCGTCCAGCAGCTCCTCGGCGCCCATGGTGTGGTGGCAGATGTCGTGCTCGCCGAAGGAGTGCTCGTGCAGCAGCATATGCAGCATGGGCGCGATGAGCATGTGCACCATGGCTTCCACCGGCACGGCGCGGAACTCGCCGGAGCGGATGCCGCGCTCGATGAGGCCGCCGATCAGGGCCTGGGACGGCCGGATGACCTCTTCCACATAGAAACGCGCCAGCTCCGGGAAGTTGCGCGCCTCCACCATCATGATCTTGCAGACCACCCCGGCATTGCCATGGCCGACCTTGGCCCACCAGGCCTGCATCATCTGGCTCAGCAGCTCGGCAATGGGGCCCTCGTACTGCGCGGCCTGGACGGCCGACTCGGCGATGTGCACGGACAGGTTGTCGCGCACCATGGCCTTGAAGAGCTCGTCCTTGCTCGGGTAGTAGCGGTAGAGCGTCCCCTTGGCGACGCCGGCGCGCGTGGCGATCTCCTCGCTGCGGGTGGCCGCGAAGCCCTTCTCAACAAAGAGCTGCAGGGCGGCGTCCAGCAATTCCTGCGGGCGGGCGTCCTTGCGGCGTTGACGGGGAGCAGCTGTGGCCAAGACGAGGCAGTTAATGACCGGAGAGTCAGTAATGTAGCCGCGGCGGCCAGCCGGCCGCAAGGACGCGACTTGCCCGCTCGCTACACTGCGCCGCCTTTTTGCATTCGTCGTTGTTCGGAGCCCTTTACGTGGACGTCATCCTGCTGATCAAAGCCGCCATCATGGGCATCGTCGAGGGGCTGACCGAATTCCTGCCCATC
The DNA here is from genome assembly GCF_059415865.1 of Roseateles sp. GW821-FHT09H10. Lineage (NCBI taxonomy): Bacteria > Pseudomonadati > Pseudomonadota > Betaproteobacteria > Burkholderiales > Sphaerotilaceae > Roseateles > Roseateles sp. GW821-FHT09H10. Next base: position 1,516,050 of record NZ_JBWKOB010000001.1, on the reverse strand, counting down.
TCGTCCACCGGCCACCTCATCCTGGCCGGCTCGCTGCTGAACTTTGTCGGCGAGAAGGCCAAGGTCTTCGAGATCGCCGTGCAGACGGGCGCGATGTTCGCCGTCGTCTGGGAGTACCGCGAGCGCCTGGCCCGCACCGTCAAGGGCATCGCCAGCGAGCGCCAGGCCCAGCGCTTCGCGATGAATGTGCTGATCGCCTTCATCCCGGCCGTGGTGCTGGGGCTGAGTTTCGGCAAGCTGGTCAAGGCCCACCTCTTCCATCCGGTGCCGGTCGCCCTGGCCTTCATCGTCGGCGGCCTGATCATCCTGTGGGTGGAGGCCCGCCACAAGCGCCTGTACGGCGGCATGGACATGCAGGGCGCCCGCCGCGCCCGCATCGAGACCGTGGACGACATGGGCCCGATGGACGCACTCAAGGTCGGCCTGCTGCAATGCCTGGCCCTGATCCCCGGCACCAGCCGCTCCGGCGCCACCATCATCGGCGGCGTCGTACTCGGCATGTCGCGCAAGGCCGCGGCGGAGTTCAGCTTCTATCTCGGCATCCCGACGCTGATGGGCGCTGGCGCCTATTCGGTGCTCAAGCAGCGCGACGCCCTCGCCTGGGCCGACCTGCCGATGTTCGCCGTCGGCCTGGTGTTCGCCTTCATCAGCGCGCTGCTTTGCATCCGCTGGCTGATCCGCTATGTGTCCAGCCACGACTTCAAGGTCTTCGCCTGGTACCGCATCGCCTTCGGTGTCATCGTGCTGGCCACGGCCTATATGGGCATGGATATCTGGAAAGATTGAAGCCCCTCGCCCAGTCTTGCATCGGCTGAACGCCGGCAAGCCTGGTCGGTCTTGCAGACCGCGCTGCGGCAGTGCCGCAGCTCTTCGGCAGGCACATGCCGCCCACCGGGCGCCATGTGTCCGGCCTCAGCCCCCGCGGGGACGGCGATGCCCGCGGCATTGGGCCGCGAGCACATCGCCAGCGCGGGCCGGCTAGGGAGCGGCCGGGCGCTCGGCCCGCCTATTCATTCCTTGAGCGACGGGCAGAGATAATCGAGCCATGGCCATCACGATCAAGACCGCTGCCGATGTCGAGGGCATGCGCATTGCAGGGCGCCTGGCGTCCGAAGTCCTGGACATGCTGACGCCCCACGTCAAGCCAGGCATCACGACCAACGAAATCGACAAGCTCGCCCATGACTTCATCGTCCATGTGCAGCAGGCCATTCCCGCGCCGCTGAACTACTGTCCGCCCGGCTACACGCCCTACCCCAAGTCCATCTGCACGTCGGTGAACCAGGTGGTCTGCCACGGCATCCCCAATGACAAGGCGCTGAAGAACGGCGACATCGTCAACATCGACGTCACTGTCATCAAGGACGGCTGGCACGGCGACACCAGCCGCATGTTCGTCGTCGGCGAGGGGTCCATCGCGGCCAAGCGGCTGTGCGCCTTCACCTACGAAGCCATGTGGAAGGGCATCGCCAAGGTCAGGCCCGGCGCCAAGCTGGGCGACATCGGCCATGCCATCCAGACCTTCGCCGAGAACGCCGGCTTCTCCATCGTGCGGGAGTTCTGCGGCCACGGCATCGGCCAGGTCTTCCATGAGGAACCGCAGGTGCTGCACTACGGCCGCCCCGGCACGCTGGAAGAACTGGTGCCCGGCATGATGTTCACCATCGAACCCATGATCAATGCGGGCCGCCGCGAGATCAAGGAGATGGGCGACGGCTGGACCATCGCGACCCGCGACCGCTCGCTGTCCGCCCAGTGGGAGCACACCATCCTCGTCACCGACACCGGCTACGAGGTCATGACCCTGTCCGCCGGCAGCCCGCCCCCGCCCGCCTTCATCACGCAGGCCGCGGCGGCAACCGCCAGCACTGTCGCCTAGGCCGTGGCCACGCTTGCGGAGCTCCGCCAGCAGTTCAAGGCGGGCAAGCAGACGCTGATCGACGGCTTCCTGGCCGCGCGGCCCACGCAGGCCGGCGCCCTGACGCTGCTGCGCCGCCTGGCCCGCCATGTCGACGACACGCTGCGCGGGCTGTGGGAGCAGGCCGGCATGCCGGATGGCGCCTGCCTCGCAGCCGTCGGCGGCTATGGCCGCGGCGAACTGTTCCCGCATTCCGATGTCGACGTGCTCGTGCTGCTGCCCGACGGCGTCGAGGCCTACCAGCCCGGGCCGGTCAAGTCGGCCATCGAGGGCTTCATCACGTCCTGCTGGGACGTCGGCCTGGAGATCGGCTCCTCGGTGCGAACGCTGGGCGAATGCCTGACCGAGTCCCAGGGCGACGTGACCATCCAGACCGCTCTGCTCGAAGCCCGCCCGCTGGCCGGCGACGCCAAGCTGTTCCGGCAGATGCACAAGCGCTTCATGCAGGCCATGGACGCGAAGGCCTTCTTCCGCGCCAAGACGCTGGAGACGGTGCAACGCCACACCAAGTTCGACGACACGCCCTACGCGCTGGAACCCAATTGCAAGGAAAGCCCCGGCGGCCTGCGCGACCTGCAGATGCTGATCTGGGTGGCTCGCGCCGCCGGCCTGGGCAAGACCTGGAAGGCCCTCAGCGCACGCGGCCTGATCACGCCCTTCGAGAGCAAGCAGCTGCAGCGCAACGAGGGTCAGCTGAGGCTGATCCGCGCGCGCCTGCATGCGGTGGCCGGCCGGCGCGAGGACAGGCTCGTCTTCGACCTGCAGACCGCCGTCGCCCAGAGCTTCGGCTTCGAGGGCACCGGCGCCCAGCGCGCCTCCGAGGTGCTGATGCGGCGCTACTACTGGGCGGCCAAGGCCGTCACCCAGCTGCACCAGATCCTGCTGCTGAACCTGGAGGAGCAGATCAACGGCTCCCAGCAGAACCATGTGCGGCCGCTGGAAGGCCACAGCGACTTCCTGGACCGCGGCCGCATGCTGGAGGTCGCCAGCGACGACCTCTACCAGCGCGATCCTCACGCCATCCTGCGCACCTTCCTGATCTACCAGCAGACGCCGGGCATCAAGGGCCTGTCGGCGCGCACGCTGCGGGCGCTCTACAACGCCCGCGGCCTGATGGACGGGGCCTGGCGGCGCGATCCGGTCAACCGCGCCACTTTCATGGCCATGCTGCGCCAGCATGAAGGCCAGACCCATGCCTTCCGGCTGATGAACCAGACCTCGGTGCTCGGCCGCTATCTGTGGGTCTTCCGCGCCATCGTCGGGCAGATGCAGCACGACCTCTTCCACGTCTACACCGTGGACCAGCACATCCTGATGGTGCTGCGCAATGTGCGGCGCTTCTTCGTGCCCGAGCATGCCCACGAGTACCCGTTCTGCTCGCAGCTGGCCGCCCAGTTCGACACGCCCGAGCTGCTCTACATCGCCGCCCTCTTCCACGATGTGGCCAAGGGCCGCGGCGGCGACCACTCCGAGCTCGGCGCCACCGAGGTCAAGCGCTTCTGCCGCCAGCATGGCCTGAGCGCCGAGGACACGGCCATGTGCGTCTTCCTCGTCGAGCACCACCTGACGATGTCGCGCGTGGCGCAGAAGGAGGACCTGGCCGACCCCGAGGTCATCGCCGCCTTCGCCGCCAAGGTGGGCGACGCGCGCCGCCTGACGGCGCTCTACCTGCTGACCGTGGCCGACATCCGCGGCACCAGCCCCAAGGTCTGGAATGCCTGGAAGGGCAAGCTGCTGGAGGACCTGTATCGCATCGCGCTGCGGGCCCTGGGCGGCGCGAAGATCAACCTCGACGCCGAGATCGAGGCCCGCAAGGCCGAGGCCCGGCAGGACCTGGCCCTGCACTCCCAGCTGCCCGGCACCGAGGAGCCGCTGTGGAAGACGCTGGCCATCAGCTATTTCGCCCGCCATGACGGCGCCGAGCTGGCCTGGCATGCGCGCTCGCTGTGGCGCCATGTCGAGAGCCAGGTGCCGGTGGTGCGCGCCCGCCCCTCGCCCATCGGCGAAGGCCTGCAGGTGCTGGTCTATTCTCCCGACCAGCCCGACCTGTTCGCCCGCATCTGCGGCTATTTCGACACCGCCGGCTTCAGCATCCTGGACGCCAAGGTGCACACGACGCGCAAAGGCTATGCGCTGGACACCTTCCAGGTCATCCGCCCCGAGGCCGACGTGCACCATCGCGACCTGGTGCCCATGGTGGAGCAGAAGCTCTCCAGCGTGCTGCAGGCCGGCGGGCCGCTTCCCGAGCCTAAGCGCGGCCGGCTGTCACGCCGCGTCAAGAGCTTCCCCTACACGCCGCGCATCTCGCTGCGTCCGGACGAGAAGGCCACGGCCTGGCTGCTGACCATCTCCACCAGCGACCGCGCCGGCCTGCTCTACGCCATCGCCCGCGTGCTGGCGAGGCACGGCATCAACCTGCAGCTGGCCAAGATCTCGACGCTGGGCGAGCGCGTGGAAGACACCTTCCTGCTCGACGGCCCGGCCCTGCAGCACAACAAGGCGCAGATCCAGATCGAGAGCGAGCTGCTGGACGCCGTCTCGCTGCCGGCCTAGCTATCGAAGGTCGCCGGCCAGGCTGGCCAGCGTCTCCGGCGCGATCTGCATGTGCGCCGGATAGTTCGTGTGGTCACAGCCGAGCTTGACGCCCGCGCCGGCCTTCACCGCCTGGCGCATGGCTGAGCTGAGCTCGAAGCGCACGAAGTGCACGGCCGAGGTCTTCTCCTCGTTCTCGCGGTCCAGGTCCTCGTCGGCGATCGCATAGACGCGCGGATGGCCTTCCACCTCGATGAACATGCGGTCCTCGACGCCGATGAGCCTTGAGAGCTCGCGCTTGCGCTCATTGGGATCGGGGTACTCGATCAGCATCGTCGCCTTCCAGTTCGAGCCGTCCGGCACCAGCGGCGCATAGGCATCGATCTCGCCCTGGATGCCCTCTTCCTCGAAGATCTTCTCGATGCGCAGCATCTCCTGGATCTGATAGCGGATGGTCCGCTCGTCCTCGAACTGCAGATTCAGGTGCTCGCCGAGCTGCACGCTGCGCAGGCGGCGATGGGCCAGGATGGCGGTCTTCTCGGCCTTGCGGAACTTGGCATAGGCCTCGAGCGTCATCAGGCTGTCGGGCGTGATGGTCATGGTGCGATTCCGTAAGCGGTGCGCAGCAGCGTCAGCGGATGGGCGACGGCCTTGGCCGGCGTGCCTGCCAAGGCCATGCCCTGGGCGATGTGGTGGCTGGCCAACGCGCAGTCGCTGGCGACGACGTCGGGCTCGTCCTTGGCCATGGCCTTGAAGACGGGCTTGCCTATCTTCATCGCCACCGGGTGGTAGGGCGTCTTCACGCCATAGGTGCCGGCATGGCCCGAACAGCGCTCGACGGTGTTCAGCTTGACCTCGACGCTCTGGCCAATCAGCTTGAACATCTCCTCGGTCTTGCGGCCGATCTTCTGCACGCGGCCATGGCAGGGGATGTGATAGCTGACCTTGCCGAGAGCCTGCCTGAAATCGGTCTTCAAGAGGCCGTCCTTGTGGCGGGCGACGAGGTATTCAAAGGGGTCCCACATGGCGTCCTGCACCAGCGCCACGTCCGCCTCGCCGGGGAACATCAGCGGCAGCTCCTGCTTGAACATCAGCGTGCAGCTGGGGATGGCCGACAGGATGGCGAATCCGTCCTTGGCATAGGGCGCCAGCACCGCGATATTGGCCGTCTTGTGCTTCTCCACCGTGGCCAGGTCGCCCAGCTCCAGCTTGGGCATGCCGCAGCAGGTCTCCTTCTCGACGATGACGTAGGGGATGGCGTTGTGCTCCAGCACCTTGAGCAGGTCGAAGCCGATGCCGGGCTCGTTGTAGTTGACGTAGCAGGTCGAGAAGATGGCCACCTTGCCCGGCGTGCGCTCGCCGTTGGTGACGACGTGCGACAGCGCCTTGGGCGCGCTCCAGCGGAATCGCTTGGACGCGAGCTCGGGCAGCCAGGCCTCGGGGTGCACGCCCAGCTGGGAGTCCATCATCCTGCGTGCGAACTTCGTGCGGTTCACGGCGTTGACGGCCTGCACGACGACCGGGATGCCGGCGAACTGGCCATGCACATCGGTGGACGCCAGGAACTTCTCGCCGCCGCCCACCCCGCCCTTGCGGAACTTGATGGCCTTGGCGCGCAGCATGGTGTGGGGGAAGTCCAGGTTCCACGGGTGCGGCGGCACATAGGGACACTTGGTCATGTAGCAGAGGTCGCAGAGATAGCACTGGTCGACGACCTTCCAGAAGTCCGCCTTCTCCACGCCATCCAGCTCGCCGGTCTTGCCCCCGTCGACGAGGTCGAACAGCGTCGGGAAGCTCTGGCACAGCGACACGCAGCGCCGGCAGCCATGGCAGATGTCGAAGATGCGCTCCATCTCGTGGAGGCAGGCGGCCTCGTCGTTGAACTCCGGGCTCTTCCAGTCGAGGGCATGCCGGGTCGGCGCCTCGAGGTTGCCTTCTCTGATGCTCATCGCGTCTCCTGCGCAGTCGTCTGGGCGCACTCACGCACAGACGACTGCGGCCGCCTTTCAACAGCCGCTTCGAGTCCTAGTCCACCAATGCGTCCAACGCCTTCTGATACCGGTTCGCATGCGAGCGCTCGGCCTTGGCCAAGGTCTCGAACCAGTCGGCGATCTCGTCGAAGCCCTCGTCGCGCGCCGTCTTGGCCATGCCCGGATACATGTCGGTGTATTCGTGGGTTTCACCGGCGACCGCAGCCATCAGGTTCTGGCGGCTGTTGCCAATGGGCAGCCCCGTGGCAGGGTCACCCACGGCTTCCAGGAATTCGAGGTGGCCATGGGCATGGCCGGTTTCACCTTCGGCCGTGGAGCGGAACAGCGCCGCCACGTCGTTCTGCCCTTCGATGTCGGCCTTGTTCGCGAAATAGAGGTAACGGCGGTTGGCCTGGGATTCGCCGGCAAAGGCGTCCTTCAGGTGCTGCTCGGTCTTTGAACCTTTCAAGCTCATCGCAGTCTCCGGTGGGTGGAAGACGGCGACGCTACTCCCGGGGTTGCCGGGCTACCAATCGATAGCTTCAATCCATCTCATAGCAGGCCGCTATACCAGCGCAGGCCCAGCAGCTGGCGCGCCAACTGGTGGGAACGCCCCTGGGGGTCGGCCAGGTCGTGCAGCACGGTGAAATGGTTGCAGCCCGGCAGCGCCTCGCAGACCGGTACGGCGCGGGCGCCCCAGGCCTGGCGGATCAGCTGGTTCTGGCGCAGGTGTTCCTCGCTTTCCTCGGCGCCGACGAGGGCGAACAGGGTCTGCGGCGAGCGTGGCGCCGGAAAGTGCACGGGGCTGAGCCGGCGCGCCCTGGCCGCGTCCAGCTGCAGATCGGCCTGCAGAAAGGGCACGCGGCACAGCGGCGCGAGGTCATGCAGGCCGGAGATCGACATGGCGCCCTGCACCAGCCGCCGCGGCAGGTCCTTGGCCACGCGCTTCCAGTCACAGCAGCTCAGCATGGCCGCCAGATGCCCCCCGGCCGAATGGCCGAGCAGCACGATGCGGCTGGGGTCGCCGCCATGCTCGGCCGCATGCCGCCAGGCCCAGGCCACTGCTTCGGTGAGCTGCATGGCGATGCGCTCGATGCCGACGGCAGGGCAGAGGTCGTAGTTGGGCACGACAACCAGAGCGCCTTCGTCCGTGAAGCTGGCGGCCAGGAAGGAGTAGTCCGACTTGTCCAGGGCCCGCCAATAGCCGCCATGGATGACGATGAGGACGGGCGCAAAGCCGCCGCCGGAACCCTGGTCGGGCTTGAAGACGTCCAGGGTCTGCTTGGGATCGGGGCCGTAGCGCAGGTCGAGCTCGCAGCTGGAGCGCTCGCGCGTCAGCGCCGAGGCCTGGGCCCAGCGCCCGAGGATGTCGGCGCTGTCGATCACGCGCTGGCGGTTGTTGTACTGGGCCTCGAACCAGGCGGTCGGCTTGCTGGGCGTCATGGACGGGCACTCACCGGGGGCTGTCAGGAAAAAGAGAAAGCCCTGGAGCATCGATTCTCAAGGGCTTCCTGGAGCTCCTGTGACGATGCAGCATCGTCCAGGATGACGGGTGGTGGAGAGGAGGAGGATCGAACTCCCGACCTCCGCATTGCGAACGCGGCGCTCTCCCAGCTGAGCTACCCCCCCACGCGTCAAAAAGTATAGCCCCGCAGCTTCAGCAGTCGTCTCGAGCGTGCGTTGCCGTCGTCCAGCCGACGAACTGATTCGATCCGCGGTCCGGACGCCGCTGCTCGGCCAGCTGCTGGAGGTTGGGGGTGGCCACGCCGCGGTTCATACAGCCGTTGACGGCGATGTCCCTATTGCCGGCTTGCATGATCATGTTCTCCTTGAGCGCCCTGGCCTATCTGGTGGCGTCGGTGGTCGAAGACACTCGTGCCGCGGTACAAGAAGATCGGCCAACCCTCTGTCGGATGTGCTCCATGACGAAGACGATGCAAATCCTGCTCGCCACTGCCCTGCTGTGCGGCGCCTGGGCCGTGCGAGCTGCAGCGCCCGCCCCACTGGCCCTGGCCACGGCCGCTTCCGGCCCGCTGCTGGTGTCGGCCGACCTCAGGCCCGGGCTGGAGCTGTCGGGTGCGTGGCACTATTCCATCGACCCCTACCGCTCCGGTCTCGCGGGCTTTCATGGCGAGCCGCCCGATGCCGGGCAGCAGCGCTGGCGTGACGTCGACGTGCGCCAGGTGATGGCGGATGACAACCGCGTGCTCTACGAGTTCGACCTGGCTCACTCGCCGGTCACGACGCTGCCTTCGTCCTGGCTCACCCAGGCGCCGGAACTGCGCCACTACCAGGGCCTGATCTGGTACCAGCGCAGCTTCAAGGCGCCGGCCGCGCCTCGCGCCGGCCGGCACTTCCTGCGCTTCGGCGCAGCCAACTACAAGACCGTCGTCTACGTCAACGGCCAGCCTGTCGGCCGCCACGAAGGCGGCTTCACGCCTTTCGCCTTCGAGGTGACGAAGCTGCTGCGCGACGGCGACAACCAGGTGACCGTCGGTGTCGATTCCCAGGCCACGCCGGCCACCGTGCCGCCGCCTGTCACCGATTGGGAGAACTACGGCGGCATCACGCGGCCGGTGCGGCTCATCTCCACGCCTGCCACCTATGTCGACGACGCCTGGGTGCGCCTGACGCGCGATGGGCAGCTGGCCGTGGACGCGACCCTCAACGGCCCCCAGGCGGCCCAGCGCCCCGTTCGCCTGCGCATCGCCGAGCTGGGTCTGGACCTCACCGGCACCACCGATGCGCAAGGCCGCTGGCGCACCACGGTGGCGGCACCACCCGCCCTGAGCCGCTGGTCACCCGAAAGTCCCAAGCTCTACGACGTGGCCATCGACGCCGGCGCGGACCGCTGGCGTGACCGCATCGGCTTTCGCACGATCGAGACGCGCGGCGCCGACATCCTGCTCAATGGCAAGCCCGTCTTCCTGCGCGGCATCTCGCTGCACGAGGAGGAGATCGGCCCCAACCCCACCCGCGACATCACGCCCGACGCGGCGCGCGCGCTGCTGGGCGAGATCAAGGGCGGGCTGCACGGCAATTTCGTGCGCCTGGCGCACTACCCGCACGCCGAGGTCATGACGCGCATGGCCGACGAGATGGGCCTGCTGGTCTGGAGCGAGATCCCGGTCTACTGGCTGGTGGCCTGGTCCAACGCCGACACGCTGGCCAGCGCCCGCAACATGCTGGCCGAGAACCTGCTGCGCGACCGCAACCGCGCGTCCGTCGCCATCTGGAGCGTCGCCAACGAGACGCCGCTGAGCGACGCGCGCAATGCCTTCCTGCGCACGCTGGTCAGCGACGTGCGCGCGCTGGATGACACTCGCCTGGTCAGCGCCGCGCTGCTGGTGGAGCGTGACCGCAACGCGAGCGTGCCCACCATGACCCTGGCCGACCCGCTCGCCGAGGTGCTCGACATCGTCGCCATCAACACCTACAACGGCTGGTACTCGCAGGACCGGCTGGCCGACCTGCCCGCCAGCGTCTGGCACCTGCCCGCCAACAAGCCGCTGATCTTCTCGGAGTTCGGCGCCGACGCCAAAGCCGGCTTCAACGACACCCGTCCCGCGCCACGCAAGTTCTCCGAGGAATACCAGGCCCAGTACTACTTCCAGACGCTGGCCATGGCCGACAAGGTGCCGACCCTGCGCGGCCTGTCGCCCTGGATCCTGAAGGATTTCCGCTCACCCCGCCGACAGAACCCCGACTTCCAGCAAGGCTGGAATCGCAAGGGCCTGATCTCCGAGACCGGGCAGCGCAAGCAGGCCTTCGGCGTGCTCGCGGACGACTACAAAAAGAAGCAGATGAGCGGACGCTAGGGCTACGACTGCGGGAGACGCATGCAAGCCTGGCATCGACTTCCCAGCGTCCGCCGGTACCGCGGACGCGTCAAAGGCCACGCCCATCCTGGTGCCTGATCCCGTCGCCATCAATCTCGCCATCGATGCCGCCTCCGCGATCAGCGAGCCTTGACGTTGTGACACGGCAGATCGCCAGAGCCAAGACGGCTTTGGATGACAAGGTCAACGGCGAGGTGAAGGTCGAGAGATCCTTGTCGTTCGGCTCGGTAGATGCGGCGCCCGCTGGCTGTACGGCGGGCAAGACCTCCGGGAAGCCATAGCCCCTCTCGCTAGGCGCCGGGCTGCTTGCCCTGCGTCGACAGACCTCGAGGCGGCAATGGCCTACCCCGCCCTGTTGATGCGCCTCCAGGCGCCAGCAGCCTGCCTCAATCCCGCACCACGTGCAGCACCTGCATGCTGATGCTCGAGCCGAAACCGCCGCGCGCCTCGGGCATGAAGCTGGCGACCACAGCATGGGCCCCGGGCTTCAGGCCGTCGGTCGAGAAGGCTGCACGGCCCTTGGCATCCAGCCGCATGCGTCGACCGACGCGCTCGCCGTCGATGGAGAACTGCACGCTGCCCTTGGGAAGGACACGCGTCTCGCCCTGGTTGCGCAGCGCGACGCTGGCTGTGAAGGTCGCCCGCTCGCGGGGCTTGGTGCTCGATTGTTCGCCCTGCAAGGCAATGGTGGTCGCCCCGGCCCGCACGCGCTGGCTGAGCAGATAGGTCTTGGCAAAGCCTCTTTCGCCGGTCGCCTGCACGTCGAACACGCAGTTGGCACGCGTGCGCCTGTCCTCGATGCCGCTGCAGGCGTCACGCGCCGCGGCGAGGCTGAGTGGCTTCACCGGCGTCGTCTGCGGCAGCTCGCACGGCGGCTTTTCCGGCGGCCAGGTCTTCATCGTGAATGACTCGGTGGACGAGCCAGACCCGTAGTCGAAGAGGCTGGTCTTGTCCTTGACGCGCCAGGCCTCGCCGAAGCGCTGGTAGAGGTCGACATAGCGGTCGTGCAGGGCCGCGGGCATGGGGCCCATCGACGAGCCATCGGGCAGGGCCGGCAACCAGCTGCCTGCAAGGACAGCGCCGGCCAGGCCGCCGCTCGCGTCCACGCTCGGCGAAGCACCGCCCATGGCCGTTGCGCTGGCCGACCGCACGATGCCCACGTTCAGATACCACTTGCTCTGCGAGGCCCACCACCCCGGCGTCACCGACAGCGTGTAGCCGTCCGGCGACACCACCTCGATGCCGCCAGCAACCGCCGTCGGGGCGATGCGACCGCCGTCGCCCAGATCGATGCCGCTGGCACCCAGCGTGGCCAGGTTGCCGTCGACGCGGAGCTGAAGACCGCTCGGGTCCGGCACGCCGCTCAGATTGGGCTGGTAGGTGACCCTGCGCTTGCCGACGCGCGCGGCTACGGCCGTGTTCAGGCTGACGCAGGTCGCCAGTTCCGTATGCGGGCTGGGGCCTGGGTTGAAGGTCGTGGCGATGGGGGCCTGGCGCACCTGCACTTCCGTGCCGCCGCCCGCGCGCAGGGCCACGAACTCGCCGGCACCCTGGAAGTCGTAGTGCGTACCGTCGAGCGTGGTGATGTGCGGATCACCATCCAGCCCCATGACACCACTGCTGCCCGGGTCCAGCCAGTTGCTCAGGCGCGTGGCGTTGCTGCCGCCGCCGGTCCAGTCGCGGTCGAAGCGGCCGTAGTTGTCGTTCAGGGAAGCCGCGGGCGCCCCGCAGAACGAGGGGCCGTTGGAGAGCTGGCCCACGCAGCGGCGCGTGGTGCTCGAGAAGATGCAGGAGCCCGATGAGCCAGGCTCGGTCACGGCGACCTGGTTGGGTGGGTTGGGGCCGAGGCCGCTCCAGTCCGCGCGCCAGAAATTGGTGGAGGCCGTCGGCGTGCTGTTGGAGAAGCTGATGGCCTTGACGTCGGCGCGCGGGTGGTGGATGCCCACCACGCCGGGTGGCGCCGTGCCGCTGCGATCCCAGCCGGCGAAGAAGACGTTGAAGGCGGGATCGGGGGCCGCGTCGAGCTCGAACAGCACGAAATCACTCGCGGCGCTGGTGGCGCGGAAGGTGGCGCCCGTCTGGTTGTCGGTGGTCGATCCCGGCCCGTGGGTGCCGCAGGTAGCCGACTGGAAGTTCCAGAAGGCGACGATGGTCGGCGCCGAGGTGGCGGTCACGTCACAGTGGTTGGCCGACAGCACATAGGGCCTGAAGTCCAGGGCCGTGTTGTTCATCAGGGTGCCGGTGCAGGCCGAGGTGCCGTTGATCGTGTAGGCGGTCACGGCCCGGATCTCGTTGCTCCACGGATTGCCCTGGGGGCAGATGACGTCGATGTTGCAGGCGCCTTCGGTGCCGCCGAGCAGCCCCACCTTGCCAAAGGCCCTGTAGCCCTTGTTGACCCGGCCGATGATGAGCTTGGGCTCGGCGGCTCCGGTGGGCACGAACACCTCGATGACGATCTCCTCGCCCTCGATCATCGGCGTCCAGAGGCTGCCGGCGCGGTTGCGGTGCTTGTGCGTGTACGGCCCCTCGACATGCTTGGCCTCGGGGTCGTAGATCCACAGCTTGGCGCCCGCGGGCATCTCGAAGGTGGTGATGGCGAGGTTGTTGCTCACCGCCCCGGGCGACTTGATACGCAGCCGCCACAGCCGTCCGTCCGGGACGTTCTGCCAGGTGCCCGAGCTCGCCGTATCGACCGAGGTTTCCTCCGCCACCGCGAAGCGCAGCGGCGCCGAGCGGCGCGTTTTCAGGTTCTGCTCGCGGTCTTCCTCGAGCAGGCGCTTGGCATCGATGGCCTTCAGTTCCCGGCGCTCTATCCTCTCCAGCGACTTGTCGGCCAGCGCGAAGCTGCGCGGCTCCTCGTACATCCTGGCCACCGCGTCATGGCCCATGACGGCCGCCAGGGCCGCAAAAAGAAGACTGAAGGCTCGCATGGCGATCTCCCTCCGGCCCGAGCGGCCGGCTGCTAATTCGGTTAGTGCTGGTTTCAATCTAGGTCACCTGCCGGGGCACGCTGCAGCAGCGTCATCCGCATTGGGGAGCCACCCCACCACCGATGCAGGCTGCATGCGAACCTGGGGATGGCTTTTCAGCGGTAGGGCTGGACATTCGCCCCGCCATGAAATACTGTATGCAATCACAGCATTCGAAAGGCCCGCCGTGACGACACCTCGACTGCTCCTGATCTCCCAGCCGCCTGCCGAGGTCGAGAACCTCATGGCGATCGCCATCGAGCGCCACGGGCTTGACGTCCGGCTCGGCGAAGCGATGTTCCCGGCCTCGAACTGGCACCAGACATGGTCGGGGCGCTATCTCGACACACCGGGCATGCGCCGCGCCCTGCGAGGCGTGGGCGCGCGGATTTCCGCCGAGGCCTTCAGCCTGGTGCTGAACCGCATTGGCGGCGGCGAACACTGGTCATTCCTGGCCCTGGGCCGGCCCTCGGGCTTCGACGAGGTGCTGGACGACGTCCAGGGCGCCCTTCTGGATGAAGGCTTCGGCGAGGGCCCCGGCCACGCGCCCCATGTGACGCTCAGCTACCGCGCGCCGGAGCCGCTGGCGCCCATCTACATCGAGCCCATCCTCTGGCAGGTGCGCGAGGTGCTGCTGGTTTCCGGGCATGGCGAGGGCGACGACCATCACTACGAAATCATCGACCGCTGGACGCTGCATGCGCCCGCGGACCTGCAGGGCAGCCTGTTCTGACATCGCTCGCGCACGGGGTCTTGTCCGACTTTTTCGGGGCTGCGGCGCCGACATGGCCGGCGCGGTGGGATTCCTATGCTGACTGGCGTGGCACCTCTCTTGCCCTTGAGCAAGGGGACCCACCCATCAAAGCCAAAGGAGATCCCATGACGAAGCAAATCCGTACCTCCCGCCTGTTGTGCGCACTCGCGCTGGTCGGCCTTGCCGGCACCGCCTCGGCGAATCTGACCAAGCCCGTGTATTCGCAGGCCAAGGACGAAGTCAAGACCATGTTCAAGACCGAGCGCGACAAGTGCGGCTCGCTGTCGGGCAACGCCAAGGACGTCTGCGTCGAGCGCGCCAAGGCCCATGAGAAGGTGGCCCTGGCCAACCTCGAGTACCAGTACAGCGGCACGGTCAAGGACCGCAATGACTATCTGGAAGCACGCTACGAGGCGCGCTACAAGCTCGCCAAGGAAATGTGCGACGACAAGTCCGGCAATGCCAAGGACGTCTGCGTCGCCGAAGCCAAGGCCGAGCATGACAAGGCCAAGGCCGACCTGAAGGCCAACAAGGCCTTTGCCGAAGCCCAGAGCGATGCGCTGGAGACCAAGCTGAAGGCCGACTACAAGGTCGCCAACGAGCGCTGCGATTCGCTGGCCGGCGACGCCAAGAACAGCTGCCAGGCCAGCGCCAAGGCCCGCTACTTCCAGTGACGCAACCAGCCTCCGCTGCCCGATTCAGCGGAGGCGCAAATGCAAACCGCCGGCTCACGAGCCGGCGGTTTGCTTTGCGGGAGAAGATCAGCGCACCGCGCTGGCGGCGGGGTCGACGGATGGGCGCGGCATGCCCTCCGCCACGGCGACGACCTGACCGGGCTGCGGCAAGGCCAGGCGGTTGTCCACGCCACGCACACCCTGCGGCGCTCCGGCCAGCACGGTGGCACGTTCCTTGGCCGCTGCGTCGGGTGCGGGGCCCTCGAGGCGCACGACGCCGTCGGTCGTCACCACCGTGATGCGTGAGGCGCTCAATGCCGGGTCGGCGGCCAGCGCCGTCTTCACCTTGAGGCTGATGCCGGTGTCGTCGATGGCCGTGCCGACACCATCGACGGCGTTGCGCGAGGCCTCGACGGCGGCGTTCTGCGAGTCCGTCACCGTCTGGCCCATGCGGTCGCCCAAGCCACGCACATTGGCCACCGCAGCGTCCAGCTGCGTGCCCACGCTGCGCGGGTCCTGCAGGCTGGCCACGGCGACTGCCGTGATGGCCGCCCCCAGCCCCAGGGCCAGCACCCAGCCGCCGGCGCTGGAACGCCGGCGCGGTGGCTCGTCTTCGCGCCAGCGGCGTGCGGGCGGCTCGACGGCATGATCGGGATCGGGGTCGGTGGTCTTGCCGTAGGGCGTCAAACGATCGCGCCAGTTGTTGGCATGGGCGGGGTTTTCGGATCTCATGGCGATCTCCTGATGGGCCCGGCGGGCCTCCTCGCAGCAAGTCTGGCCGGCGGCTCCCGAGCGGCCCATCAGCGAGCGCAGGCGCGCGCTGTAGGACCGCGCGCCACTGCATGGCCGCGCTCACCACGGTTTCCGTTTGTCCGATAGCTGCTGCCGCCGCAGGCCGACACGGCGGGCAAGGCCTGGCTCCCATCATGGCCAGCATCCCCTTCTGAAGACGCTGCCGCCATGAAGCTCCGCCTGTTCTTCTCGCTGCTCGGCTTGTCGATGATTCCTGTCGCCCACGCCCAGACCGGGCCGGTGAGCGGGACAGGCCTGGCCGGCCAATCCGCCCAGGCCGCACAGCTGTCGGCTTCATCCGACCCCGAACTCAACTGGCGCGACCCGCAATGGCTGAGCCGCCAGCGTGAACGCTCGCGCTGGCGCTATCAGCTGGGCCTGGAGCAGCAACTGCGCTCACCCGCCCAGCTCGGGCCGCAGGCCTCGGTGCGCGAAGCCTTGTGGGCCGGCGTCAGCTACGACTTCAACACCCGGTTCAGCGGCGGCGTGGAAACGCCGGTCTGGCAACGCGACAGCGGCTGGGCATCGCGCATGGCCTTCGAGAAGCCCAAGAGCGAAGGCCTGGCCGGCTTGCGCGGCGCCTTCTCCTACCAGCTGAGTTCTCAAAGCAAGCTGACGCTGCGCCCGCAGGCGCGTCGCGTCATGCTGAGTTATTCGGCCACCTGGTGACGCAGCCGGGTACAGCCCGGCGCACGCGGTCAGCGACCGCCCGCAGGCAGATCCAGGCCGTCGACAGGGCCCTCGCCGGAGAGATCGGCGCAGTAGTTGATGAGCTCATCGAGATCGCGGCATTTGTCGAACACGCGCTCGGCGCCGAGCAGGCTGCAGCGGCGGCGCATGTCGTCCGTCGCGTAATTGGTCAGCACGACGCGGCGCGCGGCCATGCCCAGGTTCTGCGCGGCACGCAGCACGCCCAGGCCGGTGCCCGAGTTCAGGAAGATGTCGACGATGACGACATCCGCCCTGCGAGCTGACTCGCGGCTCATCCAGTGCACGGCGGATTCTTCATCCGCCGCGCTGCCAATCACCTCCACATGGGCCAGCTCTTCGAGCGTGCCCGCGAGGTTCTCCCGGATCACCGGGCTGTTCTCGACGATGAAGGCGCGCAGCATGGCGACTCTCTCCGGTTCAGGCTCGCGCCATCCAGTCCTTCAGCTCATCGGCATGCTCTTCCTCGTCGGCCAGGATGTCCTCCAGCAGTCGCCGGGTGGTGGAATCCTTGTCGCCCACGAGGCCGATCATCTGGCGGTAGCTCTCGACGGCCACGCGCTCGGCAATGAGGTTGGACCTGATCATGGCCTTGAGATCGTTCACGGCGTCATAGTCCGCGTGGCTGCGCTCGGGCAGGCCGGCCGGACTGAAGTCCGGCTCGCCGCCGAGCTGCACGATGCGCTGGGCCAGCCGGTCGGCATGGCCGAGTTCGGCGTTGGCATGAATGAGGAATTCCTCGGCGATGCTCGGCGACTCCAGCCCCGCCGCCATGAAGTGGTGGCGACGGTAGCGCAGCACGCAGACCAGCTCCGTCGCCAGCGCCCCGTTGAGCAGCCCGACGATGTCGTCGCGCCAGGGCCCGTAGGCCGGCGTGACGGCGCCGTCGTCGAGGTCGCTGCGCGCTGCGCGCAGACCCGCCTCATCGAGCCGCAAGGGGGCGTGGGCTTCAGCCATTGCGGGCTACCACGAGCTGGTTGTCGACGGTGCGCACACCCTCGACGGCTGAGGCCAGCGTCGTGGCGCGCGCCTGCGAGCCCGCATCGGGCGCCGTGCCGGTCAGGGTCACGCGGCCGTCCTCGGCACGCACGTCGATCTTGGTGGCCTTGAGCCGGTCGTCGGCCATCAGCGCAGCATTGATCTTGGTGACGATGGTGGCGTCGGTCGCAGCTTCAGAAGCTGCTGCAGTCGCGTCCTTGAGCTTGGTCTCGGCCTTGTCCATGGCCTGGCTGGCGTCCTGCTTGGCCTCGGCACCGGCCTGCTTGGCCTCGGCGATGGCGCCGTCGAGCTTCTGCCCGGCGGTGCGTTCATCGTTCTGCTTGCTGCAGGCGGCCAGGGCGGCGGCCAGGGCCAGGGCGCCGATCAGCGGCGCGCGGGAGGTGGTGAAGCGGTTCATCATGCGTCCTTTCTTCATCGCTGAAGCGGTTGGGAAATCGATGTGGCCAACTGTGGCGGCTGCTGGTCCTGAAGGACCGTTGCCACCGTGCCTATCGGATGTCGGACAAGGCCGACACGTTGCCCGTGGCGCAGTTCCTCGCCGCGGCGAACGTTCTCCTGGAGGGTGTCGACAAAGGCCGCCAGCATGGCGGCGCCCATCGCGGCGGCCAGGGCCAGCACCAGCCACGGCGGTGGTGTCAGGCGGGCCAGGGTGTCGGTCAGGGTCTTCATCGCTCGCTCCAGCGGCCTGTCGTGGCCATGGGCTGACTTTGCAAAAACCCGGGATATCCGGCTGCCGGCCGCCTTCGCGGGGACCCGTAGGACAAGCAGCCGGCCTATACCCTTTGTAGGACAGCGCCGATCGCGCACGCCGTTTGCCGTCGCTACGCTTTACTCGTACTCACAACTGATTCGGAGCGCAACATGATTCGCATTGGCATCGTTGACGACCACGCCATCGTGCGGTCCGGCCTGCGGCAGTTCCTCAGCGAAAACGTCGACCTGCGGGTCACCGGCGAGGCCGGCAACGGCCGCGACGCCCTCGACCTCGCTCGCGGCGGCGAAGTGGATGTGCTGCTGATGGACATCTCCATGCCCGGGCAGAGCGGCGTGGACGCGCTGTCGGCCATCAAGACCCGCTTCCCCGAGCTCCCCATCCTCATCCTCAGCGGCTTTCCGGAGACGCATTACGCGACGGCTCTGCTGCGCCAGGGTGCCAGCGGCTATCTGAACAAGGAATGCGATCCCGAGGAGATCGCCAACGCGATTCGCACCGTCGCGCGCGGCCGCCGCTACATCAGCCCGGCCGTTGCCGAACTGCTGGCGGATGGCGTCGCCGGCGGTGGCTCCGACCGGCCCCTGCACGAGTCGCTGTCGGAGCGCGAACTGCAGGTCTTCCTGCGCTTGGCCAAGGGCGAGACCGTGGGCGACATGGCCAAGGCCATGTTCCTCAGCGTCAAGACGGTCTCGACCTACCGCACCCGCGTGCTGGAGAAGATCAAGCTCGAAACCAACAGCGACCTGACCTATTACGCGCTGAAGAACGGCCTGATCCAGTAAGACGCTCCGGAATTGAAAACGGCCCCGATGGGGCCGAAATGACAACGGCCCCTGACGGGGCCGTTTGTTCTGGGGGTGCCGGTCCGGCTCAGCGGCCGATGTTCAGCGGGGCCACCGAAGAGGCGCGCGACTGGTTGGCGATGCGACGCTCGAGGTCGGCGTGGTCGATGGCGTCGGACAGGTAGCTCTCGTCGATCTCGGACTGGGTTTCCACCGTCAGGACGCTGCGCAGGGAGGAGAAGAGGTTCTGGATCAGTTCCATTTGGGCTTGGTTGGCTCGTGGCCACTTGTTTTCTAGGGTTAACCCCATTTTAGGGTTAACACTAGGTTTTGCGCAAGCCAGACTTCGTGAACTGCGTCACCCCGGCTCGAGAGCCAGGCCTGCCTCGGCCCAGGCGTCGATGCCGCCGCGCAGCACCCGGGCCTGGCGCCCCTGCCGCGTCAGCCATTGCGCCGCCCGCGCCGCGGAGACGTCATTGGGGCAGGCGCAATAGGTGACGAGTTCCGCCTCCGCCGGCAAGGCGGCCAGGGCCGCCTCGTCGAGGGCGCCGAGGTCCAGGCGGCGCGCGCCGGGGATGCGACTGACCAGCGAGCCGCCGCGCACGTCCACGAAGATGATGTCGCAGCCCTGCTCCCGCAGCGCCAGCGCCTCGGCGGGATCCAGACGCTCGAAGCGATGCAGTTCGCGCCGCACGACGGCGCGCCGCCACAGCCGCCAGACCAGATAGAGGGCCACGACCGCAGCGCCCAGCACGAGAGCCGCGCCGCCCAGCTCACTCAGGCCGCTCAGCAGCGCATCGATCTGGGCATGGAAGACCCGCCCCGCCGCAAGCCCGGCCACGGCCCAGAGCACGGAGCCGAGGAAGTTCCAGGCCAGGAAGCGCCCCGCCGTCATGCCCAGGGCGCCAGCCAGCGGCGGCGCCAGCATGGACAGGCCTGGCACGAACTTGGCGATCAGCAGCGTCAGCACGCCGCGACGGGCGAAGCTGACCTCGTTCTGGCGCACGCAGCTGTCCGGCGAGATGGAGATGCGGCACAGCGCCGCCAGCACGCGCCGGCCCAGCCGCCGGCCGGCCCAGAACCACAGCGTGTTGGCCGCCATCGCGGCTGCAGTGATCGCCATCGTGGCCTGCAAAGCGAAGCCATCGCGCGACGCCGATTCCGCGCCCAGGAGCAACAGCAGCGGCGTGGAGGGCAGCGGCGCGCCGAGCTGATGCAGCAGCACGGCGATGGCCACGGCGAGCAGGCCGTGGCGGGAGAAGAGTTCGGTGATCAGTTCCATGGCGGATGAAGGGGCGAGGATAGACGCCAGCGCATGCCCCCAATGGCAGCAGGTTTCGTGATGTAGTTGATTACATTACGCACCATGTCCACCGAACTCTGGAGCCAGTTCGACGCCGCGCCGCTGACGCTGACGCTGCGCGTGGCCTTTGTCGCGACGCTGCTCGCCCTGCTGCTGGGCGTCGCTCTCGGCTGGGTCTTCGCCCGCACCCGCCTGCCAGGCCGCGGCCTGCTGGAGGCCATCTGCATGCTGCCCCTGGTGCTGCCGCCCACGGTGCTGGGCTACGGCATCCTCGTCTTGATGGGCCGGCGCGGCGCCCTCGGCGGCTGGCTGCGCGAGCACTTCGACTACAGCGTCATCTTCCACTGGCACGGCGCCGTCATCGCATCCACGCTGGTGGCCCTGCCCCTGGTGCTCAAGGGCGCGAGCAGCGCCTTTGCCCAGGTCGACCGCAACCTGGAAGCCGCGGCCCGCACGCTGCGCCAATCCCCTTGGAGCAGCTTCGTGCGCGTGACCCTGCCGCTGGCCTGGCCCGGCATCCTGGCCGGCACCCTGCTGGCCTTTGCCCGCGCCATGGGCGAGTTCGGCGCCTCGCTGATGGTGGCCGGCTCGATCCCCGGCCAGACCCAGACCGCCTCCATGGCCATCTACGACGCCGTCCAGGCCGGCCGCGACGACCTCGCGCTGATGCTGGCCCTCATCGTGTCGGCCGTCTCGGTCGCCATCCTCGTGCTGTCCAACCGCTATCTGCAACGCATCCCCTCATGAAACGCCTGCTCGCCCTCTGTGCCGCCCTGCCCCTGCTCGCCTCGGCACAGCAGCTGACCGTCTCCGCCGCCGCCAGCCTGACCGATGCCTTCAAGGAGATCGGCCCCCGCTTCGAAGCTGCCAAGCCGGGCACCAGCATCCGCTTCAACTTCGCCGCCTCGGGCGTGCTGCTGCAGCAGATCGCCCAGGGGGCGCCCGTGGACGTCTTCGTCAGCGCAGACCAGGACACCATGAACCGCGGCGCCGACCAGAAGCTCATCGCCACCGACACGCGGCGCGACTTCGCGGCCAACTCGCTGGTGATGGTGACGCCGGCGCAGGGCGCGCCCGCCATCGCGGCCCTCGCCGACCTGAAGAAGGCCGAAGTGAAACGCATCGCCATCGGCAAGGTCGCCTCGGTGCCGGTGGGCCGCTACACCCAGCAGGCCCTGGGCACGGCCCAGCTCTGGTCGGCCGTGACGCCCAAGCTCGTCTTCGCCGACAACGTGCGCCAGGTGCTGGACTACGTGGCGCGCGGCGAGGTGGAAGCCGGCTTTGTCTACCGCACCGACGCCGAGATCGCCAAGGGCAAGGTCGTCATCGCCACGACCGTGGGCGGCCACACGCCCATCACCTATCCAGCCGCTGCGGTCGCCGACAGCAGGCAGGCCGCGCTGGCGCGAGACTTCGTCTACTTCCTCGGCGGCGCCGAGGCCCAGGCCATCCTCGCCAAGTACGGTTTCGGCAAACCTTGATCGACGTCCGACTCCAGCTTTCCGTCAGCGACGCCCGCCGGCGCTTCGACCTCGACATCGGCTTCGCGACCGATGCACCCTTTGTCGCCCTCTATGGCCCGTCGGGCGCCGGCAAGTCGCTGACCCTGCAGGCCATGGCCGGGCTGCTGCCGGTGCAGGCGGGCCACGTCAAGCTGGACGGACGCGCGCTGCTGGACACGGCGGCCGGCGTCAACCTGCCCCCCGAGGCCCGCGGCGTCGGCTATCTCTTCCAGCACTACGCCCTCTTCCCCCACCTCAGCGTGCGCGACAACATCGGTTTCGGCCTGACGAACTGGCGCCGGCGCCTCAAGGCCGACGACGCGGCGCGCGTGGACGAACTGATCGAGTCCTTCGGCCTCACGGCCATGACGCGCAGCAAGCCTTCGACGCTGTCCGGCGGCCAGCAGCAGCGCGTGGCCCTGGCCCGCGCCCTGGCCTGCAATCCGCAGGTGCTGCTGCTGGACGAGCCCTTCGCGGCCCTGCACCCCATGCTGCGCCAGCAGTTGCGCGACGAGCTGCGCGCCGTGCGCGAACGCTGGGGCATCCCGGCCGTCATGATCACCCACGACCTGGACGACGTGGCCGCCCTGGCCAACCGGGCCTATGTGGTGGACGGCGGCCGCGTCACGCGCGAGGTCGACCTGGACGCTGGCCAGGGCCGCGAGCTGCTGGACAGCAGCGCGCTCCGCCCCGAGGAGCAGCGGCGCCGAGATTTCCTGAAGACGCAGATCGCATGACGCAGAACGACCACCCGCTGCTGCAGGGCGAGCTGCGCCTGGCCGGCCGCCTGGATGGCCGCTTCTTCGACCTTCTCGCCGCGCTGTCGCTGACCGGCTCGCTGCAGAAGGCCGCCAAGGCCGCCGGCTACAGCTACAAGGGCGCCTGGCTGGTGCTGGACGCCGCCCATGCGCTGGCCCACTCGCCCCTGGTCGAGTCCGCCACCGGTGGCCGCGGCGGCGGCGGCTCGCGGCTGACGGCCGAAGGCGCGGCCCTGCTTGCCGCCTGGCGCGAACTGCAGAACCGCCACGCCGCCTTCCTGCATGAGCAGGCGGCCTGGCTGGAAACCCAACCCACGCTCGACACGCTGCTGAAGAGGATGTCCATGAAGACCACCGCCCGCAACCAGTTCCTCGGCCGCATTGCCGGCGTGAATCCCGGCCCGGCCACGACGACGGTGCGCATCGCGCTGGACGGCGGCCATGAGATCACCGCTTCGCTGACGACGCAGGCCGCCCAGGAGCTGAACGTGAAGACCGGCAAGGAGGCGCTGGCCTTGGTGAAGGCCAGCGAGGTCGTGCTGGTGACCGATTTCGGCGGCTACCGGCTGTCGGCCCGCAACCAGCTGGCCGGCACCATCTCGCGCGTGCAGGGTGGCGCCGTGTCCAGCCTCGTCGGCGTGACCCTGCCTGGCGGCAGCGTCGTGACGGCCAGCGTCACCAACGACGCCGTCGAGGCCCTGGATCTGGCCGTCGGCCAGCAGGCCACCGCCGTCTTCAAGGCCTATGCCGTCATGCTGGCCGTGCGCGGCGAGCCAGGCGCCGGCGGCTGAGCCCCTCATCGCCGTCCGTGACCCAGTTCACGGACCGAGGAAAAGGCCACCGGAACACGGGTGTCGGCCCGCATGACAGCAGGGCCGCGGGCCTTGATTCCCTGTGGCGGCCCGACGGCCTGCCGTCATGGGGAAACCATTCAAACCGGGGGGCGCCCTGGCCCATCACTTGCGTATGACTTGGTGAACACCCCTAACTCTAGGGGACTATCGATTCCAACAAGGTCATCGCCATGCTGAAGAAAGCCCTCACCGCCGCCGCCCTGCTGTTCGCCGGTTCCGTCGCCCTTGCAGGCCCCGTGGGCAGCTACTACGCGTCCGTCAGCGGGCAGCGCATGGTGGTCGTGCAGGGCAACGCCGTCACCAACAGCTGGGCCGCCCAGAACGGCTGCGAATGGTCCGTCAACGTCTACAACGACGTGCGCACCAACCCGGCCGGCACCGGCTGCGGCGCTGGCGCCCAGTACACCCTCGGCGGCACCTACACCGGCGTGAACTACGCCGAGGAAATCGGCGGCTACACGGACACCGACGACTCGACGACCGACGGCAAGTACAACTACACGGTCGCTCACGCGACGGGCGCCGTCATCCGCACCGATCGCAACTTCGGCGGCGCCACGACCCTCTTCAACGCCGGCATTGGCAGCCTGGGCATCACCTACGACGAGACCGACGACTCCCTGTGGATCATCGGCTTCAGCAGCAATGTGCTGCGCCACTACTCGATGAATGGCACGCAGCTGGGCAGCTTCAACCTCGGCCTGAGCTTCACCGGCGGCCTGGCCCTGGATCACATCGACCAGACGCTGTGGATGGTCGACGTCGGCGGCGTCATGCAGCAGTACAGCAAGACCGGCCAGTACCTGCAGACCGGCCTGCAGATCGGCTATGTGCTGGGCGCCGAATTCGATTTCGCGACGGCCAATGTCGGCCGCCTGCCCGAGCCCGCGACGCTGGGCCTGCTGGGCGTGGCCCTGGCCGGCCTCGGCCTGAGCCGCCGCAAGGCCCGCGCCGCCGTCTGAAAGGCCGGGGGGCGCATGAACAAGGGAGCCTAGGCTCCCTTTTTCTTTGCCTCGGGCGGCATCAACGAACGGCGTCAGGCGCCCGCTGCCGTCGCGCGCGTGATCTGCACCAGCACCTCGCCCGCACCCGCAAACACATGCCGCGACTGCTGCCCGATGCGGATGTCGTGCACGCCGGTGATCATGCCGGTGGAGATGACATCGCCGGCCTTCAGCGTCTGGCCCTGCTGGGCCCGCTTGTTCAGCGTGAAGGCCAGGGCGCCCAGGGGCCCGGGCTTGATGGCGACCTTGCCGGTGCCGACCGACTGGCCGTCGATGAAGGTCTCGACGTCGATCGTCTCCAGCTCGTGCCAGTTGGCGATCTCGGCGCCGACTACGACGCCCCAGTTGTTGCCGAAGTCGGAAATGACCGCCCCCGGGCCGATGTCGTTCAGCGTCGCCAGCGGGCTGCTGGCCACCTCGACACCGATGTGCATGGACTTGACGAAGGAAGCGACAGTGTCGGCCGTCCAGTCGGACTTGCCGGCCGGCGAGTCCTGGGCGACGACGATGACGACTTCGGCCTCGACGGCGGCAAAGCCGCCTTCAAAGACGGGGCATTGCGCGACGCCGCCTTGCTCGACTCGATGCACATTGGCCATGAAGGCGGGGCCGATCAGGCGCTCCTCGGGAAACTGGGCCGCAAACGCCGGGTTCACGCGGGCCACCTTCCAGCCCTTGACGGCATCAGGCCAGCGGGCGATCGCGGCGGCCTGGATCTCGTAGGCCTCGGCCAGCGTGGCGGGTGGCGTCCCCGGGTAGGCGGGCAGCGACTGGCCGGCGGCGCGGGCAGCGGTGAAGCGGGCCGAGATGTCCTGGGGGTCGCTGGCCTTCGTGTCTTGTTCAGTGCTCATGGTCTGTCTGCCGCGCCGCAGCGCCCTGTTGAATGCGGGCGGCAATGTATCGCGAAGCCATGCGGGGCGCCCTTTGCATCTGCGCAAGAGCGGCTATCGCACCGCGCCCGCGGCGGACCGGTCAATAGGTCTTGTAGGGCAGGAACTTGCCGCTCATGACGATGCTGACGCGGTCGCCGGCCGGGTGGGGTTCGCGCTGCAGATCCATCCTGAAATCGATGGCGCTCATGATGCCGTCGCCGAATTCCTCATGGATCAGCTCCTTGAAGGTCGTGCCGTAGACGCTGATCAGCTCATAGAAGCGGTAGATCAGCGGGTCGGTCGGCACCGAAGTGGGCAGGCTGCCCTTGTAGGGCACCACCTTGAGCCACTGCGCCTCGCATTCGCTCAGGTCGAAGAGCTGGGCCAGCGTCGCCGCCTGGGCGTCGTTGAAGGTCATCTGGCCCAGGCAGCCGGCCGTGACCCATTCCTTGCTCAGGCCCACGGCCTGGGCCACGTCCGCCCATTTGATGCCCTTGGCCACCTTGGTGGCGATGATCTTTTCGGTGACGTCGAGGCGGCTCATGCGGGATCTCCTGGTTGTGCAAACAGTTGCCGCTCATGCCCGCAGCAAGGCCCATGCCACCCATGGGCGTAGATCGAATAAGGAAATAAGCAAACTATCGTTTGGCGAATAAGGGAGTTCGGGCACCCTCTCGGCTTTCGTTCACCCGAAGCCCATTCCATGCCCGCCTTCCTGCCTACCCGCCGCGCTGTCGTCGCCCTGGTTGCCGCCACCGCCGCCCTGCCTGCGTTGGCGTCCGACCCGACGCTGCTGAACGTCTCCTACGACGTGGCCCGCGAGCTCTACAAGCAGATCAACCCGGCCTTCATCGCCGCGCAGAAGGCCAAGGGCGTGACGGTCGCCGTCAACCAGAGCCATGGCGGCTCCAGCAAGCAGATCGGCGCCGTCATCGGCGGCCTGGAGGCCGACGTCGTCACGATGAACCAGGCCACCGACGTCGACCAACTGGCCAGCAGCGGCCTGACGCCGGCCGACTGGCGCAGCCGCTTTCCCAACGGCGCCGCGCCCTACTCGTCGACCATGACCTTCCTGGTGCGCAAGGGCAACCCCAAGGGCATCAAGGACTGGAGTGACCTGGCCCGCCCGGGTGTGCAGGTCATCATCCCCAACCCCAAGGTGACGGGCAACGGCCGCTACAGCTATCTGGCCATCTGGGGCAGCGTCATCGCCAACGGCGGCAGCGAGGCCCAGGCCAAGGAGCTGGTCACCAAGGTGCTGACCAATGTGCCGGTGCTGGACGGCGGCGGCCGCGGCGCCACCACCACCTTCACCCAGCGCGGCATCGGCGACGTCCTCGTCACGTTCGAGGCCGAGGTCGAGCTGATCGAGAACGAGTTCGGCAAGGGCCAGTTCGAGCAGGTCAACCCCAGCATCTCCATCGAGACCGACGCGCCCGTGGCCATCGTCGACAAGGTGGCTGCCAAGAAGGGCACGACCGCCGTGGCCAAGGCCTACCTGGACTTCCATTGGACGCCGGAAGGCCAGGAAATCATCGCCAAGAACAACTTCCGCCCGCGCGATCCGGCCATCTTCAAGAAGCACGCCCAGCGCTTCGCCAACATCAAGCTCTTCACCGTCGAGCAGACCCTTGGCGGCTGGGCCAAGGTCAGCAAGCAGCACTTTGCCGACGGTGGCAGCTTCGACCAGGTGATGGCTGGCATCAAGCGCTGACATGAAGCCCCTCGCCCAGCTTGCCTCGCTGAACGCCGGCAAGTCTGGTCGGTCCCCCGTGGGGACGGCGATGCTTGCGGCGTCGAGCCGCAAGCACATCGCCCACCGCGGGCCGGCTAGGGAGCGGCCCGGCGCTCGGCCCGCAATGCACTACCGATAACTCCAAGATGGCTTCCTTATCTTTCGGCCGAAGACGCGTTCTTCCCGGCTTTGCGCCGACGCTGGGCTTCACGCTGTTCTACCTGTCCATCATCGTGCTGGTGCCGCTGGCCGCGGTGTTCCTGAAGTCGTCGGGCCATGGCTTCGACGCCTTCTGGGCCGCCGCCACGTCGCCGCGCGTGATGGCTTCCTACAAGCTGAGCTTCGGCGCCTCGCTGATCGCGGCCACCATCAACCTCTTCTTCGGCCTCATCCTGGCCTGGTGCATCGTTCGCTACGAGTTCCCGGGCAAGAAGCTGGTCGACGCGCTGATCGACCTGCCCTTCGCCTTGCCCACCGCCGTGGCCGGCATTGCGCTGACGGCCCTGTATGCGCCCAATGGCTGGGTCGGCTCGATGTTCGCGCCCGGTGGCGTGTTCGCGCCGCTGTTCGGCGAGAACGGCACCAAGATTGCCTTCACGCCCCTGGGCGTGCTGCTGGCCCTGATCTTCATCGGCCTGCCCTTCATCGTGCGCACCGTGCAGCCCGTGCTGGAGGACATGGAGACGGAACTGGAAGAAGCCGCTGCGTCGCTCGGCGCCCAGCGCTGGACGACCTTCCGCTACGTGGTCCTGCCGACGCTGCTGCCCGCCCTGCTGACCGGCTTTGCGCTGGCCTTCGCGCGCGCCGTCGGCGAGTACGGCTCGGTCATCTTCATCGCCGGCAACATCCCCATGGTCAGCGAGATCACGCCGCTGATGATCATCGCCAAGCTGGAGCAGTACGACTACGTCGGCGCCACCGCAATCGCGGCCGTCATGCTGATCTTCAGCTTCATCCTGCTGCTGGCCATCAACGGCCTGCAGGCCTGGAGTTCGCGCCGGGGGAGCAAGCGATGAGCACAGCCCTGCATCTGGCACCCGCGCGTGCTCGCGCCAAGTACCAGGACAACCCCGCCACACGTGAGTCTCCTGCTGTCCGCTTCACCTTGCTCGCGCTGGGTCTCGGCTTCTTCGCCATCTTCCTGCTGCTGCCGCTGGTGGCCGTCTTCACCGAGGCGCTGCGCAAGGGCTGGGCGCTCTACTTCGCGTCGCTGGCCGACGAGGAGACCTTCTCGGCCATCAAGCTGACGCTGACGGCGGCCTTCATCGCCGTGCCGCTGAACCTCGTGTTCGGCGTCAGCGCGGCCTGGCTGATCGCCAAGCATGAGTTCCGCGGCAAGCAGCTGCTGATCACGCTGATCGACCTGCCCTTCTCGGTCTCGCCCGTCGTCGCCGGCCTGATGTATGTGCTGATCTTCGGCGCCCAGGGCTGGTTCGGCCCCTGGCTGCAGGCCCATGACGTGAAGATCATCTTCGCCGTGCCTGGCATCGTGCTGGCGACCGTCTTCGTCACCTTCCCCTTCGTCGCCCGCGAGCTGATCCCGCTGATGCAGGCCCAGGGCAAAGACGAGGAAGAGGCCGCCACGGTGCTCGGCGCCAGCGGCTGGCAGACCTTCCGCCGCGTGACCCTGCCCAACATCAAGTGGGGCCTGCTCTACGGCGTCATCCTGTGCAATGCGCGCGCCATGGGCGAGTTCGGCGCCGTGTCGGTCGTCTCCGGCCACATCCGCGGCCTGACCAACACGCTGCCGCTGCACGTCGAGATCCTCTACAACGAATACCAGTTCGCCGCCGCCTTCGCCGTGGCCTCGCTGCTGGCGCTGCTCGCGCTGGTGACGCTGGTGATCAAGCAATTCATCGAGTGGCGCGCCAGCCAGTCGAGCAAGGAAGCGTGATGGGAATTCAAGTCCAAAACATCCACAAGAGCTTCGGCAACTTCACCGCCCTGGGCGATGTGACGCTGGACTTTCCGCGCGGTGAACTCGTCGCCCTGCTCGGCCCTTCGGGCTGCGGCAAGACGACGCTGCTGCGCATCATTGCCGGCCTGGAGCAAGCCGACCGTGGCCGCGTGCTGCTGGACGGCCAGGACGCCTCCGACACCCATGTGCGCGAGCGCCAGGTCGGCTTCGTCTTCCAGCACTACGCGCTGTTCCGCCACATGACGGTGTTCGACAACGTCGCCTTCGGCCTGCGCGTGAAGCCCAGGAAGCAGCGCCTGCCCGAGACCGAGATCAAGAAGCGCGTCACCGAACTGCTCAAGCTCGTGCAGCTCGATTGGCTGGGCGACCGCTTCCCGCCCCAGCTCTCCGGTGGCCAGCGCCAGCGCATCGCGCTGGCCCGCGCACTCGCCGTCGAGCCGCGCGTGCTGCTGCTGGACGAGCCCTTCGGCGCGCTGGACGCCAAGGTGCGCAAGGAATTGCGCCGCTGGCTGCGCCGCCTGCACGACGAGCTGCACATCACCAGCATCTTCGTCACGCACGACCAGGACGAGGCCCTGGAAGTGGCCGACCGCATCGTGCTGATGGACCACGGCCGCGTCGAGCAGGTCGGCACGCCGCAAGAGGTCTACGAGCGGCCGGCCACGCCTTTCGTCTACGGCTTCCTCGGCGCGGTCAACCGCTTCGTCGGCCAGTCGCGTGGTGGCGTGCTGCACATCGGCGAGCACCAGTTGCCGCATGCTGGTGCGCACAACGACGGCGAGGTGCAGGCCTATGCCCGCCCGCACGAGCTGCAGATCCTGACGGACGAATCCGCCCACGGCCTGTCCGCCACGGTGGAGCGCGTGCTGTCGTTTGGCGCCAGCGCAAGGGTCGAGTTGATCGGACCGGATGGCCAGCCGCTGGAAGCCGAGCTGACTCGCCACCAGGCCGAGGAGCTGCAGTTGCAGGGTGGCCAGCGCGTCAAGCTCAGCGCTGCCAGGCTCAGCCTGTTCGAGGCCGGCGCGGGGATTTGAGCTCGCTGGCGACGAGCGAAACCGAACAGCCGCGTCGCCCGAGCGACGCTGACTTGGGCTGTTTGCTCGTGAGCACGGCGTGCAGCCGCGCGTTAACGGGTGCGGTGCGGCGATAAGCGCCTCCAGTGAAAAGTCAGACGCGAGAGCGCAGCGGTTCGCATCGGCCCGAAGCGACGCTGAGCGTTCTCGCGCGCCGCTGCAGGCGGTGCCGCGGTCGAGTGCGGTTCAGGGCCTCTTCTTTGGTGACTTTCTTCTGGCCCCGCAGAAGAAAGTTACCCGGCTGCCGGGACGGACTCCCGGCAATGCAGCGAGTCGAAGCAGCAGCAGCCACAACCACCCAACCCACCGCTTCCTCACCCTCCGCATGCCCACCTGCAAAACGCTTCGTTCCCTAACGCTCCAGCGCCGCTCACACTGAAGACTCCCCATCCAGGAGTCTCCATGAGCATCACCGCCATCAACGTGCGCAACCAGTTCCGCGGCACCATCAAGGAAATCATCGAAGGCCCGGTTGTCTCCGAAGTCGATGTCGTCACGCGCAGCGGCGACGTCGTCACCTCGGTCATCACGACGCGCTCGGTCAAGGACCTGGGGCTGGAAGTCGGCCGCGAGGTCGTCGCCCTGGTCAAGTCCACCGAGGTGTCGATCGCCACGCTTTGACGAGGAGGCCGCCGCCATGCCCTACACCGCGCCACGCGTCCTCATCATCCCGGGCCTGAACGACAGCGGCCCGGCGCATTGGCAGACCTGGCTGCAGGGCCAGTACCGCGACGCGCGCCGCGTCACCCAGCGCGATCCCAGCAAACCGGAACTCGAACGCTGGGCCGATCGCATCCAGCGCACGCTGGAAGTGGCCGGCCCGGGCGAATGGCTGGCCGTGGCCCACAGCTTCGGCTGCCTGGCCCTGGCCCGCCACCTGGCCGACCACCCGGACTCGCCGATACGCGAGGCGCTGTTCGTCGCGCCCGCCGAGCCCGACAAGTTCGGTGTCGCCGAGGCCCTGCCCCACCAGCGCCTGCCGCGCCGCTCACGCCTGATCGCCAGCAGCACCGACCCCTGGATGAGCGCCGCCAGCGCCGCGCGTTGGGCCCATCGTTGGGGTGCCAGCTACAGCAATCTCGGGCCGGTCGGCCACATCAATGCCGAGGCCGGCTTCGGGCCCTTTCCCATCGCCAAGAGCTGGATCGAAGCAGCCCGCGCCCGCGCGGCCGCGGAGCAACGCCCGCGGCACGCCGAGTTCCGCGAATGGGCGTTTGCCGTCTAGCCCAGCGCTGACTTGAAAGCCGCCAGCGTGCGCTCCCAGGCCAACCGCGCCGCCGCCGCGTCATAGCGCGGCGTCGTGTCGTTGTTGAAGCCGTGCTGGGTGCCGGCATAGGTGTGGGCCTCGTAGCGCACGCCGGCCGCCTTCAGCGCGGCTTCATAGCCGGGCCAGCTGGCATTCACGCGTTCGTCATTGCCGGCGTAATGGATCAGCAGCCGCGCCTTGATGCGCGCCACGTCCTCGGCCGCTGGCGCGCCGCCGTAGAAGGGCACGGCCACGGCCAGCTCGGGGACCTGCGTGGCGACATGGTTGGACAGCGCCCCGCCCCAGCAGAAGCCGACCACGCCGAGCTTGCCGTTGGCATCGGCCAGCGTCAGCAGGCCGCGCGCGCCGGCCACGATGTCTGCGCGCGCCTTGGCCGGGTCGAGCTTGCCGAAGAGTTCGCGTGCCTTGTCCTCGTCGCCTGGATAGCCGCCCGAGGGCGCCAGCGCATCGGGTGCATAGGCCACATAGCCGGCCAGGGCCACGCGGCGGGTGATGTCCTCGATATGCGGGTTCAGGCCACGGTTCTCGTGCACCACCAGCACGGCCGGCAGCTTGCCCGCGGCATTCGCCGGCTTGGCCAGATAGCCCTGCACCTGGCCGTTGCCATCGGGCGAGGGGAAGGCCTGGCGGCGCGTGACCAGGCGCGCGTCGTCGGGCTTGACCTGCTGGGCCGCCGCGAAATTGGGGCTCAGCGCAGCCAGCAGGGCCGCCGCGCCGGCCGGGCCGCCGGTGAAGCTCGCGGCCTGCTCCAGGAAGCCGCGCCGGCTCAGGTCGCCATGCACATAGCGGTCGAACAAGGGCCAGGCCTGGTCGGGGATGTCGGTCTTGAGGGTCATCGCTAGCGTCCTTATGCGAGGGAAGGCCGACTTTAGTGGGACTACCCCACAAGAAGTGAATATCGATATCGCGAATGGTTCGACGACAGCAGCGGCTCCGCTTCGCAGAATCCCGGCGCATGAACTTCCAGCAACTCCGCTCCGTCCGTGAAGCCCAGCGCCGCGGCTTCAACCTGACCGAAGTCGCCCAGGCCCTGCACACCTCGCAGCCCGGCGTCAGCCGCCAGATCCGCGAACTGGAGGAGGAACTGGGCATCGAGCTCTTCGTGCGCGTCGGCAAGCGCCTGACCGGCCTGACCGAACCCGGCGAGCAGGTGCTGCCTGTCATCGAGCGCCTCTTGCAGGAAGCCGAGAACCTGAAGCGCGCGGCCGATGATTTCGCCCAGGCCGGCAGCGGCCGCCTGCGCATCGCGGCCACCCACAGCCAGGCCCGCTATGCGCTGCCGCCCGCCGTGCGCGACTTCCGCGCCCACCATCCCGATGTCAGCTTGCATCTGCAGCAGGGGTCGCCGCAGCAGATCGCCCGCCTGCTCCTCGATGGCGAAGCCGACGTCGGCATTGCCACCGAAGCCCTGGCGCAATACCCCGAACTGGTCGCCCTGCCCTGCTACCGCTGGACCCACTCGGTCGTCGTTCCGCCCGGGCATCCGCTGCTGGACGGCCCGCTGACGCTGGCCCGCGTGGCCCAGTTCCCCATCGTCACCTACGAGCCCGGCTACACCGGCCGCTCCCATATCGACGAGGCCTTCTCCGCGGCCCAGCTGCAACCTCACATCGTGCTCAGCGCGATGGACGCCGACGTCATCAAGACCTATGTGGAGCTGGGCCTGGGCGTGGGCATCGTCGCTTCCATCGCCTTCGACGAGGAGCGCGATCGCCACTTGCGCTCCATCGACGCCCGCCATCTGTTCGAAGACAACATGACGCGCCTGGCCGTGCGTCGCAGCGCCTATCTGCGCGACTACGTC
Organism: Roseateles sp. GW821-FHT09H10; assembly: GCF_059415865.1. NCBI lineage: Bacteria > Pseudomonadati > Pseudomonadota > Betaproteobacteria > Burkholderiales > Sphaerotilaceae > Roseateles > Roseateles sp. GW821-FHT09H10. The sequence continues at coordinate 1,483,308 of NZ_JBWKOB010000001.1, read as the reverse complement.
TACGAGTTCATCCAGACCTTCGCCTCGCCCCTCAAGCGCGAGGTGGTCGATGCCGCCCGCCACGAACTCCCGGCCGCCGAGCCCGTGCTGGCCTGGTCGAAAGCCGCATGAGCTTGTGACAACTTGTTCTTTGCCCGCCTCGCCCCTCATCCCTAGAGTGAACCGCCTCACCCCTAACTCCAACACCATGCGCCGCCTTCTCACCGCTCTCTCCCTCGCAGTCGCCGCTACCGGCGCCTTTGCCCAGACCTCCCTGCTCAACGTCTCCTACGACCCGACGCGCGAGCTGTACCAGGACTTCAACAAGGCCTTCGCGGCGCAATGGAAGGCCAAGACGGGCGAGACCGTCAGCGTCAAGGCCTCGCACGGTGGTTCGGGCAAGCAGGCCCGCTCGGTCATCGACGGGCTGGAGGCCGACGTTGTCACGCTGGCCCTGGCCTATGACATCGACGCCGTCGCCGACCACAAGCTGCTGCCGCTGGACTGGCAGAAGAAGCTGCCCAACAACGCCAGCCCCTACACGTCCACCATCGTCTTCCTGGTGCGCAAGGGCAACCCGAAGAAGATCAACAACTGGCCCGACCTGGCCCGCAGCGGCGTCGAGGTCATCACCCCGAACCCCAAGACCAGCGGCGGTGCGCGCTGGAACTACCTGGCCGCCTGGGGCTATGCGCTGAAGAACGGCGGCACGCCCGATTCGGCCAAGGACTTCGTCAAGCGCATCTATGCCAACACCAAGGTGCTCGATTCCGGCGCCCGCGGCTCGACGACGACCTTCGTCGAACGCGGCATCGGCGACGTGCTGATCGCTTGGGAGAACGAGGCCTTCCTGGCCGTCAAGGAACTCGGCCCCGAGAAGTTCGAGATCGTCACGCCCAGCGTGTCCATCCTGGCCGAGCCGCCGGTAGCCATCGTCGACAAGGTCGTCGACAAGCGCGGCACGCGCAAGCAGGCCGAGGCCTATCTGAACTATCTCTACAGCCCCGAGGGCCAGGAGATCGCGGCCAAGAACTACTACCGCCCGACCGACGCCAAGGTCGCGGCCAAGTACGCCAAGCAGTTCGGCGCGGTCAAGCTCTTCACGCTCAGCGAGCACTTCGGCACCTGGCGCCAGGCCCAGAAGACCCACTTTGACGACGGTGGTGTCTTTGACCAAATCTACGCTCCTGGAGCCAAGTAAGCGCCCCTCGCCCAGCCTCGCTTCGCGGAACGCGAGCGAGTCTGGTCGGTCCCCCGAGGGGACGGCGATTGACCGGGCATCGAGCCCGATCAACATCGCCAGACGGGCTGGCTAGGGAGCGGCCCCGGCGCTCGGCCCGAGAAAGACACGACGGCCGCGGTGGATGTGAAGTCTTGTTTCGCGCGCGCCCTAACCTCGACAGCTGACGTTGGGCGGCCTCATCATGAGGCCGCCATGAGAAACCCAGCGTTCTGCACCGCCCTTCTGATCTGCCTGGCCGGCTGCGCCAACGTGCCGCCCCCGGCCACGCAGACCCACGGTCCAGCCCAAGACACGCTCTGGCTGGACCGTCTCACTTGGGGCGCCAGCAGCGCCGACCTCAAGGCCGTGCAGACCCAGGGCCGCCAGGCCTGGCTGGACGCCCAGCTCCAACCCGCCCGCCCGGCGGCACTGCCCGAGGCCGCGCAGGCCCAGATCCGCGCCCTCGCCATCACCCAACAGCCCCTGCTGCCCCTGGTCCAGCAGATGGAGGCCCAGCGCAAGGCCGCCGATGCGCTGACCGACGACACGGCCAAGGCCGAGGCGCAGAAGAACTACCAGCAGGCCCTGACCCGACTGGCCCGCGAGGCCTCGAGCCGCCAGCTGCTGAACGCGCTGTACTCGCCCCACCAGGTCCAGGAGCAGCTGAGCTGGTTCTGGTTCAACCACTTCAACGTCCACCAGTTCAAGAACAATCTGCGCGTGATGGTGGGCGACTACGAGCAGGGTCTGCGCGAGCGGTCTCTCGGGCGCTTTCGCGACCTGCTCGGCTACACGGCCCATCACCCGGCCATGCTGCGCTACCTCGACAACGAGCAGAACGGCGCCAACCGCATCAACGAGAACTACGCCCGCGAACTGCTGGAGCTGCACACCCTGGGCGTGGGCGGCGGCTACAGCCAGCGCGATGTGCAGGAGCTGGCCCGCGTGCTGACGGGGCTGGGCGTCAACATGACGGACACCCGCCCCAAGCTGAAACCGGCGCAGGAGGCCCAGTACCGCCGCGACGGCCTGATGGAGTTCAACCCGGCCCGGCACGACTTCGGCGACAAGAGCCTGCTCGGCATCACCATCAAGGGCCAGGGTGAGGCGGAGCTGGAACAGGTGCTGGACCTGCTCGCCAAGCACCCGAGCACGGCGCGCTATGTGTCGCGCAAGCTGGCCCAGTATTTCGTCGCCGACGAGCCGCCGCCGGCACTCGTCGAACGCATGGCCGAGCGCTGGCTGCAGAGCGACGGCCGCATCGCCGAGGTGCTGCGCGCCATGGTCGGCTCGCCCGAATTCGAAGCCTCGCTCGGCCGCAAGTTCAAGGACCCGACGCATTACGTCGTCTCGGCCGTGCGCCTGGCCTATGCCGACAAGGTGGTACTGAACACCGGCCCCATGATCGGCTGGCTCTACCGCCTCGGCCAGGCGCCCTACAACCGCCAGACGCCCGACGGCTATGCCATGGACGAGAGTGCCTGGGCCGGGCCCGGCCAGATGACGACGCGCTTCGAGATCGCCCGCGCCATCGGCAGCGGCAGCGCCGGCCTGTTCAAGGTCGAGGGCGAGGCCAAGGACAGGCCCGCCTTCCCGCAGATCGCCCACCCGCTCTATTACGACGGCATCGCGCCGCGCCTGGCGGCGGCCACGCAGCAGGCCCTGGGTCAGGCCACGTCGCCGCAGGAGTGGAACACCTATCTGCTGGCCTCCCCCGACTTCATGCACAGGTGATGTGATGGACCGACGCCTCTTGCTCCAACTCGGCCTCGGCGCCAGCCTGCTGCCCACGCAGCTGTGGGCAGCATCGCCCCCCACGTCGACATCCGCGCCGCGCCTGCTCGTCGTCTTCCTGCGCGGCGCCTACGACGCGGCCAATCTGCTGGTGCCGACCTCGTCGAGCTTCTATTACGAGGCCCGGCCCAATATCGCCATCGCCAAGACGGCCGCCCTGCCGCTGGATGCGGACTGGGGCCTGGCGCCGGCCGTGGCCGACAGCATCCATCCGCTGTGGAGCAAGGGCCAGGCCGCCTTCGTGCCCTTTGCCGGCACGAATGACGTGTCGCGCAGCCATTTCGAGACCCAGGACCACATCGAGCTGGGCCAAGCCGACGAAGGCAGCCGCGACTTCCGCAGCGGCTTCATGAACCGCCTGGCCGGCGTGCTGGGCGCCGGCTCCCGCCTGGAGGCCATGGCCTTCACCGACCAGGTGCCGCTGATCCTGCGCGGCAACCTGCCCGTCGCCAACCAGGCCTTGCGCGATCTTGGCAAGCCGGCCATCAACGCCGCCCAGGCCCAGGTCATCGCCGGCATGTATGCGGGCACACGCCTGGCCGGCACGGTCAGCGGGGGCTTCGAGGTGCGCGACGAGGTGTCCAGGGAGATGGCCGGCGAGATGGAAGCGGCCAGCCGCGGTGCCATCGCAGCCAAGGGCTTTGCGCTGGAGGCGCGCCGCATCGCGCGGCTGATGCGCGAGCGCGTGACCCTGGGCTTCATCGACGTCGGCGGCTGGGACACCCATGTGGGCGAAGGCGGCGCCACCGGCCAGCTGGCCAACCGCCTCGGCGAACTCGGCAAGGGCCTGGCGACCTTCGCCGACGAGATGGGGCCGCAGTGGAACAACACCGTCGTGGTGGTGGTCAGCGAATTCGGCCGCACCTTCCGCGAGAACGGCAACCGCGGCACCGACCATGGCCATGGCAGCGCCTACTGGGTGCTGGGCGGCGGCGTGAAGGGCGGGCGCATCGCTGGCGAGCAGGTGGAGGTCAAGGCCGCCACGCTGTTCCAGAACCGGGACTGGCCCGTCATCAACGAGTACCGCGCGATGCTGGGCGGCCTGTTCAGGCGCATGTACGGCCTGAACGACGCGCAGCTGGCCCAGGTCTTCCCCGGGGCCAGCGCGCGCGATCTCGGTCTCGTTTGAGCGGCCTGGTTCAGGCGGCGGACTTCACCCAGCGGTCGACGACCGCCTTGACGCGCTCACCGAAGTGCTTGGCGGTGGCGATGTCGCCCGGCACCATTTCCTCGGCCGAGGCGTCGCTCGGCGTCTGCGTGATCAGGCCGGCATAGCCGCCCAGGTTGTTCACGTCGTCGCGCGTGGCGGCCTTGTGGTTGGGCGCCTTCAGCCCCATGCCGACCCAAATCATGCCGTGCTGCTGGCTGAGTGCGTGCAGGTACTGGATGGTGCCGCCCTTGTCGCCGTTCAGCGTGGCCGAGTTGGTGAAGCCGGCGGCGATCTTGTCCTTCCAGACCTGGGCATACCAGGGCTTGCTGCTGGCGTCGGCGAACTTCTTGAACTGCCAGCTCGGGCCGCCCATGTAAGTCGGCGTGCCGAAGATGATGCCATCGGCCGCGGCCAGCGAGGCCCAGTCGGCCTCGGTGATATTGCCCTCGGCGTCGATGGCGATCAACTGCGCGCCCGCCGTGCCGGCGACGGCCTCGGCGACCTTCTTGGTGTGGCCGTAGCCGGAGTGGTAGAGAACGACGATCTTGCTCATGGAGGACTTCCTCTGTTGGGGGGGTGGGAAAACTCAAGCGGCCAGGTCGAAGACCAGGACTTCGGCATCCTTGCCGGCTGTCAGGGCGAGGCGCGATGTTTCGCGAAGCTGCAAGGCATCACCGGCCGTCAGGTCTTGCCCGTTTGCGGTAAGCGCGCCGCGGATGACGTGCACATAGGCGATGCGGCCCGGCGCCAGGTCCAGCTCGGCGGCCTCGCTGCCATCGAACAGGCCGGCATACAGCTTCGCATCGGCATGGATGGTCACCGCGCCATCGGCGCCGTCGTTGGCCGCCACCAGGCGCAGCTGGCCACGCTTGGAGCCGGCGTCGAAATGCTTCTGCTCATAGCTCGGCGCGATGCCGCGGGCGTCCGGCATGATCCAGATCTGCAGGAAATGCGTCGTCTGGTCCGGGGCATGGTTGAACTCGCTGTGCAGCACGCCGGTGCCGGCGCTCATGCGCTGCACGTCGCCGGGGCGGATGACGCCGGCCTCCTTGCCGTTTTGCGCCGCCCCGCTCTCGCCGTTGCCCATGCTGTCCTTGTGGGCCAGCTCGCCCGACAGCACATAGCTGATGATCTCCATGTCGCGATGGCCGTGGGTGCCGAAGCCGGTCCCCGGGGCGATCTTGTCCTCGTTGATGACACGCAGCGGCCCGAAGCCCATGCGGGCCGGGTCGTAGTAGTCGGCGAAGGAAAAGCTGTGGAAGGACTTCAGCCAGCCATGGTCGGCATAGCCGCGATCACTGGACTTGATGAGTTGGGTCGTCATGCTGGGCTCCTTGCTTTGTGGTCGATGGAGTCAATGTAGGAGCCGCCCCCCGAATGACCACTCAGGCTGGCTTGAGGACACCATTCAAATAGACTGAACTGATGTCCTCCCCCTCCCAAGACAAGCGCCGCGCGCTGACGCCCGAAGCCCTGTCCATGATGGACACCATCGCCCGCACCGGCAGCTTCGCGGCGGCCGCACGCGAAATGGGCCGCGTGCCCTCGGCCCTGACCTATTCCGTGCGCCAGCTCGAGGACGCGCTGGACGTGCTGCTCTTTGACCGCAGCTCCCGCCAGGCCGTGCTGACCTCGGCCGGCCAGGAACTGCTGCACGAGGGCCGGCGCCTGCTGCAGGAGCTGGACGCCGTCGCCAACCGGGTGCGCCGCATCGCCACCGGCTGGGAGAGCGAGCTGACGCTGGCCGTGGACGACGCCATCGCGCGCCGCGCGCTGTTCGACCTCATGGAGGCCTTCTACGCCGAGAAGATCGACGGCGGCGGGCCGCCACCAACCCGGCTCAAGCTGCGCGTGGAAGTGCTGGCCGGCACCTGGGAAGCCTTGCTGCATGGCCAGGCCGACGTAGCAATCGGCGTGCCGGCGCAGCAGCTGCCCAGCAGCAGCATCCATTGCGAAGCAGCCGGCGAGCTGGAGTTCGCCTTCTGCATTGCGCCTCATCACCCGCTGGCCAGCCTGACCGAGCCCCTGACGGCCAGCCAGATCGCCGAGCACCGCATCATCGCCGTGGCCGACAGCGCCCGCCTGCTGGCGCCGCTGACCGTCGGCCTGCTGCCGGGCCAGGACGTGCTGACCGTGCCGTCCCTCGCCACCAAGCTGGAAGGCATGCTGCGCGGCCTGGGCTGTGGCTCGCTGCCGGTACCCATGGTGAGGCGCCATATCGAAGCCGGCCGCCTCGTGCGCAAGGCCACCTACGAGGGGCACCGCACCGGCAAGATGCACTACGCCTGGCGCGACACCGGCCACGCACCCGGCAAGGCTCTGGCCTGGTGGCTGGACAAGCTGCGCAGCGAGACGACGCGCAAGGCGCTGCTGGAGCAGCACGAAGGCCTGCTGCTTTGACAACCCGCTACCGCGGCCGCTTCGCGCCCTCCCCGACCGGGCCCCTGCACGCCGGCTCCCTGGTGGCGGCACTGGCCAGCTGGCTGGACGCCCGCGCCCAGGGCGGCCAATGGCTGATACGCATCGAAGACGTCGACGGCCCGCGCTGCCCGCCGGGCATGGACACGGTCATCCTGAACCAGCTCGACGTGCTCGGCCTGCGGCCCGACGAGCCCCCGGTTTGGCAGTCACGCCGCGGCGAGCTCTACCAGGCCGCGCTGGACCGGCTCATCGAATCCGGCCAGGCCTATGGCTGCGCCTGCACCCGCGCCGAGATCGCCGCGGCCGCCGGGCCCCGGCCCAAGCATGGCGAGCTGGTCTATCCCGGCACCTGCCGCCACGGCACCCTGGGCCGGCCGGCGCGGGCCTGGCGCTTTCGAGTCCAAGGCCAGGTCGACTGGCAGGACCGCCGCCTGGGCGCGCAGAGCCAGGACCTGGCCACCGAGGTGGGCGACTTCGTGCTGAAGCGGGCCGACGGCCTGTGGGCCTACCAGCTGGCCGTCGTCGTCGACGATGCTGACGCTGCCATCACCGACATCGTCCGCGGCGAGGACCTGGCCGACAACACGCCGCGCCAGATCGCGCTGCAGCGCGCCTTGGGCCTGGCCACGCCGCGCTATCTGCACACGCCGCTGGTGCTGGCGGCGGACGGCCACAAGCTGTCCAAGCAGAACGGCGCGGCGGCCATCGATCTTGCGGATCCGGCGGCGCGGCTGCGCGAAGCGGCTCAGCGCCTCGGCCTGACGCCACCACCCGGCGGCATGGCCGACGTGCTGGCCGCCGCCGTCGCGCAATGGCGGACGGCTTTCTGATCGCTCAGAAGCAGACCAGAAAGCAGTAGAGCTGCGACTTGTCCATCGACAGCTCGACCGTGTCGCCATCGACCTTCACCCGAACGGGCTTCTCGAACGCCGCGGCCTCCTGCACCAGATAGCTGAAGGGCTGATAGCGGTCTGAGGAGCCGATGTGGGCACCGCCGACGAAGGTGTGGGTGGTGCCCACGTACTCCTGGCGCGTGATCGACTTCTCGTAGGAAAAATTGGCCACGACGATGTACTCGCCGGCCGGCAGGTTGGTGAAGGCGAAGCGGCCCTCGTCGTCCAGGATGCGCGTGGACATGAAGTGCTTGGCGATGCTCTCCGGGATCTGGCCCGGCAGCTTCTTGGTCGCCTTCACATGCTCGTACCAGGCCTTGAATTCGTCGGTCATCCAGATCAGCCCGACGGCCGCGCTGCCCTTGGGCGGGTACTGCTTGCGCGCCAGCACGGCCAGCTTGACGAAGGCCTGGCCCTTGATGGTGGACGCACCCACCGGCCGCAGCTCCGCCGTCGCTTCCTTCAGCGTGCGGCCGGCAAAGACCTTGCCGTCCACGCAGTCCAGCATGGCGCTGCGCGCCTGGTCCAGGCCGTCGTAGTCCAGCGTGAAGACGGTGGCATTGTTCAGGCGCAACTGCAGCTCGGTTTCGCTGTCGCGCATGGACTTGAGCGTCTGGCGGATGTCGCCGGTGCCGACGGCGAGATGGCCCTGGGGCGCCCCCGTCTCGCGGGCCAGCAGCTTGGCCTTCATGCGCACGGCCGGCAGCTTCTGCTGCTGCAGCTCCACCTGCACGTCCTGCGCGTTCTGGGACCAGGGAATGTCGGCGCTGCTGAACAGGATGGTCGCGCTGGGCACGCTGGCGGTCGGGCCGAAGATGGCCAGGCCGGGCTGGCGGGGTCGGGCGGGAATGAAGCGGATGGCGCAGTTCAGCTTCGGGTTCGCCGCGTCCTCACGCAGCATCCAGGCGCCCAGGGATGAGCGCACCACGAGCTTGTTGCGATCGTCGCCTGAATCCTGGGCCACGGCGGGCTCGGCGAGGCCAGCCAGCAGCAGGCCGCCGAGCAAGGCCAGCGCCACGCCGCGAACGCGGTCGAGCAGGCGGGCGAGCAGGCTGCGGGCCGTCGGTTCCGGCTCCGGCGCCAGCCTCGTCACGCCCAGCTCGCACAGCCTGTCCTCCAGTGTCGTCAGGCCCACGCGCCGGGCTGCCTGCATGGGCGTCGCCGCGTCGAACTCGGAGGGCAGATCGGGATTGGCGCCGTGGTCCAGCAGATACAGCGCCACTTGCTGCTGCCCGGCCAGGATGGCGGCGACCAGGGGGGTGGACAGGAACTCGGGATGCGCATAGTTGACGTCCACGCCCGCCTTGACGTGGTACTCGACCAGGGCCAGGTCGCCTTCGCACCCGGCCTGATACATCTCTTTCCAGTTTCCACCCGACATGCTCCGACCTCGCTCGAATGATGGCCGGCGCACTTTAGGGCCGGCCGGCGACAATCTCCCGATTCACCTACGGAAGGATTCCCCATGAACACGACGCCCACCGGCCTGCAATACGAAGACACCGTCGAAGGCGACGGCAAGCAGGCGTCGGCCGGCCATGATGTCACCGTCCACTACACGGGCTGGCTGTGGGTCGACGGCGCCAAGACCACCAAGTTCGACTCCAGCAAGGACCGCGGCGATCCGTTCGAGTTCGAGCTGGGCGCCGGCATGGTCATCAAGGGCTGGGACGAAGGCGTGCAGGGCATGAAGATCGGCGGCAAGCGCACGCTGATCATTCCGGCGGGCCTCGGCTATGGCGCGCGCGGCGCCGGCGGCGTCATCCCGCCTAACGCCACGCTGTGCTTCGATGTCGAGTTGCTCGGCCTGGCCGGCGGCCCCGAGCCCGTCGAGCTCAACCTGCACACCACCTCCACCGGCCTGCAGTACGAAGACCGCGTCGTCGGCGAAGGTGCCGAGGCCGCCAAGGGCCAGCGCGTGTCGGTGCACTACACCGGCTGGCTCTACAAGGATGGCATGAAGGGCAAGAAGTTCGACTCCAGCAAGGACCGCGGCCAGCCCTTCAAGTTCCGCCTCGGCGGCGGCGAGGTCATCTCCGGCTGGGACGAGGGCGTGCAGGGCATGAAGGTCGGCGGCACGCGCATGCTGGTGCTGCCGCCGGAGCTGGGCTATGGCGCCCACGGTGCCGGCGGCGTCATCCCCCCCAACGCCACGTTGCTGTTCGAGGTGGATCTGCTCGCGGTCTGATCCGAAGCCATTTCGAGTGACGGGGGCTCTGCTGACAAGTGCCTGTCATTCGCGGATGCTGTGATCCAGTCCGTTCACGCACACTGATCACACCATGTCGATTGACCAGCGCCGCTTCCCCCGTGTCGAGTTCTTCCTCGTGCCCGACCAGCACGAGCAGTTGCCGGTCTGGGTCATCAAGCCCGAGGGCCTGTCCGAGGAACGCGGCGGCGTGGTCGTCAACCTCAGCGAGGCCGGCCTGCAGATCCTGGCGGCGGCCGAGCCACCGCTGGACGCCGAGCACTACGAGCTGCGCCTGCTGCTCGGCGAGGACGAAGGCGTGCCCCTGTTCAGCGCCGACGTGCGCCGCGTCTGGACCCGGCCGCTGAGCCGCATCGTGCAGCTCGGCGGCTTCGAGTTCGAGACGGCCAACTCCCAGGCCGAGGAATTCCTGCTCGCGCAGACGGCCCACGTCACGGCGCGCAAATGGGTGCGTTGCGTGCTGGTGGAGCGCATGACAGCTCTGGCCTGAACGGTTGGCCCCTCGTCCGAGGAGTACCTTGGCCGGGACCGCTCTACGGCCACTGGGCGCCATGTGTCCGGCCGAAGCCCCCGAGGGGACGGCGATGCAAGCGGCATTGAGCCGCTTGCACATCGCCAGAGCGGGCCGGCCAGGGAGCGGCCCGTCGCTCGGCCCGCAACAGTGGGCCGCTTCCCTCTGGCGGGCCGTATCCAACTCGGTTAGCGTGGCCGCGGGGCAGCATCGCCCCGCCACCGGCCACGCCCATGCTCGAAGCCGACCACCTGCTGCGCTACTGGTCCGACAGCCAATGGGCCGCCAATGTGCTGATGCTGATGCATCTGCTGGGCGCCATGGTGCTGGGCCTGCTGCTCGGCTATGAACGGGCCTATCACGGCCGCGCGGCGGGCATGCGCACCTATGCGCTGGTGTGCATGGCGTCCTGCGGCGTGACCATCCTGGTCGGCTATCCCGACCAGTGGTTCGGCGGCCACCTCGCGGGCGGCCCCCTGCCCCAGTTCATCGACCCCACGCGGGTCATCCAGGGCGTGGTGACGGGCATCGGCTTCCTGTGCGCCGGCGTCATCATGCGCGAGGGCATGAACATCTCCGGCCTGACGACGGCGGCCTCCATGTGGGCGGCCTCGGCCATCGGCATCGTGCTGGGCATGGGCTTCTACTTCGCCGCCATCACGCTGACGCTTTTGTGCGCCACGCTGATGATGTGGGGCGCCAAGCTGGAGGCCCGCCTGCCTTCCCACCCGGCCATCGCGGTGACGCTGCGCGGCGAATCGGGCCGGCGCTTCACCCAGGCCGAGCTGGCCGAGTTCGCCGACGGCCTGGGCTACCGCTTCGCGCCAGGGTCCCTCAGCATCGAGAAACAGGGCGACCACGAAGAGTGGCGCTTTGTCTGCACGGCCAAGCAGAACTTCAAGGGCCAGACCCTGTGCCGCTTCACCGGCCGCCTGCATGAGCTGCAGGGCGTCGCCGGCTACCGCGTCACGCATGCCCGCAACTAGAGAAGGTTGACGGCAGCGAGGTTCAGCAGCGAGGTCTCGCGCATCAGCTTCACGAAGTCGGCGAGGAAGGGCTTGGCCGCCAGGTTCGGCGTGCTGACGGCATACAGACGCCCCGTCAGCCCCGCCTCGCCGATGCGCTGGCGCGCCACATAGCCGCGTGCCAGATAGCCCTCCACCGCCCACAGCGGCAGGGCCGCGATGCCGCGCCCGCTGGCCACGAGCTGCAGCATGGCCACCGTCAGCTCGCTGGTGCGGCGCGGCGGCGCGATGCCGGCCGGCTGCAGCACGCGCCGCACCAGGTCCAGCATCTCGTCCGGGACCGGGTAGGTGATGAGGGTGTGGTCGGCGAAGTCGGCCGCCTCCAGCCAGGGCTTGCCGAGCAAGACATGACCCTTGGGCAGCAGCGCAATGATCTCGAAGCTGAACAGCGGGTGCACGACAACGCCGGTCTCGTCGGCGTCCACGTCCGACACGATGGCCAGCTCGGCGCGGTCCTGGTGCAGCAGGCCGACGGGGTCGGCCTGGAAGCCGGACACGATATCCAGTTCCACCTCGGGCCAACGCTCGCGGAAGGCGTCCATGGCCGGCATCAGCCAGTCGAAGCAGGTGTGGCATTCCACGGCGATGCGCAATTGCCCGGCCGAGCCGTCCACCAGCCGGCGCACATCGCGGTCGGCCTCATCCACCTGCGGCAGCACGGTGTCGGCCAGCTTCAGCAGCCGCTGGCCGACGACGCCGAACGCCAGAGGGTTGCTCTTGCGCGCGAACAGCTCGGCGCCGTAGTGCTCCTCCAGGCCCTTGAGCTGGTGGGACAGGGCCGACTGCGTCAGGTTCAACAACTGGGCCGCGCGGGACAGGTTGCCGGCCTCGCGCAGGGCGACCAGGGTGCGCAGATGGCGCAGTTCGAGCGGCGTTTGCATGAGCGGAATTATTGATTAACCCAAAAACGTTTCGTTTGATTCATTGTGCCTGAGGGGCGAGCATCACGAACGAAATTCATCTACTTCCCGATTCGTCATGATCAAGACTCATATTCTGGGCTTCCCGCGCATGGGCGAGCACCGCGAACTGAAGACGGCGCTGGAGCGCCACTGGCGCGGCGAGCTGCCCGCCGCCGAACTGGAGCGCCAAGCCGCCGCGCTGCGCGCCCGCCACTGGCAGCTGCAACAGGACGCCGGCCTGGATCACGTCACCGTCGGCGACTTCGCCCTCTATGACCATGTCGCCCACCTGATCCAGCTCTTCGGCTGCGAGCCGGCCCGCTTCGGCTTCACGGGCCAGCAGACGCCGCTGGAGCGCTATTTCGCGATGGCCCGCGGCATCACGACCAGCCATGCCCACACCGACGCCTGCGGCTGCAGCGGCGCCCACGTGGATGGCGTGCCCGCGCTGGAGATGACCAAGTGGTTCGACACCAACTACCACTACCTCGTCCCCGAGTTCGACGGCGCCACCGAGTTCAGCCTGAATGCCGAACGCCTGCTCGCAGAGGTGGATGAGGCCATCGCCCTGCCCGCCAGCCCCAAGGTCGCGCTGCTGGGGCCGGTCAGCTTCCTGTACCTCGGCAAGAGCAAGCAGGAAGGCTTTGACCGCCTGGTGCTGCTCAAGCGCCTGCTGCCCGCCTATGAGCAACTGCTGACCCGCCTGGCCGCCCGCGGCGTGACCTGGGTGCAGCTGGACGAACCCATCCTCGGCCTGGACCTCAGCCCGGCTTGGGCAGACGCCCTGCGCCTCGCCTATGCGCGCCTGGGCGTCGTCGGCCAGCCTCTGCTGCTCGCCACCTACTTCTCGCCGCTGAGCGACAACCTCGCCCTCGCCTGCGAGCTGCCCGTGGCTGGCCTGCATGTCGACGCGGTTCGCGCCCCGGAGGAACTGCTGCCCGTGGCCCTGCGCCTGCCGCTGGACCGCGAGCTGTCGGTGGGCATCGTCGACGGCCGCAACATCTGGCGCAGCGACCTCGACCATGCCCTGCTGCAGCTGAACAAGGTCCGCGAGCTGCGCGGCGGCCGGCTCTGGGTGGCGCCCTCCTGCTCGCTACTGCATGTGCCCTTCAGCCTGCGCCAGGATGCGGCCCTGGACACCGAGCTGCAGGGCTGGCTGGCCGGCGCCGTCGAGAAGCTGGACGAGTTGCGCGTGCTCAAGCGCGCGCTGTGGGGTGATGAAGCCAGCGTGGCCCGCGAACTGGCCGAATCCCGCATCGCCCGCGCCACCCGCATCGCCAGCCGGCGCGTGCGCAACGCCGGCGTCGCGGCTCGGCTGAAGGCCCTGCCGGCCGACGCCGACCAGCGCCGCTCGCCCTTCCCTGCCCGCCAGGCCGCGCAACGCCACCGCCTGAAGCTGCCCGCCTTCCCGACGACGACCATCGGCTCCTTCCCCCAGACACCCGAGATCCGCGCCGCCCGCGCCGCCTTCAAGCGCGGCACGCTGGCTGAAGACGCCTACCGCGAGGCAATGCAGCGCCAGATCGAACTCACCGTGCGCAAGCAGGAAGAGCTGGGACTGGACGTGCTGGTGCACGGCGAGGCCGAGCGCAACGACATGGTCGAGTACTTCGGCGAGCAGCTGTCGGGCTTTGCCTTCACGGCCAATGGCTGGGTGCAGAGCTATGGCTCGCGCTGCGTGAAGCCGCCGGTGCTGTTCGGCGATGTGTCGCGCCCCAAGGCCATGACGGTGGACTGGACCGTCTTCGCGCAGAGCCTGACGGACAAGCCCATGAAGGGCATGCTGACCGGCCCCATCACCATCCTGCAGTGGTCCTTTGTGCGCGACGACCAGCCGCGCGCCGACACCGCCCTGCAGATTGCGCTGGCCATCCGCGACGAAGTGGCCGACCTGGAAGCCGCCGGCATCGCCGTCATCCAGATCGACGAGCCCGCCATCCGCGAGGGCCTGCCGCTGCGCCGCGCGGCCTGGGGCCGCTACCTCGCCTGGGCCACGCGCGCCTTCCGCGTCTCGGCCAGCCCGGTGCGCGACGACACCCAGATCCACACCCATATGTGCTACTCGGAGTTCAACGACATCCTCCCCGAGATCGCCGCCATGGACGCCGACGTCATCACCATCGAGACCAGCCGCTCCGGCATGGAGCTGCTGCGCGGCTTTGGCGACTTCCGCTACCCCAACGAGATCGGCCCCGGCGTCTACGACATCCACTCGCCGCGCGTGCCCGACACGGCCGAGATGCTGCGCCTGCTGAAGAAGGCCGCCGAGGTCATTCCGCCGGAGTTGCTGTGGGTCAACCCGGACTGTGGGTTGAAGACGCGGGGGTGGGTGGAGACTGAAGCGGCGCTCGCGCGGATGGTGGAGGCGGCTCGGGAGCTGCGGCGGGAGGTGGCGCTGGCGGGCTGATGCGCCTCGGCCAGCATGGCTGGCATCATTCGGCCAGATGAATCGCTACGCTCCGCCCGCTGTCGAAGTTGCCGACATTGACGTCGAAGGCATCAGCCCGCATCCGTTGTTCAGGACCTCAGGCATTGCGCTCGCCACCCTCTTCGGTGGCGCGCTTGCGGCGGGCTACCTCGTCTACCGCAACCTCATCAGCCTGGGAAGGCCACAACAGGCCAAGCGCGCTGCTCTGGTCTTCGGCGTGCTTTCGGTCGCCTTTCTTGTCGCTTCCTGGCGCGCGCCGCCAGACCTCATCTCACAGCTCCTCTCGTTCGTCTTTCCGCAGCTGGTCTTCGTTCTCGTTGCAAAGCTGTGGCTACAGGGCCGACAAGATCGGCGTTCGCCGTTCCGCTCCAATTGGCGCGCGGTTGGCGTTGGCGTCTTGGGCAATATCGCAGCCAAGGCGCTGTTCTTTCTGGCGGCACTGGTGGAGGGAATGTCCGCGTGAGCCTGCTCGCACGCAAACGCCACTCGTTTGAAACGCGAGGCATCAAGTGACGAGCGGCTACTACGATCCAGAACACCAGCCAAACGCCAGCGAATGGCTAGCCCTCGACGAAGCGGAGCGGCTGCGCCTGGTGAAGAACTTCCACGAGCGCGCACGCGTACGCGGTGCGAAAACACACGCGGTGTCCCATGTGGTGGTTGAGACTCAGATCGCCACCGGTTTTGGTCCGAGCTGCAGGGCTGTTGCACGCCTGCAAGCGCAGGGATTCACGCGGCATGAAGCAATTCATGCCATCGCGACAGTGGTGTGGAGATGCTTGAGCGAGAACCCGTTTGGTGCTGAGTCTGTGCCGGCGCAAGTCATGCAGACACGCATGAACAGAGAGATCGAAGCACTATCTGCCGCAACAGTTCGCGGCTTCGATGGCGCTTAGCACCCCGTCAATCGTCGATCGCCGGATATTCCCCCAAGCCATCCGGCCACGGCGTCAGGATCTCGAAGCCGTCCTTGGTCACGGTCACCATGTGCTCCCACTGCGCCGACAGCGACTTGTCGCGCGTGACCACGGTCCAGCCGTCGTTCAGCTCACGGATGGCGGCGCTGCCGGCGTTGATCATGGGCTCGATCGTGAAGATCATGCCCTCCTGCAGCTTGAGCCCTTCACCCGGGCGGCCGAAGTGGTTGACGTGCGGTTCGTCGTGATAGACGTCGCCGATGCCATGGCCGCCGTACTCGCGAACGACGCTGAAGCCGGCCGCGTGCGCCACCTTCTGGATGGCGTGGCCCACGTCGCCTAACGTCGCGCCCGGGCGCACCTGGCGGATGCCGGCACGCAGGCATTCATAGGTCGTCATGACCAGGCGGCGCGCCAGCACATTGGTTTCGCCGACGATGAACATGCGGCTGCTGTCGCCAAACCAGCCGTCCTTGGTCAGGGTCACGTCGACGTTGACGATGTCGCCCTTCTTCAGCGTCTTGTCCTTGGACGGAATGCCGTGGCAGACGACGTGGTTGGGCGAGATGCAGGCCGTCTTGGGATAGCCGTGATAGCCGACGTTGGACGGGATGCACTTCAGCTCGTTGACGATGTAGTCGTGGCAGATCGCGTCCAGCTCATCCGTCGTCACGCCGGGCACGACGTGGGGCTTGAGCATGGCCAGCACTTCGGCGATCAGATGGCCGGCCTCGCGGGCCTTGGCCACTTGCTCAGGCGTACGCAGCTTGAGGCTCTTCATGCCCGCGCTCCCTTGGCTTTGGGTGCCTGAGCCCAACCGGCCAATCGAGCCAGGTCCAGCCCGCCCTCCTGCTCGGCGCGGATCAGCAACTGGCAGATCTCGCTGTGGCTCAGCTGGGGATGCAGCTCGGCCAGCATGCCGATGCGCATCCAGTGCTCGGCCTGGGCATTGATGGAGCGCGACAAGGCCTGGCTGGCAACGCGCAGGCTCTCGTGCATCGGATCGGAGATTTTGACGATTCCCATGCCGCAACTATATACGCTTCGTATACGAAACGTATAACAACCCTGGCCCTACAGTTCGGGGCAGCAACCCTGCCTTAGACGCATGCCCCAAAAACTCTTTCCGCGCGTCTTCCTGGGCCTGGCGCTTCTGGCTTGCGCCCCTGTCCACGCTGAGGATTGCGGACCGATAGACGAGCTCTCGGCTCAAGATATCGAATCCATCCGCACGCTGTCCAGACGGGTGGGCATGCGCGGCCCCTTGCGCCTGTGCAGCGACTACGTCGGCGCCCCTCTTGGCTGCCCAGCGATACGCGTCGACACGATGCCCGGCGTCGAAGGCAACAAGCGCAGTTGGCAACGGCTCTACCTGGGCCGGGGCTTCAAGGGCCAGGAAACATGTCCCGGATGGCGGCCCGGCAGCGCGGTGTACCGGCAAGGCGCTTGGGTGACCGCCCGCAGCAATCTGAACCGCATGACGTCATGGCGCTTCACCGACAACCAGCGGCATGCCGATGTGCAACTGGGCGACGGCATCAGCTATCAGCTGGCGGACCGCATCATCCGGTCCCTGCTCGACCGCAGCTGGCAGGACGAACTCGACACCGACGGGCGCAAGCTCGTGGCCCAGTGGCATGGAGAGCCGGACCGGCTTGAGCAGGTCACCAGCATCTACGGCAATGCGGACACCGGCTATGACGTGCGCTTCGGCGAGATGGGTGGCCTGATCGTCCGCGTTGTCGTCAAGGGCTCGATCATCAAGCTGGTCAGCGCCGGCATCTACTACGTCTAGCCGCCTGCCTCTGGAGCAATGACGGCAGCCTCATAGATGCCGAGAAACTCCGCCGGCATGCGCTTCGGTCTACCGCTGCTGATCTCGATGCACACCAGCACCCAGCGGCCACGCACCAGCGTCACGCCGTCACTCGCGCGGCGCAGCTGGAAGCGCCGCTCCATGGTCAGCTTGCCGTCGCTGGCTGTCAGCCAGGTGCCCAGCACCAGGGCCTCGCCCTCGAAGGACGGCAGCAGATAGTCGTAGTGGCCCTCGCGGATGGCCATGGCGCGGTCCAGGCGGCGGTAGTCGTCGAGCGACAGGCCCAGCGCCTCGGAGTGGGCCCAGCCCGCCTGCTCGCACCATTGCACATAGACCGCGTTGTTGGTGTGGGCCAGCCCGTCGATGTGTTCGGCCGCGGGCGTCAGCGCCAGCGTGAACGGCGACGGGTAGTCCCAGTCATTCATACACGGACACTTCCGGCCGGCGCGCCAGCACGGCAATGGGCGGCGCCCAGCGTTCGCCGCGCGGCTTCTTGCTCGTCACCAGCGTGATCTCGCTGGGCTCGAAGACCTCGACGTTGTGCGTGATCGGCGTCGTCAGCAGGTATTGCGCGCGGGTGCTGCGCAGGAAGTGGCCGACGAGCTGGATGTTGCGCACGTCCAGGTGGGCAAAGGGCTCGTCGATGAAGACAAAGCCGCCGGGCGTCTCGTCGTCCTTCATCAGGCCCACCAGCAGGATCAGGCTCTTCAGCACCTGCTGGCCGCCCGAGGCCTCGCCGTCGTTCAGGCCAACCTCGCCCTTGCCGTCGAAGTTGAACTTGACCTGCAGGCCGGCCTGGGCGAGCACGGTGTCGTCGTTGTCCAGATGCGGCAGCACGGCCTCGGCCGTCGTGCCGGCCAGCTCGCCCAGCTCGGCGACGTTCTTCTTGTAGCGGCGCACCGTGGCGCGCATCACGTCGATATAGCGCTCGCGAGCGTTGAAGGCGGCGATGCGGGCCAGCTCATTGCTGGCGCGGCGGTCGCTCAACTGGGTGTCCTGCTCATGCACCTGGGCGGCCATGCGCGCATGACGGTCGACGACGCTGGCGTCCACCTCCCAATGCCCGCCTTCCAGCTCCTGGTCCACATGGTGGGCGCGGATCTCAGCCTGGCGGGCGTTCTCGAATTCGTCGCGTGCGGCGGCGAGCGCTGCGGGCGTGACCCAGGACTTGGGGAACTGGGCTTTTTGCTTGCGCGACTCCTGCGAAGCCTTGCGCAGCGCCTCGCGCTTGGCCTCATGCTCGCGCAGACGGCCGGCGGCCGAGCCCTCGCCGTCCTTCAGCGCGATCTGCGCGCCCTCGTAGGCCTGCTCGCTGCGCGTGGACTCGCGCACGACGCGGTCATGTTCGCTGTCCAGCGTGCTCATACGTGTGGACGCTTCGGCGCGCGCTTGCCGCAACACCGGCAGGCGGGCGCGTGCTTCGGCGAACTCGTCCGAACGCTCGCTCAACTCCTGCGCCGCCTTGTGGCCGACGGCCGCGCGCTGCACGTCCTTGAACTGGCGCTCGACCTCGGCCTGGGCCTTGGCGATGCGGCTCAGCTCGCCATCCCAGCGCGCGAGTTCGGCTTCGAGCGCGCCACGGCGTGAATCGACCGCGGACGCGCCGAACTGGTGGTCGCGCGGCTCGACGAAGACGCTGCGGCCGCCACGGCCGTCGCGGTAATAGGCGTCGGTGGTGATCCATTCACCGCCGACCTGGGCGCCCTCTTCCGTCGACGCGACGCAGCGGATACCGCCCAGTTGCCGCGCCAGCCACGAAGGCAGCGGCGCGCTGACGTTCAGCGCCGCCAGCAGCGTGCCGGCCGGCGCCTGCGTCACGGGCGAGGTGTCGGCCACGACGTAGTGGCGGTAGCGCTGCTTGGCGGCGATGTCGAAGGCGCGGCCTTCGTCGCTGCGGTGCTTGAGCACGACAACCCAGCGCGATGGACGCAACAGGCCTTCGGCGGCGGCACGCCAGGTCTCGTCCGCGATGTCGATGCTGTCGGCGACGAGGTAGTGGGCAATGCCCGCGTCGTCCAGCGCGCGCTTCATCGGCGCGACCTCGGGCGGCGGCGGCGGCAGGCGCTTGCCGCTCAGCTCGCCGAGCTGAGCCTGGGCGCGCGAGGCCTTGTCGCTGGCGCGGGTGTAGTCGGCGCGCAGGCGTTCTCGCTCGGACGCCAGCTCCTGCATCTTGGCCGTCAGCGCCGCGGCGTCGGCCTCCACATCTGCCAGAGCCTTGAGTTCGTCTTCGCGCTTGACCAGGGCCTCGGCGGGCCGCTCGGCTTCGCGGGCCGCATCGAAGGCGGCGCGCGCTTCGCGGCGTTCGCCGTCCAGCGCCTTCAAGCGTTCCTTCGCCGCTTCCTGGGCCGTGAACAGGCTGTGCAGGGCCGCGCGCTTGTCGCTCAGCGCCTTCACGTCGCCCGAGGCGAACAGCCGCTGGCGGTGCAGCTCGCGCGCATCGCGGGTGATGCGCTCGCGGGCTTCGCTCCAGCGCAGCACCGGCAGCACCTCGGTGGCCAGGCGCTCGCGCTCCTGGATCTTGAGCTGGTACTGGCGATGGCTGTTGACGCGGTTGGCCAGGTCGGACAGCTGGGCCTGGGTATGCGCCAGCTCGGCGCCTGCCTGTTCGACTTCCTTGCCCAGGTGCTGCTGATGGCTGCGTGCCTGCTCGTAGCGATCCAGCACCTCCTGGTCGCCAAACACCTCGAAGACGAGGCGCAGCAGTTCCTTGGGCGAGAGCTCGCAGAGCCTGTCGGTCTGGCCCTGCTCCAGCGCCAGCACGCGGCCGATGGCGCGCGTCAGGCCGGCCGCTTCAAGACGCTTCTTCCAGGCTTCGATGCCCAGCCAGTCGCGGTCGCCCTTCTCGGCGAGCTGCTCGATCTCGTGCACGCCGTCGAGGATGGTGTAGCGGCGCACCCAGTCGCCGCCATGGCGTTCGATGCGGCAGGCCAGGGTGACCTGGTCGGCATAGAGCAGCGACGAGGCGAAGGGCCGGCTGCTGTTCTGGCGCGAGCGCGGGCGGTTGTCGACGAGGGCGCGCAGCCAGGCCGTCTCGGCGTTGGCGTGGCGGGCGTAGGTCTTGTAGGTGCGGCCGCCCGAGCACTCCAGGCCCAGCAGCGTGCGCATGGCGTCCAGCAGCGTGGTCTTGCCCGAGCCGTTGGGGCCAGCGATGGTGATGATGGCGCCGTCCAGCGGCAGCGTGACGCGCTGGCAGTAGTCCCAGTGCAGCAGTTCAAGCGATTGCAGGTGGAACATCAGTCTTCGAGTTCTTGTTGTTCGGCTTCTTCGGGGCGGGGCAGCGGATGGCCGGCGCGGGCCAGCACATCGCCCAGGGCGCCGTCGAGGATGCGCGGCGCCAGCAGGTCGTAGTCGATGAGCAGGTCCAGCAGCGGGCCTTCGGCGATGTCCTCGCCGCGGCGCGTGACGAAGCCGTGGCGCTCCAGCAGCTTGAGGTTGGTGTCCAAGCGCAGCTTCTTGCCGAGCTGGTCGCCGAAGTCGGCCAGCAGGCTGCGGTAGCTGATCAGCGGCGCGACGGACGCGGCCTGGGGCATGGGCTTGTCGGTGGCGAAGAACTCGCCCTGGCCGGCGTGGATGGCGTCGCTGCGCGCCACTTGCCGTTGCCGCTTGGGCAGCACGATGAGCGACCACAGCACCACGAGCAGCGCCACGCCATCGCGCGGGATATCGAGGTTGTTGTTGGCGGCCAGGCCCGTCTCGCCGAACACGGCGCTCTCGGCCGGGCGCATCAGCGCCACCGAGATGTGATCGGCATGCACGTTGTCCACCAATTGCAGGCCCACGCCGGCCAGGCGGGCGCCGAGCTGGTTCCAGAGCTCGGTGTCGATCAGCGCGCGCTTCACGAGGGGGTGGCTGCGCGGCAGCCAGCGGCGGGCCAGCAATTGCGCGGCGAGTTGCTGGGAATCGTCGAGAGGGCTCATTCGGAAGCAGGTTCAGGGTTCAACACGCCGCGGCTCATCCATTTGACAAACTCGTCGTCGACGGGGCCTTGCTCGGCGGACCAGCGCACCGACCAAGGCTGTCGAGCCATGTCGCCGGTGGCGCCCTTGAGGTGGCGGGCCTGGGCGTCGCCCAGCAGGGGCAGCAACTGGGCGCGGTAGGCCGCACGGGCATAGCTGTCGCCGAGGATGGCGGGCGCCAGGTCGCGCTCAACCGGCTCGTGGGCCCAGGCGGACAGCAGCGCCTGCATCTGTTCCATGTCGGGCGGCAATTGCATGACGGCCAGCTCCCCGGTGGGCGCGGCCTGGCCCTGCGGCAGGGCTGCGGCCTCGGAGGGTTTGGGGCGGTCGCGCTCGAACTCGGCCTCGGCGGTATCGACCAGATCGCGCTGGGCCACCAGCACCGGATGCACGGGCCGCTCCCAGGCACCGTTCAACAGGGCGGCCAGGTCGCCCTGGCTTTGCAGCCAGCGGCGCACATCGGTCGTCGTGATGCCGGTGGAGCCCAGGGTCACGCGCTGGCGGTCGGCCTGCTGCAAGGCCCGGTTGAACTGGCTGGCCATGGCCAGCAGCCGCGCCTGGGCCAGTCCCAGTTCGCGGGCCAGGCGCTCCAGCCGCGCCTCGCCGGCCGATTCGGCCTGCGCAATGATGGCACCCAGGGCCTCGCCGGCGCGGTCCACCAGCGTCAGGGCCTTCTCGAAGCGGGTGCGGGCCCGGCGCAGCGCGAACTCGCTGCCGCTGGCGATGGCGTCGGCGAACTCGTCGTAGAGGCGGGACAGCTGGGCCAGCAGATGCTGCAGCTGCGCCGGCTGAAGCGTGCCCAGCTGATGGGCACCCGCCACGCCGGCCAGCAGGGAAGCCAGGTCGCCATCGGGCGCCTGTTCCTGGGTCAGCGGCTGCAGCAGGCCGACGACCTGCTGGGCCAGCGGCGTCACCGCATAGGTCTGGGCCGTAGCATCCCAGGCCAGCAGCTCGGCCTCGCGCAGGCGCTTGAGCACGCTGTCCAGCACCTCGTCCCGCAGCACATGGAAAGCCTGGTTCAGGGCCTCGCGGGTCAGGCGCGATTCGCGCAGGGCCATCAGCTCGAAGAACACCCACAGCCGCAGCCGGGTGACGCCCGCCGGCCCCTGGAACAGCGCGCGTAGAGCGATCTGCAGCGCGTCCTGGTGCTCCAGCTGCCACCACAGCAGAGCCTCCACCGGCGCGGCGCCGTCGCGGAAATAGTCCTCCACGCGGTCGGGGCGCAGCGAGTCGTCGGTGTCCTGGGGTGTCGTCAACATGGGGCGCGGATTATCGACGGCCGCCGGAGCCGGCAAATTAGGGGGTGTCGAGGGCTTTGACAGACGGCCGCGCCCCGGGCCCCGGCTCCGTCACCGCCCTCCATGAAGCGGTGGCGGTGGCATCAGATTTGCATATCTGACTCACACCATCCGGAGGAGACGAGAAATGACTCACCGCACGCTGTTCGCTGCTGCCGCTCTCGCCCTCGCCGGCCTCGCGCCCCAGGCCCAGGCCGCCCTCGTCATCGACTACGCCAACTTCACTGGTGCCTGTGGCAGCAGCCTGACCTGCGTCGGCTCGACGGCCGTCAACGGCGGCGATCTGCGCCTCACCCCCGCCGCCTTCAACACGGCTGGTGCCGGTTTCAGCACGACCGCCATCAGCCTCGGCGCCGGAGCGACCTTCAGCACCAGCTTCCAGTTCCGCATGAACCAGGCCGGCGGCATCGATCCGGCGGACGGCTTCACCTTCGTGCTCTCCAAGGCTTCTTCCGGCTTGGGCTCGACGGGTGGTGGCATGGGCTATCAGTTCGTCACCGACAGCGTCGCCATCGAATTCGACACCTACAACAACGGCGAGGTTGGCGGCAGCAACCACGTTGGCATCGACGTCAACGGCTCCCTGGCCAGCCTGGCCCCGGTCAGCCCCTACGGCATGGCCAACTGCACGTCGGGCAACTACGGCGCCGCCGGCTGCATGAGCAACGGCAAGATCTGGTCGGCCTTCGTCAACTACGACGGCACGACCAAGATGCTCAATGTCGGCGTGCAGGAAGCCGGCTCGGCCCTGATCCAGCTGATCACCAACTACAACATCGACATCAGCGCCGCCCTGGGCACCAACGACGCCTTCGTCGGCTTCACCGCCGCCACCGGTTCCGGCTGGCAGAACCACGACATCCTGAGCTGGCAGCTCGCCAACGACACCTCCATCGTCGGCCCCGGCCGCCTGCCCGAGCCGGCCGACCTGGCCCTGCTGGGCCTGGCCGGCGTTGCCGCCCTCGCCGCCTCCCGTCGCCGCCGCGCCTGACGTCGTTCGAGTTTTGCGAATGCCGGCATCAAGCTGGCTGAAACCAGGCCCGCTCCGGCGGGCCTAGTCTTTGG
Organism: Roseateles sp. GW821-FHT09H10; assembly: GCF_059415865.1. NCBI lineage: Bacteria > Pseudomonadati > Pseudomonadota > Betaproteobacteria > Burkholderiales > Sphaerotilaceae > Roseateles > Roseateles sp. GW821-FHT09H10. The sequence goes on along the minus strand of NZ_JBWKOB010000001.1, from coordinate 1,459,722 downwards.
GGCATGCAAAACCCTCGCCTGCCCACCTTCTTCCTCTCCCATGGCGGCGGCCCCTGGCCCTTCATGGATGGCGACTACCGCCGCGCCCACGCCCAGCTCGAGGCCTCGCTACAGGCCGTGCCGGCCACGCTGCCGGCGAAGCCGAAGGCGATCCTGATGATCTCGGCGCACTGGGAGGAGAGCGCGTTCACGGTGATGACCGCGCCGGCGCCGGGCATGCTCTACGACTACGGCGGCTTCCCGGCCCACACCTACGAGGTCGTCTACCCGGCCCCGGGCGACCCGGTGCTGGCTGAGCGTGTCGTCGCCCTGATCCAGGCCGCCGGCCTGCCCGCCGCGCGCGACGCCCAGCGCGGCTTCGACCATGGCGCCTTCTGCACCCTGGTGCCCATGTATCCGCAGGCCGATGTGCCGGTCGTGCAGTTGTCGCTGAAGCGCGGCCTCAGCCCGGCCGACCACCTGGCCCTGGGCCGGGCCCTGGCGCCGCTGCGCGACGAAGGCGTGCTCATCCTGGGCAGCGGCTTCAGCTTCCACAATCTCCGCCTCTACGGCATGCAGGGCCGTGAGCCTTCCGCCGCCTTCGACGCCTGGCTGCAGACCGCCCTGCCCAGCGCGGACGGCCGGGCCGAGCGCCTGCAGGCCTGGGCCCAGGCCCCCGCTGCCCGGCTGGCCCATCCGCGTGAGGAACATCTGCTGCCGCTGATGGTCGCCGCCGGTGCGGCCGAGGGCGACACGGCCAGCTGCAGCTATCACGAGACCGGATTCCTCGGCGGCGTGACCGCCTCCAGCTTCCGCTTCGGATGAACGCTTGACCTGACGGCTGCCGTCACCCCGAGGCTCATGGCTTTCCTTCTGGAGACGCCATGAACCTTGACGACACCGCATTCCTCGCGGCAATAGCCAGCTGCGAACTTCCGCCCGGCGACTTTGGCCATCGCCAGCATCTGCGCCTGGCCCGGCTGCATCTGCAGAGCGCGCCGCTGGAGATCGCCATCGAGCGCACCTGCGCGGACATCGCCCGCTTTGCCGCCCACCACGGCGCCCACGCCAAGTTCCACCGCACCATCACCGAGGCCCTGCTGCGGCTGATGGCGGCGCGGGGCGCCGACGACGCGGCCCTGCTGGACGATGCGCGGGGCCTGCTGGCCCGCCACTATTCGCCGACACTGCTGGCCAGCCCCGCAGCGCGATTGCGCTTCCAGCCGCCCGACCTGCAGCCCCTGCCCGCATGACGCCGCCGCCACTCACCCTCGGCCGCCTGGCCCGCGCCACCGGCCTGGCGCGTTCTTCCCTGCTGCACTACGAGGCCTTGGGGCTGCTCATGCCGCTGGCGCGCAGCGAGAGCGGCTACCGGCTGTATGGCGAGGCCGAAATCCAGCGACTCGGCAGCATCCGCCGCTACCGAGAGGCCGGGCTGTCGTTGCAGGCCATCCAGCAGCTGCTGTCACGCCCCCAGGCCGACGGCCCGGCCGCCCTGCTGGAGCAGCGCCTGCTGGCCATCAGCGACGAGATCCAGCGCCTGCGCGAACAACAGCAGGAACTGGCCCGCCTGCTCGCCATGCCCGAGTTCCATGCCCTGCGCCGCGCCCGCGGCAAGGCCGACTGGGTGGCCCTGCTGCGCCAGGCCGGCTTCAGCGACGCGGACATGCACCGCTGGCATGCCGGCTTCGAGGCCGCGGCGCCAGAGCGGCATGAGGCCTTCCTGGAGTCGCTGGGCTTGCCGGATCAGGAAGTCGCGGCGATTCGGCAGGCCGCTGCGTCCACGACACTGCAGACATGAACAAAGAAGCGCTGATCGAACAACTCGCCGCCTGCCATCGTGACGGCGGCCAGCTCAAAGCCGCCGACTGGGTCGATGTGGTCCGCGACGAGGCCGATGCCTACGCCGTGCAGGACGGCGTCGCGCGGGCCCTGGGCTGGCGCTTCGAGCGCTGGAAGTCCGGCGGCGCCAGCGCCCAGGGGCCCTTCAGCCATTCGCCGGTGAATCCGGTGGCGGCCAAGTCGTTGCTGGGCGTCGAAGCCGAGGTCGCGCTGCGCATCGACGCCCAGGGTGCGCCCGAAGCCATGTGCATCGCCATCGAACTGGTCGCCTCGCGCTGGGCCGAAGGCCTGGATGCGCCGGCCCTGCTGCGCATGGCCGATCACCAGTCCAACGCCGGCCTGCTGCTGGGCGGCTGGCAGCCCTGGCGCGAGCTGGACTGGGGCCAGCTGAAATGGCGGCTTCAGCTCGAAGGCCAGGCCGACATCGTGCGCCGAGGTGGGCATTCGCTGAACAACCCGGCGGGCGTGCTGCCCGCCTGGTTGAAGCATGCGGGCGTCAAGGCGGCCGCTGGAACCGTCGTGACCACGGGCGCCTGGGGCGGCCTGCACCCGCTGGCCGGCGCCGCACGCGGCGTGCTGGCCATCGAAGGCCTGGGCGAGTTCAGCTTTTCAGCAGCGGCGTGAAGATCGCGACAAAGGCCGCGACATTGAGGGCGACGCTCGCCCAGTAGACGCGCCGGAAGGCCGGCTTGACGCTCTTGTGGCGCAGCAGCTGCTGGGCCAGCAGCGCGCCCGGCCAGCCGCAGGCCAGGGACAGGCCATGCAGGGTGTTCTCGCCGACGCGCCAGTCGCCGCGCGTGGCGGCCCGCTTGTCCAGCGCATAGACGATGAAGGTCGCCATGCTCATGGCGGAATAGAGACCCCAGAGCCAGTTGGGCACGCCCCACAGCAGGCGCACGGTGAGCACGAAGCCGGCAAAGGCCGGGATCAGCAACAGCACGCGCTGGCGATCACGCGGCGCGGCGGGCGCCGGCGGTGCCTTGACGGATCGCACCGCCAGAGCCCGCGGCTTGCCCTGGGCGTCGCGCCCGGCCTGAAAGCTCAGCCTTTCTCCCACCACCGGCCGCTGAGGCCGCGCCACGAAGGCGTGGATGTGCACGAAAAGGCGGGCCGCACCGCCATCGGGGGCGATGAAGCCATAGCCCTTGGCGTCGTCCCATTGGACGAGGGTGCCGGTCTGTCGGTCGCTGGAAGAGGTCATGAAATGAAAAGGGCCCGCAGCGCGGGCCCTCCATCATCGCCGGGCAGCGGACGCTGCCACGCGATCAGCGGCCGAAGCCACCCTTGCGCGGGCCGCCGGGGCCACGGCGCTCGCCGCCGAAGGCCGGACGGTCGCCGCCGCCAAAGCTGGGCTTGCCGCCGAACGCGGGCTTGTTGCCGCCGCCATGGAAGGGGCGATCGCCGCGCGGCTGGAAGCCACGGTCGTCGCGGGGCTGGAATTCACGGGGCTGGAAGCCGCGATCTTCACGGGGCTGAAACTCGCCGCGGGGCTGGAAGCCACGGTCTTCACGCGGTTGGAAGCCACGGTTCTCGCGCGGCGGGAAGCCGCGATCGTCAGCGCGCGGCGCAAAGCCACGGTCGTCACGCGGTGCGAAGCCGCGGTCCTGGCCGGCATGGGCATGACCGAAGGGCTTGCCGCCACCATGGAAGGGGCGGCCACCTTCTTCGCGGCGGAAGGGCTTGTTGCCGAAGCCGGGACGGCCGCCGAAGTTGCCACGCGGGCCACGGTCGTCGAAGGAGCCGGCCGGACGCGGCGGGAAGATGCGCGGTTCCTGCGTCTTGGGCTCCAGGCCTTCGATGTGGCTGACGGGAATCGTCTGCGTCGTGAACTGCTGGATGCGGCGGATCATCGACACGTCTTCACGCAGGCCGAGGGTGATGGCCAGGCCCTGGCGACCGGCGCGGCCGGTACGGCCGATGCGGTGCACATAGTCCTCGGCCTTCATCGGCAGGCCGTAGTTGATGACGTGGCTGATGGTGGGCACGTCGATGCCGCGGGCGGCGACGTCGGTAGCGACCAGCACCTTCACTTCACCGCGGCGCAGGCCCATCAGCACGCGGTTGCGCTTGCCTTGGGGCATGGCACCGTGCAGCGGGGCAACCGAGTGGCCGAGCTCAGCCAGGCGGTCGGCCAGCCAGTCGGCGTCGCGCTGGGTGCTCGTGAAGACAACGGCCTGGTCCAGTTCCGGCGCGGCCAGGATGGATTCCAGCAGCTGGTCCTTGTGATGGGGGTTGTCGGCCCAGTGCAGGCGCTGCTCGATGTTCTCGTGCGTGTCGGTGTGGTTGGCCACCTCGATGCGCTGCGGGTCCTTCAGCAGCTGCTGGGCCAGGCGGCCGACGTGGCCGGCAAAGGTGGCGCTGAACATCACCGTCTGCTTGGTCTCAGGGGTGTGGCTGGTGACGACGTTGATGTCGTCGATGAAGCCCATGTCCAGCATGCGGTCGGCTTCGTCCAGGACCAGCATCTCGACGTTGTTCAGCACGCACTTGCCGCTGGCCAGGTGGTCCAGCAGGCGGCCCGGGGTGGCGATCAGGATGTCCAGGGGGCCGGTCAGCTGGCGGATCTGCAGCGGATAGGGCATGCCGCCCAGCACCGTCGCGACCTTCAGGCCCGGGATGTGGCGGCCATAGGTCTGGGCGGCCTTGCTGACCTGCATGGCCAGCTCGCGGGTGGGGGCCAGCACGAGGACGCGCGGGCCGTAGATGACGCCCTTTTCACGGCGCTTGGTGTTGTCGCCGCGGGCGGCCAGGATCTTTTCCAGGGCCGGCAGGATGAAGGCGGCGGTCTTGCCCGAGCCGGTGCGCGAGGAGACCATCAGGTCCTTGTTCGCGATGGCCAGGGGAATGGCTTGGGCCTGCACGTCGGTGGCCGTTTCATAGCCAGAATCCTTGACGGCTTGCAGCACGGAGGGGCTCAGGCCCAGGGTCTCGAAACTCATTACTTCGCTCTTTCGTTCATTCACACCGTGCACCCGCCAACAGCAGGCAAACGCGCGGCGCCGAGGGGCATCACAAGCCCTTCGGAATCACATAAGTCGCTGGGAGATAGATCAGCTCGCGTCGTGCGGCTCGGGCTTGTTACAGCAGCCCGGGTGCGGCGCGGGGGAACAGTCAGTCAAAGCGACGGCTTCATCGCCGCCGACCGATCCGTGTTCGGAGTTCGATGCCCAAGGACTGGATTTGATCGAACGAGGTCAGAGGAGACGTGGAACACCTGGAGCAGGCCCCAGGCGAAGCCGCGACTGTAGCACGGATCAGGGTTTTCACGGAATCACCCCCGCAGGCGCGGGTGTGCGGTCTGGCACACTTGCAGCCCGGGTCGGCAGAACACCCAGGCCTTGCCGCGCGGCACCCGCCGCGAGCTGAACCTGCCAAGCCTCCGCCTTCGTTCACGTGAAGCTCAACGCGTGCGCCCTGGCTGCAAGTCGGCAAGCCCAGCCTCTTTTGTTTTGGCGTGCGCATGGAGTGCCCCCATGGCCCGTGAATCCCTGCCCCTCGTCGTGGACGATCTGTCCGCCTTCGCCAAGTCCCTGCGTGCCCAGCTGCTCAAGCATGAGCCGCCGCAGCCGCCCGGCCACCAGACCCTGCTCAATATGCTGGCCCGCGCGGCCGGGCATCGCAACCTGCAGACGCTGAAGGCGCGACCGCCAGCGCAGAGGCCCAAGCCGCCGCTTGCAGCCAATGAATTGAGCGAGATCGTGCGCCGCACCTTGCGCCTCTTCGACGAGCAGGGCCGGCTGACCCGACTGCCCGTCAAGCGCTCCGTGCAGCTGATGGCGCTGTGGGGCCTGTGGATGCATTTCGACGCCAACCGCCCCTACACCGAGCGCGAGGTCAACCAGATCCTGACCGCCTGGCACAGCTTCGGCGACTACTGCACGCTGCGCCGCGACCTCGTCACGCAGAAGCTGATGGCGCGCACGGCAGACAGCTCGATCTACACCAAGCTGCCGGCGCGGCCGGGCGAGGATGCGATGGCGTTGATGCGGGCGCTACGCCAGCTGGCCCACTAGCAACTGGCGCACGCGCGCCTCGTCGGCCGCGGTGGCCGGGTGGTAGACGATCATCGTCAGGTCCGGCCGGCCTTCCACGGCCAGGCCGCTGTACTCCAGCGAGATCGGCCCGGCCACGGGATGGTGGATGAGCTTGGCCATCTCGCCATAGCCCTCGCGCACGTCGAGCTCGCCCCACATCGCCGCGAACTCGGCATTGGCCGCGCTCAGTTCCTCCACGATGGCCTGCACGGCATCGCCGGCGCCGGCCCGTGCGACGTCGGCCCGGAAGGCCGCGACGACAAAGCGCGCATCCCGCTCCCAGTTCGGGATGCGCTGGCGCGCGGCAGGGTTGCCGAAGATGTGGCGCAGGATGTTGCGCCGCTCCGGTGGCATGGCCGAGTAGTCGTTCAGCACCGCGGCGCAGGCGCGGTTCCAGGCGAGGACATCCCAGGTCGGCGTGCGGATCATGGCCGGGCAAAAGGCCAGCGCGTCCAGCACCCGCTGCAGCCGCAGCGGCACTGCGGCCGCTACCTGGAAGCGGACTTCCGGCGGGCGGTTCTGGGCCAGCAGGAAGAGATGTTCGCGTTCGACGTCGCTCAACTGCAGGGCGCCTGCCAGGCGCTCCAGCACCTCGGTGGACGGCGCGCCGCCTCTTCCCTGCTCCAGCCAGGTGTACCAGGTGGGGCTCACATGGGCGCGCTGGGCCACCTCCTCGCGGCGCAGGCCCGGCGTGCGTCGGCGCGCCAGTGGCAGGCCCAGGGCGGCGGGATCCAGGCGAGCGCGGCGCTCCTTCAAGTAGCGACCGAGCGGGTTGTCTTGGACAACGGACATCGTGATCCTGTTAGTGGCAATACCGGTATGCGCTCACGGCTTCACGTGCGCAGCCGGCATCGCGACAGTGGCGCCACTCCCACTGTTTTGCAAGGACTCCCCATGCATGTGTTCGTGACGGGCGCGACCGGTTTCATCGGCTCGGCCATTGTGCAAGAACTGCTTTCCCATGGTCATCGCGTGACCGGACTGGCGCGCTCGGATGCGGCCGTCGAGACCCTGGCCGCTGCCGGTGCGACGGCGCATCGCGGCGACCTGACCGATCTCGACAGCCTGCGTCGTGGCGCGGCTGCCGCCGATGCGGTCATCCATACGGCCTTCAACCACGACTTCAGCCGCTTTGCCGCCAGCTGCGAGGACGACCGCCACATCGTCACGGCCCTGGGCGAGGCGCTGGCCGGCAGCGACCGCCGCCTCGTCGTCACCTCGGGCACGGCCCTGGTGGCGGCGGGCCGGCCCTTCGCGAAGGAGACGGACACGCCCTCCCCTCATCACCCCCGCGTTGCCTCGGAGCAGGCCGCCGCAGCCCTCGCCGAGCGCGGCGTGAACGTCAACATCGTGCGCCTGCCGCCCTCGGTCCATGGCGATGGCGACCATGGCTTTGTGCCATTGCTGATCAACCTCGCCCGCCAGAAGGGCCTGGCCGCCCAACTCGGCGACGGCAGCAACCGCTGGCCAGCCGTGCACAGGCTGGACGCGGCCGAGCTGTTCCGTCGCGTCGTCGAGCAAGGCCGGGCCGGCGCGAGCTATCACGGCGCCGCGGAGACGGGCGTGGCCTTCGCCGACCTCACGGCCATCATTGGCCGACGCCTGGGGCTGCCCGTCCAGAGCCTGGCAGGCGAAGCAGCGGCAGCACATTTCGGCTGGTTCGAGAAATTCGCGGCAATGGACAACCCCTGCAGCAGCGAGGCGACGCGGCACGAACTCGGCTGGCAGCCGCGACGCATCGGCCTGCTGGCCGACGTGGACCAGCCCGCCTACTTCGCGGCCTGACGCTTCACGGCTGGGGTTTCGAGGCCGCTCCGCAATTCATGATGCAGCGGGTGTCGGCATAGGTCACCTTGAAGTGCCAGGCCCGGTTCCGGATCAGCAAGGCACTTTCCGCCAGTCCGTCGATGTAGATGACGCGGACGCCGCCCCATTCCATGTACCGCGCGTCCTTGTCCTTGCTCGCATCGCCGCCGGCCAGCCAGTCGAAGTTCTGCGACTTCACCTCCTGCTTGCCAAAGCGGAACGAATGCTCCCGCCCGACCTTGTAGGGCGATTCACCCATCAGTCTCGAAACATCGTCGGGCTTGGAGCCTGCCTGCAGTTGCAGCAGCTTCGATGCGACATGGCGAAACTCCACGGGGACTTTCTGCAAGGCTTCGGGACCGGTCACGCAGTCCATCTTCGGGAACCCGCGTGCGTCGATGCCCTGGTGATCGCAATACTTGGACTCCGGCGTGTCCAGCGCCCAGATCGGCGGCTCTCCCGCGGCACCGGCCCATCCGCACCAAGCCATCGCGAGCAGCCCCGCGCCGCGCTTGTGCCATCCATTCATCGCGGCTCTCCTGTCATGAGCATGGCCGGCAGCCATCCCCGCAAACTGTTGAAGAAGGCCAGGCCCGAAGCTCGGGCCAGGTCTTCGCGCATCAGCCGCGCCTCGCGGATGCGGCCCTGGGCCAGCAGCTCGGCGCGCAGCACGCCGGGCAGCAGGCCGGCGGCGAGCGGCGGCGTCAGCCATTGGCCGTCAATCTGCAGAGCGAGGTTGCCGAAGCTGCATTCCGTCAACTCGCCGGCCTCGTTCCAGAGGACGAGGTCGAAGGCCGCGGCGGGTTTGTCGAAGGCGTAGAGCTCGCGCCGCGTGGTCTTGTGGGCCAGGTACTCGGCCCGCGGACCGCGCGTCGGCATGGGGCGATCGGCGAGCGCGAGCTGCACGGGTTCGGACGTCGGCACGAAGGCGGTCAGCGCGTGGCTGAAGCGGCCCTCAGCGTCGCAGGTCAGGCGCAGCCGCCAGCTGCCCTCGGGCTTGCCGGCGGCAACCGCCTTGAGATGGGCTCGCGCCTCCGCCAAGGAAAAGCGCAGGCCGAAGTGGCGCGCCGTGCGCTGCATGCGGGCCAGATGGGCATCGCCGCGCAGCGCCACGCCTGCTTCCAGGCGCAGCGTCTCCAGCGCCTCCACGGGCGCCTCGGCGCGGGCCAGGAAGCGCGACTTGGCTCGCCATTCGGCGATCTCGGCGGCGGGTTCGCTGTCCAGCGTGATGGCGCTGCCAATGCCGCAGGTCAGCGCATCGCCGCGGAACTCGACAGTGCGGATGGGCACGTTGAAGGTGGCCACGCCGCCGGGCTGGATCAAGCCCAGCGCACCGCAATACCAGCCGCGCGCCGTGGGCTCCAGCTCACGGATGATCTGCATCGCCCTGACCTTGGGGGCGCCGGTCACGGAGCCGCAGGGGAAAAGCGCGGCAAAGGCGTCGGCCAGCGTCAGGCCGCCGCGGCTGACGGCCGTCACCGTGGACGTCATCTGCCAGACCGTCGGCAGCGCATGCAGCTCGAACAGGCGCGGCACGCGCACCGTGCCGAGCTGGGCGACACGGCTCAGGTCGTTGCGCAGCAGGTCCACGATCATCAGGTTCTCGGCGCGTTCCTTCTCGCTGGTGCGCAGATGCGCTTGCGCCGCCTCGTCATCGACGCGGTCGCGCCCGCGCGGCGCCGTGCCCTTCATGGGCTGGGCGGCCAGCAGCCAGCTGGCCTTGGCGCCGGGCACGGGGCGCCAGTCGAAGAAGAGTTCTGGCGACACGCTGGCCGCCCCCGCCTCGCGCAGGAAGAGACTGAAGCCGCCCGGCTGGCTGGCGTGCAGGGCCAGGAACAGCTGTTCGGGATCGAGAGCACCCGCCTCGGCACGCAGACGGGTCGTCAGATTGACCTGGTAGCAGTCGCCGTCGCGGATATAGGTACGGATCCGCTCGATGGCGCCCGTGGCATCGGGCTCGGCATCGCGCCAGCCGAGGAAGCCGCTGTAGGCCGGCGGCGGTTCGGGCCAGGGCTCGGGGGCGACCTCATAGACCGCGAATTCGGCCAGCGGCGCGGTGGTTGCATGGGTGACCAGGGCCTTGTCGAAAGCCGCGGCCGCTTCAAAACGCAGGCCACCCAACGCCCAGGCGCCGCCTCGCGCAGCCGACTCGGCCTGGGCGACGACGGCGGCCACCTCGTCCAGCCTCGTCGCGCGCAGCCAGCGTGCCGGCGGCGTGCTCCAGCAGCCGCGCACACGCTCGCCGTCCTCGCGGGCCAGCGGGTGGCGGGGGAAGTCGAAGGCGGCGTGCAGCAAGCGGGCCGGCGCGCTATCAGGCCAGGTTGAGGAAATGGGTGCGGTAGTGGATGAGTTCGTCGATGGACTCGTGGATGTCGGCCAGGGCCGTGTGGGCCTGGGCCTTCTTGAAGCCTTCCAGCGCGGCCGGCTTCCAGCGCTTGGCCAGTTCCTTCAGCGTCGACACATCGAGGTTGCGGTAGTGGAAGAAGCTCTCCAGCTCCGGCATGTAGTTGGCCAGGAAGCGGCGGTCCTGGCAGATGCTGTTGCCGGCCATCGGGCTCTTGCCCTTGGGCACGTATTGCTTCAGGAAGGCGATGGTCTGGGCGGCCGCCTCGGCTTCGGAGATGGTCGAGGCCTTGACGCGGTCGATGAGGCCGCTCTTGCCGTGGGTGCCCTTGTTCCAGGCGTCCATCTTGTCCAGCGTCTCGTCGGTCTGGTGCACGGCAAAGACCGGGCCTTCGACGCGCTTCTCGAGGTTGGCGTCGGTGACGACGACGGCGATCTCGATGATGCGGTCCGTGTCCGGATAGAGACCCGTCATTTCGAGGTCGATCCAGATCAGGTTGTTTTCGCTGGGGGCAAGGGTGTCGGACATGTTGGACTCACTCTGAGGATGGCGAATTCTCGCAGCCTAAAATTTGGCCATGTCTCCCCTGCTCCTGTCCCTGGCTTTTGCCGTCGCGCTCGCGGCCTCGACCCTGGTCAAGTTCTGGCTGTCCTCCCGGCAGATCCGCCATGTGGCCGCCCACCGCGGCCAGGTGCCCGCCGCCTTTGCAGGCAGCGTCACGCTGGCCGCCCACCAGAAGGCGGCCGACTACACCATCGCCCGCTCCCGCTTCGGCCTGCTGGCCCTGGCCTTCAACGCGGCCGTGCTGCTGGGCTGGACGCTGCTGGGCGGCCTGGGCCTGCTCAACGCCTGGGTGCTTGCCGCCAGCAGCGCCCTGCCCGAGGCCTGGCAGGGCATGGGCTACCAGCTCGGCCTGGTGGCGGCCTTCCTGGTCGTCGGCTCGCTGCTGGACCTGCCCTGGGAGCTGTGGTCCACCTTCAGGATCGAACAGGCCTTCGGCTTCAACCGCACCACGCTGAAGCTCTTCCTCGTCGACATGGCCAAGGGCCTGTTGGTCGGCGCCCTGCTGGGCCTGCCCATCCTGGCCCTCATCCTGTGGCTGATGGGCGCCGCCGGGCCGCGCTGGTGGCTGTGGGCCTGGGGCTCGTGGATGGGCTTCAACCTGCTCGTCATGGTCATCTACCCGACCGTCATCGCGCCGCTGTTCAACAAGTTCGAGCCGCTGACCGACCTGGCGCTGAAGGAACGCGTCGAGCGATTGATGGCGCGCTGCGGCTTCGCGGCCAAGGGGCTTTTCGTCATGGACGGCAGCCGCCGCTCGGCCCATGGCAACGCCTACTTCAGCGGCTTCGGCCCGGCCAAGCGCGTCGTCTTCTTCGACACCCTGCTGTCCAAGCTCAACGGCGGCGAGGTGGAGGCCGTGCTGGCCCACGAGCTGGGCCACTTCAAGCACAAGCACATCACCAAGCGCATCGTGTTGATGTTCGCGATGAGCCTGGCCGGCTTCGCGCTGCTGGGCTGGCTGATGCAGCAGCCGGCCTTCTACCTGGGCCTGGGCGCCCAGCCCAACCTCGCCGCCCCCAATGACGCGCTGGCGCTGATCCTCTTCCTGCTCGCCGGGCCGGTGTTCGGCTTCTTCGTGACGCCGCTGGCCAGCCACTTCTCGCGCCGCGACGAGTTCCAGGCCGACGCCTATGCCCGCGCCCAGGCCAGCGGCGCCGACCTCTCTTCGGCCCTGCTCAAGCTGCACGAGGACAATGCCGGCACGCTGACGCCCGATCCGGTCTACGCCCGCTTCTACTACTCCCACCCACCCGCTGCCGAACGGCTCGCAGCGCTCGCCTCATGAACGATCTGCTGCTTGCCCAATGTGACCCCAAGGCACCCCTGATGGACGCCGACACGCGCAACCGCGTGCTGGCGCAGTTGCCCGGCTGGCTGCCGGATGCCGAGAACAAGGTGATCGGGCGCCGCTTCGGCTTCGCGAACTTCTACCAGACCATGGCCTTCGTCGACGCCGTTGCGGAGATCGCGCATGCCCAGGATCACCATCCGGAAATGCTGGTGGGCTACGACGCCTGCACCGTCAGCTACTCGACGCATTCGCGCGGCGGGCTGACGCTGAACGACGCGATCTGCGCGGCGCAGGTGAGCGCCCTGTCCGAAGCGACCGGTACATGAGCAAATTCCAGGCGCTGGACCTGGGACTTGTCGTGCGTGGCCATGGCCGCCACTACATCGTCGAGGATGCTGACGGCAAGCGCCTTGTCTGCCATCCGCGCGGCAAGAAAAGCGACGCCGTCGTCGGCGACCAGGTGCGCTTTGCTGAATCCGGCGACGAAGGCGTCATCGAGGCCGTCGAGCCGCGCCGCAATCTGCTGTTCCGCCAGGACGAGTGGAAGACCAAGAGCTTCGCGGCCAATCTCGACCAGCTGCTGGTGCTGGTCGCGGTCGAGCCCGTCTTCAGCGAAAGCCAGCTGGCCCGCTCGCTGATTGCCGCCGAATCCGCGGGCATCCGCATGGCGATCGCGCTGAACAAGACCGACCTGCCCGGCACGGATTCGGCCCGTGAGCGCCTGGCGCCTTACCGGGCCATGGGCCTGAAGATGTTCGAGGTGGCGCTGAAGGCCGACCGCGAGGGCTCGCGCGCGACGCTGGATCCCTGGCTGGCCGATCAGCGCACCTTCGTCCTCGGCCCCAGCGGCACGGGCAAGAGCACGCTGATCAACCTGCTGGTGAAAGACGCCCAGGCCCAGGTCGGCGAGATCTCGCAGGCCCTCAACTCCGGCCGCCACACGACGACGACGACGCAGTGGTACTGGACAGACGACACGCGCACCACGGCCCTGATCGACTCGCCCGGCTTCCAGGAATTCGGCCTGCGCCAGATCGTTGCCGCCGAGCTGTGGCGCTACATGCCCGACCTGCGCGAGCACGCCGACTGCCGCTTCGCCAACTGCAGCCACATCCACGAGCCGGGCTGCGGCGTGCAGGCGGCCGTGCAGGCGGGGCAGATCAGCGCCAGCCGCTACCGCATCTACGGCGAAATCCTCGAAGAACTCCAACGCAAGACCTGGTGATGCGCCTCTCCCTGCTTGTTGGCGCCCTGGCCCTGCTGGCCGGCTGCGCAACCACTGTCACGCCCCCGCCACCCGCGGCCGAGGGCTGGCAGCCGCTGGCCCTGCCCGGCAAGAAGTCCACCCAGTACAACTGGACGGAAAAGGACGGCCGCCCCGCGCTGGAAGCGTCGTCGGACCGCTCCGCCAGCATCTGGCGCAAGAAGCTCGAGCCGCCACGGCAGCAGGTGGGCCAGGTGAGCTTCTCGTGGTGGGCCCAAGGGCTGATCCCTGGCGCCAATGTCTCTGACGTCGATCGCGAGGATGCCGTCGCCCGCGTCATCTTCGGCTTTGCCGGCGACACCGACAAACTGCCGCTGCGCACGCGCATGAAATTCGAGATGGCCCAGGCCCTGACGGGTGAGTCGCCGCCCTATGCGACGCTGATGTATGTCTGGGACAGCAAGCTGCCGGTGGGCACCGTCGTCATCAATCCGCGCAGCGACCGCATCCGCAAGATCGTCGTCGACTCCGGTCCGGCGGAGCTGCGCCGCTGGCGCGAACACCGCCGCGATCTGGCCGCCGACTTCCGCCTGGCCTTCGGCGAGGCGCCGGGGCCGCTGACCTCCATGGCCGTCATGACCGACAGCGACAACAGCCGCGCGTCAGCCCGGACCTGGTACGGTCCCGTCGAATTGGAAGCCCCTCGCTCAGCCCCACCTCGCTGAACGCGAGCGAGTCTGATCGGTCTTGCAGACCGCGCTGCGGCAGTGCCGCAGCCCATCGGCAGGCACATCGCCAACGCCGGCCGGCCAGGTGAACTGAAGTCGGACACAAGCAGTCCCTGCGGACTGCTTGTGCCTACGGAAGGCCATGGGCCTCTGGCCCATGGCAGGTCCGGCGCTCGGCCCGCAAACGCCGAAATCAGCGCTGTTCGGGCGCGCGCAATGGCAGCGGCGCGGCGTCGCGCACTTCGCGGGCCTCGACGTCCACCACGTCGCCCACCGGCTGGCGGCGCTGCGCCCAGGGGTTCTTGTTGACGCGGAACTGCAGGCCGGGCTTGCGGCCGGTCAGCAGGCGGATCACCAGGAAGATGACGAAGCCCAGCACGGCGATCAGGAAGAGGCCGAGGCCGATGAGTGCGCCGGCGACGATCATCAACAGGCGAAGCAGGGAGCGGAACAGCGACATGGACCTATTTTGAACGCTGGACGCCCGCCGGGACCGTGACGATGGTCACCCATTGCGAATGCTGCGGCTGAGGGAGTCTCAACCTCGACCCGACAAAAACCATGCGCATTCGAGCCGCCGTCTTGTCGGGCGGAAACGAAAAAGCGGCCTGTCCTTCCGAACAGGCCGCCTTGGTGTCTCAGGCCATCAGGCGCGGCGGCGACGCAGGCCCATGCCAGCCAGTGCCAGGCCGACCAGGGCCAGCGAAGTCGGTTCGGGCAGGCGATTGGCGGCCGTCGCGTCCACGTTGATCACGGGCGCGTCGACGCCGAATTCGCGGCTGTTGAGGTCGTTGCCGAGGAAGACATTGGGGCCCTCTTCCTGCACCGTGATCAGGATGCCGGCGAAGCTGGCGCCGGTATCCAGCATGTCCTGGATGAAGGCGGTCACGTCCAGCTGGTAGGTCGGCGTGCCGTCGAGCGTGGCCAGCGTGCCCAGCAGGCGCGTGGTCAGCGTGGCATCGCCAGTCGTCACCAGGCCGTCACCGGCATAGCCCCAGAACTGGAAATGTCCGCCCGCGACGGCAGTGCCGCTGGACACCACCTTGAAGGTGGCCGAATTGATGGTGTCGCCGACATTCAGGCCCGCCATCGAGAACTCGATCGCCGAACGCGTGAAGGCGCCCTCGTAGCCGAAGGTGCGCAGATAGCCGTCGGCAGGATTGCCACTGAGCGCATAACCGTTTGCCGCGCTGCCGCCGAACCAGTCGTCAGACACGTCGACCAGCGCCGTCGGGGCTGCGTGAGCGGCAACACCGCTTCCGAGGAGGGCTGCAAACAGCAGCGAGAAAACGGATTTCTTCATGGCGCAATCCCTAGAAAAGGAGAATTGCGCATATGAAGCAAGTTACAGGCCACCAAGGAAACTCCTTTAGTGACAAGAACTTATGGGAGGACCAGCAAACAACAAGTTGCAACTGTCAAATATCCCGACGCCCTCAGGCGCCCTTCGCAGGCCCTCACCCGCGCCCGACGAAGGGCATGTTGGTCGCCATGACCGTCATGGTCTGCACATTGGCGGACAGCGGCAAGCCGGCCATGTAGACGACGGCGCGGGCGACATCCTGGACATCCATGCGCGGCTCCACCGCCATCGTGCCGTTGGCCTGGGGCACGCCGCGCGCCATCTTCTCGGTCATCTCGGTGGCGGCATTGCCGATGTCGATCTGGCCGGCGGCGATGTCGAAGGCGCGGCCATCCAGGCTCAGCGACCGGGTCAGGCCGGTGATGGCGTGCTTGGTCGACGTGTAGGGCACCGTGTTCGGCCGCGGCGCATGGGCCGAGATGGAGCCGTTGTTGATGATGCGGCCGCCGCGCGGGCTTTGCGCCTTCATCAGCGCGAAGGCCGCGCGGGCGCAGAGGAAGCTGCCGGTCAGGTTGGTGTCGACCACCGCCCGCCACTGCGCCACGCTCAGCTCGTCGATGGGCACGGCGGGCGCCGAGATGCCGGCGTTGTTGAAGAGCAGGTCCAGCCGGCCGAAACGCTCGCGCAGGCTTGCAAAGGCCACATCGACCTGGGCCTCGTCGCAGACATCGGTGGGCAGGGCCAACGCATCGGGAAGCGTCTCGCGCAGCGCATCAACGCGGCGGCCCATCAGCGCCAGCGTCCAACCCTCGGCAGCCAGCGCGCGGGCCACTGCCCGGCCGATGCCGGAGCCGGCGCCGGTGACGAGAGCGACCCGCATCAGCGCCCGGTCGAAGAAACCAGGGAACGCTGCACCCAGCCGCTGAAGTTGGCCGCGTCGACCTTGACGAAGCCATCCTTGACCTCGCCGGTCGCCACGAGCTCGTCGCTGCGGCTCAGCGTCGCGACGACCTTGCTGTCGCGCGACGGCGCGGCGTAGGCCTTCACGTTGGAGATCTTGGCCACCAGCATCTGGCCGGCATTGATGGGCGCGCCGGCCTGCGTGGACGCGCCGGCATTGGCGTCGCCCGCGGCGCTGCCGGTGCGGATCAGGCTCTGCTGGTCGCGGATGCCCAGCACGATCTTGTTGTAGTTGTCGAGCAGGCTGGCGGCGATGAGCTTGCCCTCGGGCGTGCTGGTGTAGCCGCCCGCGGCGCCCACCAGGCCGCCGCCATAGCCCCAGCCACCGATGGAGAAGTCGGTCTTGGTGGCCTTGCCCTCGGCGGCAGCGACCTGGATGCTGGAGCGCACGTCGGCGAGCAGCAGGCTGGTGGTGGCCTCCTTGAACTTGAGGCCGCCAGCGATGGAGCTGATGGCGCCCAGCTTGCCGCCCAGCAGCCCGCCGATGGCACCGCCGACGCCGCCGGTGTTGCTGGCAGGAATCAGCACATTGGGCGTCATGACGAAGTCGGCGGCCTGCATCTGGCCCTTGCCGATGTTGGATTCCTGGCGCATCTCGCCGGCCGCGGCCAGGTTGCGCTCCTGCTGGATGTTCTGCATGGCCTGGCCACGCTCGACGACGTCGAAGCAGCCCGACTGCTGCACCATCATGCGCAGCAGGGCGGCCGGCGAACCGAGGCCGTAGTGCGACAGGTGGTTCCAGCCATGCTGGGGCTCGGCCACGGCCAGCACGCCCAGCTTCTTGGGGCACTTCTCGACGTTGGAGCCCGCCTCCTGGGCTTGCGCGGCCGCCGCGGCCAGGGCCAGCACGGCCATGCTGAGAGTCTTTTTGTTCATGATCAACCTCGCATCGTTGTCGGAAGCCCAGGATTGTGCACAGGGCGTGGGGCCCATGACGTCCCCATTCCGCTGGAACGGGGTCGCCTGGATCAGGGGCGCAGCACCAGACGGTGTTGGGTCTCACCGGGCAAGAAAGGCAGCGGCTCCCCGGCCAGCCAGGCGGCATGGTCGCCGCGGTAGAAGGGTGACATCGGATGGCCGCTCTGGCCACCGGGGATGACGAGGATGCCGCTCTCCTCGTGGCCGGGCGAGACCACCATGCGCTCGCTCTGGCCATGGCCATGGTTGTGCACGCGCGGCATGTGGCTGTCGCCGGCCATGCCCTGGGAGGCCTGGTCCAGCCAGCCCGCCAATGCAGGCACGGCCATGCTGAGCGGGTGGCGCATGCTGGTGGCGTTGTCGGCGCCCCAGGTGGCGGCGGCCAGGCTGCCGTATTTGCCGACCAGCTCCTGGCGGCTGTCCAGCGCGGCGCGCTGCAGCAGCTCGGGCCAGCTCTTGAAGGCGGCCGGCAGGGTGTCTGGGCGTGCGGCCTGGATCAGCGCCCAGCCCGGCGTCTCGGGCACCATCTTCAGGTCGGACAGCTTGGCTCCCTGGGCTTCCAGCAGGCCGGCCAGCGGGTCGAACAGGCTTTTCAGCGCCTGCAGCCGGAAGGAGCGCACCAGCAGATAGCCGACCGCGTCGGGCCGGGCCGCATCGGCGCTCTTCTCGACCTCGGCGCGGTAGTCCGCCAGGCCGTTGGCAGCCACGAAATCGGGCGTCAGCACCTGTTCCAGCAGCAGCTTGCGCCAGTGCTGGTGAAAGAGCGCGCGGTGGTCGAGCTGGACGGCGTGCAGGCCGGCCTCGTCGAGTTTGTCCTGGGCGCGCAGGCCGTCGCGGATCTGCATGCCGCGGGCGCCGAGGTCGTAGCCGCCGTTGCCCAGGGTCTTCAGCGCGTCGCCGCCGACCATGCGCGAATTGGCCGTCCACAGCCGGCCATCGGCGGGGTCGACGATGCGCGGCTGCTCGGCCGCGGGGAGATAGCCCTGCCAGCGCGCGCGGCCGTCGCTCCAGTCCTGGGGGCGATCGATGTCATCGCCGCCCACTCGCCGGGGCATGGCGCCGATGACGGTCCAGGCGATGCGGCCACCGGCATCGGCCACCAGCAGGTTCTGGGCCGGCATGCCGGCGCCCGCGGCCAGTTGCACCGCCTCGTCCACATTGGCGGCCGTCTCCATGTGCATCAGGCGCAGATTCATGCCTTCGCGGTCGTGCGCCACCCAGCGCAGCACATAGGCCTGGCCGCCCGGCGCCTTCTGGGGCATGACGGGTCCCCACTCGCTTTCTATGACGATGTGATCGACGGGAGGCTCGCCGGCGATCTCGATGCGCTCGACCGCCTTCTGCAGCGGCTTCTCGGCGCCCCCCGCCAGGTAGTGGGTGCCCGCCGCATTGAGCTTCAGCGCGACGACGTCGGCCCAGTCCGAGGTCGTGTTGGTGAAGCCCCAGGCCACCCGGCCATTGCTGCCGACGACCAGCAGCGGTGCGCCCGGCAGGGTCACGCCGGCCACGTCATGGCCGCCGGCGGCGTCCTTCCATTTCATGCGCGTCTTGAACCAGGTGCCCGGCGTGCGCAGGCCCAGGTGCATGTCGTCGGCCAGGATGGCCCGGCCGCCGGCGCCATGCGCGGCCGCGACGGCGAAGTTGTTGCTGCCGAGGTCGCGCGCGTCGCGCAGGCTGCAGTCGCTGCAGGCAACCTTGGCAGCGCGCAGGGCAGCGGGCAGCGGACCTGCCGGCAGCGGCACGGCGGCCACGCGGCTGTCGTCCATGGCGGCCTGCCAGTCGGCGCTGTGCTGGGTCAGGAAGGCATACCAGTCCGCCGGCACCGCCTCGCGCAGCAGGCCGGTGGCGAGGTCGTCACGCCCCTGCGAGCCCTGCAGGTCGAGGTACATGCCGTAGGCGACGAGCACCGTGTCGGCCGCCACCCATGCTTTGGGTTGCTGGCGCAGCAGCAGGTATTCGGGCGGCCGGGCCGACAGACCGGCCAGCCCGGCGTTCACACCGCTCACATAGGCGTCCAGCAGCGCGCGCTCATCGGCTGGCAGGGCCGCGATGCCGGCTTCAGCGCGATGGCGGAAACGATGCATGCGGCGCGACTTGTCCAGCGGCAGGGCCTTCGCGCCCACCAGTGCCGACAGTTCACCGGCGGCATTGCGGCGCATCAGGTCCATCTGGAAGAAGCGCTCCTGGGCATGCGCGAAGCCCAGGGCCCGGGCCACGTCCAGGCGGTTCTCGGCCGCGATGGTCAGGTAGCCGCGCGCGTCGCGCTGCAGCTCCGCCGGCGCGGTCAATGCCGCGACGCTGCGCTCACCATCGAGCTGTGCGAGGCTGCCGCGCAGGGTCAGCCAGATCGCCAGCGCCAGCAGCAGCACAAGAGCCAGCAGGGCCAGCAGGACGCGCTTGAGCCATCTCATGAATTTCCCTTGATCAGTTGAGGACAGCGCCGACGCCTTCGGCGCTGCGGTCTGTCCCGCAAGTTCATCAGAATGTTCCCGAGTAGCTGCCCCCATCGAGCAGGATGTTCTGGCCGGTCAGATAGCCCGCCTGGGCGCTGCACAGCATGGCGCAGATGGCGCCGAACTCGGCGGCATTGCCGAAGCGCTGGGCCGGAATGGCCGAGCGGCGCTTTGCCGCAAGTTCGTCCACGCTGACACCGGCCTTGGCGGCGCCGCTGGCAAAGCCCTTCTTCAGGCGGTCGGTGTCGAAGGCGCCCGGCAGCAGGTTGTTGATGGTCACATTGGCGCCGGCCAGACGCGGCTGGCGGGCCACGCCGGCAACGAAGCCGGTCAGCCCCGAGCGTGCGCCGTTGGACAGGCCCAGGGTGTCGATAGGCGCCTTCACGGCGCCCGACGTGATGTTGACGATGCGGCCGAAGCCGCGCGCGGCCATCGCGTCCACCGTCGCCTTGATCAGCTCGATGGGGGCCAGCATGTTGGCATCCAGCGCCGCGATCCACTGCTCGCGGCCCCAGTCGCGGAAGTCGCCGGGCGGCGGGCCGCCGGCGTTGTTGATGAGGATGTCGACGCGCGGGCAGGCTGCGAGCGCCGCGGCGCGGCCCTCGGCCGTGGCGATGTCGCCGGCCACGGCGCGCACCTCGACGTCGGGATTCAGCGCCCGCAGCGCGTCGGCCGTGGCCAGCAGATCGGCCTCGCCGCGCGCCGTGATGACGACGTTGACGCCCTCGCCCACCAGCGCCTCGGCGCAGCCGCGCCCCAACCCCTTGCTCGCCGCGCAGACGAGCGCCCAGTGGCCCTTCAAACCCAGATCCATGTCAGCCCTCCGACGCCGCGAAAGTCCGCATCATCGCGCGGCCGCGGGCCGGCGCTGCGCGCCGGGATTTACCGCCAGAACTTGCCGTCAGGGCCGACGATGGACACGTCGGTGAACTCGAGGCCGTTGTGGTCCTTCTCGGAGTAGTGCACCTGCAGGCCGCCGAGGTCGATGCGCGCGCCTTCCAGGGCCTTGGCGAAGGCGTCGCGGCTGATGTCCTTGGCATTGGCGCGCTTGAGCGTCTCGACGACCAGCTTGGCGGCCGCGAAGCCTTCCAGCTGGGCGGGCGTCAGCTCGCTGCGGCCCGAGGCCTTGGCCAGGCCCAGGGCCTCGCGGACCATGGGGTTGGACGTGGAGCGCTCGTAGGGGAAGAGCTGGGTCACGACAATGCCGCGGGCGTTCTCGCCCAGCTGCTTGACGAAGTCGCTGGAGGCGTTGTTGGACAGCGTGGCGACATGGGCCGTCGAGCCCGCCGCGCGCAGCGCATTGACGCCCTCGACGACGGCATAGGCCGGCCCGATCAGCACGACGGCCTCGATGCCCGCCTTGGCAATGGCCTGCATGGTCGGCGCGAGGTCGGGCTTGTTGCGGTCAAAGCGCAGATTGGACATGGCGCGCAGCTTGATGTCGTCCAGGCCCTTGATGGCGCCCTTGCCGGCATCGTTGCCGAAGGGGTCGTTGACCTGCACGATGGTGATGCGCTTGACGCCGATGCCGGCCAGGTGCTTGACCGCGCGCTCGGCCTCCTTCTGGTAGCTGGCGCGCAGGTGGTAGACCCAAGGCTGGACCGGCTCGCGCAAGGAGATGGCGCCCGTGGCCGGGGCGATCAGCGGCAGCTTGTTTTCCTTCAGCACCGGCAGCAGGGCCTCGGTCGGACCGGTGCCGCGGCTCAGCATCAGCGCCAGCACGCCCTGGCTGGCCAGGGACTTGGCGGCGGCCACGGCGGTGGCGGCGTCGTACTTGTCGTCCTGGGTGATGAACTCGATGTTCTGGCCCTTGACGCCGCCCTGGGCGTTGACCCAATCGAAATACAGCCGGGCGCCCTCGGCGCTCTCCTGCACGATGCCGGCAACGGGCCCGGTGAAGCCCGCCACCATGCCGATGCGCAGCGTGGTCTGCGCAAATGCGCCATTCGTTCCGATAAAGGCAGCGAACAATGCCGCCAGGCCAACCCAACGCTTCACTGTTTTTCTCCAGGCCATGCGCCCATTGGGGCGCGTTTATGGCCGCGGATTGTGGGGCCAGCCCCCCTACCCCCAGCAGCCCCCCTGCCCCAGGAAAAACCCGGGCATCACCGGGTCCGAATGCGCATTTGCACCGCTTTTGCCGGGCCTACACTCTGGCCGCCCTGGCGCCCTCCGTGCGCCCGCCGGCACCATCCGCCCATGCCGGAAAGCCCCCTGCCGCCACCGCCCATCGCCCTGCCCCGCACGCCTGCGCCCGCGTATGGCTGGCAGCGCAGTTCCCTGACCTTCGCCGTCGTGCTGGCCCTGCTGCTGGGCCTGCTGCTGCCGACGACGGCCGTGCTGCTCTATGACGGCCAGAAGACCCGGGCCACAGCGATGGAGGACCTCAAGCGCGACCTTTCCCGCGCCACCGAGGTGATGGCCCTGTCCCTGGCCGAGCCGGTCTGGCAGGTGTCGCCCGACCTGGCCGACCCCATGGTCAAGGCGCAGATGGACGATCCGCGCTTCGTGTCGGTGCAGGTCGTCGAGCCGGCCTCGTCCGCCCCCTTCCTGTCGCAGCAGCGCGCCGGCGACAAGCCCGATGCCGACCTGGTGCTGAGCCAGACCCGCCCCATCCAGCGCGACGGCCGCGAGATCGCCAAGCTGACCGTCAGCATGAGCGCAGCGCCGCTGCTGCAGGCCAAGCAGGCCGAGGTCTGGCGCACGGTCTGGCGCAGCGTGCTGACGCTGACCCTGTCCCTGGTGCTGATGCTGTGGGTGCTGCAGCGCTATGTGATGCGGCCCATGACCGACCTGACCGGCCTGGCCGAGGCGCTGGCCGCCGGGCGGCTGGACCAGCCCCTGCGCGTGGGCGGCGCCGACGAGATCGCCCGCGTCGGCGTGGCCATGGAGCGCATGCGCCAAGCCCTGCTGTCGGCCTTCGAGGCCCTGCGCCAGCACAACCTGAACCTGGAAGAAACCGTCGCCCAGCGCACCGCCGAACTGACGGCCAGCAATGCCGAGCTGTCGGAGGCGCTGGAGACCCTGCAGAAGGCGCAGCGCGAGCTGGTCGAGTCGGAGAAGCTCGCGTCGCTGGGCCGGCTGGTGGCCGGCGTGGCTCACGAGCTGAACACGCCGCTGGGCAATGCCCTGACCGTGGTGTCGGCCCTGGACGACCGCTACAAGCAGCTCGAGTCCATGCTGTCAGGCACGACCCAGCTGCGCCGCAGCACGCTGGAGGAACTGGCCCGCGACACGCGGCGCGGCCAGGACATCCTGCAGCGCAATGTGCAAAAGGCGGCCGACCTGGTGCGCGACTTCAAGCAGGTGGCCATCGACCAGACGGCCGACCTGAGGCGCGACTTCGACCTGGCCAAGGTCGTCGAGGACGTGATGGTCATGGTCGAGCCCAGCTTCAAGCACACGCCCTTCGTCATCGACCCGGACCTGCAGCACGGGCTGATGATGAACAGCTACCCCGGCGCCCTGGGCCAGGTGCTGACCAATCTGCTGATGAACGCGCTGCTGCACGGCTTCGACGGCGTGGAGCAGGGCCGCGTCACGGTCCATTGCGCGCCGCTGGACGACGAGCAGGTCGAACTCAGCGTGATCGACGACGGCCGCGGCATGGAGGAGTCCGTGCGGCGGCGCATCTTCGATCCCTTCTTCACGACCAAGCTCGGCACCGGCGGTTCGGGCCTGGGCATGCACATCGTGCACAGCATCGTGACCAATGTGCTGGGCGGCCAGATCGAGGTGCGTTCCTCGCCCGGCCAGGGCACGCAGATGCTGATGCGACTGCCGCTGACGGCGCCGCAGCGCGCCGGTGGCGAGGTCAGTTAGAAGCGGCGGAAGCGGGTGCCGAAGCAGCTTCAACGGCCGCAGTGATGGCGGCAGACGCTGCAGCCGAGGCCGCGGGCTCATGGCCGCCGGCCGCCACGTCGTGCTTCTCGCCGCTCAGGTCGATATCGCCGCCACTCTTGGTCAGGATGAACAGCGCCAGCGCGGCAAAGGCGATGAAGCCAACAATCAACTTCCACATGCTCGGGTCTCCGGGATTTGAATGAACTGCCCCGAATTCTGCTCAGCGAGGCTGACGCCCAACTGAAGGTTTCACCGCCAGGACACAAACCGCGGCCAGCGCCAGCAGCACGCCGGCCAGGCGGATGACGTTCTCGGGACGCCCCGCCAGCAGCGTGTCGTAGAGCAGCGGCAGCGTCACGGCCTGGATCAGCATGGGAATGACGATGAACATGTTGAAGATGCCCATGTAGACGCCGGCCCGCTCGGGCGGGATGCTGCCGGCCAGCAGCACATAGGGGTTGCCCATGATGGAGCCCCACGCGAGGCCGATGCCGATCATGGGCAGGAAGAGCAGCGCCTGGTCGCGGATGTCCGGCAGGGCCCACATGCCAGCGGCCGCGCAGGCCAGCGCAAAGGCATGCACCCATTTCGCGCCCACCCGCCGGGTGAAGGGCACCATCGCGAAGGCCGCGACGAAGGCGACCGCGTTGTAGAAGCCGCCGACCTGCCCGTTCAACAGCGCGGCGTCGCGAAAGCCGGCGCTTCGGGGGTCGTCCGTGCCGAAGACGGTGGCGGCCAGCATGGGCACGACATAGATCCAGTAGCACATCATCCCGTACCACTGGAACAGCGCCATCCACCAAAGCCGCCGCATGGTCTGGGGCATGTCGCGCAGCGCGGCCCAGATTTCGGCCAAAGCCGCGCCAAGGCCATGCGGCAAGGCCTTCAGCCGCGCGATCTCCTCGGCGGGCAGTGGCAGCTCGGGCACCTTGCGGATGGACCAGAACACGGTCGCGAACGACAGCAGGGCCCCGACCACGAAGGCCAGCGTCGTGACGACCGGAATGCCGTTGGCACCCAGGGCGTCCTTGTTCATGCCGATGGCGACGAGCAGGCTGGGCGTCAGATAGGCCAGGGTCTGAGCCAGGCCCGTGAAGGAGGCCTGGGTCAGGAAGCCGCTGGCATGCTGCTCCTCGCGCAGGCGGTCGCTGACATAGGCGCGGTAGGGCTCCATGGTCACGTTGTTGGCCGCGTCCAGGATCCACAGCAGGCCGGCCGCGAACCACAGCGCCGGGCTGAAGGGCATGGCCAACAGACCCAGCGAGCACATCAGCGCGCCGATCAGGAAGTAAGGCGTGCGCCGCCCCCATTGGTGGGTGGTGCGGTCGCTCATGGCGCCGATGACGGGCTGCACCAGCAGGCCGGTGACGGGACCGGCCAGCCACAGATAAGGCAAATCTTTTCCTTCGGCGCCCAGCATCTGGTAGATCGGGCTCATATTGGCCTGCTGCAGGCCGAAGCTGAACTGGATGCCGAGGAAGCCGACATTCATGTTCACGATCTGCGTGAACGAGAGATGGGGCTTGTCCACGAGGCGTCAGCTAGAACGCGGCTGGGGCGCTGTCGCGCAGCTTCAGGTAGACGGGCATGGTGCGCGGCCCGGCGCGCTCGCCGCGCAGCTGTCCCAGCAGCGCCTCGACGAGTTCAGCACCGGCCTCGGCGACGGGCTGGTGGACGGTCGTCAGCGGCGGGTCGCAGTAGGCGGCCACCGGCATGTCGTCATAGCCGATGACGGCGACGTCCTCGGGCACGCGGCGGCCCGCGGCACGCAGGGCCTGCAACATCAGCATGGCCAGCACGTCGCTGCAGCAGACGACGGCATCAAACCCGGCCTCGTTGCGGCAGAACTCTCGCACTGCCGCCGTGGCGACACCGGCTTCGAAGGGCGCGGCCAGCTCCAGCGCTGGATCGGCATCCAGCCCGGCCTCGCGCAGCGCCTGCACATAGCCCTGGCGGCGCAGCCAGACCTCGGGGAGCTGCGCATCGCCGACGAAGGCGATGCGCCGCCGCCCCAGCGCCAACAGATGCCGCGCGGCCAGTTCGCCGCCGAGCACGTTGTCGCCGCCGACGCTGCAATAGATCTGCTGCGGCATCTCGCCGCCCCAGACCACCAGCGGCAGCTTGCGCGCGGCCATGTCGTTGAGCTGATCGTGCTGGCGCCACTGCCCGATGAGGATGACGCCGATGGCCTTGCCGGAATCGAACCAGTGCGAGGCCAGGTCCAGGCGCTCGGCGTCGACGCGCGACAGCAGCATGTCGTAGCCGCGGTCGGTCAGCGCGTCGGCAATGGAGCCGACGATGGACAGGAAGAAGGGATCGGAGATGTGCTGGCGGGACTTGGCGTCGTAGGGCACGACGACGGCCACCGTCTTGTTCTCCTGCAGCCTCAGGTTGCGGGCGCCGAAGTTGATCGAGTAGTTCAGGGAACGCGCCAGCTCGGCGACACGCTGGCGGGTCTCGGCATTGACGAGCTCGCTGCCGTTCAAGGCGCGCGACACCGTGGACACCGACACGCCGGCCAGGCGCGCGATGTCGACCATCTGCAAGCGCCGCTGCTCGCCGGCACTGCCTTCTGAAGGATCTTTGGACTTGGGCATTGGCGGCATCCTCGCAGGGCGAGATGCAACCGACAAGCAGGGCTAGCCTGGGCAAAAGAAAAGGCCGGCATGAAGCCGGCCTTTCAGGGATCCCGGGGAAATCCCGGGGATCAGCGATCTCAGTCGCGGGCGTAGATGTCCACGTCCTTGGTCTCGCGAACGAACAGCAGGCCGATGACGAAGGTGATCGCGGCGATCACGATCGGGTACCAGAGGCCGTGATAGATGTTGCCGTTCTGGGCCACCATGGCGAAGGTGATGGAGGGCAGCATGCCGCCGAACCAGCCGTTGCCGATGTGGTACGGCAGGCTCATCGACGTGTAGCGGATGCGGGTCGGGAACATCTCGACCAGCATGGCCGCGATCGGGCCGTAGACCATCGTCACGTAGAGCACCAGGATGAACAGGATGCCGATGACCATGGGCACGTTGGCCTTGGCCATGTCGGCCTTGGCCGGGTAGCCGGCGGCCTTCATCGCGTCGCCCAGGTCCTTCTTGAAGGCCGCGATGGCCTTGGTGCTGGCTTCGTCGAACTTGTGCTCGGTCAGCTTGGTGGCCGTCGGCACGGCGATTTCCTTCTCGCCGACCTTCACGATGGTCGGGGCGCCGGCGGCGGCCTCGACGGTCTCGGAGCTGGCCGACGACTGGGCCAGGGCACGCTTGGCGATGTCGCAGGCGCTGGTGAAGTCGACTTCACGAGCCAGCGGGCTGCCCTGGAAGGAGCAGCTGGCCATGTTGGTCGTCAGCGTGACCTTGGCGGTCTCCTGGGCCTTGGCGAGGTCAGGGTTGGCTGCGGCGGTCAGGGCCTTGAACAGCGGGAAGTAGGTCAGCGCCGCC
The DNA here is from genome assembly GCF_059415865.1 of Roseateles sp. GW821-FHT09H10. Lineage (NCBI taxonomy): Bacteria > Pseudomonadati > Pseudomonadota > Betaproteobacteria > Burkholderiales > Sphaerotilaceae > Roseateles > Roseateles sp. GW821-FHT09H10. Next base: position 1,433,019 of record NZ_JBWKOB010000001.1, on the reverse strand, counting down.
AGCAGCAGGCCGGCCAGGATGATGGGCTTGCGGCCGATCCTGTCCGACAGCGTGCCGAAGATGACGAAGAAGGGCGTGCCCAGGATCAGCGAGATGGCGATCCAGATGTTGGCGCTGGCGGCTTCGACCTTGAGCACCGACGTCAGGAAGAACAGCGCATAGAACTGGCCCGAATACCAGACCACGCCCTGGCCGGCCACCAGGCCGAAGAGGGCCAGCAGCACGATCTTCAGGTTCTTCCACTGGCCGAAGGACTCGGACAGCGGGGCCTTGGAGGTCTTGCCCTCGGCCTTCATCTTCTGGAAGGCGGGCGATTCGTTCATGGACAGACGAATCCACACCGAGATGCCCAGCAGCAGGATGGAGACGATGAAGGGAATGCGCCAGCCCCACTCGCCGAAGTCCTTCTCGCCCATCGCGGTACGCGTGCCGAGAATGACCATCAGGGACAGGAACAGGCCCAGCGTCGCCGTGGTCTGGATCCAGGAGGTGTAGGCGCCGCGCTTGCCGTGCGGCGCATGCTCGGCCACATAGGTTGCGGCACCGCCGTACTCACCGCCAAGGGCCAGGCCCTGCAGCAGCCGCAGGCCGATCAGGATGACCGGGGCCGCGGCGCCGATGGTCGCGTAGGTGGGCAGCACGCCGACGATGAAGGTCGACAGGCCCATGATCAGGATGGTGACCAGGAAGGTGTACTTGCGGCCGATCATGTCGCCCAGACGCCCGAACACCAGGGCGCCGAAGGGGCGCACGATGAAGCCGGCGGCAAAGGCCATCAGCGAGGCGATGAAGGCGGCACCGGGCTCCAGGCCCGAGAAGAACTGCTTGGCGATGATGGGCGCCAGCGAGCCGTACAGGTAGAAGTCGTACCACTCGAACACCGTGCCCAGCGAGGAAGCGAAGATGACCTTCTTTTCCTCTTTGGACATCGGCGCGGCGGCCGTGGAAGTCGCAGTTGCCATTGCTATGTCTCCGGTCAGTTGTCGGGCCGCCCCACAGGCTTCCCTTGCCGTGACTATTCACACCGCCTCTGACCGTGTTCTGACGCCATTCTGAATCGAGGCTGACAATCTCCGCAGGAACCCGCAGTTCGCATTTCTCAATGCGAGACCAAATGACCCTCGCGGGTAAATCCTGAGACGTTTTGAATCAGTGTTTCCGGACGACCCCGGGGCGGGCCTGAGCCGCCGACTCCCAGACACCGCTGCGGAACCAAGGGTCGCCGTCCAGGGCCGCGCGCAGCATGGGCAACGCGTCCTGGCCCCAGAAGAGGCGCCCCTCGAACTCGACCGTGGGCACGCCGAAGACGCCCAGGGCCAGGGCCGCCTCGGTCTCGCTGCGCAGGCGCTGCTTGACGGCCTCGCTGGCGGGATCCTGGACCGGCGCCAGCCGCCCGGTCAGCTCGGCGATGCGGCCGGCGTCGCTGGCATCGGCGCCGGCGCCGCGCCACACATGATGGAAGAGCTGCTCGACGACCCAGCGGCCCGGCGTGTCCCCCGGCTGCCCTTCCTGCGCCGCGCAAGCCCAGGCCAGGCGCAGCAGGGGCAAAGGGTTGAAGGGATGCTGGGCCGGCGCATCCAGCACCACGCCCTGGCGGTGCGCCAGCCAGGCCACCTGGCGGAAGGTCCAGCGCCGCTTGGCGTCGATCTCGGCCGGGCCCTTCTGGCCCAGGGCCTGCAGCAGGGCCGCGAACAGGATGGGCCGGTAGACGACCTCGACGCTGTGGCCGGCCAGCGCTTCGGGCAGGGCCTCGAAGCCCAGGGCCGCGTAAGGCGAGATGGGGTCGAAATAGAAGGTCAGCTGCTTCATCGGTCCTGTTCCTCGCTGTGCGGCCAGGGGCCCAGCCACAGGCCGTGCCGGTGCATCTCGACGCGCCGTTCGGGCAACTGGTCGAGGATGTGGCGCTGCACGGTTTCCGGCGCCCCGCCCCAGCCGGCGATCTCGTTGATGCTGCGCGCGCAGCCACGGCACCAGCCGGTGGCCGCGTCCATCTGGCAGACGTTGACGCAGGGGGAGACGACTGCGGGTTTCATGCCTGAACGACGTCGATGACGGGCGCGCCAGTGAGCTTCTCCAGCTCTCCCGGCGTCAGCTCGAACACGCCGTTGGGATGACCCGCGGCGGCCCAGATGATGTCGAAGCGGAACAGCTCGCGGTCGATGAAGAGCTGGGGCGCCGCAAAGCCGTCCACCGGCGCGAAGCCGGCCGGCGACACGCCGCCGATGGAGAAGCCGGTACGGGCCTTGACGAAATCGGCGTCGGCGCGGCCCAGGCTGCCGGTATGGGGCTTGAGCTTGGCCTCGTCGACGCGCTTGTCGCCCGAGGTGATGACGAGCACGGCCGAGTCATCGGCCTTGCGGCGGAAGACGACGGACTTGGCAATCTGGCCCAGGGTCACGCCCAGGGCGTCGGCGGCCTCCTGGGCGGTGCGGGCGGCCACGTCCAGCCACAGCGGCCGGTGGGGATGGGCCAGATCGGCCAGCGCGGCGCTGACGCGCTGGAAGCCTTCGGGTCGGGTATCGGTGTCAGCCATGGCGGCGATTGTGTCGCGGCCGCCGCCCTGTCGCCTCAGTCGCGGTCCTTGCCCTTGCCCTTGTCCTTGTGCTTGTGCTTGTCGTGGCCCTTGCCATGGCCCTTGCCCTGGTCGTGGTCATGGCCGTGGCCGCTGTAGCGCTCCTGGTACCAGTCCTCGCGGACGAAGTAGACCGGCGTGCCGCAGGCGTTGTAGCGGGCGCAATGCTTGGCCCAGTTCTTCTGGTGGCCCGGCGGGATGCGCATGTAGACGGGCGCGACCTGCACGGGACGCCGCTGCACCCAGACGGGTTCCGCCAGCACCACGGGCGGCGGCGCATTGCCGATGTCGATGCGACCGTAGAAGCCGGGCTGGCCGACTTGGATGGACACGCCGACGTCGGTGGCCCGGGCGGCGCCCGCGGCCAGTGCCAGTGCGACGAGGGGGAGGAGGATCTTCTTCATGGCGTCTCCTTCGTTCAACGCTCGGGCAGCTCGTAGTCGAAATCGTAGAAATGCTGATGGCCCTCGACGCGGATGCGCATCCCGCCGGTCAGGCCGGCCAACGCCCCGGTGCCGGAGTCGGGCACGACGCCGATGACCAGCGTGGACTGGCCGCGGTCCATCTCGCCGTGGTGGACGAGGGCGAAGCTGCCTTCGCGCCCCTGCAGGCTGCCGTTCACGACCTCCAGGGCCACATAGGCGGCCGACCCGGCCACGCTGCCGTGTATTGCCAGCATCTGGCCGGCACCGCGCGCCTCGAGGGCGCCGTGGTATTGCTTGTCGAGCAGCATGCGGCCGATGGCCGGACTCGGGCCTTCGGCATCCCGGGCCGTCATGCCGACGCTGAATTCACCGCTGATCACGGGCATTGCAGTTCTCCTTGGAGCCGCGGCTCCGATTCGACCACGCGCGGCGCCTCGCTGGCCAGCGGCGTGAACAGCGGGTTGGCCACGCGCACCGGCACCACGTCGAGCCGGGCCCCCAGCACGGTGTAGTCCTCGCTGCCCAGCACAGCGCTGCACCAGCCGACGAGGCCGGGCCCGCGGCGCAGCCGGAACTCGAAGCCGATGTCGGCCATGGCGTCGCCGGCACGCGGGTTGGCCCGGTAGGCCAGGCCGCGCACCTCGGGGGCCGGGCCATCCAGGACCTGTGTCAGCGCCTCGAGGATGCAGCCGTCGCCGAGGATGTCGAGGAAATAGCGGTCGGACTGCAGGCCGGGCTCGAAGCCGGGCGCGGCGGGGTCGATGCGCGGCTCGCTCAGCTTGTGGGCGGCCGGCGTCGTCACGCCGCTGGCCAGGTCGTGGCGGTCGCCGTGGTCCAGATAGGACAGACGGGCTCCGCGCAGATTGAAAGCCGGCAGCGTAGCGTCATGGGTCGCCTCGCCCAGGTCGACGAGGACGGCACCGCTGCCGCCGATCACTTCCAGCTCGGCGCCCTTGATGACGACGGCCGCGTTCTCGTCGACGCCCAGGCCGAGGCGGCAGCCCAGGGCCTGCAGGGCCGGCAGCATGCGGCCGATGCGGCCCCGCTTCAGGAAATGCTGGTCGACCAGCAACTCGGGCGCGACGAAGCCGAAGCCGCGGTCGTACTCCTGGCCGGCCCGCCACTGGCCGCGCAGCACGGCGAGGTTGTCCATGGCGTCGCGGAACATCAGCCGGCTCATGACGGCCGCGCCGGCGCTGGTGCCGGCGATGACACCGCCGGCCGCGAAGACGGCGCGGATGGCGTCCAGCATGGCGGTGGGCCGGCCGCCGGGCTGCAGGGTGTCGACCAGGTATTCCTGGGCGCCGCCCGAGAAGAACACGGCCCGGGAGGCCGCGACACGGCGGATCAGGGCCGGGTCGTTCAGCGTAGCGGCCAGGTCGACGCTCTCGAGATGAGGCGCGAGGGGAATCACTTCGGCGCACGCGCCGCAGCGGTTCAGCGCGGCGACGATCTGGGCCGCAATGCGCTCGGGCTCGTAGGCCGCGGTGGGGAAGACGGCGACGGACGCGCCGACGCCGCCGGCCTCGTCGACGATGCGCTGCCAGACGGCGTCGCTGTCAGCCTTGAGCGCACCGCCAATGACGATGACGGTGCCGGCGGGGGAGGAGCTGTGCAAGATGGGCGCTGGGTTCCGGCGGGTTGCCGAAAAGAGGCTGGATCACAAGCCTGCCATCTTGGCAGGCTCTGGCGCAAATCAACAGCGGGTCAGGCCTGAGGAAACGAAACGCTTGTGACCAAGCGCTGCGCCGCGGCTACTGGCCCGAGGGCGCGGAAGCCGGCGGCGCCGCTGGCGCCGGCCCGCTGGCAGCCGGCTTGGGCGCGCCGGCCCAGCCCCCGTACAGCGGCATGGGCAGGCGCACGGGGTTGATGTCCAGGTAGAGATTGGTCACCGTGAACTGCTCGCCGCCGAACTCCTCGGTGCTCCAGCCCAGGGAATCCGAGCCCTTGTAGAGGCGGAACAGGAAACCGAGCTCGGCCAGCGGGTCGTTGCCGCGCGGCAGCACGTCGAAGGCCAGGCCCTTGACCTCCTTGCGCACGCTGTCGATGAGGCGGCTCATCGCGCCGGAGATCGTCGAGTCGCCCAGCATGTCGAGGTGGAAGACGTCGTCGGTGTAGTAGGGCTTGAAGCTGGGCGACTCGGCGTCGTGCAGGTCGCCGCGCAGCTTGGGCGCCGACGGCGTCGTCGAGCGGGCCCGCACGTGATAGCGGTCGCCATGCTCCAGATAGGACAGCCGCGCGCCCTGCACATTGAAGGCGCCGAGCGCGGGGTCGGTCTTGGCCTCGGTCAGGTCGACGATCATGCAGCCGCGGTCACCGATGACCTCGATCTCGTCGCCGCGGATGATGGCGGCGGTGTTCTCGTCCACGCCCAGGCCGATCTTGTAGCCCTTGGCCATCATCAGCGGGATCATGCGGCCGAAGCGGCCGCGCTTCAGGAAATGCTGGTCGACGAAGAGATGCGGCCCGACGAAGCCCAGGCCGCGATCGACCTGCTTGCCGTCGGCGAAGCGGCCCTTGAGGATGTTCACGACGCTGGGCGCGTCGCGGAACATGACGGTGCTCATGATGGCCGCGCCGGCCGAGGTGCCGGCGATGACGCCGCCCTTGCGGTAGACGTCCCAGATGGCCTCCAGCATGGGGGTGCTCTGGCCGCCGGGCTGCAGCACGTCGACGATGCGCTCCTGCACGCCGCCGGTGAAGAAGATGCCCTTGGCCGCCTTGACCTTGGCGATCAGCGCGGGGTCGCGCACGACCTTGCTCAGGTCCACCCACAGGAACTTGGGCGCCACCGGCAGGGCTTCGGCGACGGCGCCACGGCGCTGCAGCAGGTCCACGACCTGCTTGGCGCTGGCTTCGGGATCCTCGCTGGCCGTGCCGAAGACGACGAAGCGCGCGCCCTTGCCGCCGGCCAGCTGCACGATGCGCTGCCAGACCTCCTCGTTGTCGGCCTTCAGCGCGCCGCCAATGGGCACCGCATAGCCGCGGATGGCGGGCTCGGCCTCGACGACGGCCGGCGCCGCTGCGGGCGCTGGCGCGGGTGCGGGCGTTGCGGCGGCTGGCTTGGCGGGCGCCGTGGTGCGCGGCGCCGAGGCCGGCGCGGCGGGACGAAACAGCCTGAAACCCTGGGACGCGCTTGCCGCCGGCGCCGCGGCGGGGGGGGCTGCCTGCACGCTGACGGCCATCGCCATCGCCGCCATTGCCGCCCAGATCCATACCCTCATGCCCACATCCCTCCTTGGTCAGACCGCGCATGATGACAGAGGCGGGATGACCATTCGCCCCTAATTCGAACGAAGGATGCGTGGCGCGCACGAGACGAATCGACGTGTGGAAACCGGCAGCTAGCGGCGCCGTGCCTAGACTCGCGCGAACCAAGGAGGCTCCCCGATGAAAACGCCCTGCCCCAACCGCATTGCCGCTAGCGCGGCCCTGCTCGCGCTGAGCTGCGCAGCCCAGGCCCAGACTTCGCTGGAGCGGGTCGAGATCACAGGCACGGCCATCAAGCGCATCGAGGGCGAGACGGCGCTGCCGGTGCAGGTCATCACGCGCAACGACATCGACAAGGCCGGCGTGACAACGGCGGCCGAGCTGATCGCCCGCCTCAGTGCCAGCGCCAACAACCTGACCGACGGCGGCAGCATCGGCTACGGGGGCTTTCGCGACCAGATGGGCCTGAACGCGGCCAACCTGCGCGGCCTGGGCGTGTCGTCCACGCTGGTGCTGCTGAACGGCCGGCGCATGGCCAATTTCGCCTCGCCGGGCGACGCCGCCGGCGTGGACCTGAACAGCATCCCCGCCGCGGCCATCCAGCGCGTCGAGATCCTGCTGGACGGCGCCTCCTCGCTGTACGGCTCGGACGCCATCGGCGGCGTCATCAACTTCATCACGCGCAAGGACTACAGCGGCGCCGAGATCAATGTGCTGGCCGGCAACACGACGGAGGGCGGCGCCAACAAGCGCTCGGCCACGCTGGCCGGCGGCTTCGGCGACTACGGCCGCCAGGGCTTCAACATCATGGCCGTGCTGGACGTGCAGAAGACCACCAGCCTGAATGCCACGCAGCGCAAGTTCATCAAGGAGCTGGACATCCCCGGCCGCCTGCCGGACCTGCTGTCCAGCGCCAGCTTCCCCGGCAACATCCTGCTCGACCAGAACCTGCCGGACTCCGAACAGCGCGACACGCTGATTTCCGAGGGCTACAAGGCCAACGGCAAGACCGTCATCGACTCCTTCCGCGTCAACCCTGCGGCGGCCACCGGCTGCGCCCCGGCCAATGGCAGCCTCTACCTGCCCGACGGCATCGGCGGCGTGGACGGCTGCACCTTCGACTACATGCGGGACATCGAGCTCTATCCCAAGTCGAAGAAGACCAGCCTGTTCACCCGCGGCGTATTCAATCTCGGCGGCGGCCACCAGCTCTTCGCCGAGGCCTCGCTGGCGCGCGCCCGCACCTTCTACACCGGCACGCCCAACCGCGTGGACGCCGAGATCGACATCGCGCGCCTGCCCTTCCTCGCCTTCAGCTCGCTGAACGCGCTGCCCGCCGGCGACGAGCGCCGCATCATGGTCGTGCGCACCCGCCTGATGGAGGCCGGCCTGCGCACCAGCGAGGTGGCGGCCTCGGCTGACCGCTTCGTGCTGGGCACCAACGGCCTGCTCGCCGGCTGGGACTATGAATGGGCGCTGAACCACAGCCGCAGCAAGGTCTCGGACCGCGACTCCCAGGGCTATCTCAACGAACAGATGATCATGGACGGCTTCGCGGCCGGCACGCTGAATGCGTTCGGACCGTCCAGCGCGGCGGGCATCGCCCTGTACGAGAAGGCCCAGATCCGCGGCGAGGTGCGCCGCGCCATCGGCACCATGGACAGCCTGGACTTCAAGGCTTCCAAGGCCATCGGCAAGCTCGACGGCGGTGACCTGGCCGTGGCCTTTGGCGGCGAAGTGCGCCGCGAGAAGCAGGACTACCACCAGTCCGACGCGCTCAAGCAGGACCTCATCCTCGGCGAGACCTCTCAAGGGCCGGACTCGGACTTCGGCAAGTCGCGCAAGGTCTCGGCCGTTTTCAGCGAAATCAGTGCCCCCATCACCAAGCAGCTGGAACTGCAGGCCGCGGTGCGCTACGAGCACTACCAGGTCAGCGGGGGCGCGCTCAGCCCCAAGCTGGGACTGAAGTACGTGCCCAGCCCTGAATTGCTGCTGCGAGCATCGGTCGGCAAGGGCTTTCGCGCGCCGAGCATGTCCGACCTGTACCGCCCCGTCACGGAAGGCACCGCCGCCACGCTCGTCGACCCCGTCTGCCTGGCCGCAGACCCGGAAAACACGCCCACGGACTGCTCGGATACCTGGCCGACGCTGAACTACAGCAACGTCAAGCTCAAGCCCGAGAAGTCACGCCAATTCTCGGCCGGCGTCGTCTTCGAGCCGCGGCGTGGCGTCAGCCTCAATGTCGACTACTGGAACATCGAGAAGTCCAACCTGATCAGCACCCTGGGCGTGGACGTCATTCTGGGCAACCTGGGCAAGTACGGCGGCTTCGTCAATCGCGACGAGGACGGCGACATCGACTGGATCGACCTCATCAAGGAAAACCGCGGCAAGCAGCGCATCTCCGGCCTGGACCTCGGCGTCAACCTGACGGGCCTGAAGACGGGCTTCGGCGAGTTCGGCCTGCGCCTGAACGGCACGCTGACGCTGAAGTCCCAGCAGCAGACCGGCGACGGCGATCCCTTCGTCAGCAATCTGGGCCGCTTCATCAACGACGGCGTCGTGCAGCGCTGGCGCCACACGGTCAGCGTGGACTGGGAAAGCGGCCCCTTCTCCGCGACGCTGTCCAACAGCTTCCTGTCTGGCTACGACGACCAGCACATCATCGGCAAGCCCGACCGCAAGGTCTCGGCCTACTCGCTGTGGAATGCCTCGGCGGCCTGGGCGGCCACGAAGTCGCTGACCCTGCGCGCCGGCGTGCAGAACATGTTCGACAAGTCGCCGCCGTTCTCGCAGCAGGCCTGGTTCTTCCTGTCCGGCTACGACCCGAGCTACACCGACCCGCGCGGCCGCTACGCCTACGTCAGCGCCAGGTACAGCTTCAAGTAACGAGCTCGCGCACCCAGTCCGGCAGGGCAATGGCCTTGTCGGTCTGGGCATCGAACCACAGCGTCGTCGCGCCGCCCTCGGCGTAGATGACGCCGGGCTCGTCGGCCCGCTCCAGCGTGATCCAGGTCTCGAAGCTGGTGCGGCCGGGGTCGCTGACGTAGTGCTTCGCGAGCACCTCGCCGGGCACCTTCAGCTGGCGATAGAAATTGCAGAAGGCATTGACGATGACCGGCCCCTGCCCGCCAGGATTCGGCGGTGCGCCGATGGCGGCCAGCCAGTCCACACGCGCCATCTCCAGGTAGCGGAAGTACAGCGTGTTGTTGATGTGGCCCATGGCGTCCATGTCGCCCCAGCGCATCTGGATGCGCAGCTCGAAGGTCAGCTTCTTCTCGGCCGGAACGGCATATCTCATGGCTGCATGCCCAGTTCGGCGGCGATACGGTTGACCAACTGACGCAGCGAGGCGACTTCCGCGCGCAGCAAGGCCACCTCCTCGTCGCGCGGCATGGCGGCCACGGCCGCCTGCTCGATCGAGGCCACCGGCCCGCACAGCAGATGCGCCCAGCGCGCCTCGCGGGCGCCCGGCGCCTTGGGCAGCTTGATGGCCATCGGCTGCTCGCGTTCGGCCAATTCCTCGAGGAAACCTTCGACCGAGGACACATCGGCGAAGCGATGCAGCCGCTCGGTGTTCTGGCGCAGCTCGGCCGCCGTCTGCGGGCCGCGCAGCATCAGCTGGGTCAGCAGCGCCTGGGCCGCGCCGGGCACGCCCAGGCCGCGGGCGAAGTTGTGCTCGTAGCGCACCACGCGGCTGCCGCTGACGGTGTTGACGAGGCTCAGGCTCTTCAGCTCCTCGATGGTCGCCAGCACCTCGGCCTCGGACACGTCCATGACCGGGTCGCGCGCCGTCTTCTGGTTGCATCCCGAAGTCAGCGCATTGGCCGACAGCGGGTAGCTGTCCGGCACGGTGCTTTCCTTTTCAACGAGGACGGCGAGGACGCGGGCCTCCAGCGGGGTCAGGTCTCGCTTAAACACCGAAGCCATCGTCCGCTTGAATGACGGCGCCATTGATGAAGTGGCTCTCGGTGGCACACAACATCAGCAGCGAGGTGTCCAGGTCCTTGGGCTGGCCGACGCGCTTCCTCGGCAGCAGCTCGACGAGCTTCTTGCCCTGCTCGGTGCCCCAGTGGTGGTGGTTGATCTCGGTGTCGATATAGCCCGGGCAGATGGCGTTCACGTTGATGCCGTACTTGCCCCATTCCAGCGCCATGGCCCGCGTCATGTGGATGACGGCGGCTTTGCTCATCGCATAGACGCCGATCTGGCCCAGCACGCGCAGGCCGGCCATCGACGCCACATTGACGATGCGCCCGCCGATGAAGGTGCCCGGCGCCGAGCCGCGTGCACGGGCCAGCATGCGCTTGCCCACCTCCTGCGCGACGAAGAAGGCGCCACGCGTGTTGGTGTCCATCACATAGTCGTAGTCGTTCTCGGTGACGTCGGTGAGACGCTGCGTCGTGCTGACGCCGGAGTTGTTGATGAGGATGTCCAGCGTGCCGACCTCGGTCTCGGCATGGGCCACGGCGGAGCGGATGCTGGCCACATCGGTCACGTCGAGCTGCACGACATGGGCATCGCCGCCATTGCCCTCGATCTCGGCGCGCAGGTCCTTCAGCCGCTCGACGCGGCGGCCAGCCAGCACGACGCAGGCGCCGGCCTGGGACAGCGTGCGGGCGAACTGCGCGCCCAGGCCGCTCGACGCGCCGGTGATCAGCGCCACGCGGCCTTCCAGATTGATGGAGTAACTCATGAGACTGCCTTCTGAGTGGGTTGCGTCCATCCTACCGGTCTAGACCGCACAACCTAAAAAAGCACGATCGTTCGATTTGCATTCCAGCCTCTCTAGAATCGCGCGCAATTCATATCCGCCGGAGACCTGTATGACGTCCGAAGAAATCCTGGCCCAGTTCGGCCCCCGCGAGTCCATGGAATACGACGTGGTCATCGTCGGCGGCGGCCCGGGCGGCCTGGCCACGGCCATCCGGCTCAAGCAGATCAAGCCCGATGCCAACATCGTCGTGCTGGAGAAGGGCTCGGAGCCCGGCGCCCACATCCTGTCGGGTGCCGTCATGGACCCGCGCGCCCTCACCGAGCTGTTCCCGAACTGGAAGGAACTCGGCGCGCCGCTGAACCAGGCCGTGACCGGCGACGACGTGCTGCTGCTGTCCGAGACCGGCAGCACCCGCACGCCCGACGCCCTGGTGCCGCGCAACTTCCACAACGACGGCTGCTACGTCATCAGCCTGTCCGACGTCGTCAAGTGGCTGGCCCAGCAGGCCGAGAACCTCGGCATCGAGATCTTCCCGGGCTTTGCCGCCGCCGAGGTGCTCTATGACGAGCAGGGCCGCGTCAAGGGCGTGGCCACCGGCAATATGGGCATCGGCAAGGACGGCGAGCCCGGCGACAGCTTCCAGCTTGGCATGGAGCTGTGCGCCAAGTACACGGTGTTTGCCGAAGGCGCCCGCGGCCATCTGGGCAAGCAGCTGCTGGCCAAGTACAAGCTGACCGAAGGCAAGGACACCCAGACCTTCGCCATCGGCATCAAGGAGCTGTGGGAGATCCCCGCCGACAAGGCCCAGCCCGGCAAGGTCGTGCACACGGCCGGCTGGCCCATGGAAGGCGACACCTTCGGCGGCGGCTTCCTCTACCACCTGGACGGCAACAAGGTCACGCTGGGCTTCGTCATCGGCCTGGACTACGACAACCCCTATCTGAGCCCCTTCGAGGAGATGCAGCGCTGGAAGGCCCACCCGGCCATCCGCGCCCACATCGAGGGCGGCAAGCGCATCGGCTACGGTGCCCGCGCCATCAACAACGGCACGCCCCAGGCCCTGCCCAAGACCGTCTTCCCCGGCGGCTGCCTGATCGGCTGCGACGCCGGCTATTTGAACGCCGCCCGCATCAAGGGCAGCCACGCGGCCATCAAGAGCGGCATGCTGGCCGCCGAGGCCCTGGCGCCCGCGCTGGCCGCCGGTCGCGCCCAGGACGAGCTGACGGCCTACCCCGAGGCCTTCGAGAAGAGCTGGCTGAACGAGGAGCTGCAGCAGAGCCGCAACTTCAAGCTCTGGTTCAAGAAGGGCAAGACGGTCGGCCAGTTGATGACCGGCATCGAGCAGTGGCTGCTGCCCAAGCTGGGCGTCAAGAGCCCGCCGTGGACCCTGCACAACCACAAGGCCGACAACGAGTCCCTGCGTCCGGCCGCCGAGTGCAAGCCCATCGCCTATCCCAAGCCGGATGGCAAGCTGACCTTCGACCGCCTCTCCTCGGTGTTCATCTCCAACACCAACCATGAAGAGAACCAGCCGGCCCACCTGACGCTGAAGAACAACTCGGTGCCCGTGCAGGTCAACCTGGCCAGGTTCGCCGGCCCCGAGAGCCGCTACTGCCCGGCCGGCGTCTACGAATTCGTGCCGAATGAAGGCGGCAGCGGCGAGCGCCTGCAGATCAATGCGCAGAACTGCGTGCACTGCAAGACCTGCGACATCAAGGACCCGACGCAGAACATCGTCTGGGTCACGCCCGAAGGCGGCGGCGGCCCCAACTACGCGGGCATGTAAGACGCGTCCTCCCACACTCGAAGCCGGCCTCAAGCCGGCTTTTTTGTTGCCTCCGCGCCGGTGCGCCGATAGACTGTTTTTTCATACAGTCAGCAGCCCGGAGGCGCTAGGTGAGTGCAGCAGCAAGGATCAGGGTCGGCATCGGCGGCTGGAACTTCGAGCCCTGGCGCGACAACTTCTACCCCAAGGGCTGGCCGCAGGCCCGTGAGCTCGAGTACGCCAGCCAGCACCTGACGGCCATCGAGATCAACAGCACCTATTACGGCGCGCAGAAGCCGGCCACCTTCGCCAAGTGGCGCAAGGAGACGCCCGAGGGCTTCATGTTCTCGCTGAAGGCCATCCGCTTCGCGACCCAGCGCCGCGTGCTGGCCGACGGCGCCGACTCCATCAAGCGCTTCATCGAATCCGGCATTGCCGAGCTGGGCGACAAGCTCGGCCCCATCGTCTGGCAGCTGGCGCCGACGCACAAGTTCGACGCCGGCGACATGACCGCCTTCCTGGAGCTGCTGCCGGCCGAGATCGACGGCCTGAAGCTGCGCCATGCGCTGGACGTGCGCCATGCCAGCTTCCAATCGCCCGAGTACCTGGCCCTGGCACGCAAGTTCAAGGCCGCGACGGTGTTCACCGAGTCCGACGACTACCCGCCCATCGCCGAGCCGACCGGCGACTTCGTCTACACGCGCATCATGCGCACCCACTCGGACGAAGCGCTGGGCTGCAAGCCCGAGGTCTTTCCGCAGCTGGCGGCGTCGGCCCAGATCTGGTCAGAGGGCGGCGAGCCGGAAGGCCTGCCGCGCATCGAGCCCGCCGCGGCTGCAGCAGGCCCGCGCGATGTCTTCGTCTACTTCATCAGCGGCGCCAAGGAACGCGCGCCGCATGCGGCCATGGCGCTGCGGCGGGCGCTGGGCGAGGATGTGGCTGCCTAGCGCTCCAGCCGCGCCATCCAGTCGGCCGTGGCGCGGTCTTCGGCGCGCTCGGACGCCGCCAGCGCCTCGCGGATGCGCTGGCGTTCCGTGGCGGCGCGGTTCTGGCTCATCTTGAGCTTGAGTTCCCAGCGCGTCACGCGGATGCGAAAGCCGACGATGGCACCGAGCAGCTTGGTCTGGTAGTCCTCCTTGAGGCCGCGCCACTGCTCCGCATATGCCGGCTCAAAACGGCCGATCAACCGCTTCAGCAGCCCATCCTTGTCGGCCTGGCCATCGATGAGCTCGATGTCGCCATAGGCATGCAGGGCAGCGTAGTTCCAGGTCGGCACGTTCTGCACGGCGTCGTAGTGGCTGGGGCTCACATAGGCGCTCGGCCCGCTGAAGACGGCCAGCAGGCTCTTCTGTTGCGACAGCCAGCCCCAGTGCGGATTGGCGCGGGCCATATGACCCTCCAGCACCAGGCCGTTGTCGTCGGGCACGACGACCAGCGGCAGATGGCTGCCAAAGCCCTGCCCCGCCGCATCCGGCCCGACCAGCAGGGCCAGCGGATGCTCGGCGATCAAGCGCAAGGCATGGTCGAGATCGGTGGACTTGAATTGGGCGGGCAGGTACACGGCGGCTCCAAAAAAAGAGGCTCCTATCATCGCCGCCATGCTGAATGTCGAAGCCCTGCAAACGCTGAAACCCCTGAATTCGGCGGCGGATGAGGAGGTCGCCGTCGAGCTGCCCGTCGCGCTGACGGTCAATGGCATCTCACAGGCCGTCATGCTGGCCACGCCGGCCGACCTGGAGGATTTCGCGCTGGGCTTCGGACTGGCCGAGGGCTGGTTCACATCGCGCCAGGAGCTGCTGGACATCGAGGTGGACATGCGGCCTGAAGGCCTGGAGCTGGGCCTGACCGTGACCGCGGCCTGCGAGCAGCGACTGAAGGCGCGCCGGCGCACCCTGGCCGGCCGCACCGGCTGCGGCCTGTGCGGCGTCGACAGCCTGGCCCAGCTCGCCGCCGTCCAGCCGTCACCCGTGCAGCCTCCCCACCTCACGGCCGGCGCCCTGGAGCGCGCCCTCGCCGCCCTGCCCTCGGCCCAGCCCCTGAACGCACGCTGCGGCGGCCTGCATGGCGCGGCCTGGTGCCGCCCCGACGGCGAGCTGGTGCTGGCCCGCGAGGACATCGGCCGCCATAACGCGCTGGACAAGCTGACCGGTGCGCTGGCGCGCCGCGCTGCGGATCCGCCGCGCCAGGGCTTCGTGCTGATGTCCAGCCGCGCCAGCTACGAGCTCGTGCACAAGACGGCCATGGCCGGCATCGGCCTGCTGGCCTGCATGTCAGCGCCCAGCAGCCTGGCCATCGCGACGGCGCGCGGCCTGGGCCTGGAGCTGTGGGCCTTTGTGCGCGAAGGCCGCGCGACCCGCTACGCCTGAGGGGCGCTCAACGCAAGAGCGCCGCGGCGCGCACGTCGTCCTCGGCCTCGCCTTCACCCTCGCCCGCCAGGAAGCAGCGCACGACGATCTGGTCGCGCCCACCACGCTTGGCTTCGTAGAGGGCCTCGTCGGCCGCGGCATACATGACCTCGGGCGTCAGGCTGGAGGTCGGCGCGGCCCACCAGGCCAGGCCGAAGCTGGCCGTCACCACGCCCTGCGGACTGCCTTCGTGGGGCAGGGCCAGGGCATGCAGGGCGGCATTGAGCTGGCCGACGAAATGCAGGGCCATTTCGGCCGAGGTGGCCGAGAAGATGACGCCGAACTCCTCGCCGCCGAGGCGGAACAGCGCATCGGTCGAGCGCTTGATGCTGTCCTTCAGCGTCTGTGACAGGGCCTTGAGGACGGCATCGCCGGCCTGGTGGCCGTAGCGGTCGTTGTAGGCCTTGAAGTGGTCCACGTCGAGCATGCACAGGGCCACGGCCTGGCCGCGCTGGGCACCCGCCAGGGCGGCCAGGCAGACATCATTGAAATGACGCCGGTTGAAGGCGCCCGTCAGCGCGTCGACGATGGCCAGGTCGCGCAACTGCCGGTTGGCCGCCTCCAGCGCGCGGGCGTCGTCGCGCAGGCGCTGCTCGTCGGCCTTGCGGCGCGAGATGTCCAGGTGGGTGCCGGCCAGGCGCAGCGGGCGGCCTTCGGCGTCGCGCTCGAAGACGCTGCCATTGCTCTGCACCCAGACCCAATGGCCGGCGGCATGGCGCATGCGGAACTCGGCCGTGTAGCGTTCGTCGGCGCCGCTGAAATGGCGCTTCATCGCGATATTGGCCTCGATGAGGTCGGCGGGATGGCAGAGCCTCTCCCAGGTGGTGCCGGTCACCGGCTCGAGCTCGGCCCGGCTGCGGCCCAGCATCTGCGCCCAACGCTCGTTGATGTCCAGCTGGCCGCTGTCGATATGCCAGTCCCAGGTGCCGGCGGCCGTGCCGTCCAGCACATTGGCCATGCGCTGGCGATCCTCGGCCAGCACGGCCTCCGTCCTCTCGAGCCGCCGCCGCACGACGAGGCTGCGCGCCACCGCGAGCGCGACGAGCAGGGTCGCCAGGCCGCCCGAGCTCAGGGCGAGCAACGGTGCCCGGTCGCTCTCCGCAGCCAGGGCGCCCGGCCGGGGCCTGAGCACCAGCTGCCAGGGGCGCCCGCCCACGTCGACGCTGAGGGCCGTGTCGCGCTCGTCGGACCGGAAGGGCTCGCTGCCGGCCGAGGAGTAGATCAGGCGGTGCTTCTCTTCCTGGTCGAAGACGAAGACATCCAGGCCATTGGCGTCGGCCCGCAAGGCCGCCTCGGCCATCAGCGCGGGCAGTTCGATGACACCGGCGAGGAAGCCGGTCAGCTCGCGGCGCCTGTCCTCGACGCCGGCGGGATGCGCCACCCGGTAGGTCGGTGCGGACACCGCGAAGCCCGTGATGGCCGTGGCCTTCTGGTCGCGGCGGATCAGAGAAAAGGTCTCGGAGGCGATGGGCACGCCGGCATCGCGCGCCAGCAGCTTGGAGCGCATGCGGCGCGGGTCGAAGGCCATGTCCACGCCGATGGCCCCGCCGTTCTCGGGCCAGGAGTAGCGCACCGGCACATGCAGCTCACGCTCGCGCGCCGGGATGAAGCCATCGGCCTCGTGGTCCGGCGCCGGCTCGACGACGCGATAGCCGGGCTGCTCGAGATTGGCCTGAGCCTCGAACTCGGCCAGCTTCGCGCGCGGCACGACGGGCTGCCACTCCAGCAGGGTCAGGGCCGACGACTCCGTCATCAGGCCCGCGCCATAGCGGGCGAACTGGGCGCGTGTCAGCGCGGGCTGGGCGGACAGCATCTGGCTGGCCGCCTGCAGCGTCTCCACGACCCGCAGCAGTTGCAGGTCGAAGGCGCTGACCACGCTCTGGCCCATCGCGTTCAGCAGTTCGCGCTGCTGGCCCGCCGCCTTCAGGGCCAGCGCCCGGTAGGCCCCCACGCTGCCCGCCAGGCCCACCGCCAGGATGAGGACGACCAGCGTCACGTCGACGACCCAGGGCCAGAGCCTGCGGCGCTGCGGCGCACTCATGGCCGGGCCTCCAGCGTCGTCACGAGGCGCTCATAGAACTGTCCCTGCTGGCGCAGATAGAGGCCGGGATCCTTGATCGCGTGGATGCGTGCCGACGCACCCAGGGCCTCGGTGCCGGCCTGCCACTCAGCGTCGGCGGCTACCTTGTCGAGCAGGGCCCGCCAGCGCTCGACGGCCTCGGCGGGCATGCCGGCCGGCCCCAGCAGGGCCGACCAGCCCTGCAGCTTCTGCATGTCGCGCAGGCCCAGTTCGGCGGCGTTCTGCAGCCGCGGCAGGGCCTGCAGCCGGCCCTGGGCCGTCGTCATCAGGCCGCGCAGGGCCCCCGACTGGATGGCCGGGACCATGGTGCGCGCGTTGTTGCAGCTGAAGTCGACCTCGCCGTTGAGCAGGGCCTGCGTGGCCAGGGAGCCCTGTCCGAAATGCAGGGGCCTGGCGGCATCGCCGGGCAGGCCGTTCAGGGACAGCAGATAGCGCACGGCGAGGTTCTGCAGCGTGCCGGCACCCGCCGTGCTGTAGCGCAGCTGGCCCGGCGTCGCGGCGATGGCGGCCAGCAGTTCGTGCATGGACTGGATGGGGGTGCCGGTGCGAACGGCGCAGATGAGCGGCGCCTGGTCGAGCACGGCCAGCACCGTGAAATCACCCACGGGCACGGCCGTGCGCGGCGACAGCGCCGGCAGGATGGCGACGCTGCCCACGCGGGCCAGCAGCAGGGTGCGGCCGTCGGGCAGGGCCTGCTTGACCGCACGCCCCGCCGCCGCGCCGGATTCGGCGGTCAGGTGGACGATGTCGAACTCCACGCCGCCGACGCGGGCCGCGCTCTGCACGAAATTGCGGGCCGAGCCATCGGCCTCGCCGCCAGCCATGAAGGGCACGAACAGCCGGATCGGCGCCATGCCGGGCTGGGTCGCGCCCACGGCGGCGCTGGCCAGCAGGCCGCCCGCCAAGGCGAGCAGCGCTGCGAGCCCTTTTCCCAGCCTATTTCTTGTCATGAGCGCCACCAGCCGATCATAAATAAGCGAAACATCGCTTGAATTGGCAAATTTGAACTTGAAATGGTCAATTCGTGACGATCGCCACGGACGAGGCCGACTGGCGGCACATAGCCCCCGGGCGAGCGGATTGGCGGGTTTCTACAAGCCTCAAAACGGCCGGCTGCCGAAACTGGATCCCATCGATTCACCCCTCAGGAGCCCGCCATGAGCAGCACCATCCGCCCCTTCCGCATCGACATCCCCCAAGCCCAGGTCGACGACCTGCAGCAGCGCCTGCGCCAGACCCGCTGGCCCCAAACCGTCGCCAAGGACTGGAGCCGCGGCCAGCCGACGGACTTCATCCGCGACCTGGCCACCCAATGGCTGGACGGCTATGACTGGCGCCGGCACGAGGCCGAACTGAACCGCCACCCGCAGTTCACGACCGAGATCGACGGCCAGACCCTTCACTTCCTGCATGTGCGCTCGCCCGAGCCGTACGCCCTGCCTCTGGTGCTGACCCACGGCTGGCCCAGCAGCGTGGCCGAGTTCCTCGATGTCATCGGCCCCCTGAGCGACCCGCGCGCGCATGGGCTGGACCCGGCGGTGGCCTTCCATCTGGTCATCCCTTCCCTGCCCGGCTTCGCCTTCTCGTCGCCGCTGGCCGGCCCGGGCTGGGATGCGGCGCGCACCGCCGCCACCTGGGAAACGCTGATGAAGCGCCTGGGCTATGAGCAATACGGCTTCCAGGGCGGCGATGCCGGCGCCCTGGTCGGCCGCGAGCTTGCCATCCTGAACCCCAAGGGCCTGCTCGGCGTCCATCTGCAGCAGATCTTCGCCTTCCCGAGCGGCGCCCCCGGCGAGATGGAGCAGCTCTCGCCCTTCGAGATGGCCGGCCTGGGCAATCTGGAGCGCTTCCAGAAGTACAACGGCTATGCCGAGATCCAGTCCAAGCGGCCGGCCACCCTGGGCTTCGGCCTGGTGGATTCGCCCGTGGCCCAGCTGGCCTGGAATGCCGAGCTCTTCTTCGGCTTCGAGGGCGAGGCCGCCAGCACCATGGACCGCGAGCGCTTCCTGACCCATGTGTCGCTGTACTGGTTCACCGCGACGGGCGGCCAGGCGGCCGAGTTCTATTACGAGAACGCCCAGACCGGCGCCGGCTACCGCGAACTCCCCAGCGCCGCGCCGACTGCGGTGGCCTCCTTCCCGAACGACTTCCGCTCGGTGCGAACCTTTGCCGAGCGCTCGTTCAGCAACATCGTGCAGTGGACCGAGATGCCGCGCGGCGGCCATTTCGCGGCGGCGGACGCGCCGGAGCTGCTGGTGCAGGACATGCGCAGCTTCTTCGCCGGGCTGCGCTGAGCCAGCGGCTCGCTACCATGCGTGCATGCAGTTGCCCTGCCTGCACGCGGCATGACCGGCCGCGACCCGGACACCCAGCGCGAGACGCGCGCGGCCGACTCCCTGTCGGCCGCGCGCTTCATCGTCCATGTGCACCGTGTCAGCTATGCGGCGGCCACGCAGGAGACGCTGCGGCCCGACGGCAGCTGGGACCTGGTGTTCAGGCAGGACCGCGAGGGGCGGCTGATGGTGCTGCAGACCGGCCAGACCGATCAGGTCGTGCAACTGGACAGCGCGGCCGGCGACAGCTGGTTCAGCATCGCCTTCAGGCCCGAGGTCTATATGCCGAGCCAGCCGGGCGCCGTGATGGTCAACCAGGGTCGCGTGCATGAACTGGCTGGCCAGCGCGGTGTCGTCATCGGCGGCGAACGCCAGGAGCTGCCCAGCTTCGACAACGCCGAGCAGTTCGTCATGGAACTGGCGCGGCGCGGGCTGATCGAGGTGGACCTGCTGCTGCAGCGCGCGGCGGCCGGCGGCTGGCGAGGCGTGGACGACCGCAGCCTGCAGCGCCACAGCGCCCACGTCACGGGCATGAGCCCGAAGAAGCTGCAGCAGATCCTGCGGGCCGATGCGGCCAGCAACCTGCTGCTGCAGGGCCAGCGGCCCGCCGACGTGGCCGCCGAGCTGGGCTATACCGACCAGGCCCATCTGACGCATTCGCTGCGCCGCATCCTGGGCCTCACGCCGGGGCAGTTGCAGCCGCCAAGGCTCACCAAATAGCGCTCGCCAAAGAAAAACGCCGCGGTGAAGGAATCACCACGGCGTCATCTGTTCTTGGCGGAGTCGGAGGGATTCGAACCCTCGATGCAGGTTTTGCCCACATACTCCCTTAGCAGGGGAGCACCTTCGGCCACTCGGTCACGACTCCAGCACAGCCGCGCATTCTATACCAGCGCGCTAGGCTCTCAGAAAGAAATCCGTTCTATCAGCCCGATTTTCTGCGGGCCGAGCGCCGGGCCGCTCCCTAGCCGGCCCGCTCTGGCGATGCGCTTGCCGGTCGATCCGGCAAGCATCGCCATCCCCTCGGGGGATCGGCCAAGGTCCCCCTTGGACGAGAGGCCCCATTTCAGGCGGCAGCCGCTTCTTGGTCCAGATCGAAGGCCTTGTGCAGGGCGCGCACGGCCAGCTCCATGTACTTCTCGTCGATGACGACGCTGGTCTTGATCTCGCTCGTCGAGATCATCTGGATGTTGATGCCCTCTTCCGACAGCGCGCGGAACATCTTGCTGGCCACGCCGACATGCGAGCGCATGCCGATGCCGACGATGGAGACCTTGCAGATCTTGGGGTCGCCAACGACCTTGCTGGCGTTGGTGGCCGGGCCGACGGTGTTCTGCAGCAGCTCCATCGTGCGCGCATAGTCGTTGCGGTGCACGGTGAAGGAGAAGTCGGTCTTGCCGTCGTGGGAGACGTTCTGGATGATGACGTCGATGTCGATGTTGGCCTCGGCCACGGGGCCCAGGATCTGGAAGGCGATGCCGGGCTTGTCGGGCACGCCGAGCAGCGTCACCTTGGCCTCGTCGCGGTTGAAGGCAATGCCCGAAACGACGGCTTGTTCCATTTTTTCGTCCTCTTCAAAACTGATCAGGGTGCCGGACTTGGCTTCCTCGTTGATGTCGATGTCCCAGGGCGTGAAGCTGGACAGCACGCGCAGCGGCACGCGGTATTTGCCGGCGAATTCCACCGAGCGGATCTGCAGGATCTTGGAGCCGAGCGAAGCCATCTCCAGCATCTCTTCGAAGCTGATGGTGTGCAGGCGGCGCGCCTCGGGCACGATGCGCGGGTCGGTCGTGTAGACGCCGTCCACATCGGTGTAGATCAGGCACTCGTCGGCCTTCATCGCGGCGGCGATGGCCACGGCCGAGGTGTCGGAACCGCCACGGCCCAGCGTCGTGATGTTGTTGTCGGCGTCGATGCCCTGGAAGCCGGCGATGACGACGACCTTGCCCTCGGCCAGGTCAGCGCGCACGCGCTTGTCATCGATGCTCTCGATGCGGGCCTTGGTATAGGACGAGTCGGTGGCCACCGGCACCTGCCAGCCCGTGTAGCTGACGGCCTGCACGCCTTCGGCCTGCAGCGCGATGGCCAGCAGGCCCACCGAGACCTGTTCGCCGGTGGCGGCGATCATGTCCAGCTCGCGGTTCACTTCCGGGCTCATGCTGGCCGGCGACAGCTCCTTGGCGAGACCGAGCAGGCGGTTGGTTTCGCCGCTCATCGCCGAGGGCACGACCACCAGCTGGTGGCCGGCGCGCACCCATTTGGCAACGCGTTTGGCCACGTTGCGAATGCGATCGGTGGAACCCATCGAGGTGCCGCCGTA
The DNA here is from genome assembly GCF_059415865.1 of Roseateles sp. GW821-FHT09H10. Classification (NCBI taxonomy): domain Bacteria; kingdom Pseudomonadati; phylum Pseudomonadota; class Betaproteobacteria; order Burkholderiales; family Sphaerotilaceae; genus Roseateles; species Roseateles sp. GW821-FHT09H10. The sequence continues at coordinate 1,411,192 of NZ_JBWKOB010000001.1, read as the reverse complement.
CTTGTGGACGATCAGAGCCATGTGTTTGAGCGAAGGCTGGAAGAGTGAGCCGCCGGGACGGATGCTCGCAAACCCCTGATTTTATGCGCCAGTCCCGCTCTCGCCTTCGCTCTGCGGCAAGGCTGAGTCCTCCAGCCAGCGCAAAGACAGCTGCGGCACATCTTGATCGGCGAAGGCACGCGCATCCATGCCCAGGCCGGCGACTGCGATGAGACGGCCTTCGGCGTCGAACAGCAAGGGGCCGCCGCGCCGCCAGGGCGGCAGGCCGGCTTCCTGGCAGGCTTTTTTCAAACTGCGCGGCACGGAAGCCGGAGCGCGCTGGAATTGCTCTCCACCGGAGCGGGCGCCTTGCGTCAGTCGAGCGAGCCTCTCGGTTGAAATGCCTGGCGAGCCTGGCTCGACGAGCCAGGCGCCCTGCCAGCCGGGTTGCGGGTAGAGGCCGGGTCGACCCAGATCGACGGGAGACGGCTGCAAGGGCTGCATCGATGCCACCGCCCAGTACAGGCCATCGCGATAGGCATGCACCGCGCCGCCGGGCGCCGGCCAGGACAAGGTCGCACCAGGACGCCATTCGGCCAGAAGCCGCTCGACCAGGCTGGCCGGCGCTGCGGTGAACTGCGACAACCAGGCGCGCAGCGCGTTGCCCGCGCGGGCGGGCGAAAAGGCCAGCAACGCCACCAGGTCGAGTCGCTCGGCACTGGCAATGGTCGCCAGATCGGCGGCGGCGACCTCGGCCGCGAGGTCCGCCGCCTGCTGGGCCCAGCGCGCCGCCTGGGCCAGGCCGGCCTCGGCGGCCGGAAATGCCGGCCACAGCGCCTGCCGCAGCCGGTTGCGGGCATAGCGCGGGTCGGTGTTGCTCGGGTCTTCAATCCAGCTCAACCCATGCAGCTCGGCATAGGCCAGGATTTCGCTGCGCGGCCTGTCCAGCCAGGGGCGCGCCCAGCACAGGCCGTCACGCCATTGCGCCCTGGGCATGCCCGCCAGCCCCGCAGTGCCAGCGCCGCGCATGGCCTGCAGCAGAAACGTCTCGGCTTGATCCTGGCGGTGCTGGGCCAGCAGCAGCAGGTCAGCCCCGGCCACGACGGCCATGTCATGCAGGGCGCGATGCCGCCCCTCCCTCGCCCAGGCTTCGATGCTGTCGCCCCGCCCCGGCGCGCCGCTCAGCCGCGTGCAGGCGAACTCGGCGCCGCAGGCCCGCGCGAACCGCTCGCAATGGACGGCCCAGTCGTCGGCCTGGGCCTGCAGGCCATGGTGGACATGAAGTGCGACGACCCTGGCACTCACCGCCGCGCGGGCGGTGGCATGCAACAGGGCCGTGGAATCGAGGCCGCCGCTGAACGCGACGGCGACCGCATCACCGGTTCTTGGTGTCGCTGAAGCGGCCATAGGCCTGGACGCGCTCGTAGCGGCGGTCCAGCAGCTCGCGGGTCTTGAGGTCGCTGACCTGGCGCAGCGAGTCGCTCAGCGCGCGCTTCAGGTTGGAGGCCATCTGCTTGGCATCGCGATGGGCGCCGCCCACCGGCTCATTGACGATCTTGTCGATCAGGCCCAGGGCCTTCAGGCGGTGGGCCGTGATGCCCAGGGCCTCGGCCGCGTCAGAGGCGCGCTCGCTGCTCTTCCACAGGATGGAGGCGCAGCCTTCGGGCGAGATGACGGAGTAGGCCGCGAATTGCAGCATCAGCACCTGGTCGGCCACGCCGATGGCCAGGGCGCCGCCCGAGCCGCCTTCGCCAATGATGGTGGCGATGATGGGCACTTCCAGCTGGGCCATCTCGAGGATGTTGCGGCCGATGGCTTCGGACTGGCCACGCTCCTCGGCACCGATGCCGGGATAGGCACCCATGGTGTCGATGAAGGTGAAGACGGGCAGGCCGAACTTCTCGGCCAGCTTCAGCAGGCGCAGGGCCTTGCGGTAGCCCTCGGGGCGCGGCATGCCGAAGTTGCGCAGCGTGCGCTCTTTGGCATCACTGCCGCGCTGGTGGCCGATGACCATGCAGGCCTGGCCGTTGAAGCGGGCGATGCCGCCCACGATGGCGGCGTCGTCGGCGAAGTGGCGGTCACCGTGGAGTTCCTGGAACTCGGTGAAGACCTCGGTGCAGTAGTCCAGGGTCTGGGGACGCTGCGGGTGGCGGGCGACCTGATAGACCTGCCAGGGCGCGACGTTGGAATAGACGTCCTTGGTCAGCTGCTGGCTTTTCTTGGAGAGGCGGTCGATCTCTTCCGAGATGTCGACGGCCGACTCGCTCTGCACATAGCGCAGTTCTTCGATCTTGGTCTCGAGCTCGGCAATGGGTTGCTCGAACTCCAGGAAGTGTTTCTTGCTCATCAGTCGTCCTGATATCAAACGCCCACCATCTTTCTACCCCGCACAGCGGGTAGGACGTGGGCTAGTAATCCACCGGTAGGGGATCCAGGCTGCGCCAAATGTACCAAACCGCTACCGAGCGGTAGGGTGCCCAGGCGTCGCCCACCTCGCGGGCCTCGGCTCGTGACACGGGCTCGCCGGAGAAGTAGTTCAGGCTGATGCCCTTCAGCAGCCCGACGTCGTCCAGGGGCATCACATTGGGGCGCATCAGATGAAAAATCAAGAACATCTCGGCCGTCCAACGGCCGATGCCACGGATGGCAACCAGTTCTTCAATGATGGCTTCGTCGTCCATCTGCGCCCATTGGCGCACATGTACCTGGCCAGAATCGAAATGTTCGGCCAGATCACGCAGATATTCGACCTTGCGGGCGGACAGGCCAGCGGCGCGCTGCTCCTCCACGCCCAGGGCCAGGACGGCGGCCGGCTGGCATTTGGGCATCAGCGCCACCCAGCGGTTCCAGACCGACTGCGCGGCCTTGACCGAGATCTGCTGGCCGACGATGGAACGGGCCAGCGTGGCGAAGGCGTCGCCGCGGCTTTGCAGGCGGGCCTCGCCAAACTGCGGGATGAGCTTCTTCATGACCCGGTCGCGCTTGACCAGATGCTTGCAGGCCTCGTCCCAGTAGGCCGGGATCACTTCAGGCGGCATCAGCTCTTCACCCAGGTCGTGCCACCGGCACCGTCCTTCAGCGTGATGCCCTTGGCCGTCAGCTCGGCGCGGATGGCGTCGGCGCCGGCAAAGTCCTTGGCTGCCTTGGCCGCGGCACGGGCGGCGATGCGCTCCTCGATCCAGGCTGCCTCGTCGCTGGAGCCGCCCTGCAGATAGGCGCGCGGGGCCTGCTGCAGGATGCCGAGCACGCCGGCCAGGGCCTTGAGCAGGCCGGCACGCTGGGGCGAACGGTCGCGATTGACCTCGTTGACGAGGTCGAACAGCACGGCGACGGCGCCCGGGGTGCCGAAGTCCTCGTCCATGGCCGTCTTGAAGGCGGCGGCGCTGGGCTCGGTCCAGTCGATGGTCACGTCGGCGGGCGGCACCGCATCCAGCGCCGTGTACAGCCGCGTCAGCGCCGTTCGAGCGTCTTCCAGGTGCGAGTCGCTGAAGTTGAACGGCCGGCGGTAATGGGTGCGCAGCATGAAGAAGCGCAGCGTCTCGCCGTCGAACTTCTGCAGCACGTCGCGGATGGTGAAGAAGTTGCCCAGGCTCTTGGACATCTTCTCGCCGTCGACGTTCAGGAAGCCGTTGTGCAGCCAGTAGGTCGCGAAGTCATAGCCCGCGCCTTCGCTCTGGGCGATCTCGTTCTCGTGGTGGGGGAACTGCAGGTCGGCGCCACCACCATGGATGTCGAAGCTCTCGCCCAGCAGGGCGCAGCTCATGGCCGAGCATTCGATGTGCCAGCCCGGGCGGCCTTCGCCGAAGGGCGCGGCCCACTTGGCGTCGGCCGGCTCCTCGGCCTTGGCGGCCTTCCACAGCACGAAGTCCAGCGGATCGAGCTTGCCGTCATCCACGGCCACGCGCTCGCCGGCGCGCAGGTCGTCGATGCTCTTGCCACTGAGCTTGCCGTAGCCGTCGAACTTGCGCACGGCGTAGTTCACGTCGCCGCCCTCGGCGCGATAGGCCAGGCCCCGCTCCTCGAGGCGCTCGATCAGCGACAGCATCTGCGGCACGTACTCGGTCGCGCGCGGCTCGTGGTCGGGTCGCAGCAGGCCGACGGCGGCGAAGTCCTCGTGCATCGCGGCGCTCATCTCTTCCGTCAGCTGGCGGATGGTGATGCCGCGCTCGACGGCGCGCTTGATGATCTTGTCGTCGATGTCGGTGATGTTGCGCACATACGTGACATCAAGACCGCTGGCGCGCAGCCAGCGATAGATGACGTCGAACGCCATGTTCATGCGCAGATGTCCCATGTGACACAGGTCGTAGACCGTGATGCCGCAGACGTACATGCGCACTTGGCCAGGCACGAGCGGTCGGAAGTCTTCGAGAGTGCGACTGAGGGAATTGAAAACGCGCAGGGACATGGGAAACGGGCAGGCAGCCACCAACAAGAAGCCCCGCACTGGGTCCGCCCAGGCGGGGCTCATAGAATGAATTCAGTATAGCGGCCGCCCTTTGTCGTCGTCCTTTCTGCCGCCCCCCGCGTCAACCCTCATGCGCCTGCCCCTCTCCACCCTCCTGCTGCCCTTCACGCTGGCCCTGGCGCTCGCCGCGGCACCGGCCCGGGCCGACGATCTCGCCAGCGCCCAGCGCCTGTGGCTGGCCGGCCAGAAGGCCCAGGCCGTCGAGCAGATCGAGCAGGCCCTGACCCGCCAGCCCGACGACCTGCAACTGCGCTTCGCCCTGGGCGTCATGCGCATGGAACTGGGCGAGCGCGCCAAGGCCCTGGCCATCTTCACGCGGCTGACCCAGGACTTCCCCGACCTGGCCGACCCCTACAACAATCTCGCCGTGCTGCACGCCGCCGCCGGCGAGCTGGACGAGGCCAAGACCGCGCTGGAGCAGGCCCTGCGCGTGCATCCCGAGCATGCCCAGGCCCAGGAGAATCTGGGCGACGTGCTGGTGCGCCTGGCCCTGCGCGCCTACCAGCGCGCCCAGAAAGCCGCCCTGATGCCCAGCGACGTGCTGGCCGGCAAGATCAACCGCACGCTGGCCCTGACCCGCGAGCTGCGCACCCGCTAACTCCCCGCCTCCCATGACCAAATTCCTTCCCTTCCTCCTCGCCGGCCTGCTGGCCACGCTGGGCGCCCAGGCCCAGACCATCAAGCTGCAGACGACCGAAGGCGACATCCGGATCCAGCTGAACGCCGAGAAGGCGCCCAAGTCGGTCGCCAACTTCGTGCAGTACGTGAAGGCCGGCCACTACAACGGCACCCTCTTCCACCGCGTCATCGCCACCTTCATGATCCAGGGCGGCGGCTTCGACGCCAAGATGAACCAGAAGCCCACCAAGCCGCCGATTCCGCTGGAGTCGCACAACGGCCTGAGCAATCTGCGCGGCAGCATCGCGATGGCGCGCACCAACGACCCGAACTCGGCCACCGCCCAGTTCTTCATCAACGTCGAAGACAACGTCCGCCTGGACGGTGATCCGGGCAATCCGGCCACCGGCTATGCGGTCTTCGGCCAGGTCATCGAGGGCATGGACGTCGTCGACAAGATCCGCGCCACCGAAGTCGCACCGCGGGGCATGCACGAGCATTTCCCGGTCAAGCCCATCTTCATCACCAAGGCTCTCGTCGAGCCCGTCAAAAAATGAGCCAAGTCAAACTCACCACCAACCACGGCGACATCCTCATCGAGCTGGATGCCGAGAAGGCCCCGCTGTCGGTCGCCAACTTCCTGAGCTACGTCCGCAGCGGCCACTATGACGGCACGGTCTTCCACCGCGTCATCAAGGGCTTCATGATCCAGGGCGGCGGCTTCGAGGCCGGCATGAAGCAAAAGCCGACCGAAGCCCCCATCCAGAACGAAGCCAACAACGGCCTGAAGAACGCCCACTACACGCTGGCCATGGCGCGCACCAACGCCCCCCACTCGGCCACGGCGCAGTTCTTCATCAACACGACCAACAACGGCTTCCTGGACTTCAAGTCCGAGAGCCCGTCGGGCTGGGGCTATGCCGTCTTCGGCAAGGTCGTCGAGGGCAAGGAAGTCGTCGACAAGATCGAGAAGTCCAAGACCGCCGGCCGCGGCGGCCATGGTGACGTGCCCGTCGAGGACGTCGTCATCGAGAAGGCCGTCGAGGTTTGATCCACACGCTGACGGCCCCGGCGCAGTGGCGGCAGGTCGACCTGCTGTCCGACCTGCACCTCGGGCCGGACACCCCGGGCACCCTCGCCCGGCTTGAAAAGCATCTCGCCGACACACCCGCGCAGGCGGTCCTGCTGCTCGGCGACATCTTCGAAGTCTGGGTCGGCGACGACGCCCGCCATGAGCCCTTCGAGGCCGGCGTCGTGCGCCTGCTGCGCGACGCGTCCCGGCGGCTCGACCTCTTCTTCATGCATGGCAACCGCGATTTCCTCGTCGGCGCCGAACTGCTGCTCGAGGCTGGCATGACCGCCCTGCCCGACCCCAGCGTGCTGGACGCCTTCGGCCAGCGCTGGCTGCTGGTGCATGGCGATGCCCAATGCCTGGACGACACCGCCTACCAAGCCTTCCGCCGGCAGGTGCGCTCGCCCGAATGGCAGGCCCAGTTGCTGGCCCAGCCCCTGGCCGCCCGCCAGGCCCTGGGCCGGCAGATGCGCGAAGGCAGCAAGGCCGCCCAGGCCAAGCAGCTGATGGCCACCGACCTCGACGCCGAGGCCTGCCGTGCACTGCTGCGCGAAGCCGGCGCGACGACACTGATCCACGGCCACACCCATCGCCCCGCCGTGCATGACCTCGGCGGCGGACTCACGCGCGTCGTGCTGTCCGACTGGGACCTGGATGCGGTGCCGCCGCGCGGCGATGTCATCCGCCTGTCCATCGCCGGCCTGCAACGCCTGCCGCTGTGATCCTCAAGGCCATCCAGAACTGGCGCGAACAGCGCGCCGTCGAGCGCCATGCCATTCCCGATGCGCTGTGGCAGCTGACGCTGCTGCGCTACCCCTTCCTGGCCCAGCGCAGCGAGGATGACCTCGCCGAATTGCGCCGCCTGTGCAGCCTCTTCCTGTCGACCAAGGAGTTCCACGGTGTCGGCGGCTTCGAGGTCAGCGACGAAGTGGCCGTCGCCGTGGCGGCCCAGGCCTGCCTGCCGGTGCTGCGCCTGGGCCTGTCCTGGTACGACGGCTTCGTCGGCATCGTCATGCACGAGGGCGAGGTCGTCGCCCAGCGCCGCTTCGAGGACGAGGACGGCGTCGTCCATGAATACGACGAGGAACTGGCCGGCGAAGCCATGGAAGGCGGCCCGCTGATGCTGACCTGGAACGCCATCGCCGTCAGCGACGACCCGGCGGAGTTCGGCGCGGACGCGGTCTACAACGTCGTCATCCACGAGTTCGCCCATGTCATCGACATGCGTGACGGCCTGGCCGACGGCGCACCACCGATGAACGCGGACGAACGCGAGCGCTGGATCGGCATCATCGACGCCGAGTGGGAGAAGTTCTGCGCCCGCATCGACGCCGGCGAGGAGACCCTGATCGACCCCTATGGCGGCGAAGCCGTCGAGGAGTTCTTCGCGGTGGCCGTGGAGGCCTTCTTCGTCGCGCCGGCAGCGATGCGGGCCGAGGAACCGGCGATGTACGAGTTGCTGGCCGGCTTCTTCAAACAGAACCCGGCAGGCTGAAAGAAAAAGGGACGCCAAAGCGTCCCTTGTTTTTAGGCCGTGGCGGGTTCCGCTTTCGGCTTGCCATCCTTGCTGGGCTTGGGCGGCGTGGGCTGGATGTCCAGCACCGTCTCGCCCTTGTCGTCCACGTCCACGCTGAGGCGGCCGCCGTCGACCAGCTTGCCGAACAGCAGTTCGTCGGCCAGCGCGCGGCGGATGGTGTCCTGGATGAGGCGCTGCATCGGCCGGGCCCCCATCAGCGGATCGAAACCCTTCTTGGCGAGGTGCTTGCGCAGCGCATCCGAGAAGCTGACCTCGACCTTCTTCTCCTGCAGCTGGCTTTCCAGTTGCAGCAGGAACTTGTCGACCACGCGCAGGATGATTTCCTCGTCCAGCGGGCGGAAGGACACGATGGCGTCCAGGCGGTTGCGGAACTCGGGCGTGAACAGGCGCTTGATGTCGGCCATCTCGTCACCCTGCTGGCGGGTGGTCGTGAAGCCGATGGTCGACTTGTTCAGCGCCTCGGCGCCGGCATTCGTCGTCATGATGATGATGACGTTGCGGAAGTCGGCCTTGCGCCCGTTGTTGTCGGTCAGCGTGCCATGGTCCATGACCTGCAGCAGCACGTTGAAGACGTCCGGGTGGGCCTTCTCGATCTCGTCCAGCAGCAGCACGGCATGCGGCTTCTTGGTGACGGCCTCGGTCAGCAGGCCGCCCTGGTCGAAGCCGACATAGCCCGGAGGCGCGCCGATGAGGCGGCTCACGGCATGGCGCTCCATGTACTCCGACATGTCGAAGCGGATCAGCTCGATGCCCAGGATGTAGGCGAGCTGCTTGGCCACTTCGGTCTTGCCGACGCCCGTGGGGCCGCTGAACAGGAAGCTGCCCACCGGCTTGTCCGGCCGGCCCAGACCCGAGCGCGCCATCTTGATGGCGGCGGCCAGGGCGTCGACGGCCGGATCCTGGCCGAAGACGACGCTCTTCAGGTCGCGGTCCAGGGTCTTGAGCTTGCTGCGGTCGTCGCTGTTGACGGACGCGGGCGGGATGCGCGCGATCTTGGCGACGATGTCCTCGACCTCGACCCGCGTGATGGTCTTCTTCTGCTTGCTCTTGGGCAGGATGCGCTGGGCGGCACCGGCCTCGTCGATGACGTCGATGGCCTTGTCCGGCAGATGGCGGTCGTTGATGTACTTGGCCGACAGCTCGGCCGCCGCCTGCAAGGCGCCCAGGGCGTACTTGACCGAGTGGTGCTCCTCGAAGCGGCTCTTCAGGCCCTTCAGGATCTCGATGGTCTGCTCCACCGACGGCTCGGCCACGTCGACCTTCTGGAAGCGACGGGACAGGGCCGCGTCCTTCTCGAAGATGCCGCGGTATTCGGTGAAGGTGGTCGCGCCGATGCACTTCATGGCGCCACTGGACAGGGCCGGCTTCAGCAGATTGCTCGCGTCCAGCGTGCCGCCCGAGGCCGCGCCGGCGCCGATCAGCGTGTGGATCTCGTCGATGAACAGCACGGCGTTGGGCTGGTCCTTCAGCGCCTTCAGCACGGCCTTCAAGCGCTGCTCGAAGTCGCCGCGGTACTTGGTGCCGGCCAGCAGCGCACCCATGTCCAGGGAGTAGACGATGGCATCGGCGAGGACCTCAGGCACTTCGCCCTCGGTGATCCTCCAGGCCAGGCCTTCGGCGATCGCCGTCTTGCCCACGCCGGCCTCGCCGACCAGCAGCGGGTTGTTCTTGCGGCGGCGGCACAGCACCTGCACGACGCGCTCGACCTCGGCCTCGCGGCCGATCAGCGGGTCGATCTTGCCGTCCTTGGCCTGCTGGTTCAGGTTCGAAGTGAACTGCTCCAGCGGCGACGCCTTGGCGCTGCCGCCCTCGCCTTCCTCGCGCTCGCCTTCCTGGCCGCCAGGAGCCTGGCCTTCCGGGTTCTTGGGCGGCTCGGGGTCGGTCTTCTTGATGCCGTGGGCGATGAAGTTGACGACGTCCAGGCGGGTCACGCCCTGCTGGTGCAGGTAGTAGACGGCGTGGGAATCCTTCTCGCCGAAGATGGCCACCAGCACATTGGCGCCGGTGACTTCCTTCTTGCCGCTGCCGGTGCTCTGCACATGCATGATGGCGCGCTGGATGACGCGCTGGAAGCCCAGCGTCGGCTGGGTGTCCACCTCGTCGCTGCCGCCCACCATGGGCGTGTTTTCCTTGATGAACTGCGTCAGGCTCTTGCGCAGGTCGTCCAGGTTGGCGGCACAGGCGCGCAGCACCTCGGCGGCGCTGGGGTTGTCGAGCAAAGCGAGCAGCAGGTGCTCGACGGTGATGAATTCGTGCCGCTGCTGGCGCGCCTCGACGAACGCCATGTGCAAACTGACTTCAAGCTCTTGCGCAATCATGCGGCCTCCATAATGCACTGCAGGGGGTGGCCGGCACGCCGTGAGGCGGCCAGAACCAGCTCCACCTTGGTCGCGGCGACGTCTTTGGTGAACACACCGCAGACCCCGCGACCCTCATGGTGGATTTTGAGCATGATCTGCGTCGCCGTATCGAGGTCATGCCGGAAAAATTCCTGCAGAACCATGACTACAAACTCCATCGGCGTGAAATCGTCGTTCAGCAGCAGCACCTGATAGAGCCGGGGGGGCTCGGTTTTCTGGGTCTGCCGCTCCACGACGACCGCGCCCTCGCCTTCGTCCTTGCCGGGCTTCACGGGAGGCACGGGTGGGGGCGGCGTCGACTGGTTTCGCGTTGAAGGAACGGGGATCACAGGCATGTCGGGATTCTATCGACGGGGGTATCCCCTCGCCGACCGCGGGCAGTTGGCGACGAAGCATGAAATTGCAAGAAGCTTCGGGTCAACCCGGCCGGGAAGGTCCTGAATTGACGCCATTTGTCGCGCTACCAAAATCGCGTCCGCCTCTTTGGGCCGTAGCACAAGAATGGAGACAAGATGATGGCGCTGGGCAAGGTCAAGTGGTTCAACGATGCCAAGGGCTTTGGATTCATCGAGCCGGACGCCGGCGGCGATGACGTCTTCGCCCATTTCTCGGCGATCCAGATGGAGGGCTTTCGGACCCTGAAACAGGGCAGCCAGGTGCAATTCGATCTGGTGCAGGGCCCCAAGGGTCAACTCGCCCAGAACATCACGCCGATGGAAGCCGCCGCGCGCGCTGCCGAGCAGCAGCCGCAACTGGCGTCCTGAGCCGACCTCGCAAATCAGAAGCCCCGTGGCCGAGGCCACGGGGCTTTTGCATTGGCGGACCGCAAACGAGCGGCAACCGCCCCCGGCTTGCTAGAGTTACGAGTTGCGCGCGGTCGCTTTGGCAGGCCGTGCGCACGGATTTCCCATTTACCGGACCACGCTCATGACCGCCGACAAGAAGCCCCAGATTGTTTACACCCTGACCGACGAAGCGCCTCGCCTGGCCACCGCCTCGCTGCTGCCGGTCGTCCAGGCCTTCGCGGCCCAGGCGGGTATCGACGTCGTCACCAGCGACATCTCGGTGGCTGGCCGTGTCCTGGGCCAGTTCCCGGAAGCGCTGTCCGAAGAGCAACGCCAGCCGGACAACCTGGCCGCCCTGGGCAAGCTGACGCTCAAGCCCGAAGCCAACATCATCAAGCTGCCCAATATCAGCGCCTCGGTGGCCCAGCTGAAGGCTGCCATCAAGGAGCTGCAGGACAAGGGCTACAAGATCCCCGACTACCCGGAGAAGCCCGAGACGGACGAGCAGAAGGACATCCGCGCCCGCTACAACAAGTGCATCGGCTCGGCCGTGAACCCGGTGCTGCGCGAAGGCAATTCCGACCGCCGCGCGCCCAAGGCCGTCAAGGAATACGCCCGCAAGAACCCGCACCGCATGGACGCCTGGAGCCAGGCCTCGCGCTCGCATGTGTCGCACATGCACGGCGGCGACTTCTATCACGGTGAAAAGTCGCTGACGCTGGACCGCGCCCGCGACGTGAAGATGGAGCTCATCACCAAGAGCGGCAAGACCATCGTGCTCAAGCCCAAGGTCGCGCTGCTGGACCGCGAAGTCATCGACTCGATGTTCATGAGCAAGAAAGCCCTGCTCGAGTTCTATGAAACCGAGATCGAGGATGCCCGCAAGACCGGCGTGATGTTCTCCCTGCACGTCAAGGCGACCATGATGAAGGTGTCCCACCCCATCGTGTTCGGCCACTGCGTGCGCATCTTCTACCGCGAGGCCTTCGAGAAGCACGGCAAGCTCTTCGACGAGCTGGGCATCAACGTCAACAACGGCATGGTGGACCTGTACACCAAGATCGCCACCCTGCCCCAGAGCAAGCAGGAAGAGATCAAGCGCGACCTGCACGCCTGCCATGAGCACCGCCCGGAACTCGCCATGGTGGACTCGGCCAAGGGCATCACCAATTTCCACTCGCCCAACGACATCATCGTGGACGCCTCCATGCCCGCCATGATCCGCAGCGGCGGCAAGATGTACGGCGCCGATGGCCGCCTGAAGGACGTCAAGGCCGTGATGCCCGAGTCGACCTTCGCCCGCATCTACCAGGAGATCATCAACTTCTGCAAATGGCATGGCGCCTTCGACCCCAAGACCATGGGCACGGTGCCCAACGTCGGCCTGATGGCCCAGCAAGCCGAGGAATACGGCTCGCACGACAAGACCTTCGAGATCACCGAAGCCGGCACCGCCAACATCACCGACCTGGAAACGGGCGAGGTGCTGCTGAGCCAGGAAGTCGAGCAGGGCGACATCTGGCGCATGTGCCAGTGCAAGGATGCCGCCATCCGTGACTGGGTCAAGCTGGCCGTCAACCGCGCCCGCAATTCCGGCATGCCGGTCGTCTTCTGGCTGGACAGCTACCGCCCCCACGAGGCCCAGCTGATCCGCAAGGTCAAGATGTATCTGCACGAGCACGACACGACCGGCCTGGACATCCAGATCATGAGCCAGGTCCGTGCCATGCGCTACACGCTGGAGCGCGTCATCCGCGGCCAGGACACCATCAGCGCCACCGGCAACATCCTGCGCGACTACCTGACCGACCTCTTCCCCATCATGGAGCTGGGCACCTCGGCCAAGATGCTGTCCATCGTGCCGCTGATGGCCGGCGGCGGCATGTACGAGACGGGTGCCGGCGGCTCGGCCCCCAAGCATGTGCAGCAGCTGGTGGAAGAGAACCACCTGCGCTGGGACTCCCTGGGCGAGTTCCTGGCCCTGGCCGTGAGCCTGGAAGACGTCGGCATCAAGACCCAGAATGCCAAGGCCAAGGTGCTGGCCAAGGCCCTGGACGCCGCCACCGGCAAGCTGCTGGACAACGCCAAGGGCCCCAGCGCCAAGACGGGTGAGCTTGACAACCGCGGCAGCCACTTCTACTTGACGCTGTACTGGGCCCAGGCCCTGGCCGAGCAGACCGAGGACGCCGACCTGGCCGCCCGCTTCAAGGCCCTGGCCGCGACGCTGGCCACCAACGAAGCCAAGATCGCCGGCGAGCTGAAGGAAGTCCAGGGCAAGCCCACCGACATCGGCGGCTATTTCCTGCCCGACGCCGCCAAGCTCGACAAGGTCATGCGCCCCAGCGCCACCTTCAACGCCGCGCTGCAGTCGCTGGCCAGCTGATCCAGCGCGGTCAAAAAACCAGGGGCGCCGGCGGCGCCCCTTTTTTTGTCTAGCAGCAGCGTCGGGTTTTCACGCTCAGGTGAAGTCCGTAATCCAACAGCAAGCCAACGGACTGATTTATTTCATACAGTCTGATACCAGGCGTTGACCTCCTGCAATGCCCCCTTCCGGACGCCGAGTGAAGCACCACGAAGCGCCCCCAAACCCCGGCCTTCCGCCGGGGTTTTCCTTTTTGGGCGCCGGCCTCACGCCGGGGTTTCCCTTTTGGGCGCCGCTCAATGCGGCAGCGGCTTGCGAAAAGGGTCGGGAATCGGGTGGGGCTTCAGCGCGCCGCGCACCCTTTCCACCGTCGCGGCGGAATCCTTGTCGTCGACCGCGACGATGAGCCGCAGCCACGTCGCCTTGTCGAGGTCGGTCTCGCGGCGGGTCCAGCACCACACCTGGGCGCCACGCGCGCCGGCCCGATCGGCCAGCACCACCTCGTCGAAGTCCGCCCCCTCGTAGAGGAGGAGCTGCTCTTCGGCCACATAGGTGTTGGCGTAGTCCGGCATGCTCAGAGTCTAGGCGTTAGACGGGTGGCCCGCCATGGCGGGCGCGGCCTCACTCCATCTGGTCGATCATGACCTGGCCGAAGCCGGAGCAGGACACCTGGGTCGCGCCGTCCATCAGGCGGGCGAAGTCATAGGTGACCTTCTTGCTCAGCACGGCCTTCTCCATCGCCGTGATGATGAGGTCGGCCGCCTCGGTCCAGCCCATGTGGCGCAGCATCATCTCGGCCGACAGGATCTCGGAGCCGGGGTTCACATAGTCCTTGCCTGCGTACTTGGGCGCCGTGCCATGGGTGGCCTCGAACATGGCGATGGAGTCGCTCATGTTGGCGCCCGGAGCGATGCCGATGCCGCCGACCTGGGCGGCCAGCGCGTCGGAGATGTAGTCGCCGTTCAGGTTGAGTGTCGCGATGACGCTGTATTCGGCCGGGCGCAGGATGATCTGCTGCAGGAAGGCATCGGCGATGCTGTCCTTGATGGTGATGTCCTTGCCCGTCTTGGGGTTCTTGAACTTGCACCACGGGCCGCCGTCGATGGGCTCGGCGCCGAACTCCTTCTGGGCCAGCGCATAGGCCCAGTCACGGAAGCCCCCTTCCGTGAACTTCATGATGTTGCCCTTGTGCACGATGGTCACGCTGGGCTTGTTGTTGTCGATGGCGTACTGGATGGCCTTGCGCACCAGGCGCTCGGTGCCCTCGCGCGACACCGGCTTCACGCCGATGCCCGAGGTGTCGGGGAAGCGGATCTTCTTGACGCCCAGTTCGTCCTGCAGGAACTTGATGAGCTTCTTCGCCTTGTCGCTCTCGGCCTCGTACTCGATGCCGGCGTAGATGTCTTCCGAGTTCTCGCGGAAGATGACCATGTCGACCTTGTGGGGCTCCTTCACGGGGCTGGGCACGCCTTCGAAATACTGCACAGGGCGCAGGCAGACGTAGAGGTCCAGCTCCTGGCGCAGCGTGACGTTCAGCGAGCGGATGCCGCCGCCGACGGGCGTGGTCAGCGGGCCCTTGATGGAGACGACATAGTCCTTGACAGCCTGCAGCGTCTCTTCCGGCAGCCACACATCGGGGCCATAGACCTGGGTGCTCTTCTCGCCGGCGTAGATCTCCATCCAGTGGATCTTGCGGCTGCCGCCATAGACCTTGGCCACGGCCGCATCCACCACCTTGAGCATGACGGGCGTGATGTCCAGGCCGGTGCCGTCACCCTCGATATAGGGAATGATGGGGTGGTTCGGCACATTCAGCGAGAAGTCGGCGTTGACGGTGATCTTCTGGCCGCCTTCAGGCACCTTGATGTGTTGCGACATGACTTGTGGGCTCCGCGAGAGACGAGACGGGACGGGAAAACAGGACCCGGCGAGTTTATGGCCACGTCAGCAGGCCACCGCGAGCCTCTGCCAAACCCCATGCGCGAGGGCCCAGGCCGCGCCGGCCGCCAGCGCCAGGCCCGCCAGCCGCAGCGCCAGCATGCCACCGTCATCGCCGCGCTTGAGCAGCCTGGCCCGCCACAGCGGGCCGATGGCAAGACCTGGCGTGCTGGCCAGCGCAAAGCCGGCCATGGCGAGGGCACCGCTGCCCATCGATGCGGACAGGCCCGCCAGCAGCAGGGCCGCATGCAGCAGCCCGCAGGGCATGACCACCCAGGCCATGCCGGTGGCCAAGGCATGGCGGGGCTGCGGCCGCCAGCTCAGCGCGCCGAGCCAGACCGGCATGCGGCCGCGCAGCAGCAGCACGATGCCCAGCAGCAGCAGGGCCGACTGCAGCAGGGCCCAGGCCGGCTGCAGCAGCGCCAGGCCCTGGGAGCTTCGCGCCAGCCACTCGGCCGAGGCCGCCGCCGCCGCGCCGCCGGCCGCATAGCCGAGCACCCGGCCGAGCAACAGCTTCGCCGGGCGCCGCCCGCCTGCCAGCGCACAGGGCGCGCTGCACATGGCGGCACAGTGCGGCATGCCGGCCAGGCCCATCAGCGTGGCCGACGCGATCAGGGCCGCGTCCAGCGCCATCAGATGATCTTGGAGAAACGTTCGCGGCTGGCGTCGGCCTGGCAGTAGCGGTCGAACACCATGGCAATGGCGCGCACGAAATACCAGCCCAGCGGCGTGACCTGGATGGCGCCGGACTCCAGCACGACCAGCCCCTGCGCGGCCAGCACCGCCAGGCGCTCCAGCTCGGGTGCGAAATAGGCATTGACGTCGACGAGATGGGACGCGGCGATGGACTCGAATTCCAGCCGGCCCTGGCACATCAGCGCCATGATGACGGCGCGGCGCAACAGGTCATCGCGTGTCAGGGCCAGGCCGCGTTGGACCGGCAGCTGGCGCTGGCGCAGCGCGTCCTCGTACTCCGCCAGGGTCTTGGCGTTCTGCGCATAGGTGGCGCCGACGCGGCTGATGGCCGACACCCCCAGGCCGACCAGGTCGCAATCCGGTTGCGTCGAGTAGCCCTGAAAGTTGCGGTGCAGCAAGCCCTGGCGCTTGGCGATGGCCAGCGGATCGCCCGGCAGCGCGAAATGGTCCATGCCGATATAGGCATAGCCCTCGCCGAGCAGGGCGCTGATGGCGCCCGACAGCATGGCCAGCTTGTCACCGGCCGGCGGCAGTAACTCGGCGACGATGCGCCGCTGCGGCTTGAAGCGCTGCGGCAGATGGGCATAGGCATACATCGCGATGCGATCGGGCCGCAGCTCTGCCACCTGGGCGATGGTGCGGGCGAAGCTCGCAGGCGTCTGCAGCGGCAGGCCATAGATCAGGTCGACGCTGAGGGACGCGAATCCCAGTTCACGCGCCGACTGCGTCAGCGCTGCGACCGACTCCAGCGGCTGAACCCGATGCACCGCCTTCTGCACGCCGGCATCGAAGTCCTGCACGCCGAAGGACAGGCGATTGAAGCCCAGCGACCGCAGATGGGCCAGGCGCGCAGCATCAACGGTGCGCGGGTCCACTTCGATGGACAGCTCCGCGCCGGGCAGGAGCCTGAAGTGGCGCCCCAGCATGGCCATCATCTGGCTCAGTTCGGCGTCGGACAGAAAGGTCGGCGAGCCGCCGCCCAGATGCAGTTGGGACACCGGCGCCATACCGCCCAGGGCCTCGGCCACCAGATCCATCTCGACGCCCATGCGCTCCAGATAGGGCAGTGCCCGCTCATGGTGGCGGGTGATGATCTTGTTGCAGGCGCAGTAATAGCAAAGCTGTTCGCAGAACGGGATGTGCACATAAACCGACAGCGGCTGGGCCGCGCCGCGCTGCCTCAAGGCCTGCAGATGCTGCGCGGCCTGATGAGCTTCGACGAAGCGATCGGCGGTCGGGTAGGAGGTGTAGCGCGGGCCGGCAGCGTCGTGGCGCCGGATGTTGGCGTCGAGCAGGTCGGAGTCCAGGGTCTTGTCGGAAACGGCAGCCATGCCCGCACTGTGCCCAGCGGCGTTTCAAGCGGCCTTGATCAATATCAAGGACAGTGCTCGATGTGCATTCAAGAATGGGCACCATGCTGACCTCCCCTCTGCCCTAAGCGATGAGCCTGCCCACAACGCCCAGCCTGGTCGGCAGCCCCTTCCCCGCCATCGAGCCGCTCAAGGTCGCCTGCGCCAGTTGCAATCTGCGCGAGCTCTGCCTGCCGGTGGGGATGAACGCCAGCGAGCTGGATCAGCTCGACGGCCTGGTCAGCAAGCGCCGCAGCGTGCCGCGTGGCGAGCACCTGTTCCGCAACGGCGAGCGCTTCGAGGCGCTGTATGCGGTGCGCACCGGCTTCTTCAAGACCTGCGTCGGCAGCGAGGACGGCCGCGACCAGGTCACCGGCTTCCAGATGGCCGGCGAGCTGCTCGGCCTGGACGGCATCAGCAGCGACCGCCACCACTGCGACGCGGTCGCGCTGGAGGACTCCTCCGTCTGCGTCATTCTCTACGGCCAGTTGGAGGAGCTGTCGCGCGAGTTCAGCGTGCTGCAGCACCAGTTCCACAAGATCATGAGCCGCGAGATCGTGCGCGACCATGGCGTCATGCTGCTGCTCGGCAATATGCGCGCCGAGGAGAGGCTGGCGGCCTTCCTGCTGAACCTGACGCAACGCCTGCAGGCGCGCGGCTTCTCGCCGTCCAGCCTGGTGCTGCGCATGACCCGCGAGGAGATCGGCAGCTACCTCGGCCTCAAGCTCGAGACCGTCAGCCGCACCTTCTCCAAGTTCCAGGACGACGGGCTGCTGGAGGTCAAGCAGCGCCAGTTGCGCGTCCTGGACCAGCCCGGCCTGCAGGCCCTCGTCAACAACAGTCGCTGCTGACGCAAAAAGGCCCCGCGGGGGCGCGCGGGGCCTGACGGGATCAGGGGGCTGGCGCTTCAGCCGACCTTGATCTCGTTGCGAACTTCCTTCACGCCCGGCACGGCCTGCACGAGCTTGACGGCCTTCTGGGCCAGTTCGGCGCTGGGCGCCGCACCCTTGACGACGATGACGCCGGCGGCGGTGCTGCTGACAGTCAGCGGCAGGGCCTGCAGATCCTTGTCCTGCTGCAGGGCCAGGGCAGCCTGGGCCGCAACGGCGGCTTCCGGGGCGGCGGGCTGGGCCTGGGCGACCTGCTGGGCCGGTGCGGGGTCGGCGGCGAAGGCCGCGGATGCGGCGCTTGCCACCAGGGCGGCGGACAGCAGACGGACGAGGCGGGTGGTTTGTTGCATGCAGATCTCCTGAGGATGCTTGAATCAAACGCGATGCCGGTCGGCACCACGACCGGCTTAGCGCAAGGGGTGTGCCAGCTCCTGATTCATCAATGACATCAACGACTTGGCGCTGCCAGCCACGGCAGATCCCGCCTTCGCGGCCGTCCCGCGGCATGGTTTTGTCGCCGCACGGCGACAGGCTGCCGTCCGTCCGCCCTAAGTGCTTGATTCACCGGACAGTTTCCTGTCGCCAGAATCCGACGCTCCGCCTAGGGGGTCGTCGCGGAAGAGCTGCGGATCCAGGCCGTGCTTCTGCATCAGGCGATAGAACTCCGTGCGGTTGCGGTCCGCCAGCCGCGCGGCTTCGGCCACGTGGCCCGAGGTCAGCTTGAGCAGCCGGTTCAGGTAGTCGCGCTCGAAGCGCTGCTTGGCATGCTGGTAGTTCAGCACTTCCGCCGAAGGCATCTGCAAGGCGCGCTGCACCTGGGCCAGCGGCACCAGGGCGCCGGTGGCCAGCACGCAGACCTGCTCGACGACGTTGTAGAGCTGGCGCGCATTGCCCGGCCAGGGCGCCGTCACCAGGGCCTCAAGCGCATCCGGCGCGAAGCCGCGCACCGGCTTGCGGTGGCGCTCGGCCAGGGTGCTGAGGAAATGCTGGGCCAGCAGGGCGATGTCCTCGCGGCGCTCGCTCAGCGGCGGCAGGCTGAGCTTGACGACATTGAGCCGGTAGTAGAGGTCGGGGCGGAACTGTCCCTCGGCCATCGCCAGGTCCAGGTCGCGGTGGGTGGCCGACAGCACGCGCACGTCCACCGCCACCGCCTCGTTGCTGCCCACGGGTCTCACCATGCGCTCCTGCAGCACGCGCAGCAGCTTGACCTGCAGGGCCAGCGGCATGTCGCCGATCTCGTCGAGGAAGACCGTGCCGCCCTGCGCCGCCGGGATCAGGCCCTGGCGATGGCCCTGGGCCCCGGTGAAGGCGCCTCTCACATGGCCGAAGAGCTCGGACTCCAGCAGGGCCTCGGGGATGGCGCCGCAGTTCACGGCGATGAAGGGCTTGGCCGCCCGCGGGCTGGCCTTGTGGATGGCGCGGGCCAGCAGCTCCTTGCCGGTGCCGCTGTCGCCGCCGATGAGGACGCTGGCGTCCGTCGCCGCGACCAGCCGCGCCTCGGCCAGCACCTCGGCCATGCGCGGGCTGCGGCTGATGATCTCGCGGCGCCAGCCGCCGTCGCCATCGAAGGGCGCGGGCCCGGGCGCGTTGACGCGCAGGGCCTGCTGGATCTTGGCCAGCAGCTCCTTGGCGTCATAGGGCTTGGTCAGGTAGGCGTGGGCGCCGCGCGTCGTGGCCTCCACCGCGTCGGGGATGCTGCCGTGGGCCGTCAGCAGGATGACGGGCAGCGAAGGGTGATGGGCGCGCACCTCGTCGAACAGGGCCAGCCCGTCCAGCCCGGGCAGGCGCACATCGGTGATGAGCAGCGACGGCAGCTTCACGGCCAGATGCGCGAGAGCAGCCTCGGCGCTGGCCACGGCCTGCACCGCGTAGCCCGCGGCGGTCAGGCGCATCGTCATCAGGCGCAGCAGGTCGGCGTCGTCATCGACGATGAGGAGGGAGGCGGGTGCATGGGTCATGCTCGATGTCCTGTTGTTTGCGGGCCGAGCGCCGGGCCGCCCCCTAGCCGGCCCGCGCTGGCGATATGCTTGCCGGTTGATCCGGCAAGCATCGCCGTCCCCTCTCTGCGGCCTGCGGCCGCAGAGCAGTCCCGGTCAAGGTCATCCTTGGACGAGGGGCTCATCGTTTCGCGGGCAGGGTCTGCTCGATGGCCTTGAGTGCTTCCAGCTTCTCGTTGAGCTGTTCATTGCGGCGCTGGCTTTCGCGCAGCTGCTGGGTCAGCTTGTCGACGCTGTCCTGCAAGCGCCGCTGATCGGCCAGGCGCAGGGACAGCTGGACGGCCAGCTGCCTCAGTGGCTCGGCCTGGGGATCGGTGGACGTGGCGATGGCCTCCACCTGCGCCACCGCCTGGTTCAACTCGGCCGTGCCGCGGCCCAGGGCCAGGGCCTTGCGCAACTCCTCGGCCGTCGCGAGCAGGTCCTGCAGCGCCCTGACCTCCGGTGCCGGCAAGGGCTCGGGGCAGGCCGGCGCAGGCGGCGGCGCTGCCACCGGGGCCGGCGGGGGCGTCTGGCATGCCGCCAGCAACAGCAGGCAGGCGATCTCAAGCAGTCGTGGCTTCATGGGCAGCAGGAATCTCGATGCGGAAATGGGCGCCGCGCTCGGCAGGCAGCAGGCAGCAACTGCCCCCATGCGCCTGCGCGATCTCGCGCACGATGGACAGGCCGATGCCGCTGCCGCGGCGCGCGCCGGGGGGCTGGTGGCGGCCCTGGTAGAAGGGGTCGAAGATGCGCTCCACATCCTCGGCCGCGACGCCGGGGCCGGCGTCGATGCAGTCGACGCGGACCCGGCCGCCACTGCGCGCTAGGGCCATCACGATGGCGCCGCCCGGCGGGCTGAAGCGCAGCGCGTTGGCCAGCAGATTGGCCAGGGCCATGCCGAGCTTCTCGGCATCGACCCAGGCCTCGCAGGCCTCGGCCTCGACGTGCACTGCCAGGCCGCGCGCCTGCCACAGCAGCCGCTGCTCGTCGACGACGCGCGCCAGCAAGGCCCGCAGGTCCACGCGCTGGCGCTGCAGCTGCTGCGAGTCCGAGGCCAGGGTCTGGTAGCGCAGCAGATCCTCGATCTGGCGCTGCAGGGCCGCGCTGTTGTCGCCGAGGATGCGCACGATCTCGGTCTGGTCCGGCGTCAGGGGCCCGGCCACGCCATCACGCAACAGCGCCGCGCCCTCGCGGATGGAGGCCATGGGCGTCTTCAGCTCATGCGAGATGTGGCGCACGAAACGGGTCTTGTCGGACTCCAGCGCCGCCAGCCGCTGGCGCAGCCATTCCAGCTGGCGCCCCAGGCGGCGCAGGTCCACCGGGCCTTGCACATCGGCCACGACCTGGTCGAAGCGGTTGGCACCGAGGCGGCCGATGGCGGCCTCGACCTGGGCCAGCGGCCGCAGCAGCCAGTGCCCGAAACCCAGGGCCAGCAGCACGGCGAGCACGATGGCGCCCAGCACCAGCCCGCTGATGAGGCGGCGCTGCTGCTCCAGTTCGGCCAGCACGGCGTCGCTGCGCCTGTCCATGGCCTGCTGGCCCTGCACGGCTAGGGCTTCGTTGATGGCATGCAGGCGGGCGAACACCGGCGTCAGGCGGCGCAGCACCGAGGCGCGCGCCCGCCCGGGGCCCTGCAGCATGTCAGATACCGCCGCCGCCTGCTGCGCCCATTCGGCGAACAGCGGTTGCGCGCCGGGCTCCATGAGCTTCACCGCCAGCGCCGCCTGCGTGGCCCGGGCGTCCTCCCAGGCGGCGCGGAAGCGCTCTCGCAAGGCCGTGTCGTCCAGCACCAGGAACTGCCGCGCGCTGCGTTCCATGGCGACGGTGCGCTCGGCCAGGCGCTGCACCTCGGTGGTCAAAGCCGCGGCATCCTGCGAGGCCTGGCGGCCCTGCAGGGCCACATGCTCCAGCACCAGCATGGCCTGGGCCGCCGCGCCACCCAGGGCCACGGCGATCAGCAGGAAGGCCGCCACCAGGCATTGCCGGAACGACAGGCCGCGCAGCCCGCCGCTGCGCAGGCGCTGCCAGGCCGAATCGGCCGGAGAGGCGGCTTCGGAGCGGGGTAAAAGGGGGGTGGGGACCAGGGCGTCGGTGGGCATCGTGCGGCATCGCGCCCGCATGCCATGCGCGCGCGCCGCAGCTTAAGCGGGGGCCCAGGACACAGGCAGACGCAGCGGCGCCGGCATTGCATCCTGATGAAACAAGCTCGCTGTCGTTACAGGTGAAATGTTGCAGCGCACAAAACAGATGTAAGCGCGCGTAGGATGGCGCCATGCGTCCTCAAGTCCTCATCGTTGGCTGCGGTTTCGGCGGCCTGGAGGCGGCGCGAGTCCTGCGCGCCGCCGACGTCGACGTCACCATCGTCGACAAAACCAACCACCACCTCTTCCAGCCCCTTCTCTACCAGGTGGCGACAGCCGGCCTTTCCGCGCCGTCCATCGCGGCGCCGATCCGCCATCTCTTCCGCGGCCAGCGCAATGTGACGACGCTGCTGGGCGAGGTGGTCGCCATCGACGCCCAGGCCAAGACCGCCACGCTGAAGGATGGCGCCCAGCTGAAGTGGGACCATCTCATCGTCGCCGCCGGCGCCACCCACAGCTATTTCGGCCGCGACGACTGGGCCCGGCACGCGCCGGGTCTGAAGACATTGGAAGATGCCTTCGAGATCCGCCGCCGCGTGCTGCTGGCCTTCGAGGCCGCGGAACGCGAGGACGACCCGGCCCGGCGCGCGGCGCTGATGCAGTTCGTCGTCGTCGGCGGCGGGCCCACCGGCGTGGAGCTGGCCGGCACCTTCGCCGAAATCGCCCGCCACACCCTGCCCGGCGAATTCCGCCGCATCGACCCGCGCCAAGCGAAGGTGTTGCTGGTGGAAGGCAGTCCGCGCGTGCTGGCCGCCATGCCCGAGGCCTTGAGCGAACGCGCCCGCGAGCAGCTGGTGGCCCTGGGCGTGGAGGTGAGGCTGAATGCCCGCGTGACCGGCATCGATGCCGAGGGCCTGGACCTAACGACCGCGAGTGGCGCGGAACGCCTGCACAGCCGCTGCGTGGTCTGGGCGGCGGGCGTCGCCGCCTCGCCGCTGGGGCGCCAGCTGGCCGAGGCCACGGCCTGCACGCTGGACCGCGCCGGCCGTGTCATCGTCGAGCCCGACCTGAGCCTGAAGGGCTTTCCCGCCATCCAGGTCATCGGCGACCTCGCCGCCGCGCAAAGCCACAAGCCCGGCCATGACCCGCGGCCCGTGCCTGGCGTGTCGCCCGGCGCCAAGCAGATGGGCCGCTGCGCCGCCGCCAACCTCAAGCGCCGCCTGCGCGGCGAGGCCACGCAGGCCTTCCGCTACGCCGACTACGGCAACCTCGCCACCATCGGCCGCAACAGCGCCGTCGTCGACCTGGGCACGCCGGCCGGCCCGCTGCGCTTCTCGGGCTATTTCGCCTGGCTGTTCTGGCTCTTCGCCCACGTCTACTTCCTCATCGGCTACCGCAACCGCTTCGTCGTGCTGCTGGACTGGGCCTGGGCCTACTGGACCTATGACCGCGGTGCCCGCGTCGTCGCCAATGCGGGGCTCAGCGGGGCCAGCCCGGCGCGCGACGCCCAGGCTTGACCTCGTCGCCCGGCAGACTGACGAGCAGCAGTGCCAGGCTGGCGCCCAGGGCGATGACGGCCCAGAAGATCAGGAAGCTGACGGTGTAGACGGCCTGTGGCGACAGCTGCACCGGCGCGGCGCCGAACCAGCGCAGTTCCGCCGGATCAACGACCGCGAAGACCAGGGCCTCCAGCACGCCGGCCGCGAGGAAGGACGACCAAGCCACCGCCATCGCGAAGCGAGCGACGCGCGACGGACCGGGCGTACCGGTCACGGCTTCGCCCCGGGCACGCCGGTCGCAGCGTGGTTGCGCGCAAGCAGGGCCGGCACGTCGCCTGACTGAGCGCGCAAGTCGGCGGGCTGCACATCATCAGCCGCATGCTGGGTCATGGCGCGTGTCTCCAGCGGCGGGTCGGGATGGCGCAGTGCCAGGGCGAGGGTCAGGAAGCTCGCCACCACGACGATGGCCGGCCCTCCCATCACCAGCCACATCATGGGTTCGCGCCAGGCAGGCGTGGCATTCACAGGGGGCATGTCGTTCTCCTGGCCGTCAGCGCGGCAGCACGAAGGTGGATTTTTCGACGACGGCCTCGCCCGGGCCGGTGTCGTCGCGGTGGATGTGCCAGCGCATGGGGTGGGCACCCGCCTTCAGCGCCTGCGCGGTCTCGGGCGGCACGCGCAAGGAGACGGCGACCCAGCGTGCCTCGGCGGGGCCCAGATCCACGGTGGCAGCCTGGCTGAGCCTGAGGCCCGGCAGGCCCTCGGCCTCGATCCGGTAGCGCTGCGGCGCCTCGGTTGCGTTCATGATCTGCAGCCGGTAGACGTTCTCGATCCAGCCGTCCTCGACGAGACGGGCCAGCGAGGCGCGGTCGCGCACGATGTCGACGCGGAAGCTGTGCCGTGACACGATGCTCCACAGCAGGCCGGCGCCAATCAGCAGCAGCACGGCGGTGTAGATCAGCACGCGCGGCCTCAGCACGCGGCGCCAGCGTTCTTGGCGGCTGAAACGCTGCTCCAGGCCGTTCTCGGTGTCGTAGCGTACGAGGCCGCGCGCTGTGCCCATCTTGTCCATGACGCCGTTGCAGACGTCGATGCAGGCCGCGCAGCCTATGCATTCGTATTGCAGGCCGTCGCGGATGTCGATGCCCGTGGGGCAGACCTGCACGCACAGCTCGCAGTCGATGCAGTCGCCCAGCGCCTCCGTACGGGCCTCGCCCTTCTTGCGCCTGGCGTTGTTGCCGCGCGGTTCGCCACGCACCGTGTCATAGCTGACGATCAGCGTGTCGCGGTCGAACATGGCGCTCTGGAAGCGCGCATAGGGGCACATGTATTTGCAGACCTGCTCGCGCATATAGCCCGCGTTGCCATAGGTCGCAAAGCCGTAGAACAGCACCCAGAAGGTCTCCCACGGCCCCAGGGCGAGGGCAGCCACCTCGGCAGCCAGCGTGTGGATGGGCGTGAAGTAGCCGACGAAGGTGAAGCCGGTCCACAGGCCGAGCGCGATCCAGACGGCCTGCTTGCCGCTCTTGCGCCACAGCTTGTTCCAGCCCCAGGGCGACTTGTCCAGGCGCAGGCGCGCATTGCGGTCGCCCTCGAACCAGCGCTCCACGCGCATGAAGATCTCGGTGTAGACCGTCTGCGGGCAGGCGTAGCCACACCACAGCCGCCCGGCCACGGCCGTGAACAGGAAGAGCGCGTAGGCCGAGATCATCAGCAGGCCCGTGAGGTACACGAAGTCCTGCGGATACAGCACCAGGCCGAAGACGTAGAAGCGCCGCGCCTCCAGGTCGAACAGAACGGCCTGGCGGCTGCCCCAGCTCAGCCAGGGCAGGCCGTAGAAGACGAGCTGGGTCAGGGCCACGATGGCCCAGCGCCAGCGTGCGTAGAAGCCATCCACCGCTCGAGGGTGGATCTTGTCCTCGGAACGGTAGAGCCGTATGACGGCTTCGGAATCAGCCATCTCAGTGGCTGCTCAGGGACCAGACATAGGCGGCCAGCACCTTGATCTGTTCCGGCGTCAGCCGCTCGCCATGGGCCGGCATCACGTTGTGCTTGCCGTTGTTGATCATGGCCGTGACGACTTCCTCGCCCCAGCCATGCAGCCAGACCTTGTCGCTCAGGTTGGGCGCACCCAATGCCGGATTGCCCTGGCCGCGAGGGCCATGGCAGGCCGCGCAGGCCGTGAACTTGGGCTTGCCGAACTGTGCGTACAGCGAGTTGTGCGGGCTGCCCGACAGCGACAGCACATAGTGGGCGACATTGCGCACATCCTCGCTCGTGCCCACTGCCGGGGCCATGACGGGCATATTGCCTTCGCGGCCCTGAGTGATGGTCTCGACGATGGTGTCGTAGTTGCCGCCCCAGAGCCAGTCGCCGTCGGTCAGGTTGGGGAATCCTTTGGAGCCTTTGGCGTCCGCACCATGGCATTGGGCGCAGTTGTTGGCAAACAGCCGCTCGCCGATGGCATGGGCCTTGGGATCCTTGGCGAGCTGTTCGGGCGCCATGCCGGAGAAGCCGGCATAGACGGGCGCCATGGCGGCACGCGTCTGGGCGACGTCCGCCGCGTGCTCGCCCAGGCTGGTCCAGCCCAGCTTGCCGCCGACGCTGCCAAGGCCCGGGTAGAGGGCCAGATAGATGCCGGAGAAGAAAACGGTCAGCACGAACAGGCCCATCCACCAAAGCGGCAGCGGGTTGTTCAGCTCACGCAGGTCCTCGTCCCAGACGTGGCCGGTGGTGTTGTCGGCGGCCGAGGGCTGGCGGCGGCTGGCGATGATCAGCAAGACGACGCAGGCCAGCAGACCGAGCACGGTGGCCGCGGCGACGAAGGTCGACCAACCCGAGTTGAAGAAGTCGCTCATTGCTCGTCTCCCTGGAACGGCAGCTGGGCGACGGATTCGAAGCGGCCGCGCCAGGCCCAGAAGACGATGCCCACGAAGACGGCCAGCGACACGAGGGTCACGGCGATGCGGAGTTCGTTGATGCCCATGATGCGGGCTCCTTCACTTGTTCGCGGTGCCAAGCACCTGCAGATAGGCGACCAGTGCGTCGAGCTCGGTCTTGCCGGCGACCTCCTGTGCTGAATCCTTCACCTCGGATTCGGTGTAGGGCACACCGAGCAGGCGCATGGCCGACAGCCGCGCCGGCATGCCGGCTGCGTCCACGGTGTTGGTCGCCAGCCAGGGGTAGGCGGGCATGTTGGATTCGGGGACGAGGTCGCGCGGGTTGTTCAGGTGGATGCGATGCCAGTCGTCGCTGTAGCGGCCACCCACCCGATGCAGGTCGGGTCCGGTGCGCTTGCTGCCCCACTGGAAGGGGTGGTCGTAGACAAACTCGCCAGCCGTCGAGTAGTGGCCATAGCGCAGCGTCTCGGCCGCAAGCGGCCGCACCATCTGCGAGTGGCAGTTGTAGCAACCCTCGCGCAGATAGATGTCGCGGCCCGCCAGCTGCAGCGGCGTGTAGGGCTTGAGCCCAGGCGCAGCCTGCGTGGTGGAGCGCTGGAAGAACAGCGGCACGATCTCGACGATGCCGCCGACCAGCACGGTCAGCAGCACGAGCGCGATCATGAGCAGGTTGCTGGTCTCTATGCGCTGGTGGCCGCTGACGGCTTGGGTATCGGTACTCATGAATTCTCCTCAGGCGTGGGCCAGCGCGGGGGCTGGGATGCGCACGGCCTTGACGCTGCCGGCCTGCATGGTCTTGATGACGTTCCAGCTCATGACACCCATGCCGGCGAGGTAGAGCAGGCCACCGGCGAGGCGGATCACATAGAAGGGCCAGGTCGCCTTGACGCTCTCGACGAAGGTGTAAACCAGGGTGCCGTCGGGGTTGACCGCGCGCCACATCAGCCCCTGCATGACGCCGGCGATCCACATCGCCGCGATATAGAGCACGATGCCCAAGGTCGCGATCCAGAAGTGCAGTTCGATGGCGCGCTTGGAGTACATCTCCGTGCGGTTGAACATGCGCGGGATCAGGTGGTAGAGGCATCCCATGGAGATCAGACCCACCCAGCCGAGTGCACCGCTGTGCACATGGCCCACCGTCCAGTCGGTGTAGTGCGACAGCGAGTTGACCGTCTTGATCGACATCATCGGCCCCTCGAAGGTCGACATCCCGTAGAAGGACAGCGACACGATGAGGAACTTCAGGATGGGGTCGTCGCGCAGCTTGTGCCAGGCGCCCGACAGCGTCATGACGCCGTTGATCATGCCGCCCCAGCTCGGCGCCAGCAGCACCAGGCTGAAGATCATGCCGATGCTCTGCGCCCAGTCCGGCAGGGCCGTGTAGTGCAGGTGGTGGGGGCCCGCCCACATGTACGTGAAGATCAGCGCCCAGAAGTGGACGATGGACAGCCGGTAGCTGTAGATGGGGCGCTCGGCCTGCTTGGGGATGTAGTAGTACATCATCCCGAGGAAGCCTGCGGTCAGGAAGAAGCCCACCGCGTTATGCCCGTACCACCACTGCACCATGGCGTCCTGCACGCCGGCATAGGCCGAGTAGCTCTTCCAGAAGCTGACCGGGATCTCGGCGCTGTTGACGATGTGCAGCAGGGCCACGGCGATGATGAAGGCGCCGAAGAACCAGTTGGCCACGTAGATGTGGCGGATCTTGCGCGTGCCCACGGTGCCGAAGAAGACGATGGCATAGGACACCCAGACGACCGCGATCAACAGGTCGATGGGCCACTCCAGCTCGGCGTACTCCTTGCCTGTCGTGTAGCCCAGCGGCAGCGTGATGGCCGCCAGCAGGATGACGAGCTGCCAGCCCCAGAAGGTGAACCAGCCCAGCTTCGGGCAGAACAGCCGCGTCTGGCCGGTGCGCTGCACGACGTGGTAGCTGGTGGCGAACAGCGTGCAGCCGCCGAAAGCGAAGATGACCGCGTTGGTGTGCAGGGGCCGCAGGCGCCCGTAGCTCAGCCAGGGAATGCCGAAGTTCAGATCCGGCCAGGCCAGCTGGGCGGCGATCAGCACACCCACCGCCATGCCTACCACGCCCCAGAGGACGGCGGCCAGCGCGAAGGCACGCACCGGTCCGTCCTCATACATCGCCCCTGGGGTGGCCAGGGTTGCTTCGTTCGCCATCGCGACTCCTTCAGTCTGATGCGAACCATTCTTCGTGGGAGGGCCCTCAGGCGGCTTGATCCTCGTCAAGCAGGATGCGTTCGGCTTCGTTTTCGAAGCCGTCAAGTTGCCCGGAGTTCACGGCCCAGCCGAACACGGCCACGATGAGCAGCACCAGGACGACCGAAAACGGGATGAGAAGGTAGAGGATGTCCATCAGCGGTTCAGCCTCTGCGCGTTGAGGACGACGAAGAGAGAACTCGTCGCCATGCCGATGCCGGCCGCCAGCGGCGGCAGCCAGCCCGTCAGCGCCAGCGGCACGCTGGCCAGGTTGTAGAGGGCCGCCCAGGCCAGGTTCTGACGCAGGACCCGACGCGTCCGATGCGCCAGCTTCAAAGCCTGTGGGATGGCCGTCAGGCGGTTGGACACCAGCAGCGCATCCGCCACGCTGCGGGCCAGCATGGCGCCCTGCCCCATCGCGATGCGCACATCGGCCGCGGCCAGCACCGGCGCATCGTTGATGCCGTCGCCCACCATCAGCACGCGCTCACCACGCGCCTGCCAGTCGCGCAGCGCGGCAAGCTTGGACTCGGGCGTGGCCCCCGCGCGCCAATGGGCGATGTCCAGCAGATGGGCCATGCGCGCGACGGCGGCGGGCTGGTCGCCCGACAGCAGGCGCAGACGCAGGCCCTGGGCGCGCAAGGCCTTCATCGCTTCGGCAGCGTCGGGGCGCGGCGCTTCGGCCAGATCCAGCCAGAGCACGCAGTCGCCGCAGCCAAATGCCAGGCGCGCGGCGGGGTCGGGCAGTTCGCTGACCCAGGCCGGCGCACCAAGGCGCCACAACTTGCCACTCGCATCGCGTGCCTCGACACCGCGCCCGGCCACTTCACGCACATCGGTCCAGGTGCCGGCGGCACCTGCGATGGCCTGCGCATGCGGGTGGCGCGACAGCGCAGCCAGGCTGCGCGCGACGGCCAGCAAGGCGTCGGCATCGGCGCCCTGGGCCCAATGGCGGCGCAGTTGCAGGCGGTCCTCGCTGAGCGTGCCGGTCTTGTCGAAGACGACGGTGTCCACCGCGCACAGCCGCTCCAGGGCCGACAGGTCGGCCAGCAGCAGCCCGCGCCGGGCCAGGGCGCCGCTGGCCGTCAGCCAAGCGGCCGGCGCTGCCAGGGTCAGCGCGCAGGGACAGGTGACGATGAGCACCGCGACTGCAACGGCGATGGCGCGCGACGGGTCCACCCACCACCAGCCGACGCCGGCCGTCAGCGCCAGCAGCAGCACGACCGCGGTGAAGCCCGTTGCTACGCGGTCGACCAGGCCGCTGGCAAGGGGACGCTGGCTCTGGGCCTGCTGCATCAGCCGCACGATGCCCTGGGCCGTCGTGTCCCCGCCCACGCGCTGCACGCCGACGATCAGCGAGCCGTCAAGGTTGATGCTGCCGGCGACGACCGCATCGCCCGGCTGTTTGGCAACGGGCGCGGACTCACCCGTCAACAGGGCCTCGTTCACGTCGCCCTGGCCTGACAGCACGCGACCATCCGCCGCAAAGGCCTCGCCGGCCGCGACGCGGATGCGGTCCCCCACGCGCAGCGACTCGGGCGGCACACGCTCGCTGCCGCCATCAGCCAGCAGGCGCTCAGCCGCCATTGGCAAGGAACCGGCCACGGCTTCCAGTGCATCGGCCGCCCGATGCCGCGCCCCCAGCTCCAACCAGCGCGCCAGCAGCAGCAAGGCGATGAACATGGTCAGCGAATCGAAATAGACCTCGTGACCCAATAGCCCGCCCGGATCGAACAGCGCGCCGGTGCTGGCGACAAAGGTGACGGTGATGCCCAGCGCCACCGGCACGTCCATGCCCAGCCGCCCGGCTCGCAACTGCCGCCAGGCACCGCTGAAGAAGGGCCCGGCCGCAAAGGCCATGACCGGCAGCGTCAGCACCCAGCTGGCCCAGCGCAGCAGGCGGTCCAGGTCACTGCTGAGCTCGCCCGGCGCGGCAACATAGGCCGGCGCCGCCATCATCATGACCTGCATCATCAAGAAGCCTGCGACGAAGAGGCGCCACAGCGCCCGCCGCCTTTCCTGGCGGCGCAGCTCGCGTGCCGGCGCGGCCACATCGGGCGTCGCGCCATAGCCCACCGCCTGCAACGCAGCCATCACATCGGCCAACGCCAGCTGCGAGGGCAGCCACTGCAGGACCAGGCGAGCCGATGCCGGGTTGACGCTGGCGCTGAGCACGCCGGGCAGCTTGAGCAGCGCCGCCTCGATCAGCCCCGAGCAGGCCGCGCAATGCATGCCGGCCACCTGGAACTGCGACAATGCGGCGCCGCCCGGGCCGTCGGGCCAGGTCGTGAAGGGGGCGATAAGGAGGCGGGCGTCGGCGTCGGCCGCGTCCAGGCCTGGAGGTGGAGCGCTCACGCCGCCAAGCTAGGCGGCCCGCCCTCCCCGGCCCATGACCTGCGTCAAGCTTTTGCAGGAACGCATATTGCAAGTGCTCCCAGGCCTGCAGTTTTTCAGGAGGCCCTGGTCATGTCGGATCTGTCGATACCCGTGGACGCCGCCAACGACGCGTCCGCCACGCAGTTCTCCCACGTCAAGCCCGGGGACACGCCCTGGCGCAGCGACGGGCTCAGAGACTTCTTCCTCTATCGCGACCTCGGCGTCGCCGCGGCCACCGGTGGCAAGGTCATCGCGCACCTTGTGAAGGCGAACATGGCCCCTGAAAAGGGCACGGGATGGCACCGCCATGAGGCGCAGTTCCAGATCGTGCTGATGACCAAGGGTTGGGCCAAGTTCATGTATGGCGACCAGGTGACGCTGGTGGAAGCCGGCGACTGCGTGCACCAGCGCCCCGGCATCGTGCACTATCTGTTCGACTATTCGCCGGACATGGAGTACCTCGAGATCGTGTCGCCGGCCGACTTCGGCACCGTGGACATGCCGGCGCCCTGCGACGTCCCGATACCGACACCCTGGCCTTAGAAGTCCATGTCCAGTTGCTCGATCTCATCGGGCTCGAGCCTCGCGGCGGCCGTCCACTCCTTGAGTTCGGGCATGGCGGCGATGGTCTTGCAATAGGCCATGCAGGCGGGGTTCAGCGGCACGTCATAAGTCGTGAAGCGCGTGACCACCGGCGCGAAGAAGGCGTCGGCCGCACTGCGCTTGGCGCCGAACAGATAGGGGCCGCCGTAGCGGGCCAGGCAGTCGGTCCAGATCTCGCTGATGCGCTCGATGTCGGGCCTGGCGCCGGCCCAGATCTTGTGGCGCGGGAAATGGCCCTTGAGGTTCATCGGCAGGGACGCGCGCAGATTGGCGAAGCCCGAGTTCATCTCGCCGCAGATGGCCCGCGCATGGGCGCGCGCGACACGGTCGGCGGGCCACAGGCCGGCCTTGGGAAAGCTCTCGTTCAAATACTCGGCAATGGCCATGTTGTTCCATACCGTGACGCCGTCATGGCGCAGGCAGGGCACGCGGATGGACGGGGCCAGCAGCAGCAGCTCCTTGCGCGCGTCCTCATCGTCGGGCGAGACCATGATCTCTTCGAAGGCCAGGCCGGCAAAGCGGGTCAGCAGCCAGCCCCGCAGCGACCAGGACGAGTAGTTCTTGCTGCTCAGCGTCAGCGTGGCGGCGGGCAAGGCGGCTTTGACGGCCTTGCGGGCTGCGGGCTTGGTGGGCGTGGCAACAGGCATGGGCGTCTCCTTGGCGTTCAGGCAGGCATCTCGACGCAAGCCCCATGCCATGCTGGCGCGCTCCTTGCGTTGTTCACCGCATCCCCGCCCTGCAGGAGCAGCCATGTACCCCGCCTACCAGGCCCACAGCGACTTGATGTGGCCGCTGCGTGCGGCTACCCGACTGTCGACCTCCTTCCTGCAGCAGCCGGCCATCGCCGACGCGGGCTGGCTGCCGGCCCGCCAGATGTCGGCCGCCGGCAAGGTGTTCGAGCTGGCCCAGATCACCCACACGCGGCCGCCCTGGCGCATCGGCGAGATCGTCAGCGGCGACGAGCGCTGGGCCGTCACCGAGGAGGCCGCGCTGACCACGCCCTTCGGCACCCTGCTGCGCTTTCGCAAGGAGGGCGCGCCGCCGCAGCCCAAAGTCATGGTGGTGGCGCCAATGTCGGGCCACTTCGCCACGCTGCTGCGCGAGACGGTGCGCACCCTGCTGCAGGACCATGATGTCTATGTCACCGACTGGCACAACGTGCGCGATGTGCCGCTGTCTGCCGGCCGCTTCGGGCTGGACGAATACACCGGCCACCTGATCGACTTCCTGGCCGCCATCGGCCCGCAGGCCCATGTGGTGGCCGTCTGCCAGCCCTGCGTCAGCGCCCTGGCCGCCGTGGCCCTGATGGCCGAGGACGACCACCCCGCCACGCCAGCCAGCCTGACGCTGATGGCCGGGCCCATCGACTGCCGCGTCAGCCCGACGGCCGTCAACGAACTGGCCACCAGCAAGCCCATCTCCTGGTTCCGCAAGAACCTCATCAGCCATGTGCCCTGGCAGCATGCCGGCGCCGGTAGGCGCGTCTACCCGGGCTTTGTGCAGCTGTCCGCCTTCATGAGCATGAACAAGGACAGGCATGCCAATGCCTTCAAGGACTATTACAAGCACCTGGTCGCGGACGAGTTCGACAAGGCCGAGGTCACGCGCATGTTCTACGAGGAATACCTGGCCGTGGCCGACCTCGCCGCCGAGTTCTACCTGGAGACCGTGGAGCGCGTCTTCCAGACCTATGACCTGCCGCGCGGCGAGATGATGTTCAGGGGACGCCGCGTGAACCCGGCGGCCATCCGCCGCACGGCGCTGCTGACCATCGAGGGTGAGCGCGACGACATCTGCTCGGTCGGCCAGACCTTGGCGGCGCAGGACCTGGCCAGCTGCCTGAAGGCCTATCTGCGCACCCACTACATCCAGCCCAATGTCGGCCACTACGGCGTGTTCAGCGGGCGGCGCTGGCAGCACCAGGTCTATCCGCTGGTGCGGCACGTCATTCAGGTGTCCCAGTAGGGATCAGCGCAGCCCAAACATGAAACGCTTGACGATAGCGGCAGCCTCGGCCGGCCGGGTCTGGAGCAGGAAGTGCGGCCCGGACAGTTCGGCCATCTCGACGTCGGGCTTGATTTCCGCGATGCGCGCACCTGCTGACCGCGGCACGACGCGATCCTCTTTGGCGCGCAGGTAGAGGGCTGGCACGACGACCCGACGCAGGTCGGCCGTCGCATCCACGCCCAGCACGGCCTTCAGGCGGGCGCGCATGACGGCCGCCGGCAGTTGCCGCATCGCGGCGCCGAGATCCGCGTTCAACGCCGACTCGAAAGCGCGGCCCATCAGCACCCGGCCCAACAGCGTGACGGGCATGACACCCAGCGGCAATGCGGGCAGCACGCCGCCGAAAGGGCGCATCGCCGGCCGCGGATTGCTGGCGAAGGTGCAGCACAGCGCCAGGCCCTTGAGCTGAGACGGGGCCTGCGCCGCGATCTGGATGCCGATCGGGCCGGAGAAGGATTCGGCCAGCAGCACATAGGGCCGATCGACGGGCAAGGTCTCGCGCACGAAAGCCAGGAGTTCGGCGTAGCCCCAGGGACGCTCCACCGGAAAACGCAGCACTCGCGCCTCGACGCCGGGGCCAAGCACCCGCACGAAGCGCGAGAAAAGCTCACCCGTGCCGTCCATGCCGGGCAGCAGAACCAGGGTGTTCAAGCCGGTGACACTCATCGTGTTCGACCACAAAAATGCCGGCTGATGCCGGCTCTTGTCGCTGATCGAACTGCGCGATCAGGCGAAGTTGGCTTCAGCGAACTGCCAATTGACGAGATTGCTCAGGAAGGTCTCGACGAACTTGGGACGCAGGTTGCGGTAGTCGATGTAGTAGGCGTGCTCCCACACGTCGACGGTCAGCAGGGCCTTGTCGGCCGTGGTCAGCGGCGTGCCGGCGGCGCCGGTGTTGACGATGTCGACCGTGCCGTCGGCCTTCTTGACCAGCCAGGTCCAGCCCGAACCGAAATTGCCGACGGCGCTCTTGACGAAGGCTTCCTTGAAGGCGGCGTAGCTGCCCCACTTGGCGTTGATGGCGTCAGCCAGCGCGCCGCTGGGCTCGCCGCCGCCTTGCGGCTTCATGCAGTTCCAGAAGAAGGTGTGGTTCCAGATCTGGGCCGAGTTGTTGTAGATGCCGCCGCTGGAGGTCTTGATGATCTCTTCCAGCGTCTTGCTCTCGAACTCGGTGCCCTTCTGCAGGTTGTTCAGGTTCACGACATAGGCGTTGTGGTGCTTGCCGTGGTGGAACTCCAGCGTTTCCTTGCTGTAGTGCGGAGCCAGCGAGTCGATGGGGTAAGGCAGCGGGGGCAGCGTGTGTTCCATGTGTGAACCTCAAAGTGTTGGGGGGAAGGGAAACCGAAAGATTGTAGGGAGCGAAACCCGGCCCTACTGCGACGAGGGGGGCGGCAAAGGCCGTACCCGCAGGACTTGCATGTCGGCCGCGCCGTCGGCCAGCACGGCACGCACTTCGCCGCCGGCCGGCAGGGACTGCACGGAGGTGATGGCGCCTCCCTTGCCGTCGTCCAGCCAGGCATAGCCGCGGGCCAGCACATGCTGGGGGTCCAGGGCCAGCAGCCGTGCCTGCAGGGCGTCCAGCCGGGTGTGCTGGCGGGCCAGGATGTCGCGATGGGCGCGCTCATGGCGCTGCTCGAGATGCGTCAGCCGCTGGCCCTGGAGTTCCACACGACGCCGGGGCGCCGCGCCGGCGCGCTGGGCCAGCAGTTCCAGCACGCGGCGCTGGCGGGCCAGGCTGTCGCTGGGGCGGGCCAGGCGCAGGGCCAGGCGGTCCAGGCGCTGGGCCAGGGACTGCAGGCGGTGGTCGACGCGCAGGGTCAGGCTGCGCTCCAGGCTTTCCAGGCGCTGCAGCAGGTTGGCCCGCGACGGCGCGGCCAGCTCTGCGGCCGCCGTCGGCGTGGGGGCACGCAGGTCGGCCGCCAGGTCGCACAGGGTCACATCGGTCTCATGGCCGACGCCACAGACGACGGGCAGGGCCGACGTGGCCACGGCCCGCACGACGCGCTCGTCGTTGAAGGCCCACAGGTCCTCCAGCGAGCCGCCGCCGCGCACCAGCAGCAGCACATCGACCTCCGCCCTGGCATTGGCCGTCTGCAAGGCCCGCACCAGGGCCGGCGGCGCCTCGGCACCCTGCACGGGGCTCGGGTAGACGACGACCTCGACCTGGGGCGCCCGCCGCGCCAGCGCCGTC
Organism: Roseateles sp. GW821-FHT09H10; assembly: GCF_059415865.1. Taxonomy (NCBI): domain Bacteria; kingdom Pseudomonadati; phylum Pseudomonadota; class Betaproteobacteria; order Burkholderiales; family Sphaerotilaceae; genus Roseateles; species Roseateles sp. GW821-FHT09H10. The sequence continues at coordinate 1,375,285 of NZ_JBWKOB010000001.1, read as the reverse complement.
AGCACATCATGCAGGGCGGCGCCTGCGGCCGACGTGATGACGCCAATGCGCCGCGGATGGCTAGGCAGGGCCCGCTTGGACTCTTCATCGAACAGGCCCTCGGCCGCCAGCCGGGCGCGCAGCTTCAGGAATTGCTCGTAGAGCGTGCCGGCACCGGCGCGGCGCATGGCCTCGACGACGAATTGCAGCTCGCCGCGCGGCTCGTAGACGGCGACGCGGCCGCGCACCTCCACCAGCACACCCTCGCCCGGCGCGAAGTCCAGCAGCGCAGCGGCGCGGCGGAACATCGCGCAGCGCAGGCTGGCGGCCTGGCCGTCAGCGTCCTTCAGGCCGAAATAGCAGTGGCCGCTGGCGGCGCGGGTGAAGCCGGCGATCTCGCCGCCGACGACGACCACCGAGAAGCGCTCGGCCAGGCTCTGGCTGACCGCCTCCAGCAGGCCGGCCACACCCCAGACACGACGATTTGAAGCGGGTTCGCGAGCGTCAATCACGCGCAAACCCAATGCCGGCGCGGGCCGGGAAGTCCACAGCCGCGCCAATGCTGGGCTGGCGGGCAATTGCGGCTCATTTCACTCGTCACGGCGCTGTCATGAGCACATAAGGCCTTGTTTTTCAATTCGAATTCCACTGCTCAAATTGGAGGCAAGTTGTCCAAGGCCTTGATTTGACGGCCTCTGCAGCACGACGCAGCCGGCTTGCCCACAAAGTTATCCACAGCAACGGTGGATTGTGAGAACGCTTTCGCGGCGTGAAGGACAGGCTGGGACCCGCAAGGCTGGGGCCATAATCCCGCGCACTCTCGCGGCCGCCAGCGGCCGTTCAGCTCGACGCATTCATCGACGGGGACGCCCTTGTTTTCGATCATACAAGCCGCCGGTTGGCCGATCTGGCCCTTGCTCCTGTGCTCCGTGGTGGCCCTGGCCCTCATCATTGAACGCGTGTCCAGCCTGCGCGCCAGCCGTGTGCTGCCGGCGCGGCTGCTGGAAGACGTCATGAACGTCAGTGCCCAGCAGCTGCCCGCCCCCGACATGGTCGACCGCCTGGCGGAGAACTCCATCCTCGGCGAGGTGCTGGCCTCCGGCCTGCGCGCCGTGACCGTGGAGCCGCAGATGCCCGAAGGCAAGCTGCGCATGGTGTTCGAGTTCGCCGGCCGCCGCGCCGTGCACCAGCTCGAGCGCTACATGAACACCCTGGGCACCATCGCCACGGCGGCACCGCTGCTGGGCCTGATGGGCACGGTGGTCGGCATGATCGAGATCTTCGGCAGCCAGACGCCCGGCGGCGGCAATCCCGCCCAGCTGGCTCACGGCATCTCCATCGCCCTCTACAACACGGCCTTCGGCCTGATGATCGCCATCCCCAGCCTGATCGCCCACCGCTACTTCCGCGGCAGGATCGAGGAGTACGTGCTCGAGCTCGAGGCCGCCGCCGACCGGCTGCTGGGCCAGCTGCGTCGCTACACGGCTTGAGGATCGAGCGATGCGATTCCGCCCCCCGCACAGCGAGCCGCCGGAGATCAACCTGATCCCCTTCATCGACGTGCTGCTGGTGATCCTGATCTTCCTGATGCTGTCGACGACCTATTCCAAGTTCACCGAGCTGCAGATCACCCTGCCCTCGGCCGACGCGGACAAGCTCAAGGACAGGCCGCAGGAAGTCATCGTCGGCATCGCCGCCGACGGCCGCTTCGTCGTCAACCGCCAGCCGGTGGAAGGCCGCTCGGTGGACATCCTGATCGCCGCGCTGCGCCAGGCCTCGGGCGGCAACAACGAAGCCTCGCTGATCATCTCGGCAGATGCCGCCACGCCCCACCAGGCCGTCGTCAACGTGATGGACGCCGCGCGCCGCGTCGGCCTGACGCGTGTCACCTTCGCCGCGCAGACCGACGCTCGCTGACCGGCTGCAGCAGCAGTGGCTGACGGGCGGACCGCTGTCCGCCGCGCTGCTGCCGCTGAGCTGGCTGTACCGGGCCCTGCTGGGCCTGCGAAACCTCTGGTATCGAACCGGGCTGAAACGCGTCGAGACGCTGCCCGTTCCCGTCATCGTGGTCGGCAACTGGATCGTCGGCGGCGCCGGCAAGACGCCGACGACGCTGGCCCTGCTGACCCTGTTGCGCGAACGCGGCCTGCGCGCCGGCGTGGTGTCGCGCGGCTATGGCCGCGACGGCGACGGCGTGCGCCTGGTCACGCGCGTGTCGACCGCCCGCGAGGTGGGCGACGAGCCGCTGCTCATCCATCTGCGCAGCGGCGCGCCGGTGGCCGTGGGCCGTGATCGCGTCGCCGCCGCACGCGCGCTGCTGGCCGCCGAGCCGGGCCTGCAATTGCTGGTCAGCGACGACGGCCTGCAGCACTGGCGGCTGCCGCGGGCCTTGAGCCTGCTGGTCTTCGACGAGCGCGGCCTGGGCAATGGCCGGCTGCTGCCCGCCGGCCCGCTGCGCCAGCCGCCTGGCGCGCTGGCGGCCGACCAGCTCGTCGTCTACAACGCCGCCCGGCCCAGCACTGCCCTGCCCGGCTTCGTCGCCGAGCGGGGCCTGGCGGGCGCCGTGACGCTGGCGGACTGGTGGGCCGGCCGGCCCGCGCAGATGGACGCCCTGCTCGCCCTGCGCGAGCGCCCCGGCCTGCTGGCCGTCGCCGGCGTCGCGCGGCCGCAGCGCTTCTTCGACATGCTGGCCGGCCTGGGCCTGCACGTCGACACCCTGGCCCTGCCCGACCACGCCGACTTCGCGACGCTGCCCTGGCCCGCGCATGTTGCCGGCATCGTGCTGACCGAGAAGGACGCCGTGAAGCTGGCACCCGAACGCGTCGGCGAGCTACCCGTCTGGGTCGTGGCGCTAGACTTCTCGCCCGGTGCCGGCTTCGAGGCCGCGCTGGACAGCCAACTGCAAAAACTTTTCGCTCCCGCCTGATGGATCAACGCCTCATCGAAATGCTGGTCTGCCCGCTGTGCAAGGGGCCGCTGACGCTGCTGCGCGAAGGCGAACTGCCGGCCCTGGCCTGCCGCGCCGACCGCCTGGCCTTTCCCATCCGCGACGGCATTCCACTGATGCTGGAGAGCGAGGCCAAGCCCTGGGACCCCGAGGCGCCGACGGCACCGGTCGCGCTGGCGCCGTGAGCTTCACGGTCGTCATCCCGGCGCGGCTGGCATCGACCCGCCTGCCCAACAAGCCGCTGGCCGACATCGCCGGCCTGCCCATGATCGTGCGCGTGGCGCAGCGCGCCGCCCAGTCGGGCGCGAGCCAGATCGTCGTCGCGACCGACGCGCCCGAGGTGGCCGCCGCCTGCGCGGCCCACGGCGTGCGCGCGCTGATGACGCGCGCCGACCACCCGTCCGGCAGCGACCGCCTGGCCGAGGCCGTCGAGCAGCTGGGCCTGGCCGACGAGGCCGTCGTCGTCAATGTGCAGGGCGACGAGCCGCTGATCGCGCCGGCCATGATCGATGCCTGCGCCGCGACGCTGGCGGCCCGATCCGACTGCGTGATGGCAACGGTCGCGCATGCGCTGACCGACCCTTCCGAGTTCGCGAACCCCAATGTCGTCAAGCTGGTCACCGACCAGGCCGGCCGGGCCCTGTATTTCTCGCGCGCACCCATCGCCTGGTGGCGGGACGGCGGCGGCCAGCCCAAGGGTGCGCTGCGCCATGTCGGCCTCTACGCCTACCGCGCCGGCTTCCTGCGCCGCTTCCCGCAGCTGGCCGTGAGTCCGCTGGAGCAGGTCGAGTCGCTGGAGCAGCTGCGCGTGCTCTGGCACGGCGAGCGCATCGCCGTTCACGTCAGCGAGGAACGCCCCGGTCCGGGCGTCGACACGCCCGAGGATCTGGAGCGCGTCAGGCGCCTCATCGAGGGTTGACACGTCAGGCCCCCGAAAGGCCGCGTGCGATACTCAAACGCTGATTGATGCAGGACTTTTTAACAGTCCTGACGAGACGAGGAGACCCATGCGACTGATCCTTCTGGGCGCACCCGGCGCCGGCAAAGGCACCCAAGCTGCCTTCATCTGCAAGCAATTCGGCATTCCGCAGATCTCCACCGGCGACATGCTGCGCGCCGCCATCAAGGCCGGCACGCAAATGGGCCTGGCTGCCAAGGCCGTCATGGATTCGGGCGCCCTGGTCAGCGACGACATCATCATCGGCCTGGTCAAGGAGCGCATCGCCCAGGACGACTGCGCCAAGGGTTTCCTGTTCGACGGCTTCCCCCGCACCATCCCCCAGGCCGACGCGATGAAGGCCGCCGGCGTCAAGCTGGACTATGTGCTCGAGATCGACGTGCCCTTCGACGCCATCATCGAGCGCATGAGCGGCCGCCGCGTGCATGTGGCCTCGGGCCGCACCTATCACGTCAAGTTCAACGCCCCCAAGGTGGAAGGCAAGGACGACGAGACGGGCGAGGAACTGATCCAGCGCGAGGACGACAAGGAAGAGACGGTCAAGAAGCGTCTGGACGTCTACTCCGCGCAAACTCGGCCCCTGGTCGACTACTACTCGCAATGGGCCGCCACCGGCGATGCCAATGCCCCCAAGTACCGCCGCATCGAAGGCGTGGGCTCGGTCGACGACATCATGAAGAAGGCACTGGCCGCACTGGCCTGAGCACGACGCTTCGGAACAAAGCCGCGGCGCGAGAGCCCGCGGCTTTTTTGTGCTTCACAATTGACGTTTACGTCAACCAATCAACCCAGGAGATCCTCATCATGGAAATCGCAGGCAAGGTGTTCATCGTCACCGGCGGCGCCTCGGGCCTCGGCGAAGGCACGGCGCGCATGCTGGCTGCCAATGGCGCCAAGGTCGTCATCGCCGACCTGCAGGTCGAGCGCGGCGAGGCCGTGGCCAAAGAGCTCGGCGGCGTCTTCGTCAAGTGCGACGTCAGCCAGGAGGCCGATGGCCAGGCCGCCGTTGCTGCCGCAACCAGCCTGGGCAAGCTGATGGGTTTGGTCAATTGCGCCGGCATCGCGCCGGCCATCAAGACGGTGGGCAAGGACGGCGCGCATCCGCTGGCGTCGTTCAGCAAGACCATCACGGTCAACCTGATCGGCACCTTCAACATGATCCGCCTGGCCGCCGAGGCGATGAGCAAGAACGAGCCGGAAGCCACCGGCGAGCGCGGCGTGATGATCTCGACGGCCTCCGTGGCCGCCTACGACGGCCAGATCGGCCAGGCGGCCTATGCGGCCTCCAAGGGCGGCGTCGTCGGCATGACCCTGCCCATCGCCCGCGACCTGGCGCGCAACGGCATCCGCAACATGACCATCGCCCCCGGCATCTTCGGCACGCCTATGCTGTTCGGCATGCCCCAGGAAGTGCAGGACGCGCTGGCCACCAGCGTCCCCTTCCCGAGCCGCCTGGGCAAGCCTGAGGACTACGCCAAGCTCGTGCACCAGATCGTCACCAACGACATGCTGAACGGTGAAGTCATCCGCCTGGACGGCGCGATCCGCATGGCGCCGAAGTGAGCCCCCTCGTCCAGTCCCGCGGCGCTGCACGCGCGCGGGCCTGACCGGGACCACGCTGCGGCCAGAGGCCGCAGCGCTTCGGCAGGCACGGCGAGTCCTCAGGACTCGCCATGTCCGGCCTCAGCCCCCGAGGGGACGGCGATGCTTCCGGCATTGAGCCGGAAGCACATCGCCAAGCGGGCCGGCTCGGTGAACTGGAGTCGGACACAAGCAGTCCCTGCGGACTGCTTGTGCCTACGGAAGGCCATGGGCCTCTGGCCCGTGGCAGGCCCAACGCTCGGCCCGGAGTACGAATACCGCGCAGCAATGAAAAAAGGCCTGGTTCGCACCAGGCCCTTTTGTTTGGCGATTCGCTGGATCAGCGCTTGCGGGATTGGATCATCCACAGGCGGGCCAGGTCGGCGGCGCCTTCCGTGCCCTTGACCGACTTCCAGGCGGCTTGCGCCTTGGCGCCTTCGCCGCCGAGGTGGTAGGCCAGGCCGAGGTAGAGCTTGGCGTCCTCGGGACGCTTCAGATTGCCCTTGTCGATGCCTTGCTGGATCTGCTCGACACCCTTCTTGGCATTGCCACCGAAGGCATTGGCCAGGCCCAGCGTGACCAGGGCATTGCCGTCCTTGGCGTCGGCCGCGGCCTTCTCGTTGACGGCGGCAGCGGCCTTGGCCTCGCCGATCTTCTTGACCATCAGATCAGCCAGGCGCTTGTGGCGGGCGCCTTCGGCACCCTGGCCCAGCACGCCGGCAGCCAGGCCCTTGTCGACGACCTGCTTGCCCTCTTCCGGATAACCGGCCTGGGCGGCCAGCTGGGCCATTTCCATGTAGTCCTCGGCGCCACGCGACATGTTGCCGGTGGCCAGGCGCAGACGGTAGAGGTCCAGCGCATAGCGGCTGCCGTCGAAGCTCTTCTTCTCCGGCAGGCCGCCGAGGATCTGGGCCCACAGCTTGGGATCGGGGTAGTAGTTCAGCAGCTTCTCGGTCGCGAGGGCCTCAGCGCTCGCGTCGCCCTTCTTCTGCGCCGCCCAGAGCAGATTGGTGAGCTTGTCCTTCGCCGGAGCGCGGCCGGTCTTCTCATCGGCCTGGATCTCGGCCAGCGTGTCCTTCAGGAAACCCGACACGTCGCCCGACTTGAACTGGGCTTGCTGCTGCACCTGCTTGACCGTCGGGCTGTTGCCACCGGCCGCGAAGTACTTGTTGGCCCATTCCAGCGCCTTGGCCGCGTTGTTGCCGCGCAGATAGGTGCCCGCAATGGCTTCCATGTACTGCAGTTGCTGAGCCTGTCCCAGCTTGCCGGCACCCTTCAGCGCCTCGAAGGAACGCACCATCGTGTCGGGCTCGTTCGCGCCCATGGCGGCAGAGAAACGCACGCCTTCGATGGCGTTGTTCTCGCCAGGCGTGCGGCCGCCGACGGCTTCCGCGTCACGCAGCTTGGCCAGGGCTTCCTTGTACTTGCCAGCCTTGACGAACTTGCTGGCGTCGGTCAGCGGCGTGCCGACTTCCTTGCGCACGCTGTCCTGGGCAGCCGCCTGGCTGAAACCGAACTCGGCGCCGGGCGCGCCGTTCAGGGACAGGGCCAGGGCGCCAACGGCGACAGCCACCATGGTTTTCAAAGTCTTCAATTTGCTCTCCTGCAAGCAAAAACGCGCCACCCTTTCGGGCAGCGCGCGTTCAACGTATCAGCGGTTGGGCGGGCTGACCTGAGTCTGCGTCACTTGACGTATTGCTCGTTACCAACCATGCCCATCTTCTTGACACTGTTGCGCTGGGCCGAGGCCATCACCGCAGCAACGACACCGTAGTCCACCAGCTTGTTCGGCTTGATGTGGATTTCAGGCTGGTCGCTGATCGGCATGACACCGATTTCCTGCATCTTGGCGTTCACGGCGTCGATGTTCGGCAGTGCGTTCTCGTCCCAGTACACGGTGCCGTCGAAGTCGATCAAGACCGTGTGCACGACCGGGTCTTGCAGCGGCTGCTTGTCGCTCGGCGGCGGCATGTCGAGGTTGACAGTGTGCAGCTGGATCGGGATGGTGATGATGAGCATCACCAGCAGCACCAGCATCACGTCAATCAGCGGCGTCGTGTTGACGTCCATCATGACTTCGGGCTCAGCGCTGCCCGACGAGCTTCCGACATTCATTCCCATATTCGACTCCTGGGATCAGCCGCCACGAGCCGGAGGCTCGGTGACGAAGTTGATCTTCATGATGCCGGCGCGCTGGCAGGCGAAGATCACACGACCGACCGACTCATAGCGGGACTTGTCGTCGCCGCGAATGTGCACCTCGGGCTGCGGGTTCTTGACCGATTCCTTGCCGAGGCGCTTGACCAGCTCCTCCATGTCAGGAATGGCTTTCGTACCCCAATAGACTTCGCCGTCCTTGGCGACCGAGATTTCGATGTTTTCCGGCTTGGTGACGCGGATCAGGTTGGTCTCCTTGGGGAGATTCAACGCGATCGATTGCGTCACCACCGGCACGGTGATGAGGAAGATGATCAGCATCACCAACATCACGTCCACGAGGGGCGTGGTGTTGATGGTTGCAACAACTTCGTCCTCGCCGGAGGAAGATCCGACGTTCATGCCCATGGCATTGGCTCCTTTACGAGCGGCAGCTCAGGGATTAGCGCTTGGCGACGGCGCGGTTGCCCATCAGCACGCCGTGCAGATCACCGGCGAACGAGCGGACCTGGCTCATGACGGCCTTGTTGCGGTTGACCAGCCAGTTGTAGCCCAGCACGGCGGGAACGGCGACGACCAGACCGATGGCGGTCATGATCAGAGCGGCGCCCACGGGGCCGGCGACCTTGTCGATGGAAGCCTGGCCGGCTTGGCCGATGGCGGTCAGGGCGTTCAGGATGCCCCACACGGTACCGAACAGGCCGATGAAGGGCGAGGTCGAGCCGACGGTAGCCAGGAAGCCCAGGCCGGAGGAGATCTTGGTGTTGACGTCGGCAACGGCGCGGTCGACGTTCATCGTGACCCAGCTGCTGTGATCGATGTTCTCGGTCAGGGCGCCTTCATGGTGCTCCGAGGCCTCGATGGCGGCGGTGGCGATGTAGCGGAAGGCGCTTTCTTCCTTCAGGCTGCGGACGCCATCAGCCAGGCTGGCCTTCTTGAAGAAGGTGGCGCGGACTTCCTTGGCTTCGGACGACAGCTTGCTGGTGTCCCACAGGCGGACCACCAGGATGTACCACGAGCCCATGGACATGATGGCCAGAATGGCCAGCACGACCTGGTCGACGATGTTGCCGTGAGCAACGATGTTGCCCAGGCTGTAGGGGTTGTCAGCAGGCTTGGAGGCGGCTGCGGCGGGCGCAGCAGCGGCGTCAACGGCGGAGGCGGCTTCAGCCGGCTTCGAATCTTGAGCGTGGACGGGCGAAACAGCCAGGGTCGCGGCCATGGCGATGGCGGCCAGGAAGCCGGTGATGCGAGAAATCATGGAGTCAACTCCTAGGAAAAATTCTGGTTTGATGCGGTTCTGAATGCGCCGGTCTGGCGCCGGGTTCAAAGCGGGGTCTCTTATTCGATCTTGAACTGGAACTCCTGCTCGAACACGTGATCGCCCGGGCATTCGTAGGTGTCCTGCAGCGTCTGGGTAATCGCCTGCGTCATTGCGCGCTGAGCCTTGCGGTCAACGCCGCCACGCAGAGGCGTGATTTCGACGGAGGTCACGCGGCCGGCCTTCACGGTCGCCACGGCCTTGTAGAGGGCTTCGCCGCTCCAGTTGACCGAAGGCACCTCGGGCTTGCCCATCTTGGTGCAAACCATGCCGGCCGTGATCTTGCCCGCAGGCTTCGGCGTCGGCGCAGCAACCGGGGCCGGCGGCGGGGCCGGACGGATCTCGGACACGGCCGGCGGAGCGACCTGGGTGGTCGTCACCGCGGGCGTCGGCGGCGCGGGTGCGGTCACCTGGAACTCAGGCGGCGGCACGAAAGGCGGAGGCGGTGCCTTGAGATCCGGAGGCGGCGGCACCACCTTCTCGGGCGGCGGCGGCGGCTTGACCTTCTCTTCGATCACCTTGACGTCGATGGGGCCGGTGACCTTCTTGACGATATCGCGAGCCAGACCGCTGGCCAGCGCGTAGATGGCCACGACGTGGATCAGGACGACGATGCCGAAGCCCGTGAACCGGGACGCGCCCTGCTTCTCCTGCGCAAAATTCATGCGCGCTCCTTCTTGCAACTACAAATCACAGTCAATGACTCTTTTCGGACAAGCGGCCACTGTCACGGCGGAGGTTGCGTTCCATCCGTGAACGGGTTCCCGAAGGGCGTGCATTCTAGATCGCGGAGCGAACGATTCCGCCTCGTCGAAAACACGCAGTGCAGCCGGCGTGTAAGCCTCTTTACACCTGCTCGAGCCAAAAAAAACGCCCGGTGGCACTAGGGCCGTCGGGCACGCGTTTCTTCGCCACGAACCAGGCGCAGCAAAAAACCACACCTCCGGCCAAACCTGGCCTGCAAGCATCTTAGCTGGCGGTTTTGTCACCACTTCCTGGGGCTAACCCGGGCAAGCAGAACAGCTCGATTACATGCAACCAGACACAAAAAAAGCCGCGCCTTGCGGCGCGGCTCGGTCTCAACAACCCATCAATTCAAGCTCAGAAGAACTTGTAGTTGATGCGGCCGTAGAACTGGCGGCCCACCGGGTTGGCATAGGTCGCGTCATAGCCGGTCTGGAAGAACAGCTCGTTACGCGACGACGGCGGATCCTGGTCCAGCAGGTTCTTGATGCCGGCGGTCAGCGTCAGCGCCTTGGTCGGCTTGATGGCGAACTGGGCGTCCCAGGTCACGTAGGCCTTGACCGTGCGCGTGGCCGGGTAGTCTGCACCGATGGCGGCGGGGTTGGTGTAGTCGTCGTAGCTGTGCGTGTAGTTGTTGGTCAGCACGGCATCGAACATGCCGGTGGACCAGCTGCCGCTCAGCGAGTGCCTCCAGCGCGGGGTGGCGCCGAAGTCCTTGAACTTGCCCAGATCGCTGACCTTGGCCGCGCCGTTGTACTGGTAGCCGTGGGTGACGACCAGCGCGCCGTCGAAGTTCACGCCGAAGGTGCCCATCGACGACTTCATGCGGTGTTGCAGGCTGAAGTCGATACCCGAGGCGTAGAACTTGCCGTTGTTCTCATACGGCAGGTAGACGTAGGCCATCGGGAACCGGTTGTCCTGGCTGCCCTGCAGAGGATTGGCCTGGTTCGGGTCGTTCAGCGGGTCGAAGCGATAGATGAAGTTCTTGTAGGTGTTGGGATCGCTCAGCACCTGGATTTCAGACTTCGGCTGGATCGGGTCCTTGATCTCGACGTTCCAGTAGTCGACCGTCAGGGACATGTCCTTGACCGGCGAGAAGGCCAGGCCGGCAGAGAACTGGCGCGACTTTTCCGGACGGACGTTCTTGTTGCCTTCCAGGGCCGTCGTCAGCTGCACATTGCACTCGTTGACGAACTCTTCCAGGTAGTAAGCCTGGTTGTTGAACGTCGAGTTCGGCAGGGGGTTGCCGCCCGGGCAGCGGATCGGGTCGCTCCAGTTGGCGGCCGTGTTGTTGCCAACGGTGAAGGGGCGCAGGTTCTCATACAGCGTCGGGGCGCGATAGCCCTTGGCGACCGAGCCGCGGATGACCATGTCCTTGGTCGGCTGGTAGCGCAGGCTGGCCTTGGGGCTGAAGCTGTTGAAGCTGGTGCCGAAGCTGTTCTTGTAGTTGTCGTAGCGGGCCGACAGGTTGGCTTCCAGGTTCTTGACGACCGGGATGTTGACTTCGCCGAACACGCCATAGACCTTGCGGCTGCCGGTCACGCCCGGGATGGGGCCGCTGCCGCCGACTTCGTCGCCGCTGGCCAGCACGGGCTCAGACAGCTGGTCCAGCTTCTCGTCGCGATAGTTCGCGCCGACAGCCATGGACAGCGGGCCGGCAGCCAGTTCCATCAGGTCGCGCGAGACGCGGAAGTCGATTTCCGTCGACTTGGAGTCAGCAGCCTGTTGGCGGCCGGTCAGCAGGGCGCTGTCCAGAGCGGCCTTGCTGACGGCATCCTGGGCGCCGAAGACGTTGATCTGACCGGCGGCCACCAGGGGCGTCAGCTTGGCGTAGCTGTACTTGCCCGGGCCGAAGAAGATCTCGCCCTTGTTGCGCGAGTAGACGACGGCGGTGTCGTAGTCCCAGCCGGCCAGCGTGCCGCGGGCGCCGAGCAGGAAGCGGTCAGTTTCGGTTTCGGTGATGTCCGAACGGCCGCCACCGGCCACCGTACGCCAGGTGCCGCCGATGGCACCGGTCGGGGTGACAGCCATGTCGTTGGCCAGCACGGTTGCCGCGCCCAGCACGGTGCCGTTGGGCATCACATAGCCGGCGGGCAGCGTCATGCCCTTGGGCAGCGTGATCGACTTGGGATAGAAGCGGCCGTTGGCCGGGTAGCTCATGGCCACCGTGTAGGGCGCCGGCGAGTAGAAGGACTGCACGCGGTCGCGGTTGTGCATCGCTTCAGCGACGATCTGATTGTCAGCGTTCAGCTGGAACACCGCACGGCCGGCGATGTTCGCGCGCCACTGCTCGGGCACCAGGTCGATGAACTTGACGTAGTCGGTGCCGCACTGGGTGGGGCTGGCCGGCGCGCCGAAGGTGGCCAGGCCGAACTCGGGCGCATTGCAACCGAGGTAGCGCAGCGGGTTGACACCGGTGTAGCGGTTGCCGGCCGTGTCGGTGAAGTTCAGGTTGGGGATGCCGTTGCGCGGCGAGGACTTGTTGATGCCCAGGTCGGGACGGACAGCCGAGTTGGCGAAGCTGCGGTCCTTGGCCTTGACCGGCTGGACCTCTTCCTTGCCGGCCGTGATCATCACGTTGAAGCGGTCGCGGCTCAGGTCGCCGAAACCGGCGGCGGTGCTGACGTTGCTGACGTTGCCGCCAATCGTCTCGGACTTGTACTCGCTCCAGGTGACTTCAGCGCCCTGATAGTCCTTGCGCAGGATGAAGTTGATGACGCCGGCGACGGCGTCGGCGCCGTAGATCGACGAAGCGCCGTCGCGAACGACTTCAACGCGCTCGACAGCGGCCAGGGGGATGGAGTTCAGGTCAACGGGGTTGTTGCCGAAGGCGAAGTTGGCAACGCGGCGGCCGTTCAGCAGCACCAGCGTGTACTTGGCACCCAGGCCGCGCAGGTTGGCGGTGGCAGCGCCACCGGTGGCGCCCACGTTGTTGGCGACGACGTTGCCGCCGAAGCTGGAGGGGATCAGCTGCACGAGGTCTTGCACCGTCGTGGCACCGCTGCGGGCGATGTCTTCGCGGGTGACCGTCGAAATCGGCAGCGAGGTCTCGGCGGAGACGCGCTTGATGCTCGAGCCGGTAATCTCGATGCGTTCCAGCTTTTGAGCTTCCTGGGCCAGCGCGCTTGTTGCGGCCAGAGCCAGGATGGCGCTAGTGATGGTGGTTGTTTTGAACATGGACACTCCTGAAGGGATGGACGCCCGCCTTTGTGGTGAGGCGATGCTGGCCCGGATAGGGCCAATCCTTGGCCTGAGCGATCGGCTCAGATTTGGGGTGCCGGAAGTTTGTGCGGGCGCAACATGAGCCCCGCCCCGTAGATGCCCCTAGGGCGCCGCTGGACCGCCGTAAGCCCTTGATGCACAAGGGTTTCCTGGAGTTACGAGGCCTAGAGTGAAACCCCTATGCGTTGTCGGCACGCGACGCGATCCCGCCAAACCGCAAGCCCCCTGCCGGTAAAGCTTGCGTAAAGCTGTCGTGAAGCTGTCTGAGAAATTCGTCACATTTCATGGCCCGCGGCAGAACTTGCGGGCCATGCCATCAGTGATGGTGGTGGCCGTGATCGCAGTCTTCGCCGCAGTCACCGTCATGGTGATGCGCGCCATGCGCCAGGCGCGGGTCAGACTGCCAGCCGAGGATGGCCTCACGGCCCTGCACATAAAGCTCCACCGTGCCACCCACCGGCAGGCAGATCTTGGTGCGGATGTGGCCGAAAGGCAGGCCGGTCAGCACCGGCGTCTTCGTGCGCGAGCGCAGCGCAGCCACGGCGTCCTTGATGCCATAGCCCTTGTCCAGCGGCGATCTGGCGGCGCCGCTGAAGTCGCCCAGCAGCACCGCCGCCTGCGCGTCGATGACACCGGCCTGCTGCAGCTGCAGCAACATGCGCTCGACGCGGTAGGGGTGCTCGTTGATGTCTTCCAGGAACAGGATGCCGCCCTTGACCTTGGGCCAGTGCGGCGTACCCAGCAGCGAGCACAGCACGGTCAGGTTGCCGCCCCAGAGCCGTCCGCGCGCCTCCAGGCCATCGAAACCGCCGGTGGGCTCGCGAAAACCCACGGCCTCCAGCGCACCGCTCATGGCTTCGAGGAAACAGTCGCGCGTGACCTCGTCGACGCCGCCGTCGGCCTCGCTGCGGCCGAAGTCGTCGCAGGCCAGCGGGCCCGCCCACATCGACAAGCCCCCCTTCTTGGCGGGATCGCGGGCGATCAGGCCGTTCTGCAGCGCGGTGAGGTCGCTGTAGCCGACCCAGCGTGTGCCCTGCTCGACGCTCTTGGCGATGCGACCCCAGTCGAGCTGGTCCAGCAGGCGCGTCAGGCCGTAGCCGCCGCGCGTGGCCAGGGCAATTGAGGGTGCGGCATCGGCAATGCGATGCAGGGCCGCCAGCCGCGTCGCATCGTCGCCGGCAAAGCGCTGGTGCCTGGACAGCGCGTCCGCATCGATGCTGACCTCGAAGCCGAGCTGCGTCAGCCGCTTGGCCGCGCGCTTGAGGTTCTCGGCCTTGGCGAGCACGCCCGACGGTGTGAAGAGGGTCAGCGCGGTCATGAAGGATCCAGTTCGGTGGCTTCGCCGGTCGGGATGATGCCTCGGCGTTCAGCGCGGCGGGCCCGGGCGGCCTCGCGGCGTTCGGCAAAGAAGTCGCGCAGCAGCTGGGCCGAAACGTCGGACATCAGTCCGCCTTCGATGCGCGTGTGGTGATTCAGCAAGGGCTGGCCGAACAGGTCGATGACGGAACCCGCCACGCCGGTCTTGGGATCGGCCGCAGCGAAGACGACGCGCTTGAAGCGGGCATGCATCAGCGCCATCGCGCACATCGCGCAGGGCTCCAGCGTCACGAAGAGCTCGCACTCGGGCAGGCGGTAGTTCTCCAGCAGCGTCGCCGCATGGCGCAGGGCGACGATCTCGGCATGGGCCGTCGGGTCGTGCGTCGTGATGGGGCGGTTGTAGCCGGTGGCGATGATCTGGCCGGCTCGCACGATGACGGCGCCCACCGGCACCTCGCCCACCAGCCAGGCGTTGTGGGCCTGGTCCAGCGCCTGGCGCATGGCGAATTCGTCGGTCGGCGTGAAGATCGGGGTCGGCTCGCTCATCGGGCCGGCAGTTTAGGCCCGGGCTTCAGAGGGAAGCGGCGGAACGCGACGCCTGGTCATAGAGCCCCGACAGAAGGCGCATAAGCTGAGCGCAGTCGCCGATGTCCTGGTTCTGCTGGCCGCTGTCGGCCAGGGCTTCCATCAGGCAGCGCTCGCGCACCTCGCGATAGGCCTCGCACAAGGCCTGGCCCTGCTCGGTCGTCGAATAGAAGGCCTCCTTGCCGACCTTCTCGCTCTGCACCAGGCCCATGCCCACCAGCTTGCGCAGCGAATAGGCGACGACATGGGTGTCCTCGACGTTCAGCACGAAGCAGATGTCGGCCAGCTTCTTCTGCCGGTCGCGGTGGTTGACGTGATGCAGCAGCGACACGTCCAGGGCCGCCAGGTCCTTCATGCCGGCGGCCGCCATGCAGCGCACCATCCAGCGGTTGAAGGCATTGCCGACGACGATGAGGCCGAACTCGAACTCCGACAGCTCGGCGCTCTTGTCGGAGACCAGGTGCGAGGACGACACGATGCTGCGAACCATGATTGACATCATAAGCACGAGTCGAATACAAATCGTATACGTTTTACAGAAATACAGATGAGCGCCACGCCACCCGACCTGCTGATTCGCCCACTGGGCGAGGCAGCGCTGTGCTGCACGGTCGACGGCGCCATCGACCTCGGGTATCAGCAGCGCATCTGGCAGCTCGCCGCCGGCCTGGCCCAGACCCAAGGCGTGCTCGACCTGATCCCGGGCATGAATAACCTGACCCTGACCTTCGACCCGCTGACCGCCGACAGCGCGGCGCTCGAACAGGCCGCCCTCACCTTGTGGGCTGGACCGCTGCAACAGCAGCAGGCCGGCCGCCTCATCGAGATCCCGGTGCATTACGACGGCCCCGACCTCACCGACGTGGCCTCCCATTGCGGCCTGTCGCCCGAGGAGGTCGTGCAGCGCCACACCGCCGCCCATTACGTCGTCTACTTCATCGGCTTCCAGCCCGGCTTTGCCTATCTGGGTGGCCTGGACCCGGCCCTGCACACGCCACGCCGCGCCGAGCCGCGCACGGCGGTGCCGGCCGGCAGCGTCGGCATCGGCGGCGCCCAGACCGGCATCTATCCGCTCGTGACGCCGGGCGGCTGGCAGTTGATCGGCCGCACCGCCCTGCCCCTCTTCGATCCCCAGGCCGAGCCGCCCACGCTGCTGGCGCCGGGCGACCGCGTGCGCTTCATCGCGGAGGGCGCGTGATCGAGATCCTGCGTGCCGGCCCGCTGACGACGGTGCAGGACCTCGGCCGCGACGCCTGGCGCGACCGCGGCATCAGCCGCTGCGGCGCGATGGACGATCTGGCCCTGAGCTGGGGCAATCTGCTGGCTGGCAACGAGGCAGGCGCGGCGGGGCTTGAGTTCACCCTCGGCCCGGCGACGCTGCGCTTCAACGCGGGCTGCTGCATCGCCCTCACGGGCACCGATGTCGACGCCAGCCTCGACGGCCGCCCACTGCGGCCCTGGTGGCGCCAGCGCGTGCAGGCTGGCCAGACACTCAGGCTCGCCGCGCCGCGCGAGCGCATGCGCAGCTATCTCTGCATCTCGGGCGGCATCGCCCTGCCCCCGGCCCTGGGCTCGCTCAGCACCGACCTGAAGGCCGGCTTCGGCGGGCTCGGCGGCCGAAGCCTGCGCGATGGCGATGTGCTGCCTCTGGCGGTTCCCGAACGACTGCCCGCACGCAGCATCGGCATCCGGGCACCCGACTGGGATGCCAGCGTGCGCGTGCTGCCCGGCC
Source organism: Roseateles sp. GW821-FHT09H10 (assembly GCF_059415865.1). NCBI lineage: Bacteria > Pseudomonadati > Pseudomonadota > Betaproteobacteria > Burkholderiales > Sphaerotilaceae > Roseateles > Roseateles sp. GW821-FHT09H10. Next base: position 1,358,742 of record NZ_JBWKOB010000001.1, on the reverse strand, counting down.
CCGAGCACGAGGACTTCGCCGCGGCCGCTCGCGAGGCCCTGTGGGCCGCCGACTGGCAACTCACGCCACAGAGCAACCGCATGGGCTTTCGGCTGGCCGGCCCCGCGCTGCAGCGCGAGCGCGGCGGCGAGCTGGCCTCGCATGGCGTGCTGCCCGGCGTCATCCAGGTGCCGCCTGCGGGCCAGCCCATCGTGCTGATGGCCGATGCGCAGACCACCGGCGGCTATCCCAAGATCGGCGTCGTCATCCGCGCCGACCTGTGGAAGCTCGGCCAGCTGCCCCTGGGCAGCTCGCTGCGCTTCATGCCCTGCACCGTCGACGAGGCGCGCGCCGCGCTGCGCCAGCGCCGGACCGAGCTCGACCAACTGAGGACTGTCCTATGCATGTCGACCTGAATGCCGACCTCGGCGAAGGCGCGCCCGACGACGCCGAGTTGCTGGCCCTGGTCAGCTCGGCCAATATCGCCTGCGGCTGGCATGCCGGCGATGCGCGCCTGATGCAGGCCACCGTGGCCGCGGCGCTGGAGCGCGGCGTCGCCATCGGCGCCCATCCCAGCTACCCCGACCGCGAGAACTTCGGCCGCAGCGAGATGCAGCTGGCGCCAGCCGATGTGCGTGCCGATCTGATCTACCAGATCGGCGCCCTCGACGCCCTGGTGCGCGCGGCCGGCGGCCGTCTGCACCACGTCAAGCCCCATGGCGCCCTCTACAACCAGGCGGCGCGCGACCCGGCCCTCGCCGACGCCATCGCCGCCGCCGTGCTCGATGTGAATCCCTCACTGGCCGTCTACGGCCTGGCCGGTGGCGAATTGCTGAAGGCCGCCGAGCGCGCCGGCCTGCGCGCCGTGGCCGAAGTCTTTGCCGACCGCGGCTACCGCGCCGACGGCAGCCTGGTGCCGCGCAGCCAGCCCGGCGCCTTCGTCGAAGACACAGCCGAAGCCGTCGCCCGCACGCTGCGCATGGTGCGCGACGGCGTCGTGCAGGCCGTGACCGGCGAGATCGTGCCGCTGCAGGCCGAGACCATCTGCCTGCATGGCGACGGCGCCCACGCCCTCGCCTTTGCCCGCGCCTTGAACCAAGCCCTCACTCAAGCCGGCGTCGCACTGCGCGCCTGACATGACGCCCCTCGCCCAGTCTCGCCCTGCTGAACGCCGGCGCGCCCAGTCGATCCCCCGAGGGGATGCCGATGCTCGCGGCTTCGAGCCGCGAGCACATCGACAAAGTGGGCCGGCTTGGGAGCGGCCCGGCGCTCGCCCCACAGAATCAATGGAGAACCGACATGACCGCTGATGTTTCCCTGTGGCCGCTGATCGGCGTCGCCGTCGTCATCGTCGGCTTCGTGCTGCGCTTCAACCCTGTCCTCGTCGTCGCGGTGGCCGGCATCGCGACGGGCCTGGCCGCCAAGCTGCCGCTGGACCTCATCCTCGCCAAGCTCGGCACCGGCTTCGTCAAGACGCGCAACCTGCCGCTGACCCTGCTGCTGCCCCTGCCCATCATCGGCCTGCTGGAACGCCACGGCCTGCGTGAGCGCGCCCAGGCCTGGATCGCCGACATCCGCTCCGCCACCGCGGGCCGGTTGCTCGTCGTCTATCTCTTCATCCGCGAATCCGCCGCGGCCATGGGCCTGACCTCGCTGGGCGGCCATGCCCAGATGGTGCGCCCACTGGTGGCGCCGATGACCGAGGCCGCCGCCGAGAAGACCCACGGCCCCATCCCGCAGGCCGTGCGCGACAAGTGGAAGGCCATGGCCTCGGCGACCGACAACGTCGGCCTCTTCTTCGGCGAGGACATCTTCGTCGCCTTCGGCTCCATCGTGCTGATGCAGACCTTCCTGGCCGAGAACGGCATCGTCACCGACCCGCTGCACATCGCGCTGTGGGGCATCCCGACGGCCATCGCCGCCTTCATCATCCACGCGGCGCGGCTGATCCGCCTCGACCACCGCCTGCCGCAGGACATCGCCCGTGCCCGCGCTGAGGAAGCCAAGCCATGAACGCCGTCTTCAAGCTCGACCAGCTCTTCCTGGTCACCGGCCTCGCCCTGCTGGTCGTCGCCGGCCTGACCTGCCGCGACCGCAGCAACCCCAAGCGCTGGAGCAGCGGGCTGTTCTGGGCCCTGTGGGCCGCCATCTATCTTGTGGGCGACCTGCTGCCGCCCGTCGTCAACGGCTTGATCGTCCTCATGCTGGCCGCCCTCGGCGGCCTGGGCGGCGTCTCGCTCGGCAAGCACGGCACGCGCGCGCCGGCCGAGCGACAGGCGAGCGCCACGCGCCTGGGCAACAAGCTCTTCCTGCCCATCCTCGCCATCACGGTGCTGGCCCTCGTCGGCACGCTGACGCTGGGCGATGTGAGCCTGGGCGGCTGGCTGCTGATCGAGACCAAGCACCTGACGCTGGTCAGCGTCGGCCTCGGCGCTCTGGTGGGCCTGATCGCCGCGTTGTGGATGACGCGCGAGCGCCCCATGCAGGCCGTGCACGAAACGCGCCGCCTGCTCGAAATCATGGGCCCGGCCGTGTTGCTGCCGCAGATGCTGGCGACCCTCGGCCTGCTCTTCACCGACGCCGGCGTCGGCAAGGCCGTGGCCCACCTCGCCACCAGCTATATCGCGGTCGACAACGCCTGGTACGCCGTCACGGCCTATGCGCTGGGCATGGCGCTGTTCACCATGGTCATGGGCAATGCCTTCGCGGCCTTCCCCGTCATGACGGCCGGCATCGGCATTCCCATCCTGCTCGGCATGCACCACGGCAACCCGGCCGTCATGGCCGCCATCGGCATGTTCTGCGGCTACTGCGGCACACTGATGACGCCCATGGCCGCCAACTTCAACATCATCCCCGCCGCCCTGCTCGAGCTGAAGGACAAGAACGCCGTCATCCGCGCGCAATGGCCCACGGCCCTGCTGCTGCTGGGCGTCAACATCGTGCTGCTCAAGCTGCTGATGTTCTGATGCAGGACGAGTTGTTCGGCGGCGAGGCACCGGCCACCAGGCGCCCGCGCGGCGTGCAGGCGGTGCCGCCGACGGTGGAGGACCAGGCGCTGGCCGCGGCGCTGTCGCCGCATGTGCACCTCGGCACGTCGACGTGGAGCTATCCAGGCTGGGAAGGCCTGGTCTGGGCCGGCAAGCACAGCGAAGCGACGCTGTCCAAGACCGGCCTCACGGCCTATGCCGCCCACCCGCTGCTGCGCGCCGTCGGCATCGACCGTGGCTTCTACCGGCCCATCCCCGCAAGCGACTTCGAGCGCCATGCCCAGCAGGTGCCCGGAGGCTTCCGCTTCACGGTGAAGGCGCCCAGCCTCGTGACCGACGCGCTGCTGCGCAGCGAGGACGGCCGCGGCAAGGAGCCCAATCCGCTGTTCCTGGACCCGACGACCTCGCTGCAGACCTTTATCGAGCCGGCGTATGAAGGCCTGGGCCAGACCATCGGCGCCCTGGTGTTCCAGCTCAGCCCACTGCCCGCGCTGCGGCTGGCGAACATGAACCAGCAGTTCGACCTGCTGCACGCCCTGCTGCTGGCGCTTCCCAAGCCGCCCGCGGGCGTCATCGCCGTCGAGGTGCGCGACGCCGCCTGGCTATGCCCCGACTTCGCCGAGCTGCTGCGTGACAGCGGCGCGCGCTACTGCGTCGGCCTGCATCCCAAGCTGCCGCCGCTGCAGGAACAGCTGCCGCTGCTGCGCGCGCTGTGGCCAGGGCCGCTGGTGGTGCGCTGGAACCTGAACCGCCTGCACGGCCCCTATGGCTACGAGGAGGCCGAGAAGATGTACGGCGATTTCAACGAGATGCGCGACCCGGACGTCCAGACGCGGGCCGAGCTGGCCCGCATCATCCGCGGCACGGCGAGCGCGGGCCAAGACGCCTTCGTCACCATCTCCAACAAGGCCGAGGGCTCGGCGCCGCTGAGCGTGCGCGCCCTGGCCGAGGCCATCGTCAAGGGCTGACGCGCTTGGCACGCGTGGCGCGGCGCTTGGCCGGCGCCTTGGCGGCGGTCTGGGGCGTCGGCAGATTGCCGCCCTCGGCCTCCCAGCGGCGCACGTCTTCACGGTGCTGCTGCTTGTCGTCGTGGACGCGGCGCAGCTTGCGGTTGTGGCTGAAATGCTGGACCAGCTTGGCGGCCAGGGCAGAGGTGGCAACGAAGGCCAGAAGGGCTTTGGTCAACATGGTGGTGTCTCCTTGCGAGGCCTTCCCATGGTGGACAGCCGCCGGCCGCCCACCCGTCGGCCGGCGGCTGCAAGCCCTGTAGGAGCAGGCCTCAGCCCAGCAGCGGCCAGCGCGCGATGACGTCGTGCCGCGTCAGGCCCTGGGGGCTCTTGACGAGGACGAATTCGCTGGCGATCCAGCCGGGCAGGTCGACCGCCCAGTCCGGCGCCTGCCGCTTGTCGTAGCGCAGGGTCAGGTGGGGCTCGAAGTCCAGCTCGGATCGGCTGAGGCCATGCGCGGCCAGCCGTTCAACGAGGGCCTCCTGAAACTCGCGCACGGCCTCCAGGCCCTGGCCGCCGGTCAGCACGAAGGGATGCTTGGAAGAGCGCTCCTTGCCCCAGCTCTTGAAGCAGTCGAATCTGAGGTCGAAGGCCTGCCAGACGACCTCAGACGCGGCGCGGCCGGCCAGCGCGATGAGCTCGGCATCGGGCTCGGCCTCGAAGAAGCCGAAGTAGTGCAGCGTGATGTGGAAGATGCGGCTGGGCCGCAGCCGCGGCTTCAAGCCGCGCGCCTCATGCTCGGCGCTGGCGAAGCGAGCGATGCGCTCGGCCGTGTCTTCGTCCGGTCTCAGCGCGAAGAAGAGCTTGTGGCCGGTCACGGCCTCAGTTCGTGGCGGCCGAGGCGGCTTCGGCGGCCTTCCTGACTGCGTCGTCGACCGAGTTCTGCACCTGCCGGCCCACGGCCTCCGGCTGCGGCAGGGCCGCCCCCGCCGTGGCGGCCGATGCGCCGGCCGCCGGCGGCTTCAGGGATGTGGCCTGCTTCTTGGCGATCGACAGCACGATGGCCGCGACGATGACGAGGGCGAGAAGGCTGAAGGCTGCGCGCATGAGTTGCTCCGTGAAGGCGGGGCAGCTTAACGCCCATCCTCCGCGCCGTGGCACGCAACGCCGCCGCAACGCCTGCCGGGCACAGTGGCCACCATGTCAATGGACGAGCCCATCTCCCGCCTGCGGGCACTCGCGGCGCCGCGCCGTGGCCTGCTCACCTGGTGGGCACCGGGGCCGGGTGCGTTCAGCGCCCGCGTGGTACTGGACGACGGCAGCCTGCGCGACTTCGACAGCCCCTTCGAGCTGGCCCGCTACCTGTGCACCCCTATGCCGACCTCTCCGGCCACGCCGGACGGCCTGCGCTGATCGTCACAATCCGCGCATGCAGGAACCGTCGGCGGCCATGCTGGAGTTGCGCGTGTTGGGGCCACTGCGCCTGTGGCGCGGCGGCAGCCCCATTGCGTTGACGAATCGCAAGACCCAGGCCCTGCTGCTGGTGCTCTCGCTCGACGGCGGCGCCAGCCGGGCGCGGCTGTGCGCGCTGCTGTGGCCCGACCTGGACGAGTCCAGCGCGCGCCGCAACCTGCGCCGTGAGCTGGCGCGGCTGCGCGAAGCCGGCGTGCCCGAATCCTTCCGCGCCGATGACGACCATCTGCACCCCGGCGACACCCTGAGTTGCGACCTGCTGCTGGCCGAGGGGAAGCCCGAACTGGCGCTCGCCGGCTGGCAGGGCGAGCTGGCCGACGGCTTGCAGCTGGACGATGCGCCACTGTTCGCGCCGTGGCTGAGCGCGGCCCGCGAGCGGGCCCTGCGCCTGCGGCTGCGCGCTTTGGAGGCCGCTGCCACGGCCGCCGAGGCCGGCGCCGACCTGCCCGCGGCGCTGGGCCATGTGCAGACCCTGCTGAGCGAGGACGGCCTGCAGGAACGCCATCATCGCCAGGCCATGCGCCTGCTGGCCGCCACCGGCCAGCGCGAGGCGGCACTGCGCCAGTTCGAGCGCTGCCAGGCCCTGTTGGCCGCCGAGCTGGGGCTGGCGCCCATGGCCGAGACCCTGGCGCTGGCGCAGGCACTGCGTGGGACTGCGCCCCCTGCAGCGCCCGCGCCCATGTCCACCCGTCCGCTGCAGGCCTGGCCGGAACGCCTGCCCTTCGTCGGCCGGGCCGCCGAGGTCGCGAGGCTGCAAGCTGCCTGGTCCCGCCGCGCGGCGGTCGTCATTGTTGGCGAGGCCGGCGTCGGCAAGACTCGCCTGGCCACCGACTTCGCGGCCTCGCAGGGGGCCTACGCGCTGGTGCGCTGCCGCAGTGGCGACGGCGACATTGCCTTCGGCGCCTGCGCCCGCGTGCTGCGCGTGCTGGCCGGCGAGCGGCCGGACCTGCGCGGGCTGGACGACTGGATCGTGGCCGAGGTCACTCGGCTGCTGCCCGAACTGGGCCCGGCGCCGGCGCCGCTGCGCACGCAGGCCGAGCAGCTGCGCTTCGACGAGGCCTGCATCCAGGCCTGGCTGGCGCTGTCGCGCGGCGCCTTCGACGCCCTGGTGCTGGATGACTGGCAGCTCGCCGACCCCGCCAGCCGCACGCTGCTGGCCCGCGTCGCCGCACGCCGCCGGGAAGCGGGCACGCAAGGCGCCATCGAGCTGGTGTGCTGGCGAGGCGCCAGCGACGACCCCGAACTGCTGGCGCTGCGCGCCGCGCTGTCGGCAGAGACCCTCGTGCTGGGGCCTTTGTCGACGGAAGCCGTGTACGAACTGGTGCGACAGCTGTCCGGTGCCGCGGACCCGGTGCGGTTTGCCGAACGCCTGTCCAGCGTCACGGGTGGCCACCCCTATTTCATCGCGGAGACACTGCGCGACCTGGCGGAAACCTCGATGCTGGAAGTCGACGAGCAGGGCCGCTGGCGCACCCCCTTCGACGCCGTGACGCAGGACTACCGCGAGCTGACCATGCCCGCCAGCGTGCGCGAGGCCGTGCTGGCCCGCGTGCGCCGTCTGGACGCACCGACCGCGCGACTGCTGGAAGCCGCTGCGCTCGCCGGCGAACCCTTCGGCGCCGCCTGGCTCGCGTCAGCCTGCGCGTTGTCGGAACTGGAGGCCGTGCAGGCGCTGGAGCAGGCGGCGCAAGCCCAGCTGGTGCGAGCCCACGCGTCGGGCGGTTATGCCTGGGCCCACGATCTGGCGCGCCAGGCCCTGGACTCGACGCTGGAGCCGGTGCGGCGGCGCCTGGTGCATCACCGCCTGGCCCTTGGCGCCGAAGCGCTGGGCAGCAGCGCCGAGGCCGCGAGCCATTTCGAGGCCTGCGGCGAGCCCCGGCGCGCCGTGGCCCACCGCCTGGCTGCGGGCGATGCTGCCCGTGCGCTGGCGGCGCTTGGCGAAGCGGCGCGGCACTGGCAGCTGGGCCTGGCCGACGACCCGACGCCGCCCCAGGCCGCCACGCTGCTGGCCCGCCTGCTGGAGGCCGAACACGGGCGCGGCCGCCACGCCGAGGCCGAGGCCTGCCGGCAGCGCCTGGAGGACCTGCGCGCCGGCACCGCGCTGCCGCCCGCCGTCGATGTCGAGGCCGGCCACGCCCTTGCGCGCTACCTCGTGCGCGGCAAGAGCGCCCAGGCCGCCCTGGCCCTGCTGGACACACTGCCGCCGCCGGACGACGACAGCCAGCGCCTGCGCCGCCTGTCGCTGCGCATGGATGCGCTGCAGCAGCACGGCCGCATCGACGAGGCCCGCGAGCTGGGCGACGAAGCGCTGGCTCTCATCCATCCGGCCCACCCGGAGCGCGCGGAGCTGCTGGCGTCCCTGGCCATGCTGGAGTTCTCCGCCGCGCGCTTCGATGCGGCTGTGGCGCGCGCCGACCTCTTCGTCACCGCGAGCCGGCAACGCGGTGACGGCATGCTCATTGCCCGCAGCCTGCAGCTGCGCGGCGCCTTCCAGGCCGAGCGTGGCGATGTGGATGCCGCCGAGGTCGACTTGCGCGAGGCTGCGGCGCTGGCCGGGCGCTTCGGCAACCGGCCCACGCAGCTGTTCGCCCTTTACAACCTGGCGGTCACCTTCCTGCAGCAGACACGCCCGGGCGATGCCCTGCCGGTGGCGCTGGAAGGCTGGGCCTTGTGCGGCGAACAGCCGGGCAGCGAGGCCCGGACGATGTTCCGTGCCTTGTTCATCGACGCCTATTTCATGGTCGGCGACTGGGGCCGCGCCTGGGCCCATATCGAGCCGGCCATTGACGAGGTGATCGCCATCGGCCAGCCGATGTCGATCGCCGGCATTGCCATGGCGGTGCTGGAACCGATGGCGGTGCTGGGCCAGTGGCCGCGGGCGGCGGCCCTGCTGGCGGCGCTGGACCACGATGCGCTGGCGCAGTCGCCGCAGGCCGGGCAGCCGGTCTGGCTGGCCTGCGCGGTGGGTGCGCTGCTGCGCGGTGACGCGAACGAAGCGCGGGGCTGGCTGGCGCGACTGGGCCCGCCCGACGCCATCGAGAACCCGCGGGTCAAGCAGCGCCTCGCGCTGGTGGACGCCCAGCGCTGCTGCAGCGAAGGCGATCTAGCCGGCGCACTGGCGCGCCTGCCCGCCGACGACGCACCGGGCCTGAACGACGAACTGAAGCTGCGCATGCTGGCGGTGCGCTGCCGCGCCGGTGCTGACACGGCGCTGCTGGCCCAGGCCAGCGCGGCGCTGGCCGATCCCCGCACCAACGCCACTGCCGCGCTCGAATTGGCGCAAGCCCTCGGAGGCGATGTGCTCGCCGCAGCGCTGGAACGCCTGGGTGCCAGCCTGGCCGACTGGCCGGAAGTCCGGTCCAGTCTGCGCGCCACCTGGCTCTGAGCCTTCGCGCCGCAACGGCGCGGCAACGGCCCCGTCCTACCTTGGCGGCTCCTACTCTCGGAGCACGCCATGAAACTGATCGCAATCCTGATGGCCGGCCTGCTGGCCGGCACCGCCCACGCTGGGCCCCACGCGGCCAGCGTCAGCGCGCCCGGCGGCTTTGCCAGCGCCTGCGCCAGTGACCTCAGCTCGGGCGTGGGCTACACGCCCGGCCTCGACATCACGGCATCCTTCAGCTTCTGGACCGGCCACTTCGCCTGCCAGAGCCAGGTCTTCGCCGGCGCGGCCGGCCAGGCCACCGCCGCGGCGCAATGGCAGGCGGCCGACGCAAGCAACCAGTCGTCGATCCGGACCAGCATGGGCCGCATCCACCTGTCCGCCAGCAACACAGCGCTCACCACCGTCATGTTCCCGGTGGCCGCCGCGGGTGGCGGCTGGTCGGAGACCATGACCGTCAACGTCGCCGGCCACGCGGGCGAAGCCGCCACCTGGCTGTTCACGGTCGATGCCACCGGCCTGCTGGCTGCCGGAGGCGGCAACGCCCATGTCATGGTCAACGCCTACAAGAACGGCCTGGAGCTGGACCTGAATGTCGCCGGCTTCGACAAGGGCGGCTCCGACGGCTTGAGCACCGACCGCCAGCGCACGATCTGGGGCGTGTCGCGCAGCGGCAGCCGCAACATCGCCGACACGGTGACCTTCGCGGTGCCAGTCACCCTCGGCGAGTCCTTCGTCTGGGGCGTCTATGCCACGGCCACCGCCGGCATCGCGGGCTGGAGCCCCGGCGGCCCGGGCGCGCTGGTGTCCTCCGGTGCCGACTTCCTGCACACGCTGAGCTATGGCGGCTCGTCGGGCGTGCTGATCGGCGGCCAGCTCTACGGCAACGAGCAACTGCTGGCCGGCAGCGGCATCGACTGGACGCAGGCCGCCGCCGTGCCGGAGCCCGGCGGCTGGACGCTGATGCTGCTGGGGCTGGCGCTGGTCAGCAGGCTGGCGCGACGCCGATCCGGCGCCGGCGCCAGGCCGCTCATTCCCACTCGATGGTCGCGGGCGGCTTGCTGCTGACGTCGTAGGTGACGCGGTTGATGCCGCGCACCTCGTTGATGATGCGGCCGCTGGTGCGCTTGAGCAGCGAATAGGGCAGCTCGGCCCAGTCGGCCGTCATGAAGTCGCTGGTCTGCACGGCGCGCAGGGCCACCACATAGTCGTAGGTGCGGCCGTCGCCCATCACGCCCACGCTCTTCACCGGCAGGAAGACGGCGAAGGCCTGGGAGGTCAGCGCATACCAGCTCTTGCCGGAGTCCGGGTCGATGGTGTTGCGCAGTTCCTCGATGAAGATGGCGTCGGCGCGGCGCAGCAGGTCGGCGAAGTCCTTCCTGACCTCGCCGAGGATGCGCACGCCCAGGCCCGGGCCGGGGAAGGGGTGGCGGTAGACCATGTCGGGCGGCAGGCCCAGGGCCACGCCCAAAGCGCGCACCTCGTCCTTGAACAGCTCGCGCAGCGGCTCCAGCAGCTTGAGGCCGAGCGTCTCGGGCAGGCCGCCGACGTTGTGGTGGCTCTTGATCGTCGTGGCCTTCTTGGTCTTGGTGCCACCGCTCTCGACGACGTCGGGATAGATGGTGCCCTGGGCCAGCCACTTGGCGTTCTTCAGCTTCTTGGCCTCGGCCTGGAAGACCTCGACGAACTCGGCGCCGATGATCTTGCGCTTCTTCTCGGGGTCGGTCACGCCCGCGAGCTTGCCCATGAACTGTTCGCTCGCATCGACGCGGATCACCTTCGCGTGCAGCTTGCCCGCGAACATGTCCATGACCATGTCGCCTTCGTTCAGGCGCAGCAGGCCGTGGTCGACGAAGACGCAGGTGAGCTGGTCGCCGATGGCGCGGTGGATGAGGGCCGCGGCGACGGAGGAGTCGACACCGCCGGACAGGCCGAGGATGACTTCCTCGTCACCCACCTGCTCGCGGATCTTGGCCACGGCTTCGTCGATGTAGCTGCCCATCTGCCAGTCGCCCTGGCAGCCGGCTATTGTCCTGACGAAGCGCGTGATGATGGCCGCGCCCTGCAGGGTGTGCGTGACCTCGGGGTGGAACTGGAAGGCGTAGAGCCTGCGCGCCTCGTCGGCCATGCCGGCGATGGGGCAGCTGGGCGTGGAGGCCATCAGCTGGAAGCCCGGCGGCAGCGCGGTGACCTTGTCGCCATGGCTCATCCAGACCTTGAGCATGCCGTGACCCTCGGGCGTCTCGAAGTCCTGGGTGCCGTCCAGCAGCTGGGTGTGGCCATGGGCGCGGACCTCGGCATAGCCGAACTCACGGTGATCGCTCCATTCGACCTTGCCGCCCAGCTGCACGGCCATGGTCTGCATGCCGTAGCAGATGCCCAGCACCGGCACGCCGGCGTCCCACACGGCCTGCGGCGCGCGCAGCTCGTGGTCTTCATACGTCGAGGCGTGGCTGCCGCTCAGGATGATGGCCTTGGGCGCGAACGACTTGATGAAGTCGTCGGAGACATCGTTCGGATGGATCTCGCAGTACACCGCCGCCTCGCGCACGCGGCGCGCGATGAGCTGGGTGACCTGGGAGCCGAAGTCGAGGATGAGGACCTTGTCGTGTTGCATGGTGATCTCAGGCAGTTTGCAAAGCGGCGCGCTGGCGATGGAAGAAGCGGTAGGCCAGGATCAGGCCAATCGCTTGCAGTGCAGCGCAGGTGAAGAAGGGCAGACCCATGCGCGGGTCGCCGGCGGGCAGGTGCGAGACCCAGCCCAGCAGGGTCAGGCCGATGATGGGCGCGAACACGGCCGTCAAGCTGTTCAGCGACGAGACCGCGCCCATGGCCTGGCCCTGTCGATGGGCCTCGGCGGCATTGGAGATGATGCTCTGCACGGCCGCCGACGCCACGCCGCCGAGCAGGTTGAAGGCGATGACGGCATACATCATCCAGCCCTCGGTCGCGAGGCCGAAGCCCAGGTAGGCCAGCGAGGCCGACCCCATGCCCACCAGCGCCAGTCGCTGTGGGCTGAAGCGGGCCAGCAGCGGCTTGAGCAGCAGGCCCTGGCTGATGACGGACACGATGCCGACGGCGAACAGCGACCAGCTGACCTCCAGCGGCCCCCAGCCGAACTTGAACTTGGTATAGAGCACCCAGGTCATGTGCAACATGAACTGGGCCAGCGAGGCCAGCGCGATGACGACCACCAGCGAACCCACGCCCTTCAGCGCGGCCAGGCCGCGCAGCGCGCTGACCGGGTTGGCCTTCTTCCAGTCGAAGTGGCTGCTGCGCCTGTCCAGCGGCAGGGATTCCGGCAGCACGAAGAAGCCGTAGCACCAGTTCAGCACGGCCATGCAGCCGGCGGCGATGAAGGGCCAGTGGATGTCGTAGTGGCCCAGCCAGCCGCCCACCACCGGTCCGAGGATGAAGCCGATGCCGAACATGGCACCCAGCTGGCCGAAGCGGCGCGCGCGGTCTTCCGGCGGCGTGATGTCGGCCACATAGGCGTTGGCGATGGCGATATTGGCCTGCATGGCGCCCGAGAACAGGCGCACGACGACCAGCATCCACAGCGCTGTCGCCATCGCCGTCACGAAGAAGCTCAGGGCCAGGCCGGCGAAGCCGATCAGCAGCACCGGCCGGCGGCCAAAGCGGTCCGACAGCGCGCCCAGCACGGGCGAGCCGATGAAATTGGCCACGCCGAAGGCCATGGTCACGATCAGGAAGGCGGCGGTCTGCTCGTCGTTGCTGCCGGTGAAGGTCCCCACGATATGCGGCAGCACCGGCACCATCAGGCCGATGGAGATCATGTCGATCAGCACCGCGGCCATGATGAAGCCCATGGCGGGCGTGCGATTCGGGGAGGAACTCATCGTGAATCTGAAAAGAGAAACGGGGCGATCTGAAATCGCCCCGTTTGCTCGGTCAGCAGCTCATTCGCTGCGGTAGTTCGGCGCTTCCTTGGTGATCTGCACGTCGTGGACATGGCTTTCGCGCATGCCCGCCGTCGTGATCTCGACGAACTCGGCCTTGTTCTGCATGTCGGCAATCGACCCGCAGCCGCAGTAGTGCATCGAGGCCTTCAGGCCGCCGGCCATCTGGAAGATGACCTGCACGACCGAGCCCTTGTAGGGCACCTGGCCTTCGATGCCTTCGGGCACCAGCTTGGACGTATTCGGGTTGTTGGCCGAGGTGTCCTGGAAGTAGCGGTCCGCGCTGCCCTTGGCCATGGCGCCCATGGAGCCCATGCCGCGGTAGCTCTTGAAGGTGCGGCCCTGGTAGAGGATGGTCTCGCCGGGGGCTTCCTCGGTGCCGGCGAAGGCGCCGCCCATCATGACGGTGTCGGCACCGGCCGCGATGGCCTTGGCGACGTCGCCCGAGTAGCGGATGCCGCCGTCGGCGATGACCGGCACGCCGGTGCCCTTGAGTGCCGTCACCACGTTGTCGATGGCGGTGATCTGGGGCACGCCGACGCCCGCGACGATGCGGGTCGTGCAGATGGAGCCGGGGCCGATGCCGACCTTCACGCCGTCGGCGCCGGCTTCCACCAGGGCCAGGGCGGCGGCGCCGGTGGCGATGTTGCCGCCGATGACGTCGACCTGCGGGAAGGCGCGCTTGACCCAGCGCACGCGCTCGAGCACGCCGGCGCTGTGGCCGTGGGCCGTGTCCACGATGAGGGCGTCGACGCCGGCCTTGACCAGCAGCTCCACGCGCAGTTCGGTGTCCTCGCCGAAGCCGACCGCGGCGCCGACGCGCAGCTTGCCGTGGCTGTCACGGGCGGCGTTGGGGAAGCTGGTCTGCTTGGTGATGTCCTTGACCGTCATCAGGCCGCGCAGCTCGAAGGCGTCGTTGATGACGACGACACGCTCCAGCTTGTGGGCGTGCATCAGCGCCTTGGCTTCTTCAAGTGACGCGCCTTCACGCACCGTGATGAGCTTCTCGGCCGGCGTCATGATCTCGCGGACCTTGGCGTCCATGCGGGTCTCGAAGCGCAGGTCGCGGCCGGTGACGATGCCGACAACACGCTTGCCTTCGACGATCGGGAAGCCCGAGAAGCCGTGCAGGCGGGTCAGCTCGACGGCATCGCGCACCGAGGCGTCGGGGCCGATGGTGAGGGGCTCGCGGACGACGCCGCTCTCGTAGCGCTTGACCCGCGCCACCTCGCGCGCCTGGGCCTCGGCGCTGAGGTTCTTGTGCACGATGCCGATGCCGCCCTCCTGCGCGATGGCGATCGCGAGGCGGGCCTCGGTCACGGTGTCCATGGCGGCGGACACCAGCGGCAGGTTCAGGGGGATATTGCGCGACAGGCGGGTCGCAAGGCTGGTGTCGCGGGGCAACACCTGGGAGAACGCTGGCACCAACAGAACATCGTCGAAGGTGAGCGCTTTGCCGAGAAGGCGCATGAGGAAAGCTCCAGACGCAAAGCGGCATTATACGGAGGTCGCCCGGCTAAACTCGCCGCATGCCCCACAAAGCCCTTCGCCCCGCCCTCCTCGCCCTGCTCTGCCTCGCCATGGTCGGCGCCGCCCAGGCGCAATGGAAGTGGCGCGACGCCAAGGGCAATGTGCAGTACAGCGACATGCCGCCACCCCCAGGCACGCCGGACAAGGACATCCTGCAGCGCCCCTATGTGGCGAAGCCGACCATCGTCGTCGCCCCGCCGGGCAGCCAGGCCAGCGCGGCTGCGGCGCCCAAGCCGGCCGCCAGCGCCCCGACCAAAGCCGAGCTCGACGCCGCCGCGCGCCAGAAGCAGGAGCAGGACAGCGACGCCGCCAAGAAGAAGGAAGAAGAGCGCCGCGTGGCCGCTCAGCGCCGCGAGAACTGCAGCCGGGCCCAGGCCAATCTGCGCGAGCTGCAAAGCGGCACCCGCCTGACGCGCACCAACGAGAAGGGCGAGCGCGTCTTCATGGATGAGGCTCAAATCGCCGCCGAGGTCAACCGCGCGCGCGACCTCATCACCAGCGAATGCAAATAAAGGCCGCCGCCGGTTCAGCCTGAGTGCTTGGGCCGGTGGCGCGACACGATGGGCTGGCCGCGCTTGGCATAGCGCAGCCGCCGCGCCTCCTTGGGATCCACGGTCAGCGGGCGATAGACCTCGATGCGGTCACGCTCGCGCAGCAGCGTCGTCAGGGGCCGTGCGCGCCCCCAGATGCCGATGTGCAACTGATCGAGCGGCTGACTCTGCGCCGCCATGAAGTCGGCGCAGCCGCGCAAGGCGGCATCCAGGGTGGTGCCCTCCTCCACCTCCAGCCAGCGATGCTGCACGTCGCCGGCCTGCGGGCTCCAGACCAACTCGACCCGAAAGGCGCTGCCCATTCAGCGGATCACCGTTGGAGAAAACCGGGCGTCAACCCAGCGACTGCCACGGAACCGGCTTTGCCGGGCCGTCGGCAGTGCCCCCTTGAGGGGGCCGGCGCAGCCGGTAGGGGGTGGGCTGTCAACGCGGGCCATAGAGGCTCTCGGCGCGCTGCACGAAGCTGTCGACAAAGGTGTTGGCGATGCGGTCGAACACCGGGCTGACGACGGCCTCCAGCGCGCCGCTGTTGAAGGCGTAGTTCAGCTCGAAGACGATCTTGCAGGCCGTGGGCTCGCCATCGGCGCCGGGCTTGTTCAGCGGCTGGAACTGCCACAGGCCGTCGAGATGCGAGAAGGGGCCGTCAACCAGCTCCATGTCCACGCTGCGCCCGTCCTCGTTGCGGTTGCGCGTCGTGAAGGCATGGCGCACGCCGGCATAGGACAGGTGCAGCCGAGCCGTCACCGCGTCGCCCTCGCGCTCAAGAACATCAACCTTGTTGCACCAGGGCAGGAACTCGGGATAGCGCTCCACCGCGGTGACCAGCTCGTACATCTCGCGCGGCGTGTACCAGAGCAAAACGGACTTTTTGACCTGCTTCATAGAATGCCGGGATTGTAAGAAGGGCCCCGGGCCCCACATTCCACTTCATGTCCATCGCCGAGAACCGCCGCGCCCGCTACGACTACTTCATCGAGGAACAGTTCGAGGCCGGTGTCGTGCTGTCCGGCTGGGAGATCAAGGCCATCCGCGCCGGCCAGGTCCAGCTGACCGATGGCTACGTGATGATCAAGGACGGCGAGCTCTTCCTGATCGGCTGCCGCATCAACGCGCTGCGCAGCGCTTCCACCCACGTCACGCCCGAGGCCGATCGCACCAAGAAGCTCCTGATGCACAAGGCCGAGATCAAGCGGCTGGTGGGCAAGGTCGAGCAGCGCGGCTTCACCCTCGTGCCGCTCAACCTGCACTACAAGGGCGGCCGCGTGAAGGCCGACATCGCGCTCGCCAAGGGCAAGGCCCAGCATGACAAGCGCGACACCGAGAAGAAGCGGGATTGGGAGCGTGAAAAGGGCCAATTGATGCGGCACGCATCAACAGGCCGCAAGGACTGACGAGACGCGCCAGCGGATCGTTGGCTCTTTAGCCAAAAGGGCCAGCTGATGCGGCACAAGGTCTCAAACAAGAGCTGACAGCGCCTGCTCGATGTCGGCCTTCAGGTCGGCACCGTCTTCCAAGCCAATCGCAAAGCGCACCAGCGTGCCGCCGCTGAAAGGCAATGGCAGGTCGCGGCTGCGGCTCATGTCGTAGGGCACGGCCAGGCTCATCGGGCCCGCCCAGGAATAGCCGATGCCGAAGAGCTGCAGCGCATCGACAAAGGCGTCCACCTGGGCTGCGGTGTATTCGGGCTTGAACACGGCCGAGAACAGGCAGGCTGCACCGGCACCGCCGACGGCGAGCCAATGCTCATGGCCGGGCGAGCCGGGCAGCGCCGGATGGAAGACCTGGGCCACCTCGGGCTGCCCTGCCATCCATGCAGCCAACTGGCGCGTCACGCGGTCCTGCGCCTCGTAGCGCAGCTGCAGCGTCGGCAGGCCGCGCAGCACCAGCTCCACATCGTTCTGGCCCAGGCCATAGCCCAGATGCTCGTGGGCATGGTTGAGGCGGTCGTGCAGCTTCGCAGAGCGCGTGCACACCGATCCCATCAGCACGTCGGCGCCGCCGCTGGGGTACTTGGTCAGCGCCTGCATGACGATGTCGGCACCCAGGCCCGGATGGGTCTGCGGCGCCGGCTCAAAGCCGTTGAAGGCCAGGCCCGCGCCCCAGGTGTTGTCCAGGGCCGTCGTGATGCCACGCGCGCGGCAGGCGGCCAGCGTGCCAAGCAGGTCGGGGAACTCCAGCGTGATGGAACCCGCTGCTTCCAGCCAGACCAGCTTGGTGTTGTCGCGCAGCTCCGGCACCGTCAGCGGGTCGTAGAAGCGATGCGTGACGCCCCACTGCGGCAGCCAGGACTCGGTCAGGTAGCGGTTCTGGCCATAGACGTTGTCCGGCACCAGCACCTCGTCCCCGGGGCGCAAAACGGCCAGCGACGGCAGCGTCACGGCCGCCAGGCCGCTGGGCACCAGCAGGCAATGCTCGGCATGCTCAAGCGTCGCGATGCGAGCCGCTAGCGTGTAGCTCGTCGGCGTGCCGTGCAGGCCGTAGCGATAGGTCAGGCCGTCGCGGGGCCGGGGCTTGTGCAGGTCGGCCGTGTTCTTGAAGAGCACGGTCGAGGCCTTGGCCACCGGCACCGGCACCGCGTCCCAGCCTTCCGGGGCGCGGTAGGGGTGATGGATCAGTTGCGTCGACGGCTTGCGCGTCATACCAGCGAAGCGACGAGATCGTGGCCATCGGCGGCCACGACGCGGGCGCGCACGAAGTCGCCCACCTTCATCGTCTTGCTGGCCTTCTCGGGCGGCAGGATCTTCACGGTGCCGTCGATCTCGGGCGCGTCGGCATAGGAGCGGCCCACGCCGCCCTTGCGGCCCAGGGCCGGCGCGGAGTCGACCAGCACCTGCAGCGTCTGGCCCACGC
Organism: Roseateles sp. GW821-FHT09H10; assembly: GCF_059415865.1. Lineage (NCBI taxonomy): Bacteria > Pseudomonadati > Pseudomonadota > Betaproteobacteria > Burkholderiales > Sphaerotilaceae > Roseateles > Roseateles sp. GW821-FHT09H10. Next base: position 1,341,120 of record NZ_JBWKOB010000001.1, on the reverse strand, counting down.
GGGCCTGCAGCTTGGCGGCCGACACCTGCTCAGCCACTTCCATGAAGCGCGCACGGCGCTCCTCGCGCACTTCCTGGGGCAGCGCGCCGGGGATGTCGTTGGCGCTGGCGCCTTCCACCGGCGAGTAGGCGAAGCAGCCGGCGCGGTCGATCTTCGCTTCCTGCATGAAGTCCAGCAGATGCTGGAACTCGGCCTCGGTCTCGCCCGGGAAGCCGGCGATGAAGGTCGAGCGGATCACCAGCTCCGGGCAGGCCTCGCGCCAGCGCAGGATGCGCTCCATGTTCTTCTCGCCGTTGGCCGGGCGCTTCATGCGCTTGAGCACGTCGGGATGGGAATGCTGGAAGGGCACGTCCAGGTAAGGCAGCACGAGGCCCTGGGCCATCATCGGCAGCACCTCGTCCACGTGCGGGTAGGGGTAGACGTAGTGCAGGCGCACCCAGGCGCCATAGGGCTTGGCGATCTCGCCGAGCTGGGCGACCAGGTCCAGCATCTTGGTCTTGACCGGCTTGCCGTCCCAGAAGCCGGTGCGGTACTTCACGTCCACGCCATAGGCCGAGGTGTCCTGGCTGATGACGAGCAGTTCCTTCACGCCGCTTTCCAACAGCGCGCGGGCCTCGTTCAGCACATCGCCGATGGGGCGGGACACCAGGTCGCCGCGCATGCTGGGGATGATGCAGAAGGAGCAGCGGTGGTTGCAGCCTTCGCTGATCTTCAGATAGGCGTAGTGCTTGGGCGTCAGCTTGACGCCGAAGCTGGGCACCAGGTCGACGAAGGGGTCGTGGGGCTTGGGCACATGGGTGTGCACCGCGTCCATCACCTCCTGCGTGGCATGCGGGCCGGTCACGGCCAGCACGCTCGGGTGGATCTCACGCACCAGGCTGCCAGCGTCCTTGCTGGCCGCACCGGCCTTGGCGCCCAGGCAGCCGGTCACGATGACCTTGCCGTTTTCGGCCAGGGCCTCGCCGATGGTGTCCAGGCTCTCCTTGACGGCGTCATCGATGAAGCCGCAGGTGTTGACGATCACCAAGTCCGCACCCGCAAAGGTCTTGGACGTCTCATAGCCCTCGGCGCGCAGCTGCGTGAGGATGAGCTCGGAATCGGTCAGCGCCTTGGGGCAGCCGAGCGACACAAAGCCGATCTTGGGCACCTTGGCAGCTTCGGCGATGTCGTATGTTGTTGTTTCCATTGGGATTTCGCCGAGAGACCTGGCTGATGAGCGGGGGCCGGCATTCTACGATGGAGCGGATTTCACCCCAAGGGGCTGACTGACTCTCGCGCGAAATGCTGCCGAAGCCACCAGAGGACTTAATCGCGAAGAGCCCGTCCGCAGCGGCTCCCAAAACCACATCTGGCCCCTCATGGGCCGCGCATCGAGCGGTTGGTCGACTAGCGCCACTGCCGTGGCGACCTCCCTCTGTTGAAAGAGTTCCTTTGCCTGCAGCAGATCGCCACGCGTCCCTGTAAGCCAAGGACGGTCCTCTTTCGAGAGCTCTCGTGCTCACCGCAAAGTGCATTCCAGCACCTGCCGAAGATGCACGATCGCATGCTTTCCTGAAGGAGAAGAGCCGGCACGCAGCACATAGTGCCGGCCAGCCGTCTCGCGCAGGTCGCACTTGTCTTGAAGGTATGAATCGGCGCTTTGACCGATACCAACGATTTCGATAGCTCCAGTGAGCACATCGACCAGATATGCATTGACGCCGACATAGCATTGTGAGGCATCACCATGCAGCACATAGTCAGCGCTGTTGGCGCGAACAATCCAGTAGTCCTCACGCTCCGATAAGGAACACGACTGCACCGCGAAGGCCTCGACATCCGTCGACGCTTGCTCTATGAACGCAAGCACCAAATGGCTCGCTTCTCTATCAGCCAACATGGTTGCGCTTTGTGCCAATACCTGCATCACCAGCGATCGATACCCAACGCCGCATGCGCTCGACTGCGCATTTCCTCGACAGCAGCCATTGCCAGCTCGGCATTGCCGTCAAGATGAAGCTCCTCGCGAAGCGCCGACTGATATTTAGCCAGAGCTAGTTGGAGCGCCAGATTTGCCGCGTCGCCATCCTTGTAGTGCTGGCGACGCATCGGGATCAGTTCCTTCAGCATTCTGTCGCGGGCACGTTCGAGTGAGCTTACATAGGTCAGCTTCTCAACAACGGCGAGGTGTGTCGGATGGTCCGGACGGTTCTCTCCGCTTGCCATCACTTTGTCCGCCATCAACCGCAATTCGCGCGCCGCGGCGACCGCGTGGGCGATGTCCTCCCGAATCTTGTGCACCCAAGTCATCTGCTGGCGAATAGCGATGCCGCGTTCCAGGCCCTTAACGTAGTACTCCGACAAAAGCGAAGTCACCTCGAACGACAGCGCTAGCGCAGGTGGCTCGCAAACCAGTCTGACCTGCGCATTCGCTGAAAGAAATTCCTGCAGCGGGAGATCGTCGGTGACACGATCGTCAATCGATCGGTCAAGCAAACGTACGGGCGTCACCACTGCGGCATGCGCCTTCTCGATAGCCTTGAGGTACACCTCACGGCGAATCGCACCCTTCCGATCCGCACGCTTTTCATGGCTATCGTGCAGTCGCTTCCTCTCCGCCTCCTCGGTGTCTTGCCGGTGCTGCACATGCAGTCGTGCAAGACTGCTGCGATTGGCCGCCGCCACTCCCATAAATGCGATTCCGGCCGCAATCAGGCCGCTGCTGATCGTGCAGAAGCCTGTCACCAACGCTGCACGGACTGGATCCGCAAGCGAGGCGTACCACGCCGCAAATGCCGGAAAGTCATAGGCCACTCCGATGCCCACGGAAGCAGCCACCGCAATAAAGAACGCTACCTTTGCGAAGACTCCCACTGCCGGCCCCGCGCTATCCATGGCGCGCACTCTTGAACATCGCCCCTCCCAGGGTTTAAGTGTCAACACTGTGGGCCGCAGGTGCCTGGCGCGGAATAGGGTCTGTCGCTAGATTGGTGTAGACCCAGCCGCCTTCGGTCAAGTCTAGACGCTAGACCTACCGATAGGCCGCATCGAGCCAATCGGGCACCCATTGGAGAACGCACCGTTCCGCCCAAAATGCTCACCGAGCGCGCGCAGAGCTCGCTGATGGGCATGACCGTCGACTTCACGCCGAAGCCCGACGGGTACGAAAAGAAGGTCAAGATCGGTGTCATCACCGAGGCCACGATCATGGGAAACGCAAGATGTCGACAGTTGAGGAACTGCTGCAAAAGCTCATCGAGCAGCCAGCGCCGGCTGAGTTTTGCTTTGCGGGACTGCAGCATTGGTTTACCTGTATGACCAAGGCCGAATGGTCGGGTTGGATGCAGGCAATCGGTACCGTTGTCGCCATCATCGGCTCTGCCGTTCTTGTGAAGCGCCAGATCAATGCAGCAGCTGAACAAACTCAGTCGCAGATCGCAGCTGCCGAGAGGCACACCAAACAACAGATCGATGCTGCGGCGACAGCCGAGCGAGAGCGGCAGATGAATATCCGCCGCAGCTTCTTCGTTCAGGTAGAAAAGATCACCAAGTTGATCGACATCGTCGACGTGAACCTGATCGATACAGTGCGCACTCAGTCTCTGGAGCAAACGTTGGAGATCCTCCCTACTATGGAGAGCCAGCTGGTACTGCTCGACGCCACGATCGCTGGCGCTCTTGGCGATTTCTCGATCCTGTCGATTGGTTTTGGCATCCGCCGGTACCTTGAGCTGGTGGTTGGCGAGCTGCGTGCAGTGAAGTCTCTGGGGGTGGAGACAGAAGAGTTCAACCGACGATGCGAGAAGGCCAGGGGGCACATCGGCGTGCTTCGGGTCCATATCGAGGTGTGTGATGCCCACAGAGCGGATCTCATCAGCTGACATCAGGCCGCCCTCCCGCCCGCCTGCTTAGTGTTGAAGCGCCGTCATACTTGGCCCTCCAAAAGGGAGGAGCTATGGATGCCAAGAAGAGCGATAGTGCTGAGTCTCGCTGGCTTTCGCGCATTTGCGTTACCGCGCTCCTGATTTGGCTTCCGCTTGAGCTGCTCCGCGGCGTGATACCGGCCGCGACGATTCACGACTTCATCAAGGACCCCGCTTTCGGCAACGTCGCTCAAGCGCTAGGCGCAATCGGCACAGTTGCTGCCGTCTTTGGTGCTGCTTACTTGACCCGAATGCAGATTGAGGCGATGACGGCTCTGGAGAGGGAGCGTGTGAAGGGCACACACCGGACCTTTGCTAACCATGTCAACCGAATGAATGCATTCATTGAGACGCTAGCTCCGGCTTTGAAGAAACCAAACTCCAGCAACTTTGTAATTGATATAGCCGAGCCACGCCGGTGGTTTCGACAGCAGTTGATTGACCTGGACACGCTGATCGCAGCAACGCTCGGTGATCAGCTGATCCAGTCGACTGGCGCCGAAATACGCCGACAGATTGCTCGCCTCGCGTACAAGCTGGACCAGTTGAGCGCATCGGCGCACGGCGCGCCCGAGCGTGAAGAACACTGCGCAGAAGCTTTGAGGATCCTCGAAGCGCTGCGGTCTCAAGCTTCGGGCTTCGGCACTTGGAAGATGGCGCATCTGGACTGATTTCAAGCGGCCTCCCAGAGCTGCGGTGCTGGGCAGATCGGCGTCGCTCACATCGCGGCGTGCCGCGCGCGCCCTAAGCTGGCGCCATGAGCACTTCCGTCTTCGAACACAACCGCCAGGCCTGGAACCGCGAATCCAGCGAGGGTTCCGAATGGTCCCGTCCCGTGGGTGCTGCCGCCATCGAGCAGGCCCGCCGCAGCCAGTGGGACATCGTGCTGACGCCGCGCAGGCCCGTTCCTCGCGCCTGGTTCGGCGAGCTCACGGGCAAGCGGGTCCTGTGCCTCGCCTCCGGCGGCGGCCAGCAAGCGCCGATCCTGGCGGCCGCAGGCGCCAGCGTGGTCAGCCTGGACGCCTCGGATGCGCAGTTGGCCAAGGATATGGGCGTGGCCGAGCGCCACAGCCTGGACCTTCGCTGCGAACAAGGCGACATGGCCGATCTGTCGAGATTCGGCGATGGGTCCTTCGACCTGATCTTTCATCCCTGCTCGAACTGCTTCATCCCCGACGTTCGCCCGGTCTGGTCGGAATGCTTCAGGGTCTTGAAGCCGGGCGGAGTCCTGTTGGCAGGATTTCTCAACCCTAGCTACTACCTCTTCGAGCACGACACCAGCGACCCCATGCAGGGCCTGCAGGTCAAGTACAAGCTGCCCTACTCCGATCTGGACCATCAGCACGAGCCCGCCGTGCAAGCCAGGCTGCAACGCGGCGAAGCCGTGGAGTTCAGCCACACCCTGGACGATCTCATCGGCGGCCAGGCGCGCGCGGGGCTCATGCTGGTGGACATGTACGAGGATGGCTGGACCGACGAGGCGACGCCGCTGAACCGCTTCAGCCCGACCTCGATCGCGACGCGGGCCGTCAAGCCATTTCCATAGGGCGCGAAGTTCCGCAAAGGCAAGGCGCCCACGGCATGGACTGCCCTGCGCGCTACCGAAGCCCCCAGGCCAAAGGCGGCCTCCGATCAGTCAAAGAGATCGCCCGTCGTGGGTGGCGGCGGGCCTGCCTCTGCGGCTGGCTTTGCCTTGGTCCGTGACTTGCGCGCCTTGAGCTGGCGCGCGAACGGATCCGCCGCGGCCTCGCGCCACTCGTCAGCGAACATGTCCGGCTCGGACTCCCAATCGGCGGGCTCGGGCAAAGGCTTCCAGGGAGCCGGCGCGGGCTCAGCCTGCAGAAGCTCTGCCGGAAACTGCCTGATGAACGTCCCGGCCTTGTCGATCGGGCAATTCAGCCACTCCTGCTGATCCTCCAAGCGCAGGAACACCGGCATTCGCTTCTCGTCGCCGGGGGGATTGAAGCGGCCGTAAACCGCATGGCCGTCGGCGTTGACGGTCAGCATCGTGAAGGACAAGATCTCTTCGCCCTGAGGGCCGATCCAGACGCCCCACAAGCCCGCAGCGCAAAGGGGCTCACCGTTGTTGCGCTTGACGGCCCACCGCACCGGATCGCCGGTCTCGTAGGACCATTCGAACCCGCGTTCTATGGGAATTGCGCAGCGGTTGCCGGCAAACCACGCGGCCTTGAAGGCGCGCTTCTCGCGCATGGTCTCGGACTTGCAGTTGTAGGTTTTGCGACCGAAGGCGAGGTCAGGGGCGAAGTCGGGCAGATAGCCGAAGAATCCCAACTGGGCCTGCGCCACGACCAACTCGGTCTTGTCCTGAGCCCTGATGAAGAAGGCCTTCAGCCCGGGGAAGGCCGACTCGGGCGGCTCGACGTTGGACGGCCTGGACACACCGAAGTGGGCCATCAGGCGGTCATCGAGGGTGACGGGCTCGTAGTTGGAGCACATGGCTCAAGCCTACTCCTCGCTTCACCAGGCTCGCGGTCGGCCAGCGAGACATGCCCGCGGCTTGAAGCCCCTGCGGGGGTCGGCAAACAAAGAAAAAGGCGCCTGGGCCTTCGATGGCCCAGACGCCCGATGCGAAAAAAATGCGGATTTGGCCTGCCCGGAGGGACTCGAACCCCCGACCTGCTGCTTAGAAGGCAGCTGCTCTATCCAGTTGAGCTACGGGCAGACAGAACTCGTGATTATCAGATCAGCACGTTGATGATCGCGTTGCCGATGCCCATCAGCGCGGCACCGGAGATCAGGCCGGCGCAGATGGGCTCCATGCCTTCGACCCAGACGCGGTGGCCCTTGGTGCCGGGCGTCTTGTGCTTCTTGCTCATGGCAAAGAAGATCACCGCGCCGATGAACATGGCGAACACCGACTCCGGCGGCAGCACGACGCCCAGGCCCGTGGCGACGGCCGAGATCGGGAAGCGGCCCTTGGTCTTGATGCGCGCGACTTCCATCGCGACGGCGGCCAGGGCGGCAAAGCCCATGGACATCAGCGCCGACGTCGGCAGGCCCTTCAGGCCCTTGGCGATGATGTCGGCCACGCCCTTCCACTGCAGGGCCGCCGGCATCGCGAACTGGTCGGACACGAGCGTCGCCACGCTGCGCACGCCGTTCGAATCCGGCGTCAGGAACAGCAGGAAGAACAGCGGCACGCAGAACAGCACGCCCGCCAGGTTGCCCACGATGTGGCCGATGGCCTGGTGGCGCGGCTTGCCGCCGAGCATGTAGCCAGGCTTGATGTCGGACAGCAGGTTGGCCGCGTTGGACGCGATCTCGCTGGTCATGCCGGCCGGCAGCAGGTTGGAGCCGGGATTGGTGCGGTCGATGGCACCCATCGTGAACTGCGTGATCTTGGCCAGCGAGCCCGTCGGCGTCCAGGAGGTCAGCGCCATCGAGTTCGTGCAGATGACGGTCAGCACGAAGATCAGCGGCAGCGACACCAGGGCCAGCCAGAACGGCACGTCGAAGAAGGCATGCGTCACATAGCTGCCCAGCACGCTGAACACCGGCACGCCGATGTAGCTGATCCACAGCGGCACCTCGATGTCCTTCAGCAGGTCGGTGTTGGCGCCGCCGTTGGCCGCCGGCGCCTTGCGCTTGAACGCGCTCTTGAAGATCTCGGGCTTGGCCAGCAGGGCGACCATGGCGCCGACGACCATCATCGTCACGCCCCACCACAGTGACCACTGGTTGACGATCTCGGCGCGATTCAGCGGGATCAGCGCGCCATTGGCGCCGAGGCGCGGCGCGATGTCGCCGGCCTGGATCATCATCGGCGCCAGGATGACGAAGTTGATGAAGGCCCCCAGGAAGCAGCTCGTCGCCACCGCGATGCCCATCAGGCCGCCCACGCCCAGCATGGCGGCGTCCAGCGTCAGGCGCAGGCCGAGCTGGCGGATGTCCGTGCCCATGATGGTCGGGATCAGCGAGGTCGTCTTGCCGGCCCAGGCGTAGTAGTAGGTGTCCAGACGCTCGTGCAGATGCCAGGGCTCCTTCATGCCGGCCCACTTGTCCATCATCAGGATCTTGAACTGGATGAGCTTCATCCAGCCATCGCTGACGATGGCCTGGTAGACGGCGGTCAGGCCGCCGACGACGCCCAGCAGCTTGGCCTTGAACACGCCCTCGTCGCCGGCGCCGTGGTACAGCGAATCCAGCACAACGCCGCAGGCGCGGCCTTCGGGGAAGGGGGCCTGGTCTTCATTGATGAAGCGGCGCTTCAGCGGGAAGGCCAGCAGCACGCCGATCATCGAGACCACGAAGATCCAGATCATCAGCTGCCACCAGGTCGGGATGACCCCCGTGACCAGCATGTAGGCCGCCAGGCTGGAGAACAGCGGCGTGATGACATAGCCCGCAGCCGTCGCGATGGACTGGGTGCAGTTGTTCTCGAGGATGGTGTAGTCCTGCGCGAAGCCGCTGGCGTGCAGGGCGCGGAACAGCGCGAAGGCCAGGATGACCGAGGTCAGGCCGACGCCGATGGCGATGCCGGTCTTGGCACCGATGTAGAGGCCCGTGGCCGACAGGATGCCGCCGAGCAGGAAGCCGGTGAAGCCCGAGCGCAGCGTCAGCTGGGCCATGTCGCCGCGGAAGACGTTCTTGAACCACCATTCGTCCTTTTGGGCGCGGGTCCAGGTGGCGATCTGCTCGTCGGTCAGGTGTTGGAGTGCCATGAGATCAGGGCGGCGCTTGTGGCGCGGCCTGGTTGAAGCAAAGCCAGGGATTGTCCCGGCCGACCGCTCGGTCGGACTTTGGGATATGCCCTGGGTCAAAGCCCCTGGATGCGGGGGCCTCAAAAAAATACCGCCGCGGCAGAACCGAGGCGGCGCATCTGCCGCAGGAGCCGGGGATGGTCTGCAGCAGCAGGTTGGATTTTGCCAGCTTTCCTCAGGCCGGCCGGCGCCACAATGCGCGGCGCAATTCGACGTTGGCGCATGACGGCACCCATTTCTCCCCTGATCCACGCCTTGCGGCTGCTCAAGGCCGAGCTGGCTCAGACGCGCCAGGCGTCTCAGCAGGGCCAGGCGGTGCCCGACCCAGCGAACCGGCTGGCCCATGGGGCAGCGCCTGCTGCCGCCCAGACCGCCCTGCAGGGCCTGCACGCCAAGCTGAAGGCGGCCCGCATCCAGGCGGGTGGCGCCCTGCCCCGCGCCAAGGCCCTGCGGCTGTTCGTCGAGGCTGCCCTGCTCGACGATCTGGGCAGCGAACTGCAACTGGACCCGGCCCTGGAATGCCTGGTGGAACGCACCTGCCGGGCCCTCGAGCAGGACGCCGCCAGCGCGAGCCTGCTGGAAGAGGCCCTGCAGGAGCTCGAGGCTCTGGCCGACTGAGCCGAGGGCCTCAGCCGCCCGCCGCCGTCACCCGGATCTGCCGGCCATCAAAGGCCACCACCTGGCCGGCGCGGATCTTGGCCGTCTTGCGCAACTCGACCTTGCCGTCCACCTGCACCTCGCCGGCCGTGATCAGAGCGCGCGCGCGCCCGCCGCTTTCGACCAGGCCCATGGCCTTGAGCAGCTTGTCGAGCTCGATGTAGTCGCCGCGCAGCGTCAGCTCAAGCATGCTGGGCCTTCTTGGCCGCTTCGCGGATGGCCGTCAGCGTCGAGCGCGAGGTGCTGACGTCGCTGGACAGGCGCAGATGCAGCAGGGCCCGCTTGCCACCGGCAATGGCCGCATCCAGGGCCGGGCCGACCTGCTCCGTGCTCTCGGCCTTGAAGGCCGCGAAGCCGAAGGCCTCGGCCAGCTGGGCGAAGTCAGGATTGAAGAGATCGCTGCCGGACACGCGGCCCGGGTACTCGCGCTCCTGGTGCATGCGGATGGTGCCGTAGGTGCCGTTGTCGACGACGACAACGAGCAGCTTCTTCGCGCCATAGCCGGTGGCCGTGGCCAGTTCCTGGCCCGTCATCAGGAAGTCGCCGTCGCCAGCGATGTTGACCACCCAGCGGTCCTGCAGCAGGGCCGCCGCCACCGCGGCCGGCACGCCATAGCCCATGGCGCCGGAGGTCGGCGCGAGCTGGGTCTTGCCGAAGCGGTGCAGGCCCGTGTAGCGGTGGAAGCGGTGCAGCCAGCCGCTGTAGTTGCCGGCGCCGTTGGTGAAGATCGTGCCCTCGGGCAGCTTGGCGTCAAGCAGGCGGATGACTTCGGCCATGTCCAGCGGCGCGACCGGCGCGGGCACGAGGTTGGCCTGGTAGTCGGCGTTGGCGGCGGCCGTCCAGTCGCGCCAGGCGACGTCGGCCGGCGGCGCGAGTTCAGCCAGCGCCAGTGCGGCCTGGCTCATGCTGGCGTTGATCAGCAGCTCGCCCGTGTAGACGCGGCCCAGTTCCTCGGCACCGGCGTGGATGTGGATCAGCGCTTGAGCAGGCCGTGGGGCCTGCAGCAGGGTGTAGCCTCCGGTCGTCATCTCGCCCAGGCGCGGGCCGATGGCGAGGATGAGGTCGGCCTCCTTGACCCGCGCGGCCAGCTTGGGATTGATGCCGATGCCGATGTCGCCGGCGTAGTTCGGGTGGGCGTTGTCGAACAGGTCCTGGAAGCGGAAGGCGCAACCGACGGGCAGCTTCCAGCTCTCGGCAAAGCGTTGCAGGGCTGCCGTCGCCTCGGGCGTCCAGCCACCGCCGCCGGCGATGACCAGGGGCTTCTTCGCCGCGACCAGGCGCTCAGCGACCTCGGCCAGGGCCGCTGGCGTGGGCGCGGCCTCGGCGGGCCGCGCGGGCGCGATGACGGGAGCCGTGATCGGCTTCGTCAGCATGTCCTCGGGCAGCACCAGCACGACGGGGCCGGGCCGGCCCTGCATGGCGGTGTGGAAGGCGCGGGCCACGTACTCGGGCAGGCGCTCGGGGTCGTGCACCTCGCCCACCCACTTGGCCATGCCCAGGGTGCCGGGGCCGAACATCTGGCGGTAGTCGACCTCCTGGAAGGCCTCGCGGTCGCGCTGGTCGCTGGCGACCTGGCCGATGAAGAGGATCATCGGCGTCGAATCCTGGAAGGCCGTGTGCAGGCCGATGCTGGCATTGGTCGCGCCCGGGCCGCGCGTGACGAAGCAGATGCCGGGCTTGCCGCTCAGCTTGCCCTGGGCCTCGGCCATGAAGGCCGCGCCGCCTTCCTGGCGGCAGGCGATGAAGCGGATCTTGTCGGCGTACTCGTGGAAGCCGTCGAGCACGGCGAGGTAGGACTCGCCAGGCACGCCGAAGGCCGTGTCGATGCCCTGGGCGATCAACGCCTCGACCAGCACGTGGCCGGCCAGACGGGAGGTGTTAGCTTGTCTAGTCATGTGGGGACTTTAGCTGCCCGAGCGGGCCGCCCTGTCCCCTGAGCACGGGCTTGCCCGTCAGCGCGAGCCGCCGTCGACCACGGCGAAAGCTGGCGCCTGCCTTGCGCTAGCGTTTGCCTGAGTTGCGTCGCATCGACAGGATCAAGGCGGCACCCAGGACGATGACAACGATGCCCACGACCTGATGGAGCAGGAAGAGCGTCAAACCTGCACAAGCAAATCCAGCGCTCAGGTAAAGCGAATCCTCCTTGCGATGCTCTGCCCACAACGCGTACAGGAGCGCGGCCACGGCAAGGTAGGCAGCAAAAGCTCCCAAGGCAGCGAAGACCCGCCCATCCGTGATCGTGAGCAAGGTGGTTTCGCGAATCTCGGGAGTCGATCCACCCTCGCGAAGCAAGCCCAGCCTTTTGGCGAGGTCCAGGGCATGACCGCTGTGAGGATGCCGGAGCAGCTCGAACTGTCTGGCCATCAAGGCGATGAGGACAGCAACCCCACCAAAAACAAAGCTCAAGAAACCTTGAGGATTGGCAACGCCAAGGCTGGCCTTGGCCTCGAGGGACAAGGCCGATGTTTCGCTGCCCTCGCCCTCATCGGTTGCCATTCACCGCACGCTCGATGGCCTTTTCCCTCAGCGTGTCATCACGCGTCAGGTCCAGGGCCTTGTGCAGGGATGAGGGCCCGCTGCCGGTTGCCGCGGGCTTGGCCGCCGGCGTGCCCGGCACGACGGTGACGGTGCCGGCCGTCACCGCCTGATCGCTGGCCCCGGCCGGGCATTCGGCATTCGTGTAGGTCACCTGCTGGCCCTTGACGCATTTGCGCAGGCCGCCGGGCCGGGCCTTGGCGGCATCACCCGAGGCGCCGCCGCTGCCCGAGGATTCCGCCAGGCTCTGGACCTTGACCGTCGACGCGCCCAGCCAGGCCTGCAGCGGCTCCCGCTGCTGCCAGGCCAGCCCGAGAGCGGCCACGAGGAGCAATCCAATGACAAGACCACGAGTCGACATGAGGCGGGGCGGGAAAGTTGATGGCGATCACTTTACCGGCGATGCCCGGCGTCGCTACGCCTGCACCAGGCCCTGCCAGGACCAGCGCGGCAGCTGGAGATGGTCGGGCACCACCTGCCCGCGGTCGGGATAGGCCGCCATGGCCTGGATCGTGGCCCAGGCGAAGTAGTCGTGCAGCACGCGGCGCAACTCGGCATCGGCCACGCCGATGTCTTCCAGTGCCGCATCGAAGCAGGCAATGGCGCGCCTGTCCATCTCCTCGTGCGGGCCGTTGCCGCTGTGGGCCTGAACGACGGCCGAATGGCTGCCGAGCTGCCCGGTGTAATGCGCCGGCCCGCCCCAGGCCTCGGCCCAATAGGCCGCCAGGCGTTCGGTGTGGCGGGGATGGAAGCCGTGGCTGAAGGCATGGGCGACGACCTCGTCGGCCATCACCCGCGCATGCCAGGCCCGGGCCAGGCGCAGCACGGCCTCCTGGCCTCCGAGAGCATCGAACAGACTGTCTTGCCGCATGGAGCCCCTCAGGCGCTGCGCTGCTGGCCCAGCAGCCGGACCGCCAACGCCCCCAGCACCAGGCCCATCACATAGCGCTGCACGGCCAGCCAGAAGCGGTTGCGGGCGAACCACAACGCGACATGGGCCGCCGACAGCGCCACCAGCAGATTGACCGACGAACCGATGCAGACCTGGGTCGTGCCCAGCACCAGGCTTTGCGCCAGCACCGAGCCGGCCTCCGGCGCGACGAACTGCGGCAGCACCGACAGATAGAAGATGGCCACCTTGGGGTTGAGGATGCTGGTCAGCAGGCCCATCGTGAAAAGCTTGGCCGGCGACTCCGCCGGCAGCGGCCGGGGCTCGAAGGGCGAGCGCGCGCCGGGGCGCACGGCCTGCCAGGCCAGCCACAGCAGATAGAGGCCGCCCGCCGTCTTCAGCAGCTCATAGCCCAGCGGCACCGCCATGAAGAGGGCCGTCAGGCCGATGGCGGCACAGACCATGTGGACCGTGAAGCCCAGCACCACGCCGAACCAGGACATCACGCCGGCCATGCGCCCCTGGCAGATGGAGCGCGAGATCAGGTAGACCATGTTGGGCCCGGGCGTCACGGCCATCAGCAGGGCCGCGGCCGCGAACAGCAGCAGGTTGGACGTCGTCGGCATGGCGGCGCGTCAGGCGGCCGCCGGTGTCATCGCACGCCGCGCCAGGCCCATGCCCACCAGGCCGGCCGAGGCCACGCCCATCAGCAGAGCCAGCGCCGAGCCGGCAAAGATGCCGCGCGGCATGCCATGGTCGAGGATGAAGCCGAACACCGGGGCGGCCAGCGCAAAGCCGATGTCCAGCCCCGAATAGACCGTGCCGTAGACACGGCCCGTCGCGCCGGGCGGCGAGGCGCGCTTGATCAGCATGTCGCGCGACGGGCCGGCGAGGCCGGTGCCGAAGCCGGCAAACGCCGCGACGACGGCCGCGATCGGGCCAGGCAGCACACCGGTCGCGACAAGCAGCAGCAGGCCGGCTGCCAAAGCCAAGGCCAGCGCGATGGTGCGTTCCAGCCGCTCGGCCTTGGCCACCAGGAAGCCGCCGCAGACCATGCCCGCCGCGCCGGCCAGCATGTAGCCGGTGACGACATAGGCCGTCAGCGCCAGCGGCAGGCCGTACATCTGGTTCAGGGCCGGGCTGGCGAAGCTCTGGATGGCGGACAGGGCCGCCGTGCTCCAGAAGAAGAAGGAGAAGCACAGCCAGACCGACGGCAGCTTCAGGAAGGCCATGGGGTGCTCGACCTTGGCGCCGGCAGCCGGCTTGGCATGGCCCCACGACCCCTGGCGATCGTCGATGGCGTCGCGCTGCCAGAACAGCAGGCCCATCACCGCCAGCGCGACCAGGGCCGTGCCGACATAGGCGAAGCGCCAGTTGCCGGTCGCCGCGGCGATGTTCATGGAAAACACCGGTGCCAGCGCCCAGCCCAGGTTGCCGCTGATGCCATGCACCGAGAAGGCATGGCCCAGGCGGGGCTGGGAGACGCGCTTGTTCAGGATGGTGAAGTCGGCCGGGTGGAAGGGGGCGTTGCCAACACCGGCCAGGGCCGCCGCCAGCATCAGTCCGCCAAAGCCCTGGGCCAGGCCGGCGGCGACGGAAGCCAGGAAGAAGCTGGCCATGGCCGCGAACAGCACCGGCCGAGCGCCGACGCGGTCGACGATGAAGCCCGACAGCGCCTGGCCGGCACCGGAGATGACGAAGAAGGTCGTCACCAGCAGGCCCAGTTCCGAATAGCTCAGGCCGAAGGCCTGGATGAAGGCCGGGAACAGCGGCGGCAGCAGCATGTGGAAGAAGTGCGAGGTGCCGTGGGCGACGCCGATGGTCGAGATCGTCGTGACGTCGCGCCGGCGCTGCAGGCCGGCGTCAAGGGAGGAAGCGAGTGCTGCGGTATCCATGACCCCACTCTAGGCAGGCCGGCGCCGGCCTGGTTACGATGGTTCGTCAAGTTCTGTCGAAATCCAGCCACCCATCGTCGTGTCTTCCAGCCGCCGCAGCTTCCCCGCCTTCTCGCCCGAGCTCTTCGCGCCCACGGCCGAGCGGCCGCTGCGCGCCAAGTCGCGGCTGCTGGAGCACCTGGCCGACATCCAGCCGCATCGCCATGACTGGGCCCAGCTGGTCTTCTCCAAGACGGGAGCGGTGCGCGTCAACACCGAGGTGTCGACCTATATCGTGCCGCCGTCGCGCGCCGTCTGGATCCCGCCCGGCATCGTGCACGCCGTGACGGCCATCGAGCAGGCCGAGCTGCACACCCTCTACCTCGGCCCCGGGCTGCTGGCCGGCGAGGCCTGGGGCCTGGGCCGGGTGCTGGAGGTGTCGCCGCTGCTGCGCGAACTGGTGCTGGCCCTGCCCTCGGTACCCGACCCGGCACCGCCGGAAAGCACCGACGACACAGAGCGCCGCCGCGGCATCGAGCGCCTCGTCCTCTTCGAACTGCAACGCGCCCGGCCGCTGGCCCTGGGCATCGCCCTGCCCCAGGACGGCCGCCTGCGCCGGCTCTGCGAGGCCATGCTGCGCGAACCCGGCCGCCATGCCGGCCTGGACGAATGGGCGCTAGAGGCCGGCGCCAGCCCGCGCACGCTGAGCCGGCTGTTCCGCGAGCAATTGGGCACCAGCTTCGCCCAGTGGCGCTCCCAGCTGCTGCTGGCCCATGCCCTGACCCTGGCCGCGCGCGGCCGGCCCATGAGCCATATCGCGGCCGAGCTGGGCTATGCCAGCGCCAGCGCCTTCACGGCCATGGTCACGCGCACGGTGGGCATGCCGCCGAGCCGCTTTTTTGCCGAAGCTTGAGCCCTAGCGTCTGGTCAGCGGGAGGCTGACCATCCGCAGCCGGCAATCACCCTCGACCATCTCGGCGATCTCCAGCTCGGCGGCGCTGGCGCCGAACGAGACCGCACGCGCCCCTGAAGGCTCGTGTACCTTGCCCGCGGGGAGCATGTAGATGAGGTCGTCACCCTGGATTCGAAACAGCCCGATGGTCTGCAGGGGCGGCATGGCACCCGCGTAGCTCATCCGCTCCGCCATGGCCTGCCAGGCCTTGGCGCGGTCAGGACAAGGCGGGGCCGGCGAAGCCAGCCGCCGGGCCCTGACGACTTCAGCCATGCGGAACGGGTCCGGCCCGAGGGCGGTGGCTCCGGCAGGCCCCTGGCGTGGAAAGGTTTCGCTGGCGGAGACCCCGCGGACGATCTTGATCGTCAAGGCGACCTCCAGCTCGTCTCCCAGAGGTGCCATGACGACCCCGTCCACGGCCAGCGCAACGGGCATGGCCTCCCAAGCCATCAAGGCCCGGGTCAGGCCCGCGAACGAGCCACTCATCTTCAAGTCGACGATCTGGACGGGCAGGCCGTCCTCCAGCGCAAGCGCCGGTCTAGGACCGAATCTCATGATGGGGCCTCCGGTCATCCGACCACGACCGACGATCTCCGCGTGCAGCGCATCGATCGCCGTGCAGGGCACGGCATCCCGTCCTGCCGATGGCATCGCCTCGGCAAGCCTGTAGTTCAGCAGGAACTTGGCCGTGGCCGCGTTCTGGCTCGGCTGGCCCTTCTCGTCAAGCCAGGTGGTGTTGGGCATGTCGCGGACGCCGTTGCCGGCGATCTGCAATCCACGCACCAGGCCGCTCAGCGCCGAACCGGGGTTGCCAGGCTCCGCATGTCCCTTGACCAAGGCCTGGCCTGCGCTGATGGCGATCTCATCGATCCACACGGCCTTGGAGGCCGCGCGGGCCAGGGCCCGCAGCACGGCGCTGGGCGGGACCTGCCGGGCCATCCAGCGCTCGACGGCCGCGGGCGGCAATTGCGCGTCCGCCGACTTGCAGGCCGGACTGCCTTGCGCCTGCGCTGCAGCGCTCACCCAAACCATGACGGCGGCGAGCACGCCAGGCATCCATGCGCGCCGCCTGCCGGTGATTTCTTGCATCAGCGTCCCCCTGTCCTGCTGTCGGCATTCACTGCCATCTCAGCGCCGTCTCGCGCGCCGACATGACGATACGCAACCGCCCCGCGGCCTCGGCCGCCGCCGGATCGGCAAAGCTCTCGCGCAGCGCCGCCACGACATCATCGCCCGCCAGCTCCACGCCGACCCAGGCATCGCGCCAGCTGCGCTTGGCCGCATACAGGGCCAGGTCGGCCAGATGCTGCAGGCTGTCCAGCGCCGAAGCGCCGGGACCGCCGGCGGCGAAAGGGAAGCAGGCGAAGCCGATGGACACGGTGCGCCTGAGCGCCTGCCCATCCGGCAGCCGGAACTCATGCGCCGCGACGGCTGCGCGGATCTTCTCGGCCAGCTGGGCACCCGAGGCGCGCTCAACGAAACGGGCGACGATGAGGAACTCCTCGCCACCCCAGCGCACGATGTAGTCGGAGGCGCGCAGGCAATGGCGCAGCAGCTCGGCCGTCTGCACGAGGATGGCATCGCCGGCCGCGTGGCCGTGGCTGTCGTTGACGGACTTGAAGTGGTCCAGGTCCAGCATCAGCAGCACATGGTCGGAGTCTGGCGGCACGGGGTGGCCGACGGCATGGCGTCGCGCGGCCAGTTCCAGGTCGGCCGGCAGGGTCTGCTCCAGGAAACGGCGGTTGTGCAGGCCGGTCAGCGGGTCGGTCAGGCTGGCCTGCTCGATGCGCTGATAGGCCGCCTGCAAATCGGCCGTGCGCTCGGCGACGACGCGCTCGAGTTCCAGGCCGCGCAGCCGCAGCGCACGCAGGCGCAGGCGGAAGATGGCGACGACCAGGCCCAGTGCCAGCAGCAGCACGGCGGCGCGGAACCACCAGGTCTGGTGCAGGCCGGGCATCACCTGCACATCGAGCCGCCAGGGCGGCTCGCTCCAGGCAGCGGCGCGGTTGCTGCCCTGCACGAGCAGCTGGTAGCGGCCGGGCGGCAGGCCGGTGTAGGCGGCCAGGCGCTGATCGGCGGCGACGGCATTCCAGTTGCGATCGAAACCTTCCAGCCGGTAGCGGTAGTGCAGCTTCTGCGGCGCGCTCAGGTCCAGGGCCGCGAACTCGACACGCAGGCTGCGTTGGCCTGGCTGCAGCGTCAGCGCCTGGCGCTCGGCGGCCAGGGACTCGCCGTCAACGCTGATGGCCGTGGCCCGCAGCGGCGGCGCATAGGTCCAGGGCTGGATGTCGCGCGGCCTGACGACGAGCAGGCCCTCGGGCGAGCCGAACAGCAGGCGGCCGTCACGAGTCAGCGCGCGGCTGGCGATGAAGAGGCTGCGGAACTCGTTGCCCTCGGCCGCGTCGAAGCGCTGCACGCGCCAGGCCTTGGGGTCGATGCGCACGCGGCTGCCCAGCCAGACGTGGCCGTCGGCGTCCTCGATCAGCGATTCGGCCGGGCTGCTGGGCAGCTCGAGGCGCCGGTTCAGCACGTCGAAGCGGGCCGTCGTCCCGTCGAAGGACTGCAGGATGGCGACGCCGTCCGGCGTGGCGACCCAGAGCCGGCCGTCGCGCGCCACCAGCAGGTCAGGCACCCAGTTGTTGGGCAGGGCATCGCTGCGGGCCGGGTCGCGCAGGATGCGGCGGGCTTTGGCGGTCGCCGGGTCGAACAGGCTGAGGCCGCGGTCGGAGCCGACCCAGAGCTGGCCGTCGGCGGCAAAGGCCAGCGACTCGACGGCGCGGCCGGCCAGCGTCGTCGCGTCGGCGGGGTCATGGCGGAAGGCCGTGATGGCGCCATCGGCGGCGATGCGCGCGAGGCCATTCAACGAGCCCGCCCACAGCGCCCCGCTGCCGTCGAAGACCATGGTGCGGATGGGACCGCCGGGCAGGCCCTGGGCCACCGTGAAGCGCTCGAAGCCGCGCCGGCCCGGCCGCTGGCGGTGCAGGCTGCCGTCCAGCGTCGCCACCCAGGCGCTGCCGTCGGGGCCCTGGGCCAGGCAGGTGATGGAGCCATCGGCGAGCGCGTCCGTCTTCCTGGCATCGGGGCGCAGGCCGTCGACGAGATGACCCTCGGCGTTCATCACGTCGATGCCCTTGCCGTTGGTGCCCAGCCAGAGCCGGCCGTCGGCCATCTCCAGCGCCCGCACGATGGCCGGGTGGCTCGGCCCGCTGGCGTCGCCGGCCCGGTGGCGCAGCTTGAGCCAGGCGCGCGTGCCCGGATCGTGGCGGGCCAGGCCGCCGCCCCAGCTGCCCACCCACATCAGGCCGGAGCGGTCGGACAGCACGGCGCCCACGCGGTCGTTGGCGATGGTGCTGGGCTGGCCGGCGTCATGGCGCAGGCGGTCGACGATGCGCAGCGAGGCGCTGTCGATGACGTCGACACCGCCGCCGAAGGTCGCCACCCAGATCTCGCCGCCCGCGCCTTCGGCCAGGCCATAGACCCAGTAATGGCTCAGCCCGCCCTCGCTCGACGGCGGCCAGCGTTTCAGCGGCCCCGGCGCGGCCGGGTCGAGCATGGCCAGGCCGTGGGCGGCCGTGCCTATCCACAGGCGGCCACGCGCATCCTCGAACAGCCGGGTCACATGCTGGCCGGCCAGTTCTTCCCTGGCGACAGCGACAAAGCCGTCGGCCGGGCCGCGCCATTGCTGCAGGCCGCCACGCCCGCCGACCCAGAGCCGGCCGCCGCGATCGATCAGCAGCGCGCGCAGCTGGTTGTGGGCCAGGCTGTTGGCACGCGCCGCATCGTGGCGATGGTGCTGCAGGGCGCCGCTGGCGGTGTCCAGCCGGTCCAGGCCGTCGTCGGTGGCGATCCACAGCGCGCCGTCGCGGTCCTCGGCGACGGACTCGACGCGGTCATGGGCCAGGCTGGCCGCGTCGCCGTCGCGGTGGCGGTACTGCCTGAAGCTCTCGGTGCGCGGGTCGAAGACGCTCAAGCCGCCGCTGATGGTGCCTACCCACAGCCGTCCGTCGCGCGCCGTGTGCAGGGCCCGCACATAGCTGCCCGACAGGCTGGCCGCATCGCCCGGACGCGGCCGGTAGACCTTGAAGCCATAGCCGTCGTGGCGCACCAGGCCGTCCTGGGTGCCAATCCACAGAAAGCCCTGGGCGTCCTGGGCCAGGGCGGTGGCGAGGTGGGCCGGCACGTCGTCCGGCATCGCGATGCGCTGAAAGCCAATCAGGCCGGGGCGCGTCTGCGCCAGCGCCAACAGCGGCAGCAACAACAGCCCCGCCACCCAGGCGGGCCAGGCAATCCAGGCTCTCGGCAAGCGACTCTCTCCCAACGACCCGCCTCTTTCGGGCGGCGCGCGAGTATCGCGCTGCAGAATATTTTTGTTTCGACCGCGAATCCTTTTCGCCAGCCGGCGCCTCTTAGTGGCCGAGGGTCGTCCTCGAACACTTTGGAGTGAGCCATGTTCTATGTGAAGAATGTTCCGACCGGCGAGCGCATCCTGCGCGTGTTGTGCGGCGCCGCCGCGGCCACGGCAGGCCTGGCGCTGCTGGGCGGCACGGCCGGCTGGCTGCTGGCCGCCGGCGCGGCCGGCCTGGTGGCCTCGGGCCTGTTCGGCTTCTGCCCTGCCTGCGCCATGGTCGGCCGCAAGCTGAAGTAGCCATGGCTCTCGCTGCACAACACCAGCCACTGCTCGCCGCCGCCCATGGCGGCGACCCGCAGGCCCTCGAGCAATTGCTGAAGGTCTCGCGGCCCGACATCCGCCGCTACGCCCAGCAGCACTGCCTGCTGAGCGACGTCGACGATGCCGTGCAGGAGGCCCTGCTCATCGTCAGCCGCAAGCTGCCCTCGCTGCGCGTGATGGCGGCCTTCTCGGGCTGGCTGATCCGGCTGGTGCAGCGCGAATGCCGGCGCCTGGGGCGGCTCACGCTGCGCTACGACCCCTATGACGAGGAGAAGCTCGAGCAGTGGCTGGTGACGCACGACGAGCCCGGCCTCAGGCGCGAATTGGTGGCGGCACTGGAGTCGCTGCCGGCCCACTACCGCGAAGTCATGCTGCTGCGTGACCTGGAAGAGATGACCATCGAGGAGATCGCGGACCGCACCGGCCTGACCCGGCCGAACGTGAAGAGCCGCCTGCACCGGGCCCGCGCGCTGGCGCGGGAGTACCTGCTGGGCGGCCGACCCGGTGGCTGACAAGGGGATGTCCTGTTCTCCGACTTGGCCGCGGGGTCGCCGGTGAAAGCATGGTGGCCTCCACAACTTCGGAGACATCGACCATGAATCGACGTCACTATGTCTTGGGCGCCGCCACGCTGCTGGCCGCCGTGTCGACGCCAGTCCTGGCGCAGCGCGGCGACGACGACGGCGAATTCGTCATCCTGCAGGCCCGCTACGGTACGGATCGCAACCATGTCGACGTGACCGACAGGCTGCGCGACATGGCCCGCCGCGACCGCCGCGTGCGGCTGACCAACGATCTCTTCGGCGTCGACCCCGACCCGGGCCGCGACAAATACCTGCGCATCTACGCCCGCGACAGCCAGGGCCGGGAGCGCCGCTTCGACTACCCCGAGCGTGCCTGGATCGATGGCGGCCAGTTCGTCGCCTGGGGCGGCGGCCGCTGGGGCGACCAGAACTACAACGGCGGCTGGGCCGGCAACCCTTATCGCGACGGCCGCGACGACGGCGCCTTCACCATCCTCTACGCCAACTACGGCAACCCCGGCCGCGAGGTCGACGTGACCGCGCGGCTGCGCGAACTGGCGCGCCGTGACGAGCGCTTCCGCATGGGCAACGACAGCTTTGGCGTCGACCCCGATCCGGGCCGCGGCAAGCGTCTGGTCATCATCGCGCGCGGCCCCGGCGGCCAGCAGCGCAGCTTCGAGTACCCGGAGGGCAGCACGGTCGACGGCGCGCAGTTCGTCGGCTGGAGCCGCGGCAACTGGGGCCGCTGACACCCTCGAGTTACCAACCCTTACGACGGCCCGCCACGGCGGGCCGTCTGCGCGGTGGCGGGGCCGTGCGTTGTGGCATGGCGCGTGCGACGATGGTTGCACCATAACAAGGAGAACGCCATGCAAAGACGCCGATGGACCCTGGGCCTGGGTGCCGCCCTCGCCACCGCTGCCGCCCTGCCCGTCTGGGCCCGCGACGATGACGACGGCGAGTTCGTCATCCTGAGCGCCCGCTACGGCAGCGAGCAGCACCATGTGGACGTCACCGGCCGGCTGCGCGAGCTGGCCCGCCAGGACCGGCGCTTTCGCCTGACCAACGACCTCTTCGGCGTCGACCCCGAGCCGGGCCGCCACAAGACCCTGCGCATCTTCGCCCGCGATCGCCAGGGCCATGAGAGGACCTTCGACTTCCGCGAGCGCGACTGGGTGGACGGCGCCCAGTTCGTCGGCTGGGGCCGCGGCAACTGGGGCGACGCCAACTGGCAAGGGGGCTGGCAGGGCGGCGGCGGCGGCAACCGCCATGACGACGGCGAGTTCACCATCCTCTACGCCACCTATGGCGCCAGCGGCCGCGATGTGGACGTCACCGACAGGCTGCGCGACATGGCGCGCCGCGACCGCCAGTTCCGCCTGACCAACGACCTCTTCGGCGTCGACCCCTACCCCGGCCAGACCAAGATCCTGCGCATCTTTGCGCGCGACCGCGGCGGCCAGGAGCGCGTCTTCGAATACAGCGAATACGGCACCGTCGACGGCAGCCAGTTCATCGGCTGGGGCCGCGGCGACTGGGGCCGCGGCCGCGGCGGCGACAGGCCCTCGGGCCGGCCGGGCAGCGGCCGCCTCGTCATCGAAAGCGCCAGCTACGGCGCCGAAGGCCGCTGGACCGACGTGACCCAGGCCCTGCGCGCCCAGGTGCGCGGCGACCGCTTCGAGACCGAGGTGCGCAACGAGCTGTTCGGCTTCGACCCCGCGCCGGGCCGCCGCAAGCTGCTCAGCGTCACCTACCGCATCGGCAACGAGCCGCCGAACACGGTGCGCGTCAGCGAGCGCGACACGCTGCGCCTGCCTTGAGACGGTTCAGCGCCGGTGGCGCTCGCTGATCAGCACCGTCGGGAAGCTGACCGGTAGCGTGCGCGGATAGTCGCGGCTGAAGTGCAGGCCGCGGCTCTCATGCCGCATCAGGGCGGAACGCACGATGAGCTCGGCGCACTCCACCAGGTTGCGCAGCTCCAGCAGGTCGCGCGTGACGCGAAAGCTCCCGTAGTAGTCGTCGATCTCGCCGCGCAGCAGCTGGATGCGGTGCAGGGCGCGCTCCAGGCGCTTGGTGGTGCGCACGATGCCGACGTAGTTCCACATCAGCAGGCGCAGCTCGTCCCAGTTGTGGGCGATGACGACCTGCTCGTCGGCGTTCTCGACCTGGCTCTCGTCCCAGGCCGGGATGGGCGCGGATTCCTGCGGCGGCTGGGCCAGGATGTCGGCCGCGCAGGTCTGGCCCAGCACCACGCATTCCAGCAGCGAATTGCTGGCCAGGCGGTTGGCGCCATGCAGGCCGGTGTAGCCCGTCTCGCCCACCGCATACAGGCCGGGCAGATCGCAGCGGCCGAGCAGGTCGGTCACCGCGCCGCCGCAGGTGAAGTGCACGGCCGGCACGACGGGAATGGGCTGCTTCGCGATGTCGATGCCGAGCTTGAGGCAGCGGGCGTGGATGGTCGGGAAATGCTCGATGAGGAAGGCCTCGCCGAGATGCGTGGCATCCAGCCACACATGGTCCAGGCCGTGCTTCTTCATCTCGAAGTCGATGGCGCGGGCGACGATGTCGCGCGGCGCCAGCTCCATGCGTTCGTCGTGCGCGGCCATGAAGCGGGTGCCGTCGGGCAGCTTGAGATGGCCGCCCTCGCCCCGCAGCGCCTCGGTGATGAGGAAGCTGCGCTCCTGCGGGTGGTAGAGGCAGGTCGGGTGGAACTGGATGAATTCCATGTTCGCGACGCGGCAGCCGGCCCGCCAGGCCATGGCGATGCCGTCGCCCGTGGACGTGTCCGGGTTGGTCGTGTAGCGGTAGACCTTGCCGGCGCCACCGGTGGCCAGCACGACGGCGCGGGCCGGCAGGGTCTCGACGCGCTGGGCGTCGATGTCCAGCGCATAGGTGCCGTAGACGCGCGGGACCTCGTCGCGCTGCACATGCCTCGACGTGATCAGGTCCAGCGCCATCCAGCGCTCACGCAGCGTGATGTTGGGATGCTTGCGGGCCACCGCCAGCAGCTGGTCGTGGATGGCCTTGCCAGTGGCATCGGCCGCGTGGGCGATGCGGCGCACCGCATGGCCGCCCTCGCGCGTCAGGTGCAGGCCCATGGGGCCGGTGTCGTCGGTCGTGAAGGGCACGCCCTGCTCCACCAGCCAGCCGACCGCCGCGGCGCTGCGCTCGGCGATGAAGCGGGCCGTGGCCTCGTCGACCAGGCCGGCACCGGCGTCCTGGGTGTCGCGCACATGGCTTTCGATGGAGTCGTCGCTGCCCAGCACGCCGACGATGCCGCCCTGGGCCCACGCCGTGGCCGCCTCGGTCAGCTCGCGCTTGGCGAGGATGACGACGGGCACGCTGTCGGCCAGGTGCAGGGCCACGGTGAGGCCGGCCAGGCCGGCGCCGATGATGACGACGGGGGCGTCTTGGGGAGCAGCAGTCATGGCTCGGCATTGTCCCGCAGGGCCGCAAGCCCCAGGCCAGGGTGAGGATTGCCAAAACGCGCAGCCAGCCTACGCGGCCCCAGACCCTATGCTGCGCGGGGCTGTCAACGAAGCAGCACAGGGAGAGATCTTGCAGACATTGAACCGCTGGGCCGGCGCCGCTGCCGGCCTTTTGCTTTGCGTGGCTGGCGTCCAGGCCGCGCCGCCGCCGGCCGAAGCCTTCTTCAAGGATCCGGCCATCGTCGAGGCCGTGCTGTCACCGTCGGGCCGCAAGCTCGCCGTGCGCAGTTCCTTCGGCGGCGCCCGCATGGCCCTGGGCGTCTTCGACCTCGGCCCGGGTGGCAAGCCCACGCGCACGGCCCAGTTCGCCGACGGCGACGTCACGCGCGTCAGCTGGGTCAACGACGACCGCCTTGTCTTCAGCGTCGTCGACTTCTCCGAAGGCAGCGGCCGCCCCAATGGCGCTCCGGGCCTGTTCGCCGTCAATCCCGATGGCAGCCAGCTGCGCCAGCTGGTGCGCCGCACGGGCAGGCTTCTCGTCACCAATGGCAATGCCGCGCAGGACCGCATGCTGGAGTGGAACCACCGCCTGCTGGCCGTGCCCCGGCCGCAGCCGGGCGAGGTCAACGAAGAAGTGCTGATGGTCGAGCAGACGGAGGGCGAGCGCGCGCTGCAGACGCCGCTGTGGCTCAACACCCGCACCGGCCGCACGCGGCCGACGGGCGTGAAGATCCCGCCCGACACGGTCGGCTGGCTGGGCGACAGCCGCGGCGAATTGCGCGTCGCGCTGACGCGGCGTGAAGGCCGGCGTGGCGCCTTGTGGCGCGGCCCTGGCCAGCAGGACTGGCAGCCGCTGTTTGAGAGCGATCTGCTGAACGCGCCCTTCGGCATCAGCGCCGTCGACGATGCCGGCCAGCTCTATGTGACGCATGCCGAGGGCGCGGATGGCGCGACCGTGCTCAGCCTCTACGACTTCGAGCGCCGCGCGCCCGCCAAGACCCCGCTGGTCAGGACCCCCGGCTTCGATTTCAACGGCCGCGTGTTGAACGACGCCGCGGGCAGCGCCCTGGGCGTGCGCGTCGTCACCGATGGCGAGTCCACTGTCTGGCAGAACGCCGCCATGCAGGCCCTGCAGAAGGAAGTCGACGAACGCATGCCGGGCCGCATCAACAGCATCAACTGCCGGCGCTGCGGGCAGCCGGACGTCGTCGCCCTGGTGCGCAGCTACAGCGACCGCGAGCCCGGCCAGTTCTGGCTCTACCAGGCCCAGCCGCCCGAGGGCGAGCCCCAGTGGCGTGCCGTGGGCCGCGTGCGCAACGAGATCAAGCCGGCCGAGATGGCGGGGATGGACTTCCACCGCATCAAGGCGCGCGACGGCCGCGACCTGCCGGTCTGGGTCACGAAGAACCCCGACGCGACCGGGCCGCTGCCGGCCGTCGTTCTCGTGCATGGCGGGCCCTGGGTGCGCGGCAACGTCTGGGGCTGGCATCCCTATGCGCAATTCCTCGCTTCGCGCGGCTATGCCGTCATCGAACCCGAGTTCCGCGGCAGCACGGGCTATGGCCGGGCGCATTACCGCGCCGGCTTCAAGCAGTTCGGCCAGGCCATGCAGGATGACGTGGCCGACGCGCTGAAATGGGCGCAGGCCCAGGGCATCGCCAGCGACAAGGCCTGCATCGCCGGCGCCAGCTATGGCGGCTACAGCACGCTGATGGGCCTGATCAAGGACCCCGAGCTCTACCGCTGCGGCGTCGCCTGGGTGGCCGTGACCGACCTGGACCTCTATGTGGCCGGCTCCTGGTGGGTGCGCGACGACATCCCTGAATGGGGTCGGCAGTTCCATCTGCGCGACACGGTCGGCGATCCGCAGAAGGACGCGGCCATGATCGCCGCCCACTCCCCCGTCAAGCAGGCGGCGCGCATCAAGGCGCCCGTGCTGCTGGCCTTCGGCGAGGCCGACCTGCGCGTGCCGCTGGCCCATGGCAAGCGCATGCGCGATGCCTTGCGCGACGCCGGCAACGATCCGGTCTGGGTCAGCTATGCCGGTGAAGGCCATGGCTTCGCGGTGCTGAAGAACCGCGTGGACTTCGCCGAGCGCATGGAGGCCTTTCTGGCCCGGCATCTCGGCCCGGTCCAGCCCTAGCCCCCGGACGCAGGGGGCCTCGCGCAGCGCTGGGGCGCTGCGCGCCCGCTATCCTGCGCGCCGAAAAAAGATTGCTGCAAGGGAGAGACGACCATGAACTCAAGCCTGCGCGCCGCCGCGCTCGCCTTCGCCTGCCTGGGCGCCCAGTTCGCCCAGGCCGCGCCGCCGCCGGCCGAGCTGTTCTTCAAGGACGCCGACATCGCCGAGGCGGTGCTGTCGCCCTCGGGACGCCGCCTGGCCGTCACCTCGGCCAAGGGCGCATCGCGCGTCGGCCTGGTCATCTATGACCTCGCGCCCGGCGGGCGCGGCCTGCGTGCCGCCCAGTTCCCCGAAGCGGACGTGATGAATGTGCACTGGGTCAACGACGAGAGGCTGGTGTTCGGCGTCACCGACTTCAGCGCGGGCAGCGGCCGCCCGGCCGGGGCGCCGGGGCTGTTCACGGTCAAGACGGACGGTTCGCCGGCGCGCCAGCTGGTGCGGCGCCAATGGAAGGCCGCCATCAGCGACGGCAAGGACGACCGCATGCTGGACTGGAACCACCGGCTGGTGAAGATCCCGCCCTCGCAGCCCGGCAAGGTCAACGAGGAGGTGCTGCTCGTCGAGTATTCCAGCGCCGGCGAGTACGGCGAGACGCCGGTCTGGCTGAACGTCGCCAAGAACATCACCCGCAGCGTCGACTACAAGGAGCCCCCGCACACGGTGGGCTGGGTGGCGGACAGCCTGGGCGAGCCGCGCATCGCGTTCACGCAGCACAAGGATCGCCAGGCCGCCTGGTGGCAGCCTCCCGGCACCAGGACCTGGACGCAGCTCTATGAGAGCGATCTGCTGACCCTGCCCTATCACGTCGAGGCCGTGGACGCCGCGGGCACGCTGTTCGTGTCGCGGACCGAGGGTTCGCTGGGCACCCGCGCGCTGGCACGCTACGACTTCGCGACGGGCAAGCCCGAGGCCAAGGCGCTCGCTGCCGTGCCGGGCTTCGACTACCGCGGCCACTTCGTGACCGACGAGACCGGCCGCACCCTCGGCGTGCGCATCGTTGCCGACGGCGAGACGACGGTCTGGTTCGATGCCGCGATGACGGCCTTCCAGCAGCGCGCCGACAACCTCTTCCCCGGCCGCATCAACCGCATCGACTGCCGCCGCTGCGGCGCCCCCGACATGGTGGCCCTGGTGCGCAGCTACAGTGACCGCAACCCGGGCCAGTTCTACCTCTACCAGGGCAAGCCGCCCGAGGGCGAGAAGAGCTGGCGGCTGTTCAAGGCCGTGCGCGAGGACATCAAGCCCGAACAGATGGCCACGCTGGACCTGCAGCGCATCAAGGCGCGCGACGGCCTGGACCTGCCGGTGTGGATCACGCGCCAGGCCGACGCCAAGGGACCGCTGCCGGCCGTGGTGCTGGTGCATGGCGGCCCCTGGGTGCGCGGCGGCGAATGGCGCTGGGACGCGGAGGCCCAGTTCCTGGCCTCGCGCGGCTATGTCGTCATCGAGCCCGAGTTCCGCGGCAGCGCCGGCTACGGCACCGCCCACCTCGAGGCCGGCTTCAAGCAATGGGGACAGGCCATGCAGGACGACGTCGCCGATGCGCTGCGCTGGGCGCAGAAGGAAGGCATCGCCAGCGACAAGGCCTGCATCGCCGGCGCCAGCTATGGCGGCTACAGCACGCTGATGGGCCTCATCAAGGACCCGGCCCTCTACCGCTGCGGCGTGGCCTGGCTGGCCGTGACCGACCTGGAGCTGCTGGTGAAGGGCTCCTGGTTCGTCGACGACGACACCCATGTCGACTTCCGCAAGTACGAGATGCCCGACCGTGTCGGCGACGCGGTGAAGGACGCCGCCATGCTGGCCGCCAACTCGCCGGTCCGGCAGGCCGCCCGCATCAAGGCGCCCGTGCTGCTGGCCTTCGGCGAGCAGGACCAGCGCGTGCCGCTGGCCCATGGCAAGCGCATGCGCGAGGCCCTGCGCGCGGCAGGCAACGATCCGGTGTGGGTCACCTATGCCGGCGAGGCCCACGGCTTCGGCGTGGTCAAGAACCAGGTGGACTTCGCGGAACGGATGGAGAAGTTCCTGGCCAAGTATCTGCAGCCTTGAGAACCATGTTGAGAAAGCTGACGTTCCACGGCTGCGTCTTCGCCATCGTGACGGGGCTGGCGGCCAGCGCCCGGGCCGCGGAGCCCGCCGAGACCTTCTTCAAGACGCCCGATATCGGCGAAGCCGTGCTGTCCCCTTCCGGCCGCAAGCTCGCCATCACGTCCAGCAAGGGGCTGGGCAGAACGGCCCTGGCGGTCATGGACGTAGCGCCGGGGGGCCAGTTCAAGCGCATTGCGCAATTCGTCGACGGCGATGTCTACGAAGTGCGGTGGGTCAGCGACGACCGCCTGATCTTCAAGGTGCAAAGCGCTCCCGATATCTCGAGCTGGCACCGGCCGCCGCCCGCCTTGTTCGCCGTTGACAGCGACGGCAGCAAGGAGCGCCGCATCGGCTACGCCTACCGGGTGCTGAGCGTGCCCCCGACCGGCTCCGGGCCGGCGAGCGACACCATCCTTGTCGGCCATGGCACGCCAGGCGGCGAGGACGAGCTGGTGCCGCAATGGGTCAACACCCGCAGGAGCGTCTGGCGCAGTCCGGAATTGCCGGATGCACCGCGCCAGACGGTCGGCTGGCTGGCAGACAGCCGAGGCGAGCTTCGCGTCGCCTTCACCCGCAAGGTGAACCGGGTGGCGGCCCATTGGCGCGGGCCTGGCGACAGCAAATGGACTCAGCTGTACGAGAGCGATCTGCTGCAACAGCCCTTCGACATCGTCGGCGTGGACGATGCGGGCGGGCTCTATGTCACGCACCGCAACGGCACCGAAGGCTACCGGTGGCTGTCACGCTATGACTTCAAGGCCGGCAAGCCGGAAGACAAGATCATCGCGAGGACACCCGGCTTCGACTTCGACGGCCACCTGATCATCAAGCAGGGCCAGTTGCTGGGCATGCGCCTGACGGTGGACGGTGAAGCCACGCATTGGTTCAACCCGCAGATGGCGGCCTTCCAGGCACGTGTCGACGGCATGTTCCGCGACCGCGTCAACAACATCGACTGCAGCCGCTGTGGCGAGGCGGACATGGTGGCCATCGTGCACTCCTACAGCGACCACGACCCCGGCACGCTCTACCTATACCAGGGCAAGCCGGCCGCCGGCCAGCCGGCGTGGCTGCCCATTGGCGCGACGATGGAGGGCATCAAGGCTGAGCAGATGGCCAGCCTGAGCCTGCATCGCGTTCAGGCCCGTGACGGGCGCGACCTGCCGGTGTGGGTGACGCGGCCGGACAAGGCCACGGGGCCGCAGCCGGCGGTGGTGCTGGTGCACGGCGGCCCCTGGTATCGCGGCAGCTACTGGGCCTGGCATGCGCTGCCCCAGTTCCTGGCCTCGCGCGGCTATGTCGTCATCGAGCCGGAGATACGCGGCAGCACCGGCTATGGCCAGGCGCATTTCGAAGCCGGCTTCAAGCAATGGGGCCAGGCCATGCAGAACGATGTGGCCGACGCACTGCGCTGGGCGCAAGCCCAGGGACTCGCGGCGGGCAAGGCCTGCATCGTGGGCGACAGCTATGGCGGCTACAGCGCGCTGATGGGCCTGGCCAATGATCCCGAGCTGTTTCGCTGCGGTATTGCCAGCTTTGCCGTGACCGACCTGGATCTGATGCTGAGCGGCTCCTGGTGGTCGCCCGACGACGTGCACAGCGTCGTGCGCGACTACAGCCTGCCCCAGTTGGTCGGCGACCCGAAGAAAGACGCCCAGATGATCGCCGCCCAATCACCCGTGAACGTCGCCGACCGAGTCAAGGCGCCCGTCATGCTGATCTATGGCGAAAAGGACAGGCGCGTTCCGCTGACGCACGGCGAACGCATGCGCAGCGCGCTGCGCAAGGCGGGCAACGACCCGACTTGGGTCACCTATGCCGACGAGGGCCACAACTTGCGGCGGCTGACAAATCGCGCGGATCGCGCGGAGCGGATGGCAGCCTTCCTCGCCAAGCACCTCGGCCCTGCACAGCCCTGACGAGGGATGGACGAGTGCCTATCCTTCATCATGGACAAATTCTTGCTGCAACAGCAGGTGCTGGAAAGGCTGGCCGAGGACTTGCGGCAAGCCGAGGAGGCGGCGCGGGTGGCGCATGAAACGGCGACGCACGAAGAGAACATCGCCGAGAACAAATACGACACCCTGGGTCTCGAAGCCGCCTATCTGGCCACCGGCCAGGCGCGTCGCGCCGAAGCCATCCGCCAGGCGATGGCCAACTGGCGCCAGTTCCGCCCACCCGCCTACGACCCCAGCAAAGGCATACAGATCGGCGCGCTGGTCTGCCTGGTCGATGCCGACGACAACGAGCAACAGCTCTTTCTGGGCCCGGATGGGGGCAGCATGAAGCTGGTCAGCGGCGATCAGATCGTTCAGGTCATCAGCAGCCAGGCCCCGTTGGGCAGGGCCATGCTGGGCAAATGCGAGGGGGATGAGGTGTCGATACTGGTCGCGCCCCTCCGACAGCGGTTCGAGGTGCTGCGGGTTCAGTGAGCCGCAGCCATGTTGTCCATGCACGCATCGACGCTGACACTGCCATCTCCCCCAGATCCACGGTTGCCGCGGCTCTACACCTTTCGCCGCTGCCCCTACGCGATGCGCGCACGGATGGCGCTGCTGCAAGGCGGCCGGGTCTTCGAGGCGGTGGAAGTCAGCTTGCGCGACAAACCGGCCAGCTTGCTGGCCTTGTCTCCCAAGGCGACGGTACCGGTGCTGCAATTGCCCGATGGCAGCGTGATCGAGGAGAGCTGGGACATCATGCGCTGGGCACTGACTGCGCCCGATGCGCATGGCTGGTGGGCGCGGGCGCAATCGCCTGCGAACCTGGACCTGGTCCAGCGCAACGACGGCGACTTCAAGCATCACCTGGACCGCTGGAAATACCCCCAGCGCTACGCGAACGAGACGCTCACGCCAGATGCACACCGCGACAGCGCGCTGGATGTGCTGCTGCGACCGCTGCAAGCACGGCTGCATGGCACGCCCTTCCTGGGCGGCGCCACGCCATGCGCCACCGACCTGGCCCTGCTGCCCTTCGTGCGCCAGTTCGCTTCGGTGGAGCCGGCATGGTTTGCAGCGCTGGACTTGCCAGCGCTGCGGTCCTGGCTGGACGGCTGGCTCGCCAGCCCGCTGTTCGCTGCCTGCATGATCAAGCTGCCCGCGGAAGGCGCGAATCGCTTTCCGCCGCTCCAGGGTCCAACTAGCCCTTGAACCCGTTGTAATGCCGGCGCCACTCCGGCGGCTTCCACAGATGGGCCAGGCGCAGGCCCCAGGTCTTCTCCTGGGCCATGTCGTGGAACATCGCGCGCCATTCGTGGGCGTTCAGCCAGAACAGGTTGTGCGTGTAGAAAGGGTGCTCCAGGCCGTAGTCCACCGGGTCCCGCTCGGGCTCGAAGGTGCCGAACATGCGGTCGAAGATGATCAGCATGCCGCCGAAGTTCTTGTCGATGTACTGCGGATTGCGGCCGTGGTGGGCGCGGTGGTGGGAGGGCGTGTTGAAGAGGAACTCGAACCAGGCCGGCATCCTGTCCACCCAGCTGGTGTGCACGAAGAACTGGTAGCCCAGGTTCAGCGACAGCGCGAACAGCACCCAGCGCGGCTCGAAGCCCAGCCACACGGCCGGCAGATAGAACAGCCAGTTGCCGGCGATCGGATAGAACCAGCTCTGGCGCAGGGCCGTGCCGAAGTTCATCTTCTCGGAGCCATGGTGCACGACATGGGCGCACCAGAACCAGCGGATGCGGTGGCTGCCGCGGTGGAACCAGTAGTAGAGGAACTCCACCAGGAAGAACAGGCCGACGAAGCGCCAGACCGTCACATCGATGGTGAACAGGCGGTGGTCATGGACCCAGCCCATGGCCGGCAGCACCAGCACGACGAGCAGGATCAGGTCGGCCACCAGATAGCTGCCGCCGCTGTTCATGCTGTCGAAGGTGTCCCACAGGTCGAAGACCCCCGTCTTGCGAAAGCGCCAGGCCTCCATGGCGATGAAGACGGCGAAGACGGGCGACAGGATGACCAAGGTCAGGTCGCGCCAGTCGCCGTGGCGGTGGTAGAGATCGAGCAGGGGGTCGAGCAGCCAGTCCATGGGCGGATGATCGGGCTTTCACGCCCCCCTGGCTTGACGGTCGGCCCCAGGTTTTTGACAAATCACGCCAGCGCTGGCGTTATCCCCGCAGCCCGCGCACAAATCGCTGCTGCATCATCGCGCCCCCATGGATGAGACCCGCGTCGCCGCCAGCTATGTCCAGCTGCTCTTCGAGCACCTGGCCCGGCTGGGCCGTGCCGACGCCCTGGGCGCGCCGCCGGCGCCGACCGAGGCCTTCGTGTCCATGCGCCGCTGGCAGGCCCTGCTGGAGAAGGCCCGCGAGCTCGACACCGGGCCTAAGGCCACGTTCCCGCTGCGCCTGGCGCGCGGCATCGCACCGCGCCATTTCGGCGTCGTCGGCTTCGCGGCCCTGGCCAGCGGCACCCTGGCCGAGGCCCTGATGCGGCTGGAGCGCTATCACCGCTCGGTCTATGACGCCAACGTGGCCCAGGTCCACCCCGTTCCCGAGGGCATCTGCATCGAATGGGGCGTGGAGCGCGGCCGCCCCGGCGCGCTGGTGGACGAGACCGCCATCGCCGCCCTGGTGCAGCTGGCGCGTGAGTTCACCGGCCAGCACGTTCGCGCCCTGGCCGTCGACTTCGTCAACCCGCGCCCGGCCGATGTGCGGCCCTACGCGGACTTCTTCGGCGGCCCGGTGCGCTTCGGCCAGCCCACCACCCGGGTCCTGCTGTCGCTGCGCGACCTCGCCCTGCCCCTGCGCGGCGCCGACGCCGCCCTGCTGGCCCTGCTCGACGCCCAGGCCGAGCACCTGCTGCAGGAAGTGGCCGCCGTCAGCGAGCCGGTCGGCGTGTGGCGCCAGGCCCTGGTCGGCCTGATCCGCAGCGGCCGCACCTCCCTCGCCGATCTCGCCGGCAGCCTGCAGATGAGCCCGCGCAGCCTGCAGCGCCGCCTCACCGAGCAGGGCCACAGTTTCCAGACCCTGCTCAGCCAGACCCGCCAGCAGCTCGCCGAGGCCTATCTGCGCGACGCCAATGTCGAGCTGGCCGAGGTGGCCCTGCTGCTCGGCTATTCCGAGCAGAGCGCCTTCACCCGCGCCTTCCGGCAATGGACCGGCCAGGCCCCGCTTCAATGGCGCCGCCAGCAGCTGCGCCCCAACGCATGATGTTCGAACCTCCCGAGACCGTCGTCCGCGACGGCCAGCCCGCCCACGGCCGCTACGCCGGCCCTATCACCCGCATCGACTGGTCGAGCCTGAGCGAGCGCCCCTCGTGGCTGTGGCGCAAGCTGCATCACAAGCGCTGGCACTACATCGGCCTCGGCCATGACGAGGTCTTCATCGGCGTCGCCATCGTCGACCTGGGCTGGGCCTGCACCGCCTTTGCCTATTGCTTCGATCGCAGCCGTCGCCAACTGCTGGCCGACTGGCAGCAGGATGGCCTGCCGGGCCTGCAGGCCGGCGTGTCGGATGCCCCGCTGATGGACGCGCAGGCCTGGTTCCGCGGCCCGGGCGCGCGGCTGGAGCTGCGCCACCAGTCCGACGACAGCCTGCTGCTGCACGTCCGCACCCGCGCGCTGCGCGTCGAGGCCCAGCTCGACCTGGAGGCCATGGCGCCGCCGCTGCTGGCCATCGGCCCCATCGACGGCGGCGTCGCCCATGCCACCCAGAAGACCACCGCCCTGCCCGTGCTCGGCTGGGCCGAGGCCGAGGGCCAGCGCATCGACCTGGACGGCGCCTGGGCGGCCATCGATGCCTCCAACGGCCTGCTCGCCCACGACACGGCCTGGCGCTGGGCCAGCGCCCACCGGCCCGACGTGGGCTTCAATCTGCAGCAGGGCTATTTCGGCAACCAGGAGAACGTGCTGTGGCTGGACCGCCGGCCCATCGCCCTGGGCGCGGCCCATTTCAAGTTCGACGCCGCCCGGCCGCTGGACCCCTGGCGCATCCACACCGACGACGGCCTGCTCGACCTCGTCTTCACGCCCGAGGGAGCGCGCTCGGCGGACAAGAACCTCGGCTTCGCGGCCAGCCGCTATGTGCAGCCGGTGGGCACGTTTGCCGGCATGGTGCGCGCATCAAGAGACGCGGCGCCGCGGCAGATCGGCAACCTGCTCGGCGTCACTGAGGACCATCGCTCGCGCTGGTGACGCCATGAAAAAGGCCGCCGGCCCGGGAGGGCGAGGCGGCCTGTCAGTGCGCCCTGCCTTGCGCAGGGCGAAGCGCGATCAGCGGCGGACGGCCTTGCGGCGTGCGGCCACCAGACCCAGCAGGGCCACACCGGCGAGCGCCAGGGAAGCCGGCTCGGGGATGCGGTTCGGGTCGATGACGACGGCGTTGTCGACGTTCAGCAGGTGGAAGCGCCAGTTGCCCGTGCGGGGATCGTTGCCGTCCCAGACGCCGTTGAACATGGCCTGGGTCGCGCCGCCGTAGCCTTCGACGAAGGTGAAGTTGTCGACGGCGTCCCAGCGGAAGCCACCGGCCAGCTGGTCGGTCTTGGCGAAGTTGTCGAACTGCGTGATGACGGCGGAGTAGCTGCCGGCGCCCAGGTTGACGTTGTAGAAGCTGTCCCAGACACCGTAGGAATAGCTGCTGCCGTTGACGTTGACGGCGCCGTTGGAGCCGCCGTCGTCCTGGAAGGCCACCTTGTTGCCGGCGGCGTCGAAGATGGTCAGGATGGGATCGAAGCCGCCCACCAGCCAGCTCGAAGACACCACGCCGATGCTGCGGGCGCTGTCGATGGTGAAGTTGAATTTCAGGACGTCGTTGTCCTTGACGAAGGTGCCGGCGAAGGTCAGGTCCACCGGTGCGGCGCTGACGCTACCCGCTGCGACGGCCAGTGCCAGGCCGAAGCTGTTCATCCATTTCATTCGAAAAACTCCCTTGAGGATCAGATTGACGCGGCTCACGGCCGCCGGGCCATGGAAGCAAGAGCTGCGCCTGCTTCCATGCCCTTGATCCTTAAGGGAAAACGAGACTGGCGAAATGGAAATGTCAGATTGGCCGACACCCCGGTCTGCGGGTTGACCGGCGCGTCATGCAGCCGGCTTGCAGGCCGGCTGTCCTTCGCAAGGCGTCGGGCCCTGCTCAGTGCACCACCCGCCCGAACGAGAACTCTCCACCCTCGACCTGCACGGGAATCACATCCTTGGGGCCGAACTTGCCCTGCAGGATGAGCCTGGACAGCGGGTTCTCGACGCGCTGCTGGATGGCGCGCTTCAGCGGCCGCGCACCGAAGACCGGGTCGAAGCCGACCTTGGCCAGTTCGTCCAGGGCGGCCTCGCTGACGTCCAGCTTCATCTCCATCTTGTCCAGCCGCGCTTCGAGCAGGCGCAACTGGATGCGGGCGATGGACTTGATGTGCTCGGCGCCCAGCGCATGGAAGATGACGGTCTCGTCGATGCGGTTCAGGAACTCGGGCCGGAAATGGGCCTTGACCTCGCCCCAGACGGCCTCGCGGATGATCTCGTCCTTCTCGCCAGACAGCGCCATGATGTGCTGCGAGCCGAGGTTGGAGGTCATCACGATGACGGTGTTCTTGAAGTCCACCGTGCGGCCCTGGCCGTCGGTCAGGCGGCCATCGTCCAGCACCTGCAGCAGCACGTTGAAGACATCTGGGTGGGCCTTCTCGACCTCGTCGAGCAGCAGCACGGAATAAGGCTTGCGGCGCACGGCCTCGGTCAGCGTGCCGCCTTCCTCGTAGCCCACATAGCCCGGGGGCGCGCCGATGAGGCGGCTCACCGAGTGCTTCTCCATGAACTCGCTCATGTCGATGCGCACCATGTGGTCTTCGCTGTCGAACAGGAAGCCGGCCAGGGCCTTGCACAGCTCGGTCTTGCCGACGCCGGTGGGGCCGAGGAAGAGGAAGGAGCCGAGCGGACGGTTGGGGTCGCTCAAGCCGGCCCGTGAGCGCCGGATGGCGTCGGACACGGCCTGGATGGCCTCGTCCTGGCCGATGACGCGCTCGTGCAGCTTGGTTTCCATCTGCAGCAGCTTCTCGCGCTCGCCCTGCATCAGCTTGGAGACCGGGATGCCCGTGGCGCGCGCCACGACCTCGGCGATTTCCTCGGCGCCGACCAGGGTGCGCAGCAGCTGCGGCCGGCTTGCGTCGCCCGCCTTGCCGGCCTCCTTGGCCTGGGCTTCCTTGAGCTGCTTTTCCAGCTCGGGCAGCTTGCCGTACTGCAGCTCGGCGACCTTGTTGAAGTCACCCTTGCGCTTCCACTCCTCGATGTGCTGGCGGGCGCGATCGATCTCTTCCTTGACGTGGGCCGACCCTTGCGCCTGCGCCTTCTCGGCCGTCCAGATCTCTTCCAGGTCGTTGTACTCGCGCTGCAGCTTCAGCAGCTCGTCCTCGATGAGGCCGAGGCGCTTGATGGAGCCTTCGTCCTTTTCCTTCTTGACCGCCTCGCGCTCGATCTTGAGCTGGATCATGCGGCGGTCCAGCCTGTCCATGGCCTCGGGCTTGGAGTCGATCTCGATCTTGATCTTGGCCGCGGCCTCGTCAATGAGGTCGATGGCCTTGTCGGGCAGGAAGCGATCGGTGATGTAGCGGTGGCTCAGCTCGGCCGCGGCGACGATGGCCGGGTCGGTGATCTCCACGCCGTGGTGGACCTCGTACTTTTCCTGCAGGCCGCGCAGGATGGCGATGGTGGCCTCCACCGTCGGCTCGTCGACCAGCACCTTCTGGAAGCGGCGCTCCAGCGCGGCGTCCTTCTCGACGTATTTGCGGTACTCATCCAGTGTCGTCGCGCCGATGCAGTGCAGCTCGCCGCGCGCGAGAGCCGGCTTGAGCATGTTGCCGGCGTCGATGGCACCCTCGGCCTTGCCGGCGCCCACCATGGTGTGGATCTCGTCGATGAAGAGGATGGTCTGGCCGGCGTCCTGGCTGACTTCCTTCAGCACGCCCTTGAGGCGCTCCTCGAAGTCGCCGCGGTACTTGGCGCCGGCCAGCAGCAGGGCCATGTCCAGCACCAGCACGCGCTTGCCCTTCAGCGATTCCGGCACCTCGCCGTTGACGATGCGCTGGGCCAGGCCTTCGACGATGGCCGTCTTGCCCACGCCCGGCTCGCCGATCAGCACGGGGTTGTTCTTGCTGCGGCGCTGCAGCACCTGGATGGCGCGGCGGATTTCTTCGTCGCGGCCGATGACGGGATCGAGCTTGCCCAGGCGGGCGCGTTCGGTCAGGTCCAGGGTGTACTTCTTCAGCGCCTCGCGCTGGCCCTCGGCCTCGGCTGACTCGACCTTCTGGCCGCCACGCACGGCCTCGATGGCCGACTCCAGCGAGCGCCGCGTCAGCCCGTGGCCGCGCACGACGCCGGCCAGGTCGGTCTTGGCGTCGGTCAGCGCCAGCAGGAACATCTCGCTGGCGATGAACTGGTCGCCGCGCTTGGTGGCTTCCTTCTCGGCAGCCTGCAGCAGGGCGACCAGGTCGCGCCCGGCCTGCACGGTCTGGCCCGAGCCGCTGACCTGGGGCAGGCCGGCAATCAGGCCGTCCAGTGCCGAGCGCAGGCCGGCGGCGTTGACGCCGGCGCGCTCCATCAGTGCGCGCGGGCCTTCGTCCTGGGCCAGCATGGCGGCCAGCACATGGACGGGCTCGATATAGGGGTTGTCGCGGCTCAGGGCCAGGCTCTGGGCCTCGCCCAGGGCTTCCTGGAAGCGGGTGGTGAACTTGTCGGCACGCATGGTGAGTCAATCCTCCTGTTGCGAAGCCAAATGGGCGCAAGCCCTGCAATTTCAAGCCAAAGTCTGGCGCTTGCGGTGCGCCAGCGCTTGTCGGACGGCGCCGTGACTTGTCAGGGACCGACGATCAGCCCCGCGATCATGCAGGCGCCCGACACCACCCCCGCCAGCGTGCGCACGCTGTTCCAGAAAGTCCAGTCCCGCAGATAGACCTGCCAGTAGTCGCGGCCGGCGGCGCTGTCGGCATCCAGTCGGGCCAGGGCCTCGTTCATGGGCACGTTGAGCGCGGCCGTGATGCCGAATACGCCCACGCAGTAGGCCAGCGCACCTGCCGCGAACAGCAGCGCCGCCTCGCGCGGCCCATACAGCCAGGCCAGCACGGCCGCGGCCACGGCGAGCAAGGCGCTGCCCATGAAGGAAGCCAGGAACAGCGGATTCAGGATCACGGCATTGATGGTCTGCATGGCCTGCATGCCCGCGGCGGGAGCCCCGCGGCCCAGGGCCGGCATCACGGCGGTCGAGAAGGCGAAGAACACGCCGGCCATCAGCAGGCTGCCGAGCGTGGCGAGCAGGACGGTGAGGTAGAGCAAAACAGTGGACATGGGGATTCCGGGGGTCAGGCGTCAGGGGCCGCAGCCAGTTCTTGGACGAAGGCCTCGACGTCGGTGGGCGTGGTGCTGGCGGCGCTGCGGCCGAGTGTCGTACGCACGCGGCCGGCGTTGATCGCGTCGGTCAGCTCACCGGTCAGCACGGCCACATCGGGCGCGAACCCGGCTTGCACCAGCATGCCCTCCAGCTCTGCGCGTGGCAGCTGCACATAGGCCAGCTGCGGCAGGCCGAGGGCTTGGGCCAGCAGGCGGGTCACCTCGTTCATGGAGATGTCGCGCGGGCCCAGTACTTCGCGAACCTGGTGACCCTGCCAGGCCGGGTCCAGCAGCGCCTGCACGGTGGCGGCGGCGATGTCGCGCGTCGCCACCATGGGGATGGGCAGGTCGGGCAGGAAGCCGTCGGCCACGATGCCGGCCGCGCGGATGCCAGGCAGAGCGCCATACAGGTTCTCCATGAAGGCGCCGGCGCGCAGGCAGATCAGGTCCAGGCCGGCAATGGCGCGCAGCCTCTCCTCCTGGTCGTGCATGGGCCGGATCAGGCCGGTGCCGCCGGCCTGGTCGGCGCCCAGGCTGGACAGGAAGACGACGCGCTTCACGCCAGCCTCACGCACGGCCCTGGCCATGGCTTCGCCGAGGCGGCGCTGGCTGTCCAGATAGCCCGGCTCGGTCAGGTCATAAGGCAGCAGGCCGTAGACGGTATGCACGCCTTCGAAGGCGACGGCGAGGTAAGCGGCGTCAAGCGGGTCGCCGGCGCGCAAGTCGGCGCCCCGCAAGGCGGCCAGCTTGTCGGCCGAGCGGCCCAGGGCCACGACCGGGTGGCCGGCGTTCAGCAGGGCCTGGGCGATGCGCTGGCCGGTGCGGCCCGTGGCGTTCATCACCGCGATACTCGTTTTCTCCATCTGTCTCTCCAGTGCGGGTTGCGATGCAGTCAGTGTCTGAATCGCCAACCGCGAAGACCATTCCGCGCCGTCCTCCTCTGTTGATCAATCGTCCAGCAGTGACAACGCCCCTCGCCCAACCTCGCATCGCTGAACGCGAGCGAGTCCGGTCGGTCCGCCGAGGGGACGGCGATGCAGGCCGGTTCGACCGGCATGCACATCGCCAGCCCGGGCCGGCTAGGGAGCGGCCCGGCGCTCGGCCCGCAATTCGCAGGCCCAAACCCCTCATGGACCAATGAGAATGGAAAAGCTCGCTGCTCCACCCACCACCGTCCCCACGCACTGGGAGCGCGGCGACCCCATCGCCGACGCCCTGCACTTCCTGCGCATGAGCGGCGTCGTCTATTGCTGCTCGGAGCTGACGGCGCCCTGGGGCTTCCACATGCCGGCCATGGACGACTGCCTGATGTTCCATGTCGTCACCAGCGGCCGCTGCCATCTCGTGGAGCCCGGTGGCGCCACCCATCTCCTGCAAGCCGGCGACTTCGCCCTGGTGCCGCGCGGCGAGGGCCATGGTGTCGTCAGCCAGCCGGGCCAGCCGACGCCCTCGCTGTTCGAGCTGCCACGCACGGCGGTCAGCGACTGGTTCGAGCTGCTGCAGCATGGCGGTGGTGGGGAAGCGGCCACCCTGGTCTGCGGCGCCGTGCGCTTCGACGACCCGGCCGTGCGCCTGCTGCTGTCGGCCCTGCCCGCCGTCATCGTGCTGGCCACCGCCGACACGCCGGACCTGGCCTGGTTCGACAGCACGGTGCGCTTCCTGGCCGAGGAGGCCCGCGGCCGCCGGCCCGGCAGCGAGACCGTCATCACGCGGCTGGCCGACATCCTCGTCATCCAGGCCCTGCGCGCCTGGATAGACCGCGACCCGAGCGCCCGCAGCGGCTGGCTGGGCGCGCTGCGCGACAAGCAGATCGGCCGCGCCATCGTCATGATCCACCGCGACCCGGCCGCGCCCTGGACTCTCGAGTCCCTCGCGCAAGCCGTCGGCCTGTCGCGCTCGGCCTTTGCCGCCCGCTTCAGCCAGCTGGTCGGCCAGCCGATGGCGGAATACCTGACGCAGTGGCGCATCGCCCTGGCGACGACGCGGCTGCGCCAGGGGGGCGCTTCCATCGCCGAGATCGCCTTCGACGTGGGCTATGGCTCGGAGGCCGCCTTCAGCCGCGCCTTCAAGCGCGTCAGCGGCGTCACGCCAGGTTCGATCCAGCGAACCTCATGAGCGCGAAGCCGGCGACGGCCGCCGCCAGCGAGCCGATCACATGGGCCAGCGTGTGAGCCAGGGCCAGCAGGAATTCGCCACGCTGCAGCAGCGCCAGTGACTCGCCCGAGAAGGCCGAGAACGTCGTCAACCCGCCGAGGAAGCCGGTCACGAGCAAGAGCTTCAGCAATTCGTTGGGCTGGCGGCCGAACCATTCCAGCGCCATGCCGATCAACAGACCGCCGACGACGTTGACCAGCAGCGTGCCGAGCGGAAAGCCCATCCAGCGGCTGTTGAACAGCACGCCGGCCTGCCAGCGCGCCAATGCACCCAGCGCGGCGCCGACCGACACCGCCAGCGCGTTCATGTCTGCCCCTCGTCCGACGAGTACGTCGGCCGGTCCCCCGAGGGAACAGCCGCTTGCTTGGGGCGGCCCGGCGCGGCGCGGCTCACGCCGCATTCCCCGCCGCAATGCCCCAGCGCGCCGCCGCCGCGTCGTCCGCCACGCGGGCGTCCACCCAGTGGGCGCCGCCCGGCGTGTGCTCCTTCTTCCAGAACGGCGCCTGGGTCTTCAAATAGTCCATCAGGAATTCGCAGGCCTGGAAGGCCTGTCCGCGGTGGGCGCTGCTGACCAGCACCAGGACGATCTGGTCGCGCGCCTGCAGCGTGCCGACGCGGTGGATGACCTTGGCGGCGCGGATGTCGAAGCGGGTAAAGGCCTCGTCCACCATGGCCTCGATGGCCGCCTCCGTCATGCCGGGATAGTGTTCCAGCTCCATGGCCGACACGGCCGCGCCGCTGCTGTGCTCGCGCACGGTACCGACGAAGGCGACGACGGCGCCGACGCCGCCATCCCCTATCCGCAGGGCTGAAGTTTCGGCGCCGACGTCAAAGTCCTGCGTCTGGATGCAAACTCGGGGCATGGCACGGATTCTCACCTCGCCCCGCGGTGAGATTCACCTGTTTGGACGTCGAAGCGTCCGTGCGGCGCCGGATACTTGAGCCCATTTCTTTTGCAACGCACCCAGGAACCAACATGGCCCTGATGGATTTCATCAAGAAACAGTTCATAGACGTCATCCAGTGGACCGAGGACGGCGACGGCACGCTGGCCTACCGCTTCCCGATGTCGGGCATGGAAATCCAGAACGGCGGCCAGCTTGTCGTGCGCGAATCCCAGGTCGCCGTCTTCGTCAACGAAGGCCAGGTGGCCGACGTCTTCGGCCCCGGCACCCACAAGCTGACGACCCAGACCCTGCCGGTGCTGACCTATCTGAAGAACTGGGACAAGCTCTTCGAGTCGCCCTTCAAGAGCGACGTCTATTTCTTCAGCACCCGCCAGCAGATCGACCAGCGCTGGGGCACCAGCCAGCCGGTCGCCATCCGCGACAAGGACTTCGGCGCCGTGCGCCTGCGCGCCTTCGGCAACTACGCCTACCGCATCCAGGATCCCAAGGCCTTCCACACCCAGATCTCCGGCACGCGCGAGCGCTACACGGTGCAGGACCTGGACGGCCAGCTCCGTGGCCTGATGCTGCAGCACATCAGCGACGCCGTCGCCAGCAGCGGCACGCCCTTCCTGGACCTGGCCGCCAACCAGGTCGAGTTCGCCGCCGCGCTGAAGAACGCCACCGCCGAGTCCTTCGCGGCCATCGGCCTGGAGCTGATCTCGGTCACGATGCAGAACGTGTCCCTGCCCGAGGAACTGCAGAAGATCCTCGACCAGCGCATCGGCATGGGCATCATCGGCCAGAACATGGGCCAGTTCATGCAGTACCAGGCCGCGCAGGCCCTGCCGGAAATGGCCAAGGGTGGCGGTGGTGGCGGCAGCGGCATCGCCGGCGAAGCCATCGGCCTGGGCGCCGGCGTGGCGCTGGGCCAGACGCTGGCCCAGACCCTGGGCCAGGGCCTGGCCGGTGTCGGCACGGCCGCGCCCGCTCCGGCGGCCAGCAAGCCCGAAGACATCGTCTCGCTGCTGGAAAAGCTCGGCGACCTCAAGGCCAAGGGCATCCTGACCGACGAGGAATTCGCCGCCAAGAAGGCCGACCTCCTGAAGAAGCTTGGCTGAACAGGCGCCAGCCGCCCAGCGGCGCTGGCGCGCGGCGTGCCCCAACTGCGGCGCGCCGGTCGAGTTCGCCAGTGCGGCCTCGGCCAGCGCCGTGTGCGGCTTCTGCCGCAGCACGCTGCTTCGTGATGGCGAGACGCTGAGCCAGATCGGCCAGAGCGCCGAGATCTTCGAAGACTATTCCCCGCTGCAGCTCGGCTCGAGCGGCCGCTGGATGGGCCGCAGCTTCACGGTCGTCGGCCGTGTGCAGCGCGGCTCCGAGCTCGGCAACTGGAACGAATGGCATCTGCTGTTCGACGCCGGCGCCGACACGCCGCGCACGGCCTGGCTCAGCGAGGACAACGGCCAGTTCGTCGTCAGCCTGGAAGCGCCGCTGGCCGAGACGCCACCCGAGGCGCCCATCCT
Source organism: Roseateles sp. GW821-FHT09H10 (assembly GCF_059415865.1). Classification (NCBI taxonomy): domain Bacteria; kingdom Pseudomonadati; phylum Pseudomonadota; class Betaproteobacteria; order Burkholderiales; family Sphaerotilaceae; genus Roseateles; species Roseateles sp. GW821-FHT09H10. Next base: position 1,297,830 of record NZ_JBWKOB010000001.1, on the reverse strand, counting down.
CGGCCAGCCGCTGACGCTGGCCGGCCAGCGCTGGCAGGTCGCCGCCATCGTCGAGGCTGCCCTGCGTGCCGCCGAGGGCGAGCTGCCGCGCCCGCCCAAGGCCGGCCGTGTCGTCGAGCTGCGCAATGCGCAAGGCGAAGTCGGCAGCCTGGAGTACCGCGACGGCTCCGCGCCGATCTGGTCGGTCGGCCGCAGCGTGGCCCTGGCCGACATGGACTTGCAGGGCCTGCGCCAGACGGCCGAGGGCGAGTCCGTCGCCGAGGCGAAGTTCAAGGGCCGCAGCATCGGCTGCCCGAGCTGCGGCGCGCCGCTGGAACCCAAGCTGGCGCAGACCAAGAGCATGGTCTGCGCCCAGTGCAATGCGGTGGTCGATCTGCCGGAAGGTGACGCCAAGGCCCTGGGCTTCACGCCACAGAACCGCGGCCTGCCGCCGCTGATCCCGCTGGGCCGCACCGGCACCCTGGGCGTCGACGGCAAGCCCCAGGCCTGGACCGTCGTCGGCTACCAGGAGCGCTGCGACATCCCCGAGGATGCCGAGGACGAGCAGAGCTTCTGGCGCGAATACCTGCTCTTCAACCAGCTGGCGGGCTTTGCCTTCCTTGTCGACACCCGCGAGGGCTGGAGCCTGGTGCGCACGCTGACCGGCGCGCCCACGCAAAGCCGCGGCGGCGTCAGCTGGCAGGGGCGCGACTACACGCAGCGCTGGGTCTACGGCGCCAAGACCACCCATGTGCTGGGCGAGTTCTACTGGCCGGTGAGGCTGGAGGACCGCGTCCAGGTCACCGACTACATCACGCGCGACGGCCAGCATCTGCTCAGCCGCGAGCAGCAGGGCCCGGAGATCACCTGGAGCGGCGGCAGCCCCATCGCGGCCGAGGCCGTGCAAAAGGCCTTCAACCTGCGCGACACGACGGCCCAGTTCGCGCGCGACGCCTCGGCCTTCAAGAACAGCGGTGGCAAGCTGCTGGTCTACCTCGTCGTCGGCCTGTTCCTGCTGGTGATCCTGGGCACGTTGATGCGCGCCTGCTCCAGCGACGACTGCCAGCAGTACAAGAACAGCTTCGGCGAGAACAGCAATGAATACCGGCAGTGCCGCAGCAGCTCGCGCGGCAGCGGCTACATCGGCAGCGGCGGCAGCAGCTATGGCGGCTACAGCAGTGGTGGCGGCGGCCACAAATAGGAGAACGACATCATGACCCTCGACTGGCTCAAACCCGAAGTCATCCTCGGCACGACGATGTATGCCGTCATCGGCGTCGTCATCTTCTGGGTGTGCTTCATCATCGTGGACAAGATCACCCCCTACAAACTGTGGGAGGAGCTGGTGGAGAACAAGAACCTGGCCCTGGCCATCGTGGTCGGGGCGATGTGCATCTCCATCGGCAACATCGTCGCCGCGGCCATCCACGGCTGAGGCCGGCTTCATTCATCGGGCGCTGCTGCCGCCCGTGCCATGCAGCATGCAGTTCATCGAATCCGCGCTCCCGCCGCGGCGCGCGTCACCACAATCGCGCCGCTTCAACTCCCGGAGAGCACGATGAAACGATGGTTGACCGCAGCCACCCTGGCGCTCAGCCTCACGCTGGTCCATGCCGCCGACGACGCGGCCCAGGTCCAGAAAGCCGACGCCACCGCCCAGGCCTCGGGCTTCAAGGTCCGCCCCGTCGATGACGCCTGGCGCGCCGCCCTGCCCCGCAATGCCGAGGCCGCGACGCAAGCCTATCTGGACCGCCTGCCGGCCGAAGTCGTCGCCAAGTCCGATGCCTACTACACCGGCGGCTACTGGCTCATCCTGTGGGAGCTGCTGGCCAGCCTCTTCGTCGCCGTCGTGCTGATGACGGGCCGGCGCGCGGCGCGGCTGCGCGACTGGTGCCAGCGCGTCGGCCGTGGCCCGCTGCGCCGCGATGCGCTGTTCGGCGCCGCCTTCGTGCTGGCGTCGGCCGTGCTGACCCTGCCGCTGGCCGTCTACAGCGGCTGGTGGCGCGAGCAGGCCTATGACATGTCGACCCAGACCTTCGTCGCCTGGCTGGGCGAGCTGGCCATCGCCCAGGCCGTCGACATGGTGCTGATGGCCATCGTCGTCGCCGGCCTGTATGCCGTCATCCGCCGCGCCGGCGAACGCTGGTGGATCTGGGGCACGGCCGGCGGCATGCTGGCCCTCATCGTGCTGATCGCCATCTCGCCGGTGCTGATCCAGCCGCTGTTCAACACCTACAAGCCCGTCGAGGACGGGCCCGTCAAGGCCTCGGTGCTGCAGATGGCCCATGCCAACGGCGTGCCGGTGGACGACGTCTATGTCTTCGATGCCTCGCGCCAGACGACGCGCATCAGCGCCAATGTGTCCGGCATGCTGGGCTCGGCCGCGGTGCGCCTGAACGACAACCTGCTGCGCCGCACCTCCGAGCCGGAGATCCGCGCCGTCATGGGCCATGAGCTGGGCCACTATGTGATGAACCACATGGCCAAGACCATCGCCCAGCTGACGCCGCTGATCTTCGTCGGCTTCGCCTTCGTGGCCTGGGCCATGAAGCGCCTGCACACGCGCTTTGGCGCCGTCACCGGCGTCAGCCGCATCGACGACGTGGCCGGCCTGCCCTTGCTGGTGGCGGTGTTCACGGTCTTCTTCACGCTGGCCACGCCCATCAACCACAGCATCACGCGCATCCAGGAGGCCGAGGCCGACAAGTTCAGCCTCAACCTGACGCGCGAGCCGCATGGCTTTGCCGAGGCCCAGCTGAAGCTGGTCGAGTACCGCAAGGCCAGCCCCGGTCCCATCGAGGAGTTCATCTTCTTCCACCACCCCAGCACCCGCAGCCGCATCCATGACGCCATGCGCTGGAGAGAGGCGATGGGCACGCCGTGAAGGTCGTCGTTCACGTCGTCCTGGCCGGGCTCGCAGCCCTGGCCACGGCCGCCCGCGCCGATGCGACCGACCCCTTGTGGGTGAAGGCCCAGGCCCGCGCCGCCGCCACCCGCGGCTGGGTGGCGCAGACCGTGCGCAGCCACACCGTGGCCGATGAGGAGGGCAAGCCCAGGCGCAACGGTACCGCGGTGGCCACGGTCAGCGGCTGGAACGGCACTACACCGCAGCGCCAGGTCACGGCCGAGGGCGACGCCGAGCTGGGCCAACTCGCCCAGCGGGCGCTGCCAGCGCCGCTCAACGCGGCAGACCGGCCCGACGCCGTGCTGCTGGAGGCCACGTCCGTCGAACGCGAGGGGCCGCCGCAGGCGCTCGCAGGCCGCACCGCCCAAGCCTTCAAGGTCGGCGGCACCGTGGGACGCAGGAAGACAGTTTTCAGCGGCAGCATCCTCGTCGATGCGGCGTCTGGCGACCTCATTGCCGTCAATTACGACATCGATCTCTCGAGCTTGCAGCCCGCCATGCGCTACCAGGTCCGTTTCGGCCTGCCTGAGGCGGCGCAGCCGGCCCTGCCGGAAAGCAGCGAGCTGCAGGTCGACGCCAAAGTGCCGCTGCTCGGCCATCTCGTACTGCGACAGACAACGCTGTTGTCGCGCTGGACGAAGCACCCACCCGCGGCGCCACTGCCCGCTGCGTCACGCTGACCCGTTCGCCATGACCACACACGACTTCGCCAGGCTGACCACCAACGCCCACGAGGACTGGACGCTGTTCGCCATCCGCTTCCACGACAAGCCCGGCGCGGGGGAACTGCGCCGCCAGCTGCTGCAGGCCCATCTGGATTGGGCGGCGGCCAACGCCGAGATGATCCGCGCCATCGGCTCGCTGCGCGAGTCTCCCGAGGCGACACCGGTGGGCGGCTTGTGGGTGGTGCGCGCGCCGGACAAGGCCGCCGTCGAGGCCCTGATCGCCACCGATCCCTTCACCACCGGCGGCCTGCGCGCCGGCTGGGACATCTTCTACTGGAGCAAGGCCCTGCCGCAGCCGGTGTCGTTCTAGCGCGGTGATGGGCGACACTCGCGGCCCGCTGAACGACTGCATTGGCCTGCCATGACCCTCAACGTCCGACACCTCGCCACGGCCCTGTTCCTCGCCTTCTCGGGGGCCGCCAGCGCCGCCGATGCACCGCCCGACGTCGCCGTCTTCGTCGCCCAGCTGGACCTCAAGGCCGGCAAGGTCAGCGATGTCCGCAACATCACGCCGGGCAAGGGCAACAACTTCCAGCCTGCCTTCACGCACGACGGCTCGGCCGTCGTCTACACCTCGGGCCGCTCGGGCTCCAACAACATCTACCGCCACGACCTCGCCAAGGGCACGACAGCGGCCGTCACGAGCACGACCGAGAACCTCTATTCGCCGACGCCGCTGGCCGACGGCAGCGGCTTCTCGGCCATCCGCGTCATCACCGCCGACCCCGCCTATGGCATCGAGATGAACGAGCCCTCGGTGTGGCTGTTCGGCTGGGACGGCAAGCCCGTCGCGCCCGTGGTGCCCGTCAAGCGCATCGGCTATCACGCCTGGATCACGCCCGACCTCATCGCCGCCTTCCTCGTCGATGACGTGCCGCAGCGCAACGACCACCGCGTGGTGGTCATCAGCCGCACCACCGGCCAGCAGACCCTGCTGACCAGCAAGCCCGGCCGCTCGCTGGGCCGCGCGCCGGATGGCAGGCGTGCGACCTTCGTCGACCAGACCGACTCCAAGCGCTGGGTCATCGCGGCCATGGGCCCGGGCGATGCCAAGCCCCAAGTGCTGGTCGAGACGCCGCCTCTGCCCGAAGGCGAGAAGGAATCCAACCGCAGCCAGTATTTCGTCTGGCTGCCCGACGGCTCGATGCTGATGGCGCGCGGCCATCTGCTGCTGCGCTGGGACGGCAAGGCCGGTGGCGAGTTCAAGCCCTTCTCGGAACTGCCCGAGCTGAATGGCGCCATCCGCAACATCGCCGCCAGCCCCGACGGCAAGCGCCTGGCCTTCTCGGTGCTGCTGGCTCCCGCCAAACCGTGACGGAACAGCCGCGCTCGCGCGCCTCCCTGGCCGAGCTGCTGCTGCTCGCCAGCGTCTTCGTCATCGCCGCCTGCGGCCTGGTCTACGAGCTGGCGGCCGGTGCGCTGGCCAGCTATCTGCTCGGCGACTCGGTGCTGCAGTTCTCCACCGTCATCGGCGTCTATCTGTTCGCCATGGGCCTGGGCTCCTGGCTGTCGCGCTTCGTCGAGCGCCAGTTGGTGGGCGTGTTCCTGCAGGTGGAGCTGCTCGTCGGCGTCATCGGCGGGCTGATGCCGGCCGGCCTCTTCGCCGTGCACAGCCTGCTGCCGCCGGGCGAAGGCACCGTCTTCCGCATCCTGCTCTATGCGCTGGTGCTGCTGGTGGGCGCCCTCGTCGGGCTGGAGATCCCGCTGGTCATGCGCATCCTGAAGCGCCACTTCAGCGCCCGCTATGGCCTCAAGGACCTGGTGTCGCAGGTGCTGACCTTCGACTACCTCGGCGCCCTGCTCGTCGCCCTGGCCTTCCCTCTGGTGCTGGTGCCCCAGCTCGGCCTGGTGCGCACCGGCATCGCCTTCGGCCTGCTGAACGTGGCGGTGGCCATCTGGGCGCTGTGGATCTTCCGCGCCGAGCTGCGCGCGCGCGCCGGCATGGCCTGGGCCTGCGTCCTGTCGGCCGTGGTGCTGCTGGCGGCCCTTTTGGGCGCCGATGCGCTGACGCGCTGGTCCGAGGAGCGCTTCTATGGCGAGCACATCGTCTTCAAGCAGAGCAGCGCCTACCAGCGCATCGTCGTCACCGACGGCGGCGGCGGCACGCGGCTGTTCCTGAACGGCAATCTGCAGTTCCATTCGCGCGACGAGTACCGATACCACGAGGCCCTGGTGCACCCGGCCATGGCGGCCATGGGGGCTCCGAAGCGCGTGCTGGTGCTGGGCGGCGGCGACGGCATGGCCGTGCGCGAGGTGCTGAAGTACCCAAGCGTCGAGCAGGTCACCCTGGTCGAGCTGGACCCGCAGATGACGGCGCTGTTCAAGTCCACGCCCAAGCTGGCGGCGCTGAACAGCCATGCGCTGCAGTCGCCCAAGCTGCGCATCGTCAACGCCGACGCCTTCGGCTGGCTGGAGCGGCAGACCGAGGTCTTCGACGTCATCGTCATCGACTTCCCCGACCCGTCCAACTTCGCGCTGGGCAAGCTCTACACGGCCAGCTTCTACGAACTGGTCGACCAGCACCTCAGCGCCGCCGGCTTCGCCGTCGTGCAGACCACCTCACCGCTGATCGCGCGGCGCAGTTTCTGGACCGTCGTGACGACAATCGAATCCGTCGGCCTGACTGCCACGCCCTATCACGCCCATGTGCCGAGCTTTGGCGAATGGGGCTTCGTGATGGCCTCGCGCCGCCCCTTCCGCCCGCCCGCCGCCTTCCCGCCCGGGCTGCGCTTCCTGAGCCCGCAAAGCCTTCCGGCCCTGCTGGACTTCCCGCCTGACATGGCGCGCGTGCCCGCCGAGGTGAACCGCCTCAGCAACCAGGTGCTGGTGCAAGAGTTTGAAACCGAGTGGGGACGGGTTCACTAGCCGGCCCTTTTGCTGCAAGATGGCTTTGCTGGCAGAAGACGCCGGCGCAGGAGCCACCCATGCAGACTGCCCATTTGATGCCAGAAGCCCTGGCCCAGGTCCATGTGCCCAGCACACCGCCCGGCACCGATGCCGGGGACCTCGACAGCATCTACGACAACCTCGTCCACGGTGTCGGCCACGAGCATGTGACCGAATCCAACGTCGAGGCGCTGATGCTGCGCGCCGCGGCCGACCACCATCCGGTGCTGGCTGAAGAATTGCGCGAATGGCGCTCGAACAGCGACGGCAAGGAAGAGCAGCTCCCCGCGAGCTGACGGCCCCGGGCGGCACAGGCTGCTACCCTGCCGCCCTTGCGCCCGTCCAGCTCTTCCTTCTCTCCCGCCGCCCCTTCCGGCCCTTCCCGCCGGACGGTCTTGCTCGGCCTGCTGGCCAGCGGCTGCACGCCGGAAGCGCCGGCCCTGCAGGGCGGTTGGGTCGGCACTCATGCTGAACGCGGCCACCGGCTGCGCGCTGAACTCCCGAAGGCCGACGGGCCGCTGAAAAAGACCGGCGTCCTCATCGTCGGCGCGGGTGTGGCCGGCTTGGCCTGTGCGCGGGCCCTGGCCAGGCGTGGCATCGACGACTTCGCCCTGCTCGACCTGGAAGACCAGGCCGGCGGCAACAGCCGCGGCCACAGCCTGGCCGGCTCGCCCTGCCCGCTCGGCGCCCACTATCTGCCCATCCCGGGTGCCGAGGCGCGCGAGGTCAACGAGCTGCTGCACGACCTCGGCCTGGCCCGCGAGCACCTGGGCCGCACGGTCTGGGACGAAAAGCACCTCTGCCACAGCCCCCAGGAGCGCCTCTTCATCGACGGCGAATGGCGTGACGGCCTGCTGCCGCCGCCGGAGGGCGCGGCCACAGTCGCTCAATACCAGCGCTTCTCAGCCCTCGTCGCCCAGGTCCAGCGCGAACTCGGCTTCGCCATGCCCAGCCATCGCGCCCGCTGGACGCCCGGCCACGCCGCGCTGGACGCGCAGAACTTCGCCGCCTGGCTGGACGCCGCCGGCCTGAACGACACCCGCCTGCGCTGGTACCTCGACTACTGCTGCCGCGACGACTTCGGCGCCGGTGCCGAGACGGTTTCCGCCTGGGCCGGCCTGCACTATTTCGCCAGCCGCCACGGCTTCCATGCGCCAGGCGACGAGGCCGGCGAACGCGAGCCGGTGCTGACCTGGGCCGAGGGCAATGGCTGGCTCAGCGCGCAGATCGCCGCGCCGCTGCGCGAACGCATCCACCTCGGCCGCACCGTGCTGCGCGTGACCGAGCAGCGCCAGGGCGTCGAGCTGCTGGCCTGGAACGAGGGGGCCAACGCCCCCGAGCGCTGGGCCGCGCGCAGCGTCGTCATGGCCACGCCGCTGTTCGTGTCGACCCGGCTGCTGGCCGCCCCACCCGATGCGCTGCGCTCGCTGAAACAGCCCCATGCCCCCTGGCTGACGGCCAATCTCTCGCTGCGCGAGGCCCTGCTGCAACGGCCCGGCGCGCCACCGTCGTGGGACAACGTGCGCTACGGCACCTCGGCCCTGGGCTATGTCGACGCGCGCCACCAGTCGCGCGACCCGACGCCGCGAGCGCCGCTGCTGACCGCCTATTTCGCCCTGCCCGCCAGCCAGCGCGGCGAACTGCTGAAGCAGCCCTGGCAGCACTGGGCGCAGTTCGTCACGCAGGAACTGGCCCAGACCCATCCCGACCTGCCGGACAAGCTGCAGCGCATCGACCTGTGCCGCTTCGGCCATGCGATGAGCATCCCCACGCCGGGCCTGCGCGGCTCGGCCGAACTGGCCGCACTGAATGCCCAGCGCGGCCGCGTCGTCTTCGCGCACAGCGACCTGGCGGGGTATTCGGTGTTCGAGGAGGCCTACACGGCCGGTATCGAGGCGGCGGCGCGGCTCAGCCTCTGAACCTCGGCCTCGCGCGGCGCAAAGGCCTTCAGCAAGGCATCGAGCAGGGCTTCGGCCTTGGCGCCGTTGTCGGCGCCGTAGTTGCAGACGTAGACGTCCAGCGTCACGCCGCCCAACTCGGGCCAGGTGTGGACGGCCAGATGCGACTCGGCCAGCAGCACGACGCCGGTGATGCCGCTCTGCTCGTCTTTGGGCGCAAAGCGGTGGAAGAGTTCGGCCACACCGGTCAGCCCCGACTTCGCGACTGCATCGCGGCACAGCGTCGCGAGCGCATCGGCGTCGAGCATGGCCGCCAGCGTCGGATCGACACCGTGCAAGTCGGCCGTCAGATGCAGGCCCTGCATGTCAGCCGCCCGTCACGGGAGGAAAGAAGGCCAGCTCGTCGCCATCCGACAGCGAAGCGGATTCGGCGCACATCTTCTGGTTCAGCGCCGCCCGTACGGCACGGCCACGGGCCAGCGCCTCGGCATGGGCACCGCCACGCGCCATCAGCGCCTCGCGCGCCGCAGCGACCGTGGCGCCCTCAGGCAGCACCAGCGCCTCGCCCTCGCCCAGCTTCTCGCGCAGCGAGGCGAAGAACCGCAGCTTCACCGTGATCACGACAGCAGCTCGGCGAAGGGGATGAAGCGGACCGCGTCACCCGCCTTGAAGGCCTGGCCGGCGGGGTTGTCCAGCAGGCCGTCGGCCCAGAAGGCCGAGGTCAGCACGCCGCTGCTCTGGTTGCCGAAGAGTGCCAGCCCACTCTCCTCGTCCAGGCGCACGCGCAGGAACTCGCGGCGCTTGTCGGGCTTGGGCCAGTCGAAGCCCGCCGCCAGCCGGTAGCCGCGCGGCGTGGTGCGCGCGGCACCCTGCAGCTTCAGCAAAAAGGGCCGCACCAGCACCAGGAAGGTCACGAGGCTGGACACCGGGTTGCCGGGCAGGCCGATGAAGTGGGCCGCACCGACACGGCCATACGCGAAGGGCTTGCCGGGCTTGATCGCGATGGCCCAGAGGTCGAGCTGACCCTCGGCCTGCACGGCCGGGCGCAGGTGGTCTTCCTCGCCGACAGAGACGCCGCCCGAGGTCAGGATGACGTCGGCCCTGGACGCGGCTTCGCGCAGGGCAGCGCGGGTCGCGTCGAGCTTGTCGGGCACGATGCCCAGGTCGATGACCTCGCAGCCCAGGCCTTCGAGCAGGGCCCGCAGCGTGAAACGGTTGCTGTTGTAGATGGCGCCCGGCGGCAGGGGCTTGCCGGGCATGACGAGTTCGTCGCCGGTCGAGAACAGGGCCACGCGCGGGCGGCGGGTCACCGTCAGTTCTGCGGCGCCGGCGGTCGCAGCCAAGCCGACGGCCACGGCATCCAGCCGCGTGCCGGCCGGCAGCACGACGGCACCGGCGCGCACATCCTCGCCACGCACGCGCACATTGGCGCCGGCGGTGAGGGGCTGGGTCACGCTGACCTGGTCACCCACCAGCTCGGTGAACTCCTGCATGACGACGGTGTCGGCACCCGGCGGCACATGCGCGCCGGTGAAGATGCGTGCGGCCTCGCCCGGCGGCAGCGGCGCGGGCACGCTGCCGGCGGGGATGCGCTGCGTGACCGGCAGCGGCTGGCCGGCATCGGCGGCACGCAGCGCGTAGCCGTCCATGGCCGAGTTGTCGGCCGGCGGCACGTCGACCGGCGAGATCAGGTCCGCCGCCAGCACGCGGCCGACCGCGGCGCTGGTGGCCAGCGTCTCGCGTTCAACCAGCGGCCGGACCTGCGCCAGCAGCGCGGCCAGCGCGTCGTCGAGAGGGGTCAGTGGCTTGCGGGGGGCGTCAGACATGGGCGTGAATGTAGGCCTTCACCTGGCCCACATCGGCCGGCATGACCTTCACGCGCTTCGGCAGAGTCTCGATACCTTCCAGGTTCGCCGGCCGCGGCGGTTCGGTGCCCAGGGCTTCGACGATGGTCGCCGCGAACTTGGCCGGCAGGGCCGTTTCCAGCACCAGCATGGTCACGGCCGGGTCGCGCTTCTCCAGCGCCACCTTGAGGCCGTCGGCCGTGTGCGGGTCGATGACGACGCCATGCTCCGCATGGCAGCGGCGGATGGTGGCGACGCGATCGGCATGGGTGCTGCGGCCGGAGATGAAGCCGAAGCCGGCGATGTCGGCATGCTCGCCGGCGCCCAGCTCGAACTGGCCGGCACCGAAGTGCTGCTTGACCAGGGTGCCATCGCGGCCCAGCAGGTCGAAAATGAAGCGCTCGAAATTGCTGGCCTTGGAGATGTCCATGGAGGGGCTGGACGTCTCGTGGGTGTCGGCCGTGCCGCGCGGGCGGTAGGCGCCGGTGCGGAAGAACTCGTCCAGCACGTCGTTCTCGTTGGTGGCGACGACCAGCCTGGCGATGGGCAGGCCCATCTGGCGCGCGACATGGCCGGCGCAGACATTGCCGAAGTTGCCGCTGGGCACCGTGAAGCTGACCTTCTCGGCGTTGCTCTTGGTGGCCTGGAAATAGCCGGCGAAGTAGTAGACGACCTGGGCCAGCAGCCGCGCCCAGTTGATGGAGTTGACCGTGCCGATGCGGTGCTCGCGCTTGAAGGCCAGGTCGTTGGACACGGCCTTGACGATGTCCTGGCAGTCGTCGAACACGCCGTCGATGGCGATGTTGTGGATGTTGGCGTCCTGCAGGCTGAACATCTGGGCCTGCTGGAAGGGGCTCATGCGGCCGTTGGGGCTGAGCATGAAGACGCAGACGCCCTTCTTGCCGCGCATCGCGTATTCGGCGGCGCTGCCGGTGTCGCCCGAGGTGGCGCCCAGGATGTTCAGCGTCTCGCCGCGGCGGCCGAGTTCGTACTCGAACAGGGCGCCGAGCAGCTGCATGGCCATGTCCTTGAAAGCCAGCGTCGGGCCGTTGGACAGGCCTTGCAGCGCGATGTGATCGCCCAGCCAGGTCAGCGGCGTGATCTGTTCGGTGCCGAAAACTTCGGCCGTGTAGACCTTGCGTGTGATGGCGCGCAGGTCATCGGCCGGGATGTCGTCGATATACAGCGACAGGATCTCGAAGGCCAGGTCGGCATAGGCCAGGCCACGCCAGCGCGCGAGCAGGGCCGCATCGACGCGCGGGTAGGTCTTGGGCAGGTAGAGGCCGCCGTCGGGCGCCAGGCCTTCGAGCAGGATGTCGGAGAAGCCGCGCTCGGTCTGATCACCGCGGGTGCTGATGTACTTCATGTCGTCGATTCCATATTCACTTCACCCGCATTCCATGCATTTGCGGGCCGAGCGCCGGGCCGCTCCCTAGCCGGCCCGCGCTGGCGATGTGCTTGCCGGTCGATCCGGCAAGCATCGCCGTCCCCTCGGGGGACCGGTCAGACGCACCGCGTTCAGCGGTGTGCGGCTGGACGAGGGGCTTCATTTCAGGCCAGTTCTTCCTTGCGGATGCGCACGATAGGCGCCAGGACCGTGGGCAGGCCCTGCATCTTGGCCAGGGCCTCGTTCATGCGGCCCTCGACGGTGTCGTGGGTCAGGATGATGAGGTCGGTCTGGCGCTCGCCTTCGCCGGATTCGCGCTGCAGCACGGCGTCGATGGAGATGTCGTGCTCGGCCAGGATGGTGGTGATGCGCGACAGCACGCCGGGCTGGTCGGCCACGACGAGGCGCAGGTAGAAGGCGGTGTGCACTTCGGCCATCTCGAGGATGGGCGTGTTGCTCATCGCATCGGGCTGGAAGGCCAGATGGGGCACGCGGTGGTCGGGGTCGGCGGTGTGCAGGCGGGTCACGTCGACCAGGTCGGCGACGACAGCCGAGGCGGTGGGCTCGGCACCGGCACCCTTGCCGTAGTAGAGCGTCGTGCCGACGGCATCGGCCTGCACGACGACGGCGTTCATCGCGCCCTCGACATTGGCGATCAGGCGGCTGGCGGGGATCAGCGTCGGATGCACACGCAACTCGATGCCATTGTCACGGCGGCGCGTGATGCCCAGCAGCTTGATGCGGTAGCCCAGCTGCTCGGCGTACTTGATGTCGGTGGCCTGCAGGCTGGAGATGCCTTCCACATGGGCCTTGCCGAACTGCACCGGCACACCGTAGGCGATGGCGCTCATGATGGTCAGCTTGTGGGCCGCGTCCACGCCTTCGATGTCGAAGGTGGGATCGCTCTCGGCATAGCCCAGGCGCTGGGCTTCCTTCAGCACGGTGGCGAAGTCCAGGCCCTTGCCGCGCATCTCCGACAGGATGAAGTTGGTGGTGCCGTTGATGATGCCGGCGATCCACTCGATGCGGTTGGCCGTCAGGCCTTCGCGCAGCGCCTTGATGATGGGGATGCCGCCGGCCACGGCGGCCTCGAAGGCAACAACGACGCCCTTCTCGCGGGCGGCTTCGAAGATCTCGGTGCCATGCAGGGCCAGCAGCGCCTTGTTGGCGGTGACCACATGCTTGCCGTTGGCAATCGCCTGCAGCACCAGGCTGCGCGCCGGCTCGATGCCGCCGATCAGCTCGACGACGATGTCGATGTCGGGGTTGTTGACCAGCAGCTGGGCGTCGCCGACGCAGGGCACGCCGTCACCGACGATGGCCTGGTAGGCCTTGGCGCGCTCGGCATTGCGGGCGGACACCATCGCAATCTCGATGCCCCGGCCGGCACGGCCGCGAATCTCGGCCTGGTTGCGCTGCAGGACATGGAAAGTACCGGCACCGACGGTGCCGAGGCCGATCAGGCCGACTTGGATGGCTTTCATATCAGTTCTCAGTCAGTTGGGGACAGAGCTACTCGCTTCGCTCGGGCGGTCAGTCCCGCAAGGTTTTCAGCTTGTGTGGCGACGACGGTAACCCGCCAGGAAACGTTCGATGCGGCCGATGGCTTCGCGCAGATCGTCCACATTGGGCAGGAAGACGAGGCGGAAGTGATCGTGCTGGGGCCAGTTGAAGCCGGTGCCCTGGACGATCAGCACCTTCTCCTCGGCCAGCAGCTCGTAGGCGAATTGCTGGTCGTCGGCGATGGGGTACATCCTGGGGTCCAGGCGCGGAAACATATAGAGCGCGGCCTTCGGTTTGACGACGGTGACCCCCGGGATCTGCGTCAGCAGCTCGTAGGCCAGGTCGCGCTGGCGAGCCAGTCGGCCGGTCGGGGCGACCAGGTCCTTGATGCTCTGGTAGCCGCCCAGGGCCGTCTGGATCGCCAATTGACCCGGCGTGTTGGAGCACAGCCGCAGCGAGGCCAGCATGTTCAGGCCCTCGATGTAGTCGCGGGCGTGGCGCTTCTCGCCGCTGACGACCATCCAGCCGGCGCGGTAGCCGCAGGCGCGGTAGTTCTTGGACAGGCCGTTGAAGGTGACGAAGAGCACGTCGTCGGCCAGGCTGGCCATGCTGACGTGCGTCTCGCCGTCGTAGAGCGTCTTGTCGTAGATCTCGTCGACCATCACCACCAGCTGGTGCTGGCGCGCCACCTCGATGATCTCCAGCAGCACTTCCTTCGGATACAGCGTGCCGGTGGGGTTGTTCGGGTTGATCACGACGATGGCGCGCGTGTTCGGCGTGACCTTGGCGCGGATGTCGGCGATGTCGGGCGCCCAGCCGGCCTGTTCGTCGCACATGTAGTGCACCGGCGTGCCGCCCGACAGGCCGGTCACGGCCGTCCACAACGGATAGTCGGGCGCCGGGATCAGCACCTCGTCGCCGTTGTTCAAGAGCGCGTTCAGGCTCATCGCGATGAGCTCGGAGGCGCCATTGCCCAGGTAGACATCGTCGATGCCGACGCCGGCGATGTTCTTCTCCTGCGTGTAGTGCACCACCGCCTTGCGCGGCGCGAACAGGCCCTTGCTGTCGGTATAGCCGGCGGCCACCTGGCTGGGCAGGTTGCGGATCATGTCCTGCACGATCTCGTCGGGCGGCTCCAGGCCGAAGGCGGCGATGTTGCCGATGTTCAGCTTGATGATCTTCTGGCCCTCTTCCTCCATCTGGCGCGCCTTGTCCAGCACGGGGCCGCGGATGTCATAGCTGACGCTGGCGAGCTTGCTGGACTTGGCGATGGGCTTCAAAACGGGCTCCGGCGCAGCGTTGCTGCAGTGCAAAAACAGGGATCTTGGAGTTTAAGCAAGGCCCGGGCATGCGCCCCGCCGACTTGAGGGACACTCGCGCCCGGCTTTCCTGGGCGATACCGCCTGTTTTCCGATGAAGTTCCAGCTCGACGAGCCGCAAGGCGGCAACAGCATTTCCCGCCATGACGCCCAGGGCGTCTGGGTCAATGGCCGGCCGCACACGGCCAGCGTCCTCGTCCCCTGGAAGGGTGACGTCGTCGCGTGGGCGCCTTCGCGCTTCGAGGAACTTGAAGCTGCGCATTTCGAAGCGATCCGGGCCCTGAATCCCGAGCTGGTCGTCTTCGGCAGCGGCGCCCGGCTGCGCTTTCCCAGCCCTGCGCTGTGGCGTGGGCTGGTCGAAGCGCGCATCGGTTTCGAGGTGATGGACAACGCAGCCGCTTGCCGTACTTACAACGTGCTTGCCAGTGAAGGTCGCAACGTTCTGGCAGCATTGCTCATCGAGGGATGACCGGACCGACCGGGAGGTCGGGGCGAGGCTTTATAATCACGGGCTATTGCTTGCGGGCGCCCGCGTGGAATGTTTCTGTGAAAGGCTTCACAGTCGCAATCACGAACCGGGGACCCCGTGAGCACAACGCTTCTGCTGCACTCCCCAATGACGCCTGCGCTCAACAAACCCCTGCCGGAAATTGAGGCTCAAGCCACCGGCGGCGTGAAGTTCACTGCCAATGCCTTCCTGGGCAAGTCGGTCGTTCTGTATTTCTACCCGAAAGACAACACGCCGGGTTGTACCACCGAGGCGATGCAATTCCGCGACCGCCACAAGGACTTCGTGAAGGCTGGCGCAGTCGTGCTGGGCGTTTCGCGCGACAACATGGCGTCGCACGAGAAGTTCAAGCAAGCCCTGGAATTGCCCTTCGAGCTGATCGCCGACACGGAAGAAAAGCTCTGCCACATGTTCGGTGTGGTCAAGAACAAGATCATGTACGGCAAGAAGGTCAAGGGCATCGAACGCTCGACCTTCCTGATCGCCCCGAATGGCATCCTGGTGGGCGAATGGCGCGGCATCAAGGTCGCCGGCCATGTCGACGAAGTCCTGAAGGCCGTGAAGGGCCTCAAGAAGGAAGCCGCCTGAGGCACCACCCTGACGCGTGAAGAACGCGTTGTTTGCTGACATCGCGGAGGCCCGCGGGATGTGCATAATCAGCTCATGCCCCGGGTCGAATCCTTGTCTCAGACGTCAAAGCCGCACTCATCCTGTGCGGCTTTTTGCTTTCTGGAGCCTGGATCGCGTGGGGTTCACTTCCCGTCGACACGCCGTACATGCCACTGCCTAAGCCTCCTGCACAACGCGCCAGCCGCCTCGATGCCACTGCTTACTCGGCCACTCTGACCCCCAGCAAACCCCGCGCGACACCACCCGTCGCGCCTGCGGTTGCCCCGGTGATACCGGCCGCAGCCCCGACAGCCGAAGTGCTGCGCCTCCCCACCCCTGCTTCCAGCCCGAATTCCGGTCCTGCCGCCCGGTCTGCCCTGCCCACCAAATCGGCCAGCAAGGCGCCCGCCAAGGCCGCCGCGCCCAAACGCACGCGCAAACCGGCCGGCGCCGCCAAGCTCTTCGTGCTCGACACCAATGTGCTGATGCACGACCCGATGTCGCTGTTCCGCTTCGAGGAGCACGACGTCTTCCTGCCGATGATCACGCTGGAAGAGCTGGACGGGCACAAGAAGGGCATGACCGAGGTCGCCCGCAATGTGCGCCAGGTCAGCCGTGAGCTCGACCAGCTCGCCGCCAGCCTGCAAAGCAGCAGCATCGCCGAGATGGCCAAGGGCCTGCCCCTGGCCGGCACCGGCCACCGCGAGGCCGAGGGCAAGCTGTTCTTCCAGACCGAGCTGATCGACGCTCCGCTGCCTCAGGGCCTGCCCCAGGGCAAGGCCGACAACCAGATCCTGGGCGTCGTCCAGGCGCTGAAGGGCCGCCACCCGGGCCGCGAAGTCGTGCTGGTGTCCAAGGACATCAACATGCGCATCAAGGCCCGCGCCCTGGGCCTGCCGGCGGAGGACTACCGCAACGACAAGACGCTGGAAGACTCCGACCTGCTCTACACCGGCGTCCAGGCCCTGCCCGCGGACTTCTGGGACCGCCATGGCAAGACCATGGAAAGCTGGCAGCAGGGCGGCACGACCTATTACCGCATCAGCGGCCCCCTCGTGCCCACGCTGCTGATCAACGAGCTGGTCTACCTGGAAGCCCCCGGCGAGACGCCGCTCTACGCCAAGGTCACCGAGATCACCGGCAAGACGGCCGTGCTGCGCACGCTGAAGGACTATGGCAACCAGAAGCATGCCGTCTGGGGCGTCACGTCGCGCAACCGCGAGCAGAACTTCGCCCTCAACCTGCTGATGGATCCGGAGTGCGACTTCATCACGCTGACCGGCACCGCCGGCACCGGCAAGACGCTGATGACGCTGGCCGCCGCCCTGGCCCAGGTCTTCGACGAGCGCCGCTACAGCGAGATCATCGTCACCCGGGTCACCGTGCCCGTCGGCGAGGACATCGGCTTCCTGCCCGGGACCGAGGAAGAAAAGATGGGCCCCTGGATGGGCGCCCTGGACGACAACCTCGAGGTGCTGGCCAAGGGCGGTTCTTCCGCCGGCGAATGGGGCCGTGCGGCCACCAACGACCTGGTGCGCAGCAAGATCAAGATCAAGAGCCTGAACTTCATGCGCGGGCGCACCTTCCTGAACAAGTTCGTCATCATCGACGAGGCCCAGAACCTGACGCCCAAGCAGATGAAGACCTTGATCACCCGCGCCGGTCCCGGCACCAAGATCGTCTGCCTGGGCAACCTGGCGCAGATCGACACGCCCTACCTGACCGAGGGCAGCTCGGGCCTGACGTTTGCGGTGGACCGCTTCAAGGGCTGGGCCCACAGCGGCCATGTGACGCTGGCCCGCGGCGAGCGCTCACGGCTGGCTGACTTCGCCTCCGAAGTGCTCTGACGAAAACGCCCCTCTGAGACGGCCCCCTCGGGGCCGTTTCTTCCTACCAAAATGGTTGCGATACCATTTCGTTTCCACTTTGCTGACCACCCCATGATCTACCGCCCCCTCGGCCGCACCGGCTGGAATGTCTCTGCCATCGGCTTCGGCGCCTGGGCCATCGGCGGCACCTGGGGCGACACCGATGACACGGCCGCCATGGCGGCCCTGCACCGCGCCCTGGACCGCGGCGTGAATTTCTTCGACACGGCCGACGTCTATGGCGACGGCCACAGCGAGCGCCTGCTGGCCCGCCTGAAGCGCGAGCGCCCGGGCGACGCCTTCGTTGTGGCGACCAAGGCCGGCCGGCGCCTGAACCCGCATCTGGCCGAGGGCTACCGTGACCTGAAGCCCTTCATCGAGCGCAGCCTGAAGAACCTCGAGACCGAGGCCATCGACCTGCTGCAGCTGCACTGCCCGCCCTCGGCCGTCTACGCCATGCCCGAGGTCTTCGGCGCGTTGGACGACTTGGTGCGCGCGGGCAAGCTGCGCCATTACGGCGTCAGCGTCGAGCGCATCGACGAGGCCCTGGCCGCGCTCAAGTTCACCGGTGTGCAGTCGGTGCAGATCATCTACAACCTGTTCCGCCAGCGGCCCGCCGAAGCCTTCCTGCCGGCGGCCCACGCGGCCCAGGTCGGCGTGCTGGCGCGGCTGCCGCTGTCCAGCGGCATGCTTACGGCCAAGTTCACCCGCGACAGCACTTTTGGCGCCGACGACCACCGCGGCTTCAACCGCCAGGGCGAGGCTTTCGACAAGGGCGAGACCTTCTCGGGCGTCGACTACGAGCAGGGCCTGGCCGCCGTCGAGGAGCTGCGCGCCCTGCTGCCCGAAGGCGTGTCCATGGCCCGCCTGGCCCTGCGCTGGATCCTGATGAACGAGGCCGTCACGACCGCCATCCCCGGCGGCCGCACACCGGCCCAGGTGGACGAGAACGTCAGCGCCGCCGACCTGGCTGCCTTGCCCGCGCCGCTGATGGCCGCGCTGGCCGAGCTCTACCAGCGCCGCATCGCGCCGCAGGTGCACGGTCTGTGGTGAGGCCCTTTCGTTGCGCATGAAAAAAGCGGCCCGCGGGCCGCTCTGCTCTTGTTCCCTGCGAGGGATCAGGCGCGACGACGGCGGCCGGCCACCAGGCCGGCCAGTGCAATCCCCACCAGGGCCATCGAGGCCGGCTCAGGCACGTTGACCGTGATGTCGGTGGTCGCCAGGGTGGCGCCGGCCGCATCGGTGACGAACAGGCGGAAGTCCGTCGAGCTGGCCGCATAGGGGTTGAAGTTGAATGCCGGCGTGGTCAGGAAGGACATCTCCAGATTCCACGATTCGCCCAGGAAGGTCGGCAGGCCGAAGCTCAGCAGGTCGATATCGGTGTAGTTGACGGCGGCGCTGCTGTCGGTGTCTATGCCCAGCCAGATCTTGCAGCCCTGGCAGCCACGAATGTCGTAGGCGAAGTCGAAGCTCCAGTTCGCGTAGTTCTTGCCGTCCGGCACATAGAGACCGCTCTGCGCGTAGAAGTTGCGCACGCCGTCATTGGGCAGAAAGGCGCTGTTCTTGTAGGCATGGGCCCCGATGGCGACCTTGACCCCACTCGCGGCCACCGCAGCGAATTGCACGGTCTCCAGGCCCGAGCTGCCAGCGGGCGGCCAACCGTCGGCCGCGTTCAACATCGTCAGGCCGGCGTGCGCCGCGAGCGGGGACAGGCCGGCAATCGCCGCCGTGGCAAGCATCTTCTTCATCATGGGTTTGTCTCCAGTGGATGTCGGTGTTCGCAGGCGCCGCGACGCAACGGTACGTTGGAGCGGCGCGCAATCCCTAACGCATCAACCATGCCAACACCGGGATGCTTGTAGGACGCTCCAGTAGGACAGACGCCCGACCGGTCTTGAAATGACCCCCACGTTTGAAGGTGGCAATTACCCCGACATGCGGCAAACCCTGAGTTCACCCTCCGCTGAAATGACCCGTCAGCAAATCGCAGCTTGCCGCCGCCTCATTCGCCGCGCTGCACGCTCGCCGAGAAGCGCTGCACGCCCCGGTCGCGCTGCACCGCGCGCCGGCCGGCAGCAATCAGTGCATCGATCTGCTCGGCCGGCAGCTTGAGCCGCGTGGGGATGGCGTTCAGCACCGCTTCCTCGGCCTCGGGCAGGTCGGCGAAGCTGATCTGCGTGACGGCGAACTTGATGTCCTCGCAGCGCCAGTCCGGGTTCCAGGCCCGCAGCGCGGCTTTGCGCTCATCGGGCAGCGAGCAGCGCCAGGTCACGATGTCGCGCTCCCAGTTGCGCACCATGGGGACGAAGTACGCGTAGCTCATGCGCATCGTGCTCTCGATCGCGGTGTCCACGGCGGCCGTTGCCACGTCCAGGCCCGAGGGCCCGGCCACCTCGCGGCCAAAGTCGCCGCTCGGCCCCTGACCCGCATCGACCACGACGAAGAGCAGGCGCCGCATGTTCGCCGCGTCATGCTCGCTGATCGGTCCATAGGGCGTGTTCAGCAGGATGCGGCTTTGCAGGATGCTGACCAGGCCCAGGTTGTCGGTGATGCCGCCATCCACCAGCTTGATGTAGCGGCCCGTCTGGGTATCGCGGAAGTCCTTCAGCGCCCGCAGCAGCGCCAGGCGCAGCCTGTGCTGGTCGTCGCGCTCGGGGCCTGGCACGCGGCTCACGCTGGCCGCAATGGGCTTCTGGCAGGACTCGGGAAACTTCTCCAGCACCACCGGCGCGAAGAACAGCGGCACGGCCATGGACGCCGCGACGGCCTCCGAAACCGGGAAGCTGGCCAGGTCGCTGCAGATCGCGTCGAAGGCCCGCTCATGGAAGGGGAAGGCCAGCCGGTACTGGGCATTGCTCGCATTGATCCAGATGACCGGCTTCTGATGGCGGAACATGTCAGCGAAAGTGGCGCCCTGGAAGACGTCGCGCTCCAGCCAGTCGCTGAAGTTGCTGCGGTCGTTCAGGCCGCCGGCGAACAGACGGCGCAGGTTGTTGGGGTTGAGCAGGCTGAAGCGCAGGCCGGCCTCGCCGTCGCGCATCAGCACCTTGTCGCGAAAGCCTCTCATGCCCTCGGTGCCATGCAGGCCGAAGTAGGCCGCGGTGATGGAGCCACCGGACACGCTGGTGATGAAACCCACGTCGTCCAGCAGGTTGTGGCCGCCGGCCGAGGGCTGGTCGCGCAGGCCCTCCAGCACGCCATAGGAGAAGGCCGCGGCACGCAGGCCGCCGCCCGAGAAGCTCAGGGCCACGATGGTCTCGCTGACGGCGCTTTGCGGCTCGCGCGCCACGGGCTCGGCCACGGCCGGCCTGTTCTTGGGCGTGTTCAGCGGTGCGCCCGCACAGGCGGCCAGCGAGAGGCCGATGAGGCAGGTGAAAAGCAGCAACAGGACGCGCATCGGACCTCTCTCCCTTGAGATTCGGCGCATTCTGCCGATGCTGCCAACCCCTGTCTTTATTCCCAGTGACAATCAGGGCCATGAACCAACCGGAGCGCTGGATCGCCCACCTCGACATGGACGCCTTCTACGCGTCCGTCGAGTTGCTGCGCTATCCGCAGCTCAAGGGCCAGGCCGTCGTCATCGGCGGCCGGCGCGCCGATGCGCCCCAGCAGCTGGAAGACGGCAGCTGGCGCTATTCAAAGCTGCGCGACTACACCGGACGCGGCGTCGTCACCACCAGCACCTATGCGGCCCGCGACCTCGGCGTGTTCTCGGCCATGGGCCTGATGAAGGCGGCCCTGCGCGCGCCCGACGCCATCCTGCTGCCGGCCGACTTCGACAGCTACCGCAAGTACTCGCGCCTCTTCAAGGCCGCCGTCGCCGAGGTCGCGCCCGTCATCGAGGACCGCGGCATCGACGAGATCTACATCGACCTGACCGACGTGCCTGGCGTGCGCGACGCCGTCGGCCACGACCCCCTCGGCGGCGTGAAGGCCGTGGCGCGCGAGATCAAGAACTCGGTCGGCCGCGCCACCGGCCTGACCTGCTCCATCGGCATCACGCCCAACAAGCTGCTCAGCAAGATCGCCAGCGAGCTGGACAAGCCCGACGGCATCAGCGTGCTGACGATGGACGACATCCCCGGCCGTGTCTGGCCGCTCGGCGTGCGCAAGATCAACGGCATCGGCCCCAAGGCCAGCGAGCGGCTGATCAAGCTGGGCATCGAAACCGTGGGCGACATCGCCGCGGCCGATCCGCGCTGGCTCGTCGAACAGTTCGGCGACAGTTACGGCCAGTGGCTGCACGCCGCCTCCCACGGCCGCGACTCGCGCCCCGTCGTCACCCACAGCGAGCCCGTCTCCATCAGCCGCGAGACCACCTTCGAGCGCGACCTCAGCGCCGTGCACGACAAGGTCCTGCTGGGCCAGATCATGGACGAGCTCTGCGAGAGCCTGTCGCGCGACCTCGCCCGCAAGCGCTATGCCGGCAAGACGGTGGGCATCAAGCTGCGCTTCGAGGGCTTCATCACCGTCACGCGCGACCAGACGCTCAAGCGCCCCATCAGCAGCGCCGCCGACATCCGTCATGCCGTTGGCCTGTGCCTCAAGCGCGTCAAGTTCGACAAGCGGCTGCGCCTGATGGGCGTGCGCATCGGCAACCTCGTGCATGCCAGCGAGGTGCAGGACGCGCCGCCGCCCAAGGACAGCGCGGCTGAGCCCCAACGCGAAAACCTCTCACTGTTCTAGCCCTTCATGCCCGGACCCGACATCCCCTTCTGGCAACAGCGCTACCTGACCCGGCAGACACCCTGGGACGACGGCGCCGACGACCCCGAGCTGCTGGCCTGGCTGGACGACGGCCAGCTGACGCTGAAGGACGCCCCCGTCCTCGTGCCCGGCTGCGGCTCCGGCCGCGACCTGCCGCTGATCGCCGCGCGCGGCATCGCCGTCACCGGCATCGACTACACGCCCGCCGCCGTCGCGCTGGCGCGCGAGCGGCTGGCGCAAGCCGGCCTGGCCGCGCCGCTGGCCCAGGTGGAGCAGGCCGACGTGCTCGCCTGGGCGCCGCCCGCCCCCGTGGGCGCCATCCTCGAGCGCACCTGCCTGTGCGCCCTGCATCCCGACCATTGGCAGCGCTACTCGCAGCAGTTGCATGCCTGGCTGCGGCCTGGTGGCCGGCTGTTCGCCCAGTTCGAGCAGGCCCTGCGCCCCAGCGCCGCCGAGGGCCGCGTGGAAGGCCCGCCCTACCACTGCGACATCAACGCCATGCGCGCCCTCTTCAGCGCCGACCGCTGGGCCTGGAGCAAACCGCCCTACCCGCGCGGCGCCGATGACGACCACTTGACCGTGCTGCTGACCCGGCTGCCCGGCTAGCCTCATGTCGCCCTCCTGGAGCTACAGCGTCTCGGTGCGCAGCCTGTGCGAGTTCACCGCCAAGCGCGGCGACCTGGACCGCCGCTTCACGCCGTCCGCCACCGCGCTGGAGGGCCAGGCCGGCCAGCTGGCCGTGCTGGCGCGCCGTTCGCCGGGCTATGAGATCGAGCTGCCACTGGAAGCCCAGGTCGGCCACCTGCGCGTACGCGGCCGGGCCGACGGCTACGAGGCCGACGTGAACCGGCTGGAGGAGATCAAGACCATCCGCGGTCCCGTCGACCTCATCCCCGAGAACCGCCGCGCCCTGCACTGGGCCCAGCTCGAGACCTATGGCGCCCTCATCGCCGCCGACCGCGGGCTGACCGAGCTGGAGCTGGCCCTGGTCTATGTGGACGCCGACAGCCAGAACGAGACCGTGCTGCGCGAGACCGTCACGGCCGCCGCCCTGCAGGCCGCCTTCGAGGCCCGCTGCCACGCCTTTGAGGCCTGGGCCCGGCAGGAGGCCGAGCACCGCGTCCGGCGCGATGCAGACCTGAGCGCACTGCCCTTCCCCAAGGGCGAGCTGCGCCCGGGCCAGCGCCTGCTGGCCGAGGCCGTCTACCGCGTCGCCGCCCACGGCCGCCATCTGCTGGCCCAGGCGCCCACCGGCATCGGCAAGACCCTGGGCACGCTCTACCCGCTGCTGCGCGCCATGCCCACGCAGCAGCTGGACAAGATCGGCTACATGACCTGCAAGGGCACCGGCCGCATCGCCGCGCTGGAAGCCCTGGATGCGCTGCGCGAGGTGTCGACAACGAAGTCGCTGCGCGTGCTGACCCTGGTGGCCAAGGAGCAGGCCTGCGAGTACCCGACCAAGGCCTGCCATGGCGATGCCTGCCCGCTGGCCAACGGCTTCTACGACAAGCTGCCCGCCGCCCGCGCCGAGGCCGTGCAGACCGCCTGGCTGGACCCGGCCGCCCAGCGCCGCATCGCGCTGCAGCACGAGGTCTGCCCCTACTACCTCGGCCAGGAGCTGCTGCGCTGGGCCGATGTCGTCGTCGGCGATGTCCACCACGCCTTCGACCCCTATGGCCAGCTCTATGGCCTGTCGCAGGCCCAGGGCTGGAAGCTGGCCCTGCTGGTGGACGAGGCCCACAACCTCATCGACCGCGCCCGCGACATGTACAGCGTCAGCCTCAGCCTGGCGCGGGTGCGCGAGGTGCTCGCCAGCGCGCCCATGAGCCTGCGCGCGCCGCTGCGCCGCCTGGCCGGCGAGCTGGCGCGCCTGGGCCGCGACCAGGTCGAGGACTACCAGCCCCTGCCCAGCCTGCCCGACGCGTTGGCCGAGGCCCTGCAGCGCGTCAACGTCGCCCTGGGCGAGCATGTGCAGAAGCACCCGCTGGAGGTGGGCACGCTGCTGGAGTTCTATTTCGAATGCTTCGGCCTGCAGCGCCTGCTGGACCGCTTCGACAGCCACTCCCTGTGCGACCTGCAGCGCAGCGCCGGCCGCGTGCTTCTGGCCGATGCGCCGCTGAACCTGTCGCTGCTGGAAGACGACGAGCCCGTCGACACCGGCGAGGTGCGTGACGTGGTGCTGTCTGTACGCAATATCGTGCCGGGCTTCTTCCTGAAGGAGCGCTTCGAGGGCTGCCACAGCGTCACGCTGTTCTCGGCCACGCTGGGCCCGCCCGACTACCCGCGCCAGCTTCTGGGCATGCCCGAGGACACGGCCTGGATCGACGTGCCCGCGCCCTTCCCGCCCGAGCATCTCGTCGTGCAGGTCGCGCAACGCCTGTCCACTCGCTACGAGCACCGCGAGGCCTCGCTGGACGCGCTGGTCGACCTGCTCGCCGCCCAGTTCGCCGAGCACCCCGGCAACTACCTCGCCTTCTTCAGCAGCTTCGACTACCTCGACAAGGCCGCGGCCCGCCTGGCGCTGCGCCACCCCGAGGTCGTGCAATGGAGCCAGGGCCGTGCCATGGGCGACACGGCCCGGCGTGCCTTCCTCGACCGCTTCGTCGAGGGCGGCCGCGGCATCGGCTTCGCCGTGCTGGGCGGCGCCTTCGCCGAGGGCGTGGACCTGCCCGGCACCCGCCTCATCGGCGCCTTCATCGCCACGCTGGGCCTGCCGCCGGTGTCGCCGCTGCAGGACCAGGTGCGCGAACGCCTGGACACCCTGTTCGGCGCCGACCATGGCTATGCCGACCTCGTACCCGGCCTGCAGAAGGTCGTGCAGGCCGCCGGCCGCGTGCTGCGCTCGGTGGACGACAAAGGCTGGGTCTGGCTGCTGGACAAACGCTATGCCCGGCCGGAAGTGCGGGCCTTGTTACCCGCTTGGTGGCAGCTGTAGCGGCGGCGCATCCGCGCGCATTCCGGGCCGAGCGCTGAGCCGCTCCCGAGCCGGCCCGCCATGGCGATGTGCTTGCGGCTCGATGCCGCAAGCATCGCCGTGCCCTCGGGGGACCGATCAGGCACGCCCGCGTTCAGCGGCGCGGGACTGAGCGAGGGGTAGAGTTGATTCCATGTTTGACCACGTCAAGTTCGGCGTCAGCGACTTCGCCGCCAGCAAGGCCTTCTATCTGCAGGCCCTGGCGCCCCTCGGCGTCACGGCCGGCACGGAAGGCGAGCCGAGCTACGGCATCGAGCTCGTCATCGAGGGCCAGATCACCAGCCTGTGTCTGTTCGAGACGAAGGAGAAACCGGCCCATCTGCATCTCGCCTTCATGGCGCAGACACGCCAGCAGGTCGATGAGTTCTATCGCGAGGCGCTGGCGGCGGGTGCCAGGGACAACGGCATACCGGGCCTGCGGCCCAAGTACCACGCGAACTACTACGCGGCCTTCGTCATCGACCCGGACGGGCACAACATCGAGGCCGTGTGCCACGCGCCCGAGGCCTGAAGCGACCCTCTTTGTGTGGGGATGTTGCGACCCGTCGCGAACGGGCTGCACCCGGTAACCGGGGCCGCGCCAAGGCATGCCACGCTGCGGGCCCATGAGCCCCTGCCCTTTGCCTTCTTCTCCCTTGTCCCTCACTGCGTCGCGCCTGCTGCCCCTGACTGTCGCCACCGTGGTGGCATTGACCGGCTGCGGCGGCGGGTCCGACTCACCGGCTCCGCCACCATCCCCCGCTCCCGCGCCTGCTCCGACGCCTGCTCCCGCACCGACGCCTGCGCCGGCCCCTGCACCCACGCCGGCGCCCGCGCCTCCCACCGCCGGCACCCGCATCACCTGCAATCTGGCCAACTTCCAGGCCGACATGCTGGCGGCCGTGAATGCCCATCGCCGTGCCGGCGCCACCTGCGGCGCCAACGGTGCCTTCGCGGCGGCGCGTGAGCTGACGTGGAACGCGGCCCTGACTCAGGCCGCCGTGGCCCACAGCGACGACATGGTGGCGAACAACTTCTTCAGCCACACCGGCAGCAACGGCAGCACCCTGGGCACGCGCGCGACGGCGGCCGGCTACAGCTGGAGCAGCCTGGGCGAGAACATCGCCGCCGGCCAGTCCACCGTCGCCATCGTGGTGGACGGCTGGATGAAGAGCGACGGCCATTGCGCCAACCTGATGAACCCGGGCTTCCGCGAGATCGGCGTCGCCTGCGTGGCGGGCAATGCCAACACCACCTACCGCACCTACTGGACGCAGGATTTCGGCAGTGGACGGTGAGCCCCTCGCCCAGCCGGCCGCGCTGAACGCGGGCCGGTCTGGTCGGTCCCCCGAGGGGACGGCGATGCTTGCAGCATTGAGCTGCAAGCACATCGCCATGGCGGGCCGGCTTGGGAGCGGCCCGGCGCTCGGCCCGAATGCATCAGCCGCAGAACCTGCAATCTTTTTTCTTCTGAGCTGAATCCAAACGCCTCGCCCGGACGCTCCAAGGAAGCACCATTCACCTGTTTCCCCGGAGCCGCCCATGTTCTTCGACAGCTTCCACGACGTCAGCCCGCTGATGATTCCCATCCTTTCGCTGCTGATTCCCATCGTGGCCATCGTGGCCCACTACCTGGGCAAGGCCCACAGCGAGCGCCAGCGCCACGAGACCATCCGCGAGCTGGCCCGGGCCGGCCAGCCCATCCCGCCCGAGCTGCTCAGCGATGTGCAGGACAGCGACTGGCACCGCGCCAGGCGCGACCAGGCCAACCCCAATCGCATCCTGATTCCCACCGTCATCAACGTCGGCCTCGGCCTGGGCCTGATGGGCATGTTCAACGCCATGATGCCCGGCACCTGGCTGTGGAGCATCGGCCTGATCCCCCTCTTCCTGGGGCTGGGCCTGGGGATCTACTGGGCCGTCGAGCGCAAGCAGCAACCGTCCCAGCCGTGACCTCCGGCGTGCCCGCCGCGCCTGCCGAGGCGGCCTTGCAGGAGGCCCGCCTGGTGGCCCGCGCCGCTGCCGGCGATCGCGCGGCCTTCGCCGCCCTCGTGCAGGCCCACCAGGGCTATCTGCGCAAGCTGCTCGGCCGAGTCTGCCGCGGCGACCAGGGCCGCGCCGACGACCTTGCACAGGAAGCCTTCGTGCGCGCCTGGCGCGCCCTGCCCAAGTTCCGCGGCGAGTCGCGCTTTCGCACCTGGCTGACGCGGCTGGCCTATTCCGCGCTGTCGGCAGAGAGGCCGGCCCTGCCCCTGATCGACGACGCAGCGCCCGAGCTGGGTTCCGACAGCGACTTCGCTCCAGGCGCCGACTGGCGCATCGACCTCGACCGCGCCATGGCCGGCTTGAGCGAGGCCCAGCGCCACGCGCTGCTGCTCTGCTATGGCGCCGACCTGAGCCACGCCGAAGCCGCCCAGGTGCTGGGCTGGCCGCTGGGCACCGTCAAGACGCAGGTGCTGCGCGCCAAAGCCAAGCTGCGCGAGCAATTGAAAGCATGGGAGAACACGCCATGACGACCACGAATCTCCACGACGACGGCAGCGACGCTTTCGACGCCGCGCTGCGGGCCCGGCTGCAGGGCGATGACGAACCCGATGACGACGGCTTCAGCCTGCGCGTGATGGCGGCGGCGGCTCCCAAGGGCGTCACGACGCAGCAACGACGCTGGGCGCGCAGCGCCAGGCGGGCGCAATGGGCGGCCATCAGCATCGCGGCCTGTGGGACGGCGGCGCTTTTGGCGGGCGAAAACGGGCCGCTGGACCTGCCCCATGCGGTGGCTGCGGTGGCGCTGATGGGATTGCTGATCTTCTGGTCGATCCCGAGCCGCTGGAGTCGGGGGTGAGGCTGCTCCGGGCGGCCGCGATGGCGCTCTGACCGGCGAGAATCGCGCCCCAGGCGGCCTCTCGCGGAGGCCATCAGAAGAATTTCACAGGTCGGCGTGGCGCCTCACGGACGACGAGGGAGGAATGGATGATCGGTCTCGGAATTGCCGGGCGGCGGCTGCTCGCCCTGGCGCTCGCCTCTTTGCTGCTCGCTCTCGGCGGATGCGCGACCAGCATCCAGACCTACGACAACCAGAAGCCGTCCAAGAGCCAGGCCATCGTGCTGCTGGGGCTGGATTCCAAGATCCCTCTGTCCGGCGCCGCCGCATGCTCGCTGTGTCCGTCGATGACCTTCGGCGGGCGCAAGGACATCTATGCCTTCGCGGTCAATGTGGGCAGCTCCTTCGCCATCACGGGCCTCTCGACCTATGACAAGCGGGTCGCCACCGTGAACGCCGAGGCTCTGAAGATCGACAAGCCGGGCATCTACTACTACGGCACCATCACGGGCAACCGCTTGGGCGCCGCTGTCCTGCGCGCGCCCGATGTGCGCATGCTGCTGGCGGCCAAGCGCAAGTTCGGCGACCGCTTCGACGATCTGGCGCCCGTCGACTTCAGCTGGCCCGATCCGTCGCGAGACAGCCTGCTGCCCGACAGCTATCGCGTCTCCAGCACCGTGCAGGCGGCGCTGCGCAAGTACACGGGTTTCTCCATCCGCGTCGACCGGCTGGCCGCCGCTGCCCAGCCCGACGTCCGCTGCCGCATGGGCGGCCCTCTGCCCAACCCCGACTTCCTGCCCTACGAGGAATACATCCGGCGCGCCCTCAACCTGGAGCTCGCCATCGCGGGCCTGTACGGCGAGGACGCCCAGGCGCACACGCTTTCCGGCGCCATCACGGAACTGTCCTTCGCCAACTACATGGACACGCACTGGAAGATGGGCATCCGGCTCGACGCCAGGCCCGGCCTGAGCGTCTCGGCCCGCCGGACGGCGCCCTATGCGGTCTCCATCCACGCCAATCCTGGCGAGGCCTGCGCCGCCGGCGAAGACGCCGTCGCAGGCGCGGTCGCGCGGCTGCTCGAAACCCTGGTTACCTCCGGCGAATTCGACGCGTTCATGACAGGGCTGGCCAGCGCATCGACACGCGCACGCTAGTGCGGCTTGGCTGCCGGCCCCGCCTGGGCAAGATGCGGCGCCATGATGAAGCCACACGCCCACGGCCGGCGCCCTGGGGCAGGCGGCGATGACGAGCGCATCGTGCCGACGGCCCGCACCTGGCAGGTCGGCCGGCGCTGACGCCCGCGGCTCAGGCCTCGATGCCGAGGCTCAGCCTGAGCTTCTTGGGCAGCTTGCCCGCCACCAGCTCATGCGAGCGCTTGACCAGCGCCTTCAGCTCGGCCAGCGGCAGCGCCTTGGGGTCTTCTACCGCCACCCAGTGATAGCGCGCCGCATAGGGCGCCGGCTTGATGCCGGGCAGGCCGGTCAGCTCCAGGAAGCGGTGCTCGTCAACCTTGAAGCTGCAATGCGTCCATTTGTCGGGGTGAGGCCCGCCGACGAAGAACATCTTGGCGCCAACGCTGGCGACCCAATCGGCGCCCCATTTGACGTCTTGCGTCGCACCGGGCAGTTCCATGGCGTACTTGGCGAGTGTGGAAAAACTCATGGTGCAGGGCACGACGCCGAGGCGGCCGGGGTGGAGGGAGGGCGATTCTCGTCCTCTGAAACCGCAATAGCGGCAATTTGCAGCAGAGCCACCCCTGGCTGGGTGGATGCGCGGCGGGCGAGGCCGTCGACAATGCGGCGATACACCTTGTCACACCGGGTTTGCGCCCGGAAGCGGCCGTCGCCGCCTTCGTCACCTCGCCTGCCGGATGCTCCTCCAAGACCTGGGCCCCAGCCCGATCAAAGCGCCGCCCGTCACCGCCTTGCAGAAGGGCATGGAACTCTTCCATGCCACGCCGCCGAACTATGAATCGGCCGTGCGCTGCTTTCGCGCCGCCGCGGACGCAGGCAGCGGCGACGGCCTGGCCATGCTCGGGCTGTGCCAGCTGGAGGGCCTGGGCATGCCGGCGGATCCGGTGCAAGCGCGTGCGCTGCTGAAGCAGGCCGCCGCACGCCGCAGCGCCCTCGGGCGCTTCCAGCTGGGCCGCGTGCTGATGACCGGCCGGGGCGGCGAAGCCGATGAAGGCGCGGGCCTGACGGCCTATGTGGCCGCGGCCGCCATGGGCCATGCCGAGGCCACCTTCAATCTGGCCAACTGCCTGTTCGCCGGCGTCGGCTGCATTCCGGATCGCCTCGCCGCCAAATCCCTCTACCTGCGCGCCCGTGCCCTTGGCTGCAGCCTGCGCCCGCAAGGCGTGCAGGTCAAGCGCAGCGAGCTGAAGGCGGTGCGCGTGCTGGCCGAGCGTTTCGCCGACCCGAGCCGCATGTTCTTCCTCGTGCAGGAGCGCCAGCAGCAGCTCGCCCTGGCCTATGCCCCGGCGCCGCGCGACCCGGCACAGGAGGCGGGCGCCGATGCCGGCCCCGGCACCCTGCGCAACGCCGGGCGGCTGGCCGCCGGGGTCGTGGCCGCCATGGCCGGCACCCTGGGCTACTACCTGCGGCCGAGCTCCGGCGACGCGGGCCCGACGACGATCGACTTCTGACCTCGGGGTGGCCGGCGCGCCGGCAATATTTCACGCTCCGCTCGGCCAACAAGTTACACCTTGCAAGACCCGGGTCCTGCAATCGATGTCGAGGCCGGCCGTTGCCCACAATCTAGGGATTAGAGGCCCCATCGGGCCCGCATCACCAGGTTGTCGTTGGATGAACTCCCGAGATCCGGGCCTTGCCCCACCCCCTGCCGCGAGCTTTGACGCCACGGCCATCAACCCCTTGGACCATGGCATGGCCCTGTTCGAGGCCACGCCACCCGACTACACGCGCGCCGTGGGCTGGTTCCGCGCGGCGGCGGATGGCGGCGACGCCGACGGCCTCGCCATGCTGGGCCTTTGCCAGCTGGAGGGCCTGGGCCTGCCGGCCGACACGGCGCAGGCCCGCGGCCTGCTGGAGATGGCGGCGACGCGCGGCAGCGCCATCGGCCGCTTCCACTTCGGCCGGGTGCTGATGACGGGCAGCGGCGGCCCGGCCGACGAGGCGCGCGGTGTGGCGGCCTATGTGTCGGCGGCGGCCATGGGCCACCCCGAGGCCTGCTTCAATCTGGCCAACTGCCTCTACGCCGGCGTGGGCTGCCTGCCCGACCGCCTGGCCGCCAAGGCCCTGTATCTGCGCAGCCGCACGCTGGGCTGCACGCTGCGCGCCCAGGGCGTGCGGATCCGCACCCGCGAATTGAAGGTCGTCAGCACGCTGGCCCAGCGCTTTGCCGATCCCGACCGCCTCATCTTCCTGGTCCAGGAGCGCCAGCAGGAGATCGCCCTCGTGCAGGCCGTGGCCCAGCGCGAGCTGCGCCGCGAGGCGCGGGCCAAGCCGCGCGGCTGGCGCAAGGCGAGTCATCTGGCTGCCGGTGTCATGGCGGCCATGGCCGGCACGCTGGCCCACTATGTGCGCATGCCCAAGCGCGACGCCGGTCCGACGACGGTCAACTTCTGAGCCACCGCCAGCGCCTTCCTCGGTGAAAAATCCCGCGCCTCAAGCTTGAGGATGACAGGCCGGCCGGACCGCCCCTAACTTCCGTTTCGCTAACGAACTTCTTCGGCGCAGCGAAGAAGGCGAACAGGGAGCGCGGATGGCCACCATCAAGAACATCAAGTCGCTGGACCAGGGCGACTTCACGATCGGCCCGGTGACGGGCCGCATCAAGGTCGAGCCCAAGCCCAAGCCGCCGCAGCTCAGCCTGCTGGGTGGGCTGGCGCCACTGGTCGGCACCTGGAAGGGCTCGGGCTTCAACCAGATCTGGCGCCCTCGCCAGGGCACCCCGACCCATTTCCTGCAGCTCAATGAAACGATAGAGGAACTGCAGTTCGTCGAGATCGCGGGCGAGATTCCCAACCGTGGCCTGCTGCAGCAGGACATCAGCCTGCACGGCATGACCTATCTGCAGCTGGTCAAGGATGCCCATGTCAAGGAGGGCGGCAAGCCGCTTGGCATCCATATCGAGCCTGGCCTCTGGCTCAACATCCCGGCCACCAGCAACCCCGCGAATCCTCCGACGGTGGCGCGGCTGGGCAATGTCCCCCATGGCACGGCCTTCGTCGCGCAGGGCATTGCCCGCACGCGCAAGGGGCCGCCGCAGTTTCCTTTCGCCAGCATCCGGCCCTTCCGCCAACTCGAGGACACCGTCCAGGAGTTCGATTTCCCCGAGGAGCAGCTGGGCACGCCCTCGCTGTTTCGCACCGCGGCGGCCGACATCCCCAACGTGACGCAGGACATGGTCGACAACCCGAACTCCGCGCTGCAGGCCGCCCAGGCCGGCAAGACCATCCTGTCGACGACGATGCTGCGCGTCTCCACCATGGCCCTGAAGCCGCCCTCGGCCGGCGGTGGCAACGGCAATATCGATTTCCTGCTGACGAACGCGAACTCCGTACAGGTGGATGCCACCTTCTGGATCCAGGACATCGTGATCAACGGCGAGAAGAAGCTCCAGCTGCAGTACAGCCAGCGCGTGATCCTGGACTTCAACACCCTGAGCTGGCCGCACTGGAGCGTCGCGACGCTCATCAAGCAGTAGCGCGCGCCGAGCGGCGCAAAAACTCATCGCGCTGAGAACTGGCGGCCGCGGAGCGCCGCAGAATCCAGGGCTGCATCCATCCGCCCTGCCTCGCGCCATGCCCGTCATCACCTGCATCGAAGACCTGCGCCAGCTCGCCCAGAAGCGCGTGCCGCGCATGTTCTACGACTACGCCGATTCCGGCTCCTGGACGGAGACCACCTACCGCGCCAACGAGAGCGACTTCCAGGCCATCAAGCTGCGCCAGCGCGTGGCGGTCAACATGGAAGGCCGCAGCACGGCCGTGAAGATGGTGGGCCAGGACGCCAAGATGCCGGTGGCCATCGCGCCCGTCGGCCTGACCGGCATGCAGCACGCCGACGGCGAGATCCATGCGGCGCGGGCGGCCGAGAAGTTCGGCATCCCCTTCACGCTGAGCACGATGAGCATCTGCTCCATCGAGGACATCGCCGAGCACACCTCGGCGCCCTTCTGGTTCCAGCTCTACATGATGCGCGATCGCGACGCGATGGCGCGCATGATCCAGCGCTGCAAGGCGGCGAAGTGTTCGGCCCTGGTGCTGACGCTGGACCTGCAGGTCATCGGCCAGCGCCACAAGGACCTGAAGAACGGCCTCACCGCGCCGCCGCGGCCGACGCTGGCCAATATCCTCAACCTGGCCACCAAGCCACGCTGGTGCCTGGGCATGCTGGGCACGAAACGCCACACCTTCCGCAACCTCGTCGGCCATGTGAAGGGCGTCAGCGACATGCGCTCCCTGTCGGCCTGGACCAACGAGCAGTTCGACCCCCGCCTGTCCTGGGCTGACATCGCCTGGGTCAAGGCCCAATGGGGCGGCAAGCTCATCCTCAAGGGCATCATGGACGTCGAGGACGCCAAGCTGGCCGTGCAGGCGGGCGCCGACGCCATCGTCGTCAGCAACCACGGTGGCCGCCAGCTCGACGGCGCGCCGAGCAGCATCCACGCGCTGCCGGCCATTGCAGCCGAGGTGGGCTCGCAGCTCGAAGTCTGGATGGACGGCGGCATCCGCTCCGGCCAGGACGTGCTCAAGGCCTGGGCTCTCGGAGCGCGGGGCACCATGATCGGCCGCGCCATGGCCTATGGCCTGGGCGCCATGGGCGAGGAAGGCGTGGCCAAGGCGCTGGCCATCCTGCACAAGGAGCTGGACGTGACCATGGCCTTCTGCGGCCACACGCAGTTGGCGAACGTCACGCGCGACATCCTGGTGCCCGGGACCTACCCGATCGCCTGAAGCCCCTCGTCCAAGGAGTACCTTGGCCGGTCCCCCGAGGGGACGGCGATGCGTGCCGGATCGACCGTCACGCACATCGCCGGTGCGGGCCGGCTAGGGAACGGCCCGGCGCTCGGCCCGCGTACTGAACTTCACCACGGTGTCTCGGCCGCCGTGCCCTGGTGATAGAGCATCTGCCAGGCCCCGCCCTCGTTCACCCAGATCGACGAGCGCAGCGTGTGCCGCGTCAACGATCCGTCGGGCAGACGATGTGCGGCGCGATAAGTCAGCAAGGCAGCAGCAGGTCCGAGGAGGCGCACCGCAAACTGATCTGGCACCACGCTTGCCGGGCCTTCGGCGCTGCCCCCCTGCTCAACCAGAAAGCGCAGGACGGTCGGCCTGTCATAGGCCCGGCCCGAACGCCCGACCTCGTGGAAGTCCGCATGCAGCAGGACTTGCAGGCGCGCGGCGTCCAAACGTAGGCCAGGATGGTGCAGGTCGGTTTCGAGGCGCCGCAGCGTCTCCAGCAGAGCGTCGTCTTCCATGCGGCGCATTGTCGTCAGCCGCGATGACTTTTCGCTGGCGCGATGACTTTTCGCTGGCGCGCCCGGCCATGCGCTACTGTGCCCCCATGAAGCCCGTCGCCGCCTGCATCGCCTTCGCCCTGTCCACGCTGAGCCTGGCGGCCGCCGCCCAGACCTGCGCGCCGCCCGCCAACCTGAAGACCGAGGCCGACCCGGTTCGCATCCAGCAGCAGGCCATCGCCCTGCTGCCCTGCCTCGCCCACCTCGACCCGCAGCTGCGCGACGACATCGCCTTTGAACAGATCGCGGCCTGGGCGCGTTCGGGCAAGCTGGAGGCGCCCACGCTGCAGCGGCTGCGGGCCGACCTGGTGGCCGTGCTCGACGCCAAGCCCGACGCGGCCGGTGTGCACCAGCCCTTTGCGGTGCTGACCCTGGCCGAGGTGGCGCGGGCCGACCGGCTCAAGCCCTTCATGAGTCCCGAGCAACGCGCCGAGCTGGTGGACCGCGCGGCGCGCTTCCTGACCGGCGTGCGCGACTACCGTGGCCTCATCTCCGGCGAGGGCTGGCGCCACGGCGTGGCCCATGGCGCCGATCTGGCCCTGCAACTCGGCATGAACGAGGCCCTCAGCCCCGCCCAGCGCCAGGCACTGCTGGACGCCGTCAGCAGCCAGGTGCTGGCCGACCACAGGCATGCCTATCGCTACGGCGAGGGCAACCGCCTGGCGCGAGCAGCGCTGCAACTGCAGCTCCGGCTCAAGCCGGAGGAAGCCGCGCTGCAGGCCTGGCTGGACCGGCTGCTGCAGCCGCTGAAGGCCGCCCAGGCCTGGGACGAGACCGCCTTCACGGACCTGCACAATCTGCGCGAATTCCTGTGGCCTCTGCTGGCCGGTGCACTGGACGTGACCGACGCTGGGCAGCGAGACAAGCTGGTCGTGCCACTGCAGAAAACACTGCGCCGTCTGCCCTAGCGCTCAGCGTCCGCGTGGCGCTCGAAATGCAGGCGGTCGTGCCAGACGCCGCCCAGCTCGAAGCTGCGCAGCGAGCGGCCGAACTCGCGAAAGCCGTTGCGCTGCAGCACCTTGATCGAGCCCTCGTTGCCGACCCGTGCCACTGCCTCCACGCGTGCCAGGCGCAGTTCGCTGAAGGCCTTGTCCAGCACCAGGCGCACGGCCTCGCTCGCATAGCCTCGGCCGCAGGCGGCTTCGGCCATGCGGTAGCCCAGCTCGCACATCTGGAAGTGGCTGCGCTTCACGCCCACCAGGTTGACGCGCCCGACCAGCTCGCCGGCCTCGTTGCGCACCAGGAACTGGTAGCCCTTGTCCTCCGCGGCCTCGCGCTCGGCCAGCGCGATGGCGGCGCGCACGGCCTCCGGCGAATAGTAGGTGGCCGGCCGCCAGTTGATGCGGGCCTCGAAGAAGGCACGGTTGTCGGCCTCGAAGCGCAGCAGTTCGTCGGCGACGTCGAGGGTGGGGGCAATGAGTTGAAGCAAAGGCATGGCCGGCGCATTTGAACAGCCGTTAGGCTCTCGGCCCGGAGGTCGCCCCATGCATCTGAACCGCTTCCTTGGATGGCTCGCCGCCCTGCCCCTGCTGGCGGCGGCCGCCGACATTCCCGACAGCGCCGCCATCGACGCCGAGGCCGCCCGGCTGATGGCCGCCACCCAGGCCCAGGGCCTGGCGCTGGCCGTCGTCGGCGACGGCCAGGTCGTGCATGTGGCCGCCTACGGCAAGCGCAATGCGGCCGGCGAGCCGCTGCTGACCGACACCGTCATGTACGGCGCCTCGCTGACCAAGGCCGTCTTCGGCTTCGCCGTCATGCAGCTCGTGGACGGCCGCCAGCTGGACCTGGACCGGCCGATTGCCGCCTACCTCGACAAGCCCCTGCCCGACTACCCGCGCGACGGCAAATACGGCCCCTGGCAGCACCTCGCCGGCGACGAGCGCTGGCGCAACCTGACGCCGCGCATGCTGTTGACGCACAGCAGCGGCTTCGGCAATTTCGCCTTCCTGGAGCCCGACCGCCGCCTGCGCATGCATTTCGCCCCCGGCACGCGCTATGCCTATTCGGGTGAAGGGCTGATCCTGCTGCAGTTCGTGCTGGAGCGCGGCCTGGGCCTGGACATGGGCGCGGAGATCCAGCGCCGCGTCTTCGACCGCTTCGGCATGAAGCGCACCGCCATGATGTGGCGGCCCGACTTCCGGCCCAATCTCGCCGACGGCTGGACCCTCGACGGCAAGGCCGTGCCGCATGACGA
The DNA here is from genome assembly GCF_059415865.1 of Roseateles sp. GW821-FHT09H10. Classification (NCBI taxonomy): domain Bacteria; kingdom Pseudomonadati; phylum Pseudomonadota; class Betaproteobacteria; order Burkholderiales; family Sphaerotilaceae; genus Roseateles; species Roseateles sp. GW821-FHT09H10. The sequence goes on along the minus strand of NZ_JBWKOB010000001.1, from coordinate 1,261,238 downwards.
GCGCAGCCGTGTGCGCGTGGCCGGCTCCATGGACACGACCATCGCCGACATGGCGCGCATGGCGGCCGGCTATGTGAAGGGCGTCGGGCTGTCACCGGAAGCCGCCGCGGCGCTGACCGCCCCGCATTTGCCCATCACGACGGCCTCGCAGTTCCCGACGCTGCAGCCCGAGCTGCCGCCGGCCAAACGCCGTGCCGATCTCGCCGCAGGCCTCGGCGTCATCGCCTTCACGGGGCCGCAAGGCGCGGGCTTCTACAAGGGCGGCCACGACGACAGCACCGGCAACACCTGGGTCTGCGTCAAGGCCAGCCGGCGCTGCGTCGTCATCCTGGCCAACGACGTGCGCGCCGAGCGGGCCTTTCCTCAGCTGGTGAAGTTCATCCTCGGCGAGACCGGCGTGCCCTGGGACTGGGAGTACGGCACGATGGCCTTCGTGCGCTAGCGGCCCGCCGTCGTCACGAGTGCCTGTGCCTCTGCCGCCGTGACAGGGCCCGTCCCCGTCACCTCGACGACGACCAGATAGCCCGCCAGGTCGGCCCGCGCGCCGGCGGCGGCATAAGTCTGCGCCAGCGTGAGCTGGCGGCTGGCCAGCAGGCGGCCGCTGGACGGGTCCCAGTCCTCGTTGGAGATCATGCAGCCCTGCTGCGGCGTGCCGGGGAAATAGCTGGTGCCGGCGTAGTAGGCGGGGTTGATGGTCGTGCCGTGGACGAGCAGCTCGTCGCGTCCCGCGCGGCCGGCCAGCCAAGCCTCCTTGATCGCCGGAAAGCCGCGCCAACTGGGTGGCAGGAAGCTCTCGTAGACGGCCTCGCTCCAAGCGGTGGGCAAGTTGTCGACATGCTCGAACTCGGCAGTTGTCGCCTCGATGGGCAGCTTGCTGTGCAGATAGGGCACGGGGCCGATATTGGGATTGGTGGCCGTGCCGGCACCGACGACAGTGAAGACGCCTTGCGGCGTGTTGCCATTGGTGATGGTGCCGGGCAGGCCGCTGCGCGACAGGGCCAGCTGGGGCTGAGCGAAGAGCTGGCCGCGCGCATCGCGCACGAAGCGGCCGTCGGCGGCGCGAACCAGCACCAGGCCCATGTCGCCACGGCCGGGGCGCTGCAGGCTGTAGAGGACCGGGAAGCCCGGGCGCAGCGGTGCGGCCAGCAGCTCGGCCAGCGGCGGCTGGGCGGGGCGCGTGGTGGCCACCTCGTCCATCAGCGCGACCAGCCGCGCATCGTCGCGCCATTGCGGGAACTGGCGCGGCACGAGGTCGCGGATGAACTCGGCGTAGCCCGGATTGGCGGCTTTCAGCGTGTAGGCCGCGATGGCGAAGGGCCGGCTCAACGTCAGCTGCGTGAGCAGGGGTTGCAGGGCCGCTTGCACGGCGGCGTCGCCCGTGTACAGCGCGCGCGCCGCGGTCAGCAGCGCACGCTGATGGTTGGGGTCGCGGCTGGCCAGCGTCGGCAGCGCGTCCAGCAGCAGGGGCTTGGCGGCGGCGGCCTCGAGGTTGTATTGCGCGACCAGGTCGAAGAGGCGCGGCAGCGCCGCGTCGCGCTCGGGGCCGGGCGGCAGCGCGATGCGGGCGCGGATGTCGGCCAGCACGGCCTCGCGCAAGGCACGTTCACCGTCGGTCGACGTGGCCGGCCAGCTGAAGTCGCCCGGGCGCAGGGCCAGCAGTTCGGCGGCGCTGTAGCGCTTGTCGGGTCCGGGCTGGGGCTTGAGCGGCGCGCAGGCGGCCAGGGCCAGGGTCAGCAGGGCGATGGAGAGTCGGGCGATCATGGGGGCAGAGAAATTTGCGGGCTGCTGTCGAAATCGTGCGCCCCGCTTCGTCATAGTGTCAGGCAAGCGCCTCTCATCCACTTCACACCCATCCCAGGAGACTCCGATGACCCGACTGCTGCTGATCCCCGCCCTGCTCTGCGCGTCGCTCGCCCAGGCCGCGCCGATCACCTATGTCGTCGACCCGACCCACACCTACCCCAGCTTCGAGGCCGACCACATGGGCCTGTCGGTGTGGCGCGGCAAGCTGAACAAGAACGCCGGCACCGTCGTCTACGACAAGGCCAATGGCAGCGGCAGCGTGGACATGCAGATGGATCTGGCCAGCATCGACTTTGGCCTGGACGCGATGAATGCCTGGGCCAAGGGCAAGGATTTCTTCAACGTCGAGAAGAACCCCAGCGCCAGCTTCAAGGGCCGCTTCGAAGGCGCCAATGGGGGCGTGCCGGGCAAGCTGGTCGGCGAGCTGACGCTGAACGGCCACACCAAGCCGATGACGCTGGCCATCCACCAGCTCAAGTGCGTCCCCCACCCGCTGTTCAAGCGCGAACTCTGCGGCGCCGACGCCAGCGGCAGCTTCAACCGCGAGGACTTCGGCCTGGGTGCCGGCAAGGACTGGGGCTTCAAGATGGACGTGAACCTGCGCATCCAGGTGGAAGCTCTGGCGAAGGAGTGAAGCCAAAGAAAAACCGGCCCCGCGGGGCCGGTTTTGCATGGGGCGCGAGGGCTTACTTGACGCCCATCTCGTCCAGCAGGCGCGTCGTCTTGTCGACGGTGCTCATCTGCCACAGCATGTAGCGCGAATCCACGCAGATGCTGCGGACCATCTTGGGGTTGAAGTCCCAGTCGGAGATGACGGCGTCCAGCGTGCCGTCGAACAGCAGGCCGACGAGCTCGGCCTTCTTGTTCAGCACCGGGCTGCCGGAGTTGCCGCCGGTGGTGTCCAGCGTGGCCAGGAAGTTCACCGGCACGGAGTCCAGGGCCTTCACGCCATAGGGGCCGAAGTTGCGGGCCTTGATCGCGGCCAGCTGCTCGGCGGGCGCGTTGAACTCGCCACCGGCTTCGACCGGCCCCTTGTGCTTGGCCTGGATGCCGCGCAGCGTCGTGAAGGCAGACCAGGTGTTGCCGTCGTTGCCAGGGTTGCGGCCCTGCACCTTGCCGAAGCTGATGCGCAGCGTGTTGTTGGCATCCGGATAGACGGCGCGGCCCTGGGCGGCATTGAAGTCGATGACGGCCTGCATGGTGCCGGCATAGGCCTGCTGCAGCTTGCCACCCAGCTCCTTGTCGCGGCTCTCGCGCTGCTGGTCGTCGTCATACAGGGCCACGGCGGCCTTGATGAAGGCGTCGTCGCTGGCCTTGAAGGCGGCCACGTCCTTGGACAGCCAGGCCAGGCGGGTGGCCTGGTCGTTCAGCTTGGAGCCGGCGTAGAGGGCGTCCAGCTTGGCGCGCACCGCCGCCTCGTCCATGCCGGCCTTCAGGCCCAGGGCGTTCAGCCAGGCGGCGTTCAGCGTGCCGGCCGGCTGGGCCAGGTACTGGGACAGGAAGTGGGCGGCGCTCTTCTTGTCGGTCTGCTCGTCGTAGCGGCGGTCCAGGCGCTCCTGGTTGGCCTTGATGCGCGAGGCGTCGCGGTCCTGGTAGCCGCTCTTGCGCTCGGCGTCGGGCTTGGCGCGCTGCACGGCGGCCTCGTAAAGCTGGCGCGCGGCCTGCAGCAGCGACGGCGAGCTGAAGCCCAGCAGCAGCTCGTTGCGCGTGGTGGCCTCGCGCTCGGCCAGCAGGGCCTCGGTGGCGGTGATGTCGGCGCCGTAGCGGGCGTTGCGCTTGGCGTCGGCCTTGACCCAGGTCTTCACGGCGTCGAAGCCGGCCGTCTTGCGGGCCAGGATGTCGCCGCCGTCATAGCTCTGCTGCTGGCCCTGCAGGTTCTTGAAGTAGTTCTGCAGGCCCTGCATGCGGTTGGCCATCTTGATCTCGGCATCCCGGCGGTTCGCCGTCTCGGCCTTGATGATGTCGATGGCCTCGCCCATGGTCTTGATCTGCATGGGGTGCTGCCAGCCGAAGGCGAAGTCCACTTCGCGCGGCAGGCGGTGACGGTCGGTGTGGCCCGGGTAGCCGGCCACCATGACGAAGTCGCCTTCATTCAGCGGGCTCGCCGTCGGCGAGGCGACCTTCAGGTGGTGCTTGGGCTGGTAGGGCTTGTTGTCCTTGCTGAAGTCGGCCGGCTTGCCGTCCGGGCCGACATAGGCGCGGTAGAAGCTGTAGTCGCCGGTGTGGCGCGGCCAGATCCAGTTGTCGGCGTCGCCGCCGAACAGGCCCACGCCGGTGGCCGGCGCATGTACCAGGCGCACGTCGCGGATCTCGAGCTGCTTGATCAGCTGGTACTGCAGGCCGCCGTAGAAGGCGTAGACATTGCAGCGGTGGCCGGCGTCGGCCTCGCAGGCGGCGACCAGCTTCTTCTGCGTGTTCTCGATGGCGTCGGTGCGCGCCTTGCCGGTCAGCTTCAGCGTGTCGGCGTTGAGGATCTCGGCCGACACGTCCTTCATGTCGACGGTGACCAGGATGCGGCTGCCGGGCGCGGCGGGCAGCTCATCGGCCAGGGTCTGGGCGTAGAAGCCGTTCTTCAGCAGGTCGCGGTCCGGCTTGGAGTTGTACTGGATGCTGCCGTAGGCGCAGTGGTGGTTGGTGACCGTCAGGCCCTGGGGCGACACGAAGCTGGCCGTGCAGCCGCCCAGGGAGACGACGGCGCCCATCGGGAAGGCGGTCAGGTCGTTGAGCTTGGCCGGATCCAGGGCCAGGCCGCCGGCCTTCAGGGGCTTGGCGATCTGCGGCAGTTGCTTGGGCATCCACATGCCTTCGTCGGCATGGGCAGCGGTGGCGGCCAGCACGGCCAGGGCCAGCAGCGAGAGGGAATGACGGGTCATGGAGCGGTTCGGCAAGAAGACGAAACCGCGAGGGTAACCCGCGACGGGCGCTTGCCCGGGGTGAGGAAAGCCAGACTTCGGGCTGGGGAAAGCCCCGTGATCAGGGGACGGAAAAGACCCTTAGTGGGTCATGCCGATCCACTCACCCGCGGCCTGGTAGGCCTCGAAGAGGTCCAAAGCCAGGTCGCGCAGACCGGGGTGGTCGCTGGCATGGCCGTCGGCCAGGCGCTCATAGGCGTACTGGCGGTCGTAGAGCATGCGCGTCGGGTTGATGACCAGGCCGGCGTCGTTCATCAGCTGGCCGAAGCGCAGCAGGTCGCGGCTGCGGACCGGGCCGCTGGTGGTGCCGGCGCTGGTCAGGCCGAGGGCGCGGATGTCGCCCAGATTGACGCCCTGGGCGATCTTCAGGCCGCTCCAGGCGTGACCGGGATCGCCCGCGCCGCGGGGTTCGTCGGCGGGAATCGGGATCAGGTGCAGCGGGATGAGCATGGCGGGCCTCGGCGGACTTCTGGCGTGTGTAGCCATGGTGCCGAGGCCTCGGCAAAACAAAGGCCGGATTAAGCCCGAAAAGCCCGGGCTAACTCCGGCTCATCGGGCTCAAGTGAACTGCAGGTCGAGGTCGCCGTGGGCGTAGATGATGACGCCGGTGTCGGTCTCGGTGATGCGATGGCCGGTGCCTGCGGGAGCGAGCTGGTAGTCGCCCTGCTGCAGCAGCAGGTCGTCCAGGAAGAGCTCGCCCTGCACCATCAGGCATTCCTCGTCATGGCCATGGCTGTGCACGGGCACGCTGGCGCCGGGGTCGGCGCGGTAGAGCAAGGCGGCCTGGCCGTCGGCCGTCCACAGCACGCGGCGGCGGATGCCGGGCGCGAACTCGGGCCAACCGGCGTCGGCGTCGCGCACCAGGGTGCGTTCGACCGGGCCCTCGGCTTCGCGCACGAAGACATGGGCGCCGTCGCGGCTCGCCAGCTGAGGCGTGGCGCCGGCCGGCAGCAGCAGGAAGTCACGCAGGCTCAAGGGTTCGGCGTCCACGGTCAGGCTGCCGCGCACGACCAGGAATTCGCGGGCTCCGGCAGCGCTCATGTCGAGGCGGGCGCCGGGCTGCAGCTCGATGACACGGGCCGTGCGCGGTTCACCCGGACGCAGCGCGCGGCCTTGGTCTGCGCGGTAGAGCCAGCGCTGGTGCACGCCGTCGGCCAGGGCCTCGGGCTCGGTGCGGCGGCGGCGCACGGTCACCATGCCGCGCTCGGCATCCAGCGACTGCTGCAGGCGGCCGCTCAGGCGCTCGCCGAATCGGCCGGCCGACGCTGGGGCTGCCCAGGCGCTCGCGAAGGGCTCGCTGAGCAGCGGCGTCATGTCGTCGTCTTCACGTGATTCGGGGGTGGTGGGCATCGTCGTCATGGCGCCCTCCTTCAGGCCGGCAGCGCGTGCGCGCCAGTGTCGCCCAGGGCCTCGCGCAGCGTGATCAGGGCGCGGCGGATCTGGGATTTGACGGTACCCAACGGCAGGCTGGTCTGGCTGGCAATCTCTTCATGGGACAGGCCGTTGAAGAAGGCCAGGGCCACGAGCTGGCGCGGCTGGGGCTTGAGCAGCAGAAGGGCCCGGTGCAGTTCGGCATGGCCCTGGGCCACGGCCAGCAGCTCGTCGCCGGACTCGGCCGTGGGTGCCGACAGCGGCGCGCTTTCCTCGTCCAGCTCCTCGTGCTGGAAACGGGCCTCGCGGCGGATGGCGTCGATGGCGCGCGAACGGGCCATGCCCAGCAGCCAGGTCAGCGGCCGGCCGCGCTCGGGATCGAAGCGCGGCGCCTGGCGCCAGACCTGGAAAAAGACCTCCTCGGCCACCTCCTCGGCCAGCTGGGGCCGGCGCACCAGGCGCAGCACCAGGCCGTAGACGCGTGACAGCGTCGCTTCGTACAAGGCCAGCAGCGCGCGTTCGTCATGGTCGACGATGGCGTCTATCCAGGCGGCGAGCTGGGCGTCATCCAGCGTCGGGCAGCCGGGCTTGGCGGCCGCGGCTTCGACGACGCAGTCCTCCTCCTCATCGGCCTCCCGCAGCTCGATGTCGTCGAACAGCAGTGCCGGCGCGGGCGGCTCGTCGACGGTTTCTTTCGGATGAGGAAGGGTCATGGCGTCTCCTCAGACCAGAAGCTGGTCCACATGCGGCTCGGCACCGCGCAGAAAGATGGTGGCACCCGTCTCGGTGCTGATGCCGGCATGCAGGCTGCCAGCGCGGGCCAGGTGGTAGCCCCCGGGGCCGACCTCGACCTGGCTGCCGACCTTCAGCACGCCCTCCAGCACCAGGCATTCCTCGTCCTGGGGATGGCGGTGGGCCTCGAGGCGGGCGCCGGGCGCGAGCTTGAGCAGATAGCTCAGAATGCCTGCGTTCTCATGCAAGACCTTGATCTGCACCCCATCGCCGTAGGCCTGCCAGCCGCCCGCACCCGCGGGCACGGTCAGGTGGCTGTCATCGGTGTCGGCCACGCGCTCCAGCAGGCGCCGGCGGATGGCGCGGGCCTGGGCGGGGGTGGCGGAAGGCGAGGTCATGAAAGGCAGTTACGCAGCGTGAAGATTTCCGGATGCAGCGTAATCCTCGGCATCTACCCTGGGTAGTCCGGCGTATCCCCTTTGCATGTCTCAAACCGCGTATTTCGACCTTGTCAGCCATTGGCGCCTGGACGCGCCGGTCAGCCACGTCTGGCGGGCCATCACCGAAACCGAGCACTGGCCGCGCTGGTGGCCGGGCGTCGTCGACGTCAAGCAACTGCGCAGCGGCGACGGCACCGGCCTGGGGGTGATCCGCCAGATCACCTTCCGTACCGGCCTGGGCTACCGGCTGCACCTGGCGCTGGAGGTGACCGAGGTCATCACCGAGGAGCGGCTGCGCGCCAAGGCAGCCGGCACGCTGGCCGGCGAAGGCATCTGGCTGATGAAGCAGGCGGCGCCGGAGCTGGGTGCCCATACGGACGTGACCTTTGTCTGGCGCGTCACCCTGCCCCCGGGCATCCTGGCCTGGACGGCGCCGCTGCTGGCGCCGCTGTTCCGCTGGAATCACAAAAGGGTGATGCGGGCGGGGCGGATGGGGCTGATGCAGTATCTTGTGACGACGACAGCGTGAAGGCGGCTGGATGACCCTCGCCCAAGCGCTTGGAACCGCCATGTTCGGCGTGCTCGTCGTCGCTCTGTTCCTCTTCAAGCTAGCCGCCATGCGGGCAAGGCGGCGCTCGCTGAAACAGCTTCCCGCCAATACCTCCGGCGGCACTCCTGTCAAAACAACCAAACGGGAACGCGGGTTCGCGCTGCTCTTCTGCGCCTTCGTCCTGTCGGTCGTGATGTGGATGGTTCTCGGTCCGCGCTGAAGCGCTCTCTCAAGCCTTCGGCAGCGTCACCCCCACCTGCCCCTGGTATTTGCCGCCGCGGTCCTTGTAGCTGGTCTCGCAGACTTCATCGCTCTCGAAGAACAGCACCTGGGCGCAGCCTTCGCCGGCATAGATCTTGGCGGGCAGCGGCGTGGTGTTGCTGAACTCCAGCGTCACATAGCCTTCCCACTCGGGCTCGAAGGGCGTCACGTTGACGATGATGCCGCAGCGGGCGTAAGTGCTCTTGCCCAGGCAGACCGTCAGCACATTGCGCGGGATGCGGAAATACTCCATCGTGCGCGCCAAGGCAAAGCTGTTGGGCGGGATGATGCAGACATCCTTGTTGACGTCGACAAAGCTGTTCTCGTCGAAGTTCTTCGGGTCCACCACCGTCGAGTGGATGTTGGTGAAGACCTTGAACTCGGGCGCGCAGCGGATGTCGTAGCCATAGCTGCTGGTGCCGTAGCTGACGATCTTGCGGCCGTCCTGCTCACGCACCTGGCCGGGCTCGAAGGGTTCGATCATGCCGTGCTGCTCGCACATGCGGCGGATCCACTTGTCGCTCTTGATGCTCATCTCGTTTTCCTCGTTTAGCGTGGGGTCACGCCGTCGAAATACATGCTGCCGTCCAGGTCCAGGATGAAGCCCTTGACTGCCGCACGCTGCGGCACGGCCGGGCGGCCATGGGCCATGGGCGTCCAGGGAAGCTGTTCCAGCAGCAGGCGCTGGGCCTTGGCGTAATGGCGCTTGCGCTCATCCTGCGTGAGCGCCTGACGGGCCTCAGCCAGCAACTTGTCATAGGCCGGGTTGCACCAGCCACCCGTGCCGCTGGCAGCGCCGCAGGCCAATTGGCCCATGGTGCCGGCGGGCTCAGGATCGCCGTTCCAGCCGAACAAGGCAGTGTCGTGCTCGCCGGCGTCGATACGGCGAAGGTACTCGCCCCATTCGTAGGTCACGATGCGCGCAGTGACGCCCACCTTGGCCCAATCGGCCTGGATCATCTGCGCCATCAACTGGCCGTTGGGGTTGTAGGTACGCACCACGGGCATGGCCCACAACGTGAGGTTCAACGGCAGCACGCCAGCTTTCTGCAGCAGCGCCTTGGCCATGGCCGGGTTGTGCGGGGCCGACTTCAATGACGCGTCATGCGCCCAGCTGGCTGCGGGAAGAAGGGTGCTGGCCATCGTGCCGGCGTCGCCGTAGACGGTGCGAAGGATGGCGGCCTTGTCGATGGCCATGTCCAGGGCCTGGCGCACTTCGAGCTTGGAAAGGGTCGGGCGCTGGATGTTGTAGGCCAGGATGCCGACGTTCATGCCGGGCGCGGTCGCGAATTTCATGGCCGGGTTCTTGCGCAACTCGGCCTGCTCGGCCGCGCCGACCGGAGCCGCGATGTCGCATTCATCGCGCTTGAGGCGCTGGGCGCGCACCGTGGCATCGGGGGTGATCGCGAAGACGAGCTGGTCCGCGCGCGGCCTTTCGTCCCTGCGCCACCAGCCCGGGTGCTTCACGTAACGGATGACGGCGTCCGGCCGGAAGCTCTTGAGCTGGAAAGGCCCAGTGCCGATGGGCAGCTGGGTGATGCGCTGCGGCGTGCCGGCCTTGAGCAGCTGGCCGCCCAGCTCGGCCGACTCGATGGCCACGAAGGCCAGTGTCAGCGCATGCAGAAAGCTGGCATCGCGCTCGGCCAGCGTGATGCGAACCTGGTAGTCGCCGAGCTTCTCGACCTTGCGGATCAGTTTCTCCCAGCCGAAGGACGCCACATAGGGCGACACGCCAGGCAGGGCCTTGGCGAAGGCGCTGTCGCGATCCAGCAATCGGCCGAATGTGAACATCACGTCGTCGGCATTGAAATCGCGCGTCGGCTTGAACTCCTCATTCGCCTGCCAGGCCACGCCGCGGCGCAGCTCGAAGGTATAGGTCAGCCCGTCAGCGCTCAGCGTCCAGCTGGCAGCCAGGCCCGGAATGAACTGGTCGGTGCCACGCTTGACCTCGATCAGGGTGCCGAAGATGGGCAGGTGGGCGACATGGTCGATGCCGCTGTCGGTCATCGCCGGGTCGAAGGTCTTGGGGCTGCCCGCGGCGCAGAAGCGCAGCGTGGTGTCGGCCTGGGCCAGCAGCGGCAGGGCCAGCAGCAATACAGCGAGACGCTTCATTTCACGATTTCCGCAGACGGCACAAAGGGCAGGATGCCCATGGATTGATAGAGAGAGGACGGCGACAGGGCTTTGTCACCCTGGATGACCAGGACGATGCGACGGATGGCGCGGATGTCGGCCACCGGATCGCCATCAACGAGCACGAGGTCGGCGCGCTTGCCGCGCTCGATGCTGCCGATCTCGTTCAGGCGGTCGCTGTATTTCGCGCCATTCCAGGTCGCGATCTTCAGCGCCTGGGCGGCCGGGATGCCGGCCTGCACATAGAGCTCGAGCTCGCGCTGCAAGGCGAAGCCGGGCGTTGCGTCCGTGCCGGCCACCAGCGGAATGCCGGCCGCATGCATGCGGCGCAGCAGGTCCATCATGACCTTCCAGCTCGCGCCCCAGCGCCTGGCCTTGGCGTCGTCCATGTCGACCTCGGCCGACAGATAGCCGCGCTGCACGACGGCCGGCAGATTGGCCGCCACCATCGCATAGCTGGGGCTGGGCTGGCCCTGGCGCTGGGTGTAGGTGGCCTCGAACGCGGTCATGGTCGCGTCGACGATGGTGCCCTTGCGCTTGAGCAGCGCGATGAAGTCCTGGCTGCGGCGGTCGTTGAGCTTGAGGTCGGCGGCCTTGTCGCCGGGCAGGTTGAAGCGCAGCAGGGTGCGCGTGTCGTCACCCTTGCCGACGAGGAAGTTCAGCGTCAGCTGGTTGATGTGGTGCAGCTCGTCATAGCCGGCCTCGACGGCCTGGCTGGCCGTCATGAAGGCCGGCACATGGCCGCCTGTGCGCAGGCCCAAGGACCGTGCGTGCGCCACCATGGGCTTGACCCATTCGGGGCGGATGGAGTTGTAGAGCTTGAGCTGGCGGTAGCCGCGGGCGGCATACCAGTCGATGGCGGCAAGCGCATCGGGCAGGTTGTCCGGCACGAAATCGGCCTGCGACGAGAACGGGCTCTTGCCCTCGATGAAGCCATTCGCCGAGATGCGCGGACCGAGCACCTCGCCGCGCTCGATGCGGCCGTGCAGTTCGGCAAGGTCGTCGTTGCTGTTGCCGACATCGCGCACCGCCGTCACGCCCGAGGCCAGGTTGAGCAGCAGCGCGCTGGCATCCAGATGCGAGTGCATGTCAACGAAGCCGGGCAGCAGGGTGCGGCCCTTGCCGCTGATGCGCTGGGCCGGCGCCGCACTCTGCAGGCTGCCCGGCTTGGCAATTGCCGCGATGCGGCCGTCGAACAGATAGACGTCGGACGGGCCGCGCAGCTTGGCGGCCTGCGAGTCGAACCAGCGCACGCCCTCGATGACGGTGAGGCCGGGCAGCGGCTTGGGCAGTTCCCTGGCCAGCTTCTGCAGCCTCTCGATCTGGGCGATCTTCTGCACATCGGCCAGGCGGTCCATCTCGCCTTCGAAGCCCTGCAGCAGGGTGCCGCCCCAGCCCGGCGAAACCTGGGCGAAGAAGCCCTGGTTGTCCTCGCGCAGCCAGAGGTAGACGGGTTCGAGGTCGAAGCCCTGGATGGCGTAGAGGCCGACGTCGAAGCTCGCACCCGCGGGCTTGAGCGCCTGCACGCGCTCGATGCTGATCTGGCCCACGGGCAGGGCCGCCGCCCGCTTGTCGGGGCGCTGCAGCAAGGTGCGGGCGATGCGGCCCGACCAGGCCGGCGTGGCCTGCACGGGCAGGTAGACGAGGTCGCGGCCCACGCCGGGCTTGTCGCCCTTGTCGACGGGCGAGCGCCAGCTGGCGCGGCCGTCCTTCAGCTCGAAGCTCTCGTCGATGCGTGCGCCATAGGTGGACACGCCCTCGGTGCGGTAGCTCAGCCAGGCGCCGTCGGCGGCGAACTCGATCACCTCCTTCTGGTCGGGGCCGCGGCCGTTGTTGCGGTAGCTGTGGTCGGTCTCCAGCCGCGTGGCCGTCTCCTTGACCAGGAGACGCCCGCAGCTCACCTTGGCGCACATCACCGTGTAGGTCTGGGCCTGGGCCTGCATGGAGCCAGCGGCCAGCAGCAGGGCGATCAACGGGGGCAAGAGCTTCATGGGCGCAATCCCTGTGGGGTCCTTAGGTGGCGCGCACTTTACTGAGGGCCGCGACGCCCTTGTTCGCCAGCATGTCGGCGCGCTCGTTGCCGGGGTCGCCGGCATGGCCCTTGACCCAGCGCCAGTCCACCGTGTGCAGCTTGCGCAGCGCGTCCAGGCGCATCCACAGGTCGGCGTTCTTGACCGGCTTGCCGTCGGCCGTCTTCCAGCCGCGGCGCTGCCAGTTGGTGATCCATTCGGTGATGCCCTTGCGCACGTATTCGCTGTCGAGGTAGACGACCACGTCGCAGCTGCGCTTGAGCGAGGCCAGCGCCTCGATGGGCGCGGTCAGCTCCATGCGGTTGTTGGTCGTCTCGCGCTCGCCGCCGAAGAGTTCCTTGTCGTGGCCGCCGCTGGACAGCCAGGCACCCCAGCCGCCGGGGCCGGGGTTGCCCTTGCAGGCACCGTCGGTGTAGATCGTGACCTGCGGCTTCTTGATGGACAGCGCAGGCTTGGGTGCTTCTTCGGTCATTCTTTTTTGTGATGGTTGTTCAGCGCGACGGCCGGTGCAGTCTTGGCCGCCACGCGCTTGTTCTTGGCCAGGCCGATCATGCGCATGCCCTGCACGCGCTTGACCGCCTGGATGAAATAGACGGCGCCCAGCACCGGCCACCAGCGCGAGCCGACGCCGTCGACCCAGCGCCAGCGCTGCAGCCAGGCCTCGGAGCGCAGCGGCGGCCGGTAGATGCCGAAGCGCGCCGCCTCGACGTCGAAGGACAGCAGCTTGAGCCAGTCGCGCAGCCGCCAGTAGCCGATGAACTCGCCGTCGCGCGGCAGATAGGGCTCGCCACGGCGCTTGAGCCGGCCCAGGTTCTGGCGCAGGCCCCAGAGGCTGGCCGGGTTCAGGCCGAAGACGATGAGGCGACCCTCGGGCCTGAGCACCCGCTCCACCTCGCGCAGCAGGGCATGGGCGTCGGGGGCCAGTTCCAGCGCATGCGGCATCAGGACCAGGTCCAGGCTGGCACTCTCGAAAGGCAGGGCATCGAAGTCACACAGCAGATCGCGGCCGACCAGCCAGCGGTGCGGCATGCGGTTGGTCAACAGACCGTCAAGTTCGGGGAGGCCGAGTTGCAAGGCATGGAACCCGAACAGATCGGCCACGGCCGCATCCACCTGGGCCTGCTCCCAGGCGAGCAGATGCTGTCCGGGCGGGGTTTGCAGCCAGGCTGCCAAATCTATACTCGGCGCTTTATCTGTCATGTGTTGGCGCCCTTGACGCATAACTGGACGCTCAGGCCGATTCCCGCTTTTGACGACAACTACCTCTGGCTGCTGGACAACGGCCGCGAGGCCCTCGTCGTCGATCCCGGTGACGCCGCGCCGGTGGCCGCGGCGCTCGATGCCCGGGGCCTGACGCTCGCGGGCATTCTATTGACCCATCACCATGGCGATCACGTCGGTGGCGTCGACGCGCTGCGCCCGCGCCTGCAAGGCCCCGTCTACGGCCCCATCCACGAGAAGCTGCCCGAACCGGTCCAGCGCCTGCACGGCGGCGACACGGTCGAGTTGCTCGGCCTGAAATTCGCCGTCATGGACGTGCCCGGCCACACTGCGGGTCACATTGCCTATTTCGCGGCCGACGTTCCCGAGAGCTTGTCGAACGGCGACCCGCTGCTGTTCTGCGGCGACACCCTGTTCAGCGCCGGCTGCGGCCGACTCTTCGAGGGCACGCCGGCGCAGATGCATGCCTCCCTGCAATCCCTGGCGGCCCTGCCGCCCGAAACGCGGGTCTGCTGCGCCCACGAGTACACCCTGTCCAATCTGCGCTTCGCGCGCGAGGTGGACCCGGCCAACACGGCCCTGGCCGCCTACACCGCCTGGTGCGAGGCCGAGCGCAGCGCCGGCCGCCCCACCCTGCCCGGCCGCATGGGCAACGAGGTCCGCATCAACCCTTTCCTGCGCTGCACAGACGCCGCCCTGCGTGAGTCCGCCCGGCGGCACGCCCCTCTCAAACTCCCGGCCGCGCCCAGCCCGGTCGATGTGTTCGCCACCCTGCGCGAATGGAAGAACGGATTCCGATGACACTGATCCACCGCCTGTCCCCGATCTTGCTAGCCGGTTTGCTGGCCGCCTGTGCCACCACCACCGCGCCCCTGCCGGACGAAGCGCCGGCCCAGCCCCTCTCCCCGCCCGCCGCCGCTGCAGTCGCCAGCGCCACGGCCGCAACGCCCACGCCCGCCCTGCCGGTGCGCGCCATGGCCGCCGAGCTGCTCGAGGACAACCTGCGCCCCGGCGAGAAGATCGACCTCGACAGCCCCGAGGTGAACGCCGACCTCTGGGCCCGTGTGCGCAAGGGCTTCCAGCTGCAGGACCTGGACGACGACTGGGTGCGCAAGGCCGAGGGCTGGTACAGCGCGCGGCCCGACTACGTCGAGCGCATGACGACGCGCGGCAGCCGCTACCTCTTCCACATCGTCGACGAGGTCGAGAAGCGCGGCATGCCCACCGAGCTGGCCCTGCTGCCCTTCGTCGAGAGCGCCTTCGTCACGCATGCCGTCTCCAGCGCCAAGGCCACCGGCATGTGGCAGTTCATGCCCGCCACCGGCCGCGACTTCGACCTGAAGCAGAACATCTTCCGCGACGACCGCCGCGACGTGCTGGCCTCCACGCGTGCCGCGCTCGACTACCTCGGCCGCCTGCACAAGCAGTTCGGCGACTGGCACCTCGCGCTGGCAGCCTACAACTGGGGCCAGGGCAATGTGCAGAAGGCCATCGCGCGCAACCAGAAGCTCGGCCTGGCGACGGACTACGCCAGCCTGAAGATGCCCGACGAGACGCGCTACTACGTCCCCAAGCTGCAGGCGGTGAAGAACATCGTCTTCGCGCCGGACCGCTACGCGCTGACGCTGCCGGTGGTGGCCAACCACCCCTATTTTCTGAGTGTGAAGATCGAGCGCGACATCGACGTGGCCCTGGCCGCCCAGCTCGCCGGCATCACGCTGGAGACCTTCCAGCAGTTCAACCCGCAGATGAACAAGCCGGTCATCCTGGCCGCCGCCACGCCGCAGGTGCTGCTGCCCTATGACCAGGCCAGCGCCTTCGCCGAGAACCTGGCCCGCCACAACGGCCCGCTCGCCAGCTGGACGGCCTGGGTCGTGCCCAAGACCATGACGCCGGGCGAAGCCGCCAAGCGTGCCGGCACCAGCGAGGCCCTGCTGCGCGACATCAACAAGATCCCGCCCAAGATGCTGGTCAAGGCCGGCTCCACGCTGCTGGTGCCGCGCGGCGAGCATGTGCATGCCGATGTCTCCGAGCGCCTGGCCGACACGGCCAGCCTCAGCCTGGCGCCCGATGCGCCGCCGCTGCGCAAGGTCACCTACAGGGCCGGCAAGGCCGATACCGTGGCCGGCGTGGCGGCGCGCTACAAGGTCAGGGCCGAGCAGCTGGCGCAGTGGAACAAGGTGGCCGCCAACGGCCGCTTCAAGCCGGGCCAGGCCATCGTGGTCTACACCGCCGCGGCGCCTGCCAAGGCGGCTGTGGCCAAGGCCAAGGCGCCTGCCAGATCGGTCAAGGTGGCGGCCGCCAAGCCTCAGCCCAAGGCCAAGGGCGGCAAGGGCCGCACCGTCGTGGCCGCGGCCACGCCCTGAGCCAGGGCTTCAGCGAACGAAGAAGAGGGCGACGCAGGCCGCCAGGCCCACCGACCACACCAGGGAGCGCAGCAGGGCCTGATCGGCCAGGTACAGGCCGATGAAGCCCAGGCGCGCGGCGATGAAGCCCATGGCCAGCGCATCCACCGTGGCCTGGGCGGCCTGGTGCTGATGGGCCACGAACAGACCGGCCATGAAGACGGGCAAGGCCTCCCAGCTGTTGGCCTGGGCCGAATTCGCGCGCGCCTGCCAGCCACTCAGCCTGGCCAGCCATTCGCGGGGCTGGTGGTTGTCGAAGCCGCCGTCGCGGCGGCGCTTGCCGAAGCCCTTGGACTTGGCCAGCCAGGTGCAGCCCAGGGGCAGCACGCAGGCGAGGAGCAGGCAGATCTGGGCAATCGTCAAGGCGGCCTCCTTCAGCGGCGGTCAACGTCGATCAGACAGGGCATGGGCGATGGTGCCCAGGTCCACATATTCGAGTTCGCTGCCTATCGGCACGCCGCGCGCCAGCCGCGTCGACTTGATGCCGCGCGCGCGCAGGGCCTCGGCCAGTACATGGGCCGTGGCCTCGCCCTCGGCCGTGAAGCTGGTGGCGAGGATGACCTCCTCTACGCCCTCCTCGCCCGCCCGCGCCAGCAGCTCGGCCGCGCCGATCTGGCGCGTGCCGACACCATCGAGCGGACTCAGCCGGCCCAGCAGCACGAAGTAATAGCCCAGGTAGGAGCCGGTGCGCTCCAGCGCGGCCTGGTCGGCCGGCGTCTCGACGACGCACAGCAGCCGGCCATCGCGCTTGGCGTCCGCGCAGACGATGCACAGCGGCTTCTCGCTGAAGGTGTGGCAGCGCTCGCAATGCTTGATGCGCTCGCCCGCCGCCGTCAGCGCATTGGCCAGCCGCGGCATGGCCGTGCGGTCATGCTGCAGCAGGTGGTAGGCCATGCGCTGGGCCGATTTCTGGCCCACGCCAGGCAGGCGCTTGAGCGCCTCAACAAGAGAATCCAGAGCGTTCAAACGGAAGCCACCCTGTCGTCAGCAAACGATCGCCGCCGCAGGCGCGATCCCATCAAGCGGCAGCCGTGGAACTGGCTTTGCCAGGCCACTGGCTGCGCCCCCTCGAGGGGGAGGCGCGAAGCGCTTCGGGGGTGGGTCAAAACGGAAATTTCATGCCGGGAGGCATGGGCATGCCGGCGGTCAGCTTGCCCATCTTCTCGCTGCTGGTGGCCTCGGCGCGGCGCACGGCGTCGTTGAAGGCGGCGGCGACGAGGTCTTCCAGCATGTCCTTGTCATCGGCCAGCAGGCTGGGGTCGATGGTCACGCGGCGAACCTCGTTCTTGCAGGTCATGACGACCTTGACGAGGCCGGCGCCGCTCTGGCCCTCGACCTCGATATTGGCGAGTTCTTCCTGCGCCTTCTTCAG
Organism: Roseateles sp. GW821-FHT09H10; assembly: GCF_059415865.1. Lineage (NCBI taxonomy): Bacteria > Pseudomonadati > Pseudomonadota > Betaproteobacteria > Burkholderiales > Sphaerotilaceae > Roseateles > Roseateles sp. GW821-FHT09H10. Next base: position 1,244,008 of record NZ_JBWKOB010000001.1, on the reverse strand, counting down.
GTTGTCCTGCATCGCCTGGGCTTGCTTCATCAAGCCGGCGAGTTGGTTCTTCATCATGATCGTGTCCTTGTCTACTCAAGAGGTCGTCAGCACGGGCTGCACGGAGCCCGGCAGGATGCGTGCCGACGGGAATTGGGAAAGCAGCGTGCGCGTCATCGGATGCTGGGCGGCGAGGTCCTCGGCTGAGCGTTGCTCAGCTTCGACGCGGGCGACGGTGCGCAGGGCGATGGAGTCTTCGGCCACGCCGGCCTCGATGTCCAGCCTGGCGTTCAGCGCCGCTTCCAGCTTGGCGACCAGGGCCGGCGCGCGCAGGGATTCGCGCTCGACGCGCAGCCTCCAGACCTCGCGGCCATCGACGCTCGAGCAGCCCAGGGCCTGGGCCTGGCGGGCCAGCTCGCCGGTCATGCCGACGATGTTCAAGGCCGCGATGCGCTCGGCCCACTCGGCGCCCTCGGGCGTCTCGCGCAACTCGGCGCGGCGCGGGGCTTCGGCCTCGCGGGCCGCAGCAGCGACCGGGGCGGGCGAGTCGTCCGCGTCCATCCACGGCGGCGGCGCGTCATCGGGCGGCGGGCCATCCAGGTCCATGGCCTCTTCTTCGGCCTGGGCCTCGACGGGCTTGGGACGCAGGCGGTCGCTGAGCCTGGGGGCCGCGGGCGGCTCGGCCACCACGGGCGCGGCCACCGCCGGTGCGGGAGCCTCGGCCTTGGGGGCCACGGGTGCCACCACGGGCGCCGGCGGCGCCACCTTGGGCAGGGGCACGGCCACGACGGCCTTGGCCACCGCCGCCGGCCTCACCAGGGCGGCGGCCTTGACGGCCTTGGGTTGGGTGCCAGCAGGCCGGAAGGCCAGCATGCGCAGCAGCACCATCAGCAGGCCGGCGTATTCATCGGGCGCCAGATGCAGCTCGGCACGGCCATGCAGGGCCATGCTGTACATCAGCTGGATCTCGTCGGCCGGCAAGGCGGCAGCCAGGCGGCGGATCTCGGCGGTCTCGTTGTCGCTGTCGTCCAGGGCCGCGGGCGCGGCCTGGGCCAGGGCCATCTGCTGGAACAGCGTGGCCAGGTCCTCCAGCGTGCCGGCGGCAGACAACCCGGCACCGCGCAGCGCATCGGCCTGGGCCACGACGGCCTCGCCGCTGGCCGCGGCCAAGGCATCGACGATGGCCACCACATGGCCGCGGTCCACGCTGCCCAGCATCTGGCGCACGCCGGCTTCGCTCAGCGACCCGGCACCGAAGGCGATGGCCTGGTCGGTCAGCGACAGCGCATCGCGCATGGAGCCACGCGCGGCCCGCGACAGCAGGCGCAGCGCGCCAGGCTCGGCCGGCACGCTCTCGGCGCCCAGCACATTGGTCAGGTGCATCTGCACGTCGGCCGCCGCCATGGGCCGCAGATTGAACTGCAGGCAGCGCGACAGCACCGTGACCGGCACCTTCTGCGGGTCGGTCGTGGCCAGCACGAACTTCAGGTAGTCGGGCGGCTCCTCCAGCGTCTTCAGCATCGCGTTGAAGGCGGTGTTCGAGAGCATGTGCACTTCGTCGATCATGTAGACCTTGAAGCGCCCGACGACCGGCTTGTAGACGGCCTGGTCCAGCAGCTGGGAGATCTCCTCGACGCCGCGGTTGGACGCCGCGTCCAGCTCCACATAGTCGACGAAGCGGCCGGAGTCGATGTCCCGGCAGGCCGGGCAGACGCCGCAGGGCTGGGCCGTGATGCCGCCCGTGCCGTCAGCCCCGGTGCAGTTCAGGCTCTTGGCCAGGATGCGCGACACCGTCGTCTTGCCGACGCCGCGGGTGCCGGTGAACAGATAGGCGTGGTGCAGCCGGCCCTGCGTCAGGGCATTGGCGAGGGCCTGCACGACATGCTCCTGCCCCACGAGCTGCTCGAAACTCTGCGGACGGTATTTGCGGGCCAGGACCTGATAACTCATGGGGCAGGATTCTATGGGTGGGGCCACCGGGGATAATCCCGCGCCATGACCTCGCAAGCCCCCCTCACCTACGACCAAGCCGGCGTCAACTACGACCTGATCGACCCGCTGAAGATCACGGCCCAGCGCGCCGCCGCCGCCACCGCCTCCCACCTCGCCGGCCACGGCTTCAGCGAGGTCAAGGCCTCGCGCGGCGAATCGGCCTATGTCGTGGACGTGGGCCCTTTCTACATCGCCTCCATCGTCGAATGCCTGGGCACCAAGACCCTGGTGGCCGACGAGATGGCCAAGCTGACCGGCAAGAGCTTCTTCGCCGGTATCGCCCAGGACACCATCGCGATGGCGGTCAATGACCTGATCACCGTCGGCGCCACGCCCCTGGTCGTGCAGGCCTACTGGGCCGCCGGCGGCAGCGACTGGTTCGGCGACGCCCAGCGCGCGCAAGCCCTGGTGGCCGGCTGGAAGGCCGCCTGCGACACCTGCCAGGTCGCCTGGGGCGGCGGCGAGACGCCGGCCCTGGCCGGCATCGTTGAGGACGGCCGCATCGACCTGGCCGCCTCCTGCACCGGCCTCATCAACCCCAAGGAACGCCTGTCGGTCGGCGACAAGCTGGGCGCCGGCGACGCCATCGTGCTGCTGGCCTCCAGCGGCATCCACGCCAACGGCCTGAGCCTGGCCCGCAAGCTGGCCGAGCGCCTGCCCCAGGGCTATCTGACCGAGATCGAGCCGGGCCTGAGCTACGGCGAGGCCCTGCTGGCCCCTACCGCCCTGTACTCGCCCGTGACCGAGGCGCTGTGGAAGGCCGGCATCGCGCCCCACTACTGCGCCAACATCACCGGCCACGGCTGGCGCAAGCTGCTGCGCCACCCCAGCCAGCTGACCTACCGCATCCACACCGTGCCGCCCAAGACGGCCGTGCTCGACTTCATCCAGAAGCAGGCCGGCCAGGACGACCGCGAGGCCTATTCGACGCTGAACATGGGCGCCGGCTTCGCCATCTTCGTCAAGGCCGAGGACGCCGAGCGCACCGCCCAGGTCGCCCGCGACTGCGGCATCGCCGCCTGGGTGGCCGGCATGGTCGAGGCGGGCGAGAAGCAGTTGCTGATCGAGCCTCTCAACATCCGTTTCAGCGAAGACGACCTCGCGCTGCGCTGATATGTCACGCGTACAACCCGGGTTGGCTTCGCGGGCCGAGCGCCGGGCCGCTCCCAAGCCGGCCCGCCATGGCGATGTGCTTGCGGCCCGATGCCGCAAGCATCGCCGTCCCCTCGGGGGACCGGCCGGGCTCGCCTGCGTTCAGCAGGGTGAGACCGGACGAGGGGCATCATGAGCTGGTATTACACGCAGATGATCCAGTGGCATGTGCTGCTGGCTTGGTGCAGCGTGGGGCTGTTTTTCGTGCGCGGGCTGTTGGTGCAGTTCGGCACAGCTCAAGTGCAAGCGTTCGCAAAGGATGCCCGCCTGCTGGTGGTGGTGTTTGGCGTCAATGCCTGCCTGGTCGTCACCGGCCTGAGCCTGTGGGGTTCCATCGGCTACCACCCCATCCGCGACTGGTGGCTGGGCGTCAAGCTCATCGCCCTGGTGGGCTACATGATCTGCGGCCACTGGGCCATGAGCCAGGCACGGCTGCATCTGCTGGGCTACCTCACCGCACTCGCGTTGCTGGCCCTGGCCATGGACTTGTCCATCAATCGCCAGTTCCTCCCGGGTTGACTGTCGTGGCCCGGTTAGAATGCTCGTCGACGGGCCTCCCCGCATGGAAGCGCGCCCAACCGGGTCAGGTGGGGAACCAAGCAGCCCTAAGCGTTGCAACCAGTGCCGGGGGTAAGGCTCGTCACCCCTCCCCTCCCTTTTTGACGCCCGACGCCGCCCATGTCGACGGCTGACGCGCGTCCGCTCAGCGGCCAGCCCTTCCAGGTCGGTGACTGGACGGTGGATGCCGCGGGCAACCGCCTGCTGCGCGACGGCGAGGTCCGCCCGCTGCGCTTCAAGGCCATGGCCCTGCTGCTGCTGCTGGCCGAGCGCGCCGGCCAGACCGTGCCGCGCGAGGACATCGTCGCGCTGATCTGGGACGGCAACGAGTACGTCGCGCCCCAGGCCATCAACAACGCGATCTGGTCCATACGCCAGGCCCTGGGCGACGACAGCGAGTCGCCGCGCTATCTCGAGACCATCCCGAAGAAGGGCTATCGCCTCATCGCCCAGGTGCAGCGCCTGCCCGACGCTCCTGCCACCGCAGCATCTCCCGCCGCCCGGCGCTGGCCGATGGCGGCCGTGGCAGCGCTGCTGGCTCTGGTTCTGGCCGCCATGGGCTGGTGGCTGCAGCGCGGCGCGGCGTCGCCGGCCAGCGAATCGGTCAGCTGGAACATCACGCCGCTGACGCAATACGCCGGCCATGAATTCGTCGGCGCGCTGTCACCCGACGGCCGCCAGCTCGCCTTCGGCTGGTGGCAGGGCCAGGGCCAGGCCGAGCTCTATCTGCGCACCGCGGCCGACACCCAGGCCAAGCCGCAGGCCATCGGCGGCGGCGTGGGCGACATCGTCGGCCTGTCCTGGTCGCCCGACGGCCAGGCCCTCGTCTTCGCGGCCCGACCCAGCCCCGAGCAATGCCAGCTGTGGATCTACGAGCTGCGCGCCGCCAGCCGGCGCGCGCTCGCCCCCTGCCATCCGCTGTTCACGCCCATCGTCGCCTGGTCGCCGCGCGGCGACCGCATCGCCTTCACGGGCGACCAGGCCGGCGAGGCCGGCCTCTTCCTGATCGCGCCCGAGGGCGGCAAGCCCCAGCGCCTGACGCGCAACTCGCCCCAGGCCCTGCCCGACCACCAGCCCGCCTGGTCGCCCGACGGCCAGCGCCTGGCCTTTGCCCGCAGCGACCCGGTCGGCGGCACGCGCGACCTCTTCGAGCTGGATATCGCCAGCGGTGCCATCACGCGCCTGAGCCGCGAGAAGCTGCACTATCTGCATGGCATCAGCTACGCGGCCAACGGCCAGGACCTGATCTACGCCACCACCCAGCACGACTCCCGCATGCTGATGCGCTGGGACCGCCGCCACGCCCGCGCCGTTCCGCTGGGTCTGGAGGGCAGCGCGCCGGCCATGGGCCGCGACGGCCACCTCGTCTATGCGCTGATGCGCAGCCACGTCAGCATCGGCGAGGTGCGGCTGGACGGCACTGAAACTGACAACAGTGCCGCGCCGCGCCGCCTCATCGGCTCGGTCGCTTCCGACCGACAACCCGATTTCAATGCCGCCCAGCGCCTGCTGGCCTTCAGTTCGCGCCGCTCCGGCCTGCCGCAGATCTGGACCGCCCACCTCGACGGCGGCCAGGCCCAGGGCCTGACCCGGCTGCCGGGCCGGGCCACGGCGCCGGCCTGGTCGGCCGACGGGCGCCGGCTGGCCTTTGTCGGCCACTGCGGCGAGCAGCAGCGCACCGGCTTGTGCCTGCTGGACGGCCAGGGCGGCGCGGTCCGGGCCCTGGCCGCCGACGGCTTCCTCTACGGTCCACCGACCTGGGATGGCGAGCAGATCTGGATCAGCAGCAACCGCGGTGGCAAGACGGCCAGCGAATGGCAGGTCTGGCGCTTCGCCGCGGACGGCAGCGGCGGCCAGGCCCTGGCCAAGGCTCCGGCGCCGGCCGAGGCCAGCCGGGTCGCCAGCGACGGGCGCAGCCTCTACTACCAGCCGGCCGGCTCCTCCCAGTTGCTGGCGTGGACGCTCGCGGACGGCAGCATGCAGGCCCTGGACGTCGCCGCCGAGGGCGCCAGCCTGGTCGACTGGACCCTGCACCCCGAAGGCCTGCTGGCCCTGACCCGCTCGGACGCCGAACGCTTCGAGCTGATGCCCTGGAAAGGCGGCCCGCGCCGCGTGCTGGCCCGGCATGCGCTGGGCAGCTTCCCGGAGATGGCTGCCTTCAGCCTCGGCGCGGGCGGGCGCAGCGCCTTTGTCGAGCTCGCCGACCTGGCCTATGCCGACCTGATGCTGGCTCGCTAAGTCGTTGATTCGTCTGGCGGAATTTATTTTGGATGGCGGCTGGATGCCGATTGGAGGGCGAACGCTTGCCCGGCATCGAGGCGGGATTTCCTAATGGCCTGACCCGCCAAAAAGGAGATCACCTTGCCCGCACGCCACCCCCTTCCCCTGCTGTTCCTGCTCACCCTGCTGTCCAGCCTGTCCGGCTGCGGCGGTGGCGGCAGCGATGCGCCGGCGCCCTCTCCAGCGCCTGCCCCGGCCCCGGCCCCGGCCCCGGCTCCCGCGCCAGCACCGACGCCTGCGCCCGCTCCCTCGCCGGCCCCGGCCCCTGCTCCCGCCCCGGCGCCTGCACCGGCACCCTCACCGGCCGGCTGGACCGCCCTGGCCGACCTGCCCGGCGGCGCCGCGAAGTTCGGCGTCGCCGAGGTGAATGGCAAGCTCTTCGTCACCGGCGGCTATGACACCAGCCGCACGGTCTATGTCTACGACATCTCCGGCAACACCTGGGCCGCCGGCCCCAACCTGCCGCGCGGCACCGACAACACTGCTGCGCTGTCCGCGGGCGGCAAGATCTACACCCTGGGCGGCGAGGCCAGCACCTCGCTGCAGGTCTACGACCCGGCCAGCAACAGCTGGACCCTGGGCCCCGCCCTGCCCTCGGGCCGCTTCGCCCATGCCGCGGCGGCGCTGAACGGCAAGCTCTACATGCTCGGCGGCTGGAACCTCAGCAATGCGGCCAGCGCGTCCCTGGCCAGCGTGTCGGCCTTCGACACGGCCGGCAATGCCTGGAGCAACGAAGCGCTGGCGGCCATGCCCACCGCGCGCAATGCGGCGGCGGCCGGCGTCATCGGCGCCCAGATCCACGTCATCGGCGGCCGCTCACCCGGCATCCGCAGCAACGACCATCTGAGCCTGGCCACCCACGAGGTCTACAACCCGGTGAGCAACAGCTGGCAGACCGCGGCGGCCCTGCCGACGGCACGCGGCAGCATCGCGGCGGCCGTGCTGAACGGCAAGCTCTATGTCTTCGGCGGCGAGGCGACGACGGCCAGCGGCAGCACGGTCAGCAATGCTGTGGAGCGCTATGACCCCGCCACCAACAGCTGGCAGGTGCTGGACGCCATGCCCTACCGCGCCCACGGCCTCGGCGCCGTGGCGGTGGGCAATGCCATCTATGTGATGGGCGGCTTCACGGGCGGTTCGGACGCAGTGGGAACCGAGTCGCGGGCTCTGTACCGCTTCCAGCCGCCGAATTGAAAACAGGGGACAAAGCCCCCTGTTCATTGATTCCAGGTTCAACCACCCGGTGACTTGGGAATGTCGGTGGACCTCACGGTCAGCGTCTTCATCTCGCCGCCGGCTTGCACGCTGCCCGTCACGACGCCTTCACGCACACGGCGCTCGCACATCTCGCGGTCTTCGGCTGGCTGGGCCTGGCAGCGCTTGAGGGCGTTGCTGGCCCACTGCTCCGGCCGATCATCCGAGGAGATCAATCGGCCTTGGCGCGCCTGGGCGTAGGCCGCCCCGGCTTCCTTCAGGCAGACGTCGCGCGGCTGGTTGGTCTGGCCGGTCATGCAGGCGGCGCGCTCGCGCTCGTACTGCATGCGCAGCGAGTCGACGTTCTTGGCCTTAGGGCCGGCCTGGGCGGCGCCGCTCACGGCGAGCAGGGCGGCGGCCAGCCAGGCGGCGGTATGACATCGATGGTTCTTCATGGCGATCTCCTTGCGGAATGCGGCCTCAGCCGCGGGCACGAACCGGTTGGTTGTCGTTCGAGATATAGACCTCGACGCGACGGTTCATGGCACGGTCGGTGTTGCTCGAGTTGCTGGCCACCGGATAGGCCTCGCCATAGCCGCGTGACTCGATGCGGGTCGCATCGACGCCGCGGGCGCGCAGCGCTTCGGCCACGGCCAGGGAGCGGCGCTGCGACAGCGTCAGGTTGGCGGCGTCGCTGCCGACGCTGTCGGTGAAGCCTTCGATCAGCACGCGGCGGTCGGGATGCTGGTTCAGGTAGTTGGCCAGCTTGCCGATCTCGTTCTGCGCAGCCGGCTTGATCTCGGCGCGGCCGAACTCGAACAGCACATCACCCAAGGTGACCAGCATGCCGCGGTCGGTCTGCTTGGCCTGCAGATCGGCGAGCTCCTTGGCCAGCGCGGCGGCCTGGGCCTGGGCCTGGGCGGCGTCCATGTTGGCGGCCGCGGCCTGCTGGCGCGCGGCGTTGGCATCGGCGCTGGCATTGGCCGCGGCGATCTGCGCGTTGGCAGCCTGCGCCTGCGCGGCGCTGGCGCGGCGGGCATTGGCATCGGCACGCGCGCGTTCACGGTCGGCCTCGGCGGCCTTGATGGCCTCTTCCTCGGTCGCGGCCTTGGCCAGGGCCATGGCGGTGCGTGCCTGGGTCGAGGCGACATAGGCGGCCGAGTCGATGTCGGCGGGGGATTCACGCTTGGCGGCGAGTTCCTCGGCGCGCTTCAGCGAATCGCCGGCCTTCTTGACGTCCAGCGAGGCGTACTTCAGCACGGCCGGGTCGGCCTCGGCGGCGCGCACATTGCTGCGCGCCTGCTGCAGGCCGGGCGTGACGGTGGGGGCGCTGGCGCAGCCGGCCATCAGGGCGGCAGCGGCGGCCAGCGTGGTCAGGGTGGAAGCGAACTTCATGATGACGGTCCTTTCGATGATCAGGAACGGTTCAGCTGCGCCTGCAGCTGCCGGATGCTTTCGTTGACCTCGGCCAGCGCGCGGCTGGAGCGGGCGGTGCGAGCCTGGGCCTGGGCCAGGGCCGCGTCGGCGGCGGCCTCGTCGGCGAGTTGGCGGGCGGCCACATAGTCCTTGCGGGCCATGGCGGCGTTGGCGCGGGCCAGCTTGTCGCGGGCGGTGCTCAGCTCGGCAGGGGCCTCGGCCGCGTTGCCGGTGGCCTGGTCGACAGAGGCATTGGCCACCGCCATCTGCTCCTTGGGAGCGTCGCCAGTGGAGGCGCAACCGGCCAGAGCGGTGGCGGCAACCACCGCCAACAACGCCGCTCGGCCATTCATCATCGAATGGGGATTCATAGGAACTCCTGTGATTTGCGTTCCCCGGCGATCAGCATCGCCCCCGCCGGGCTCGGGTTCTTTTCAGGATGCAAATCCAGTATTCGCGACGGCGGTCCCGGCCCCAGTCAGCCGGCCGGTGCGACTGTGGTCAGCCTGCGGCCTCAAGGCATGTGGGACAGGCCCTACACCCCTGTCGGAATGCTCAGGAACTAGCCGGTGGCTTGTCTGAAAGCCATCACGGCCTGATTGCGCAGCGTGCGGAGCAAGGACAACTCCTTCTCGCCCAGCTGCACGGCACCGTCCACGGCGTGGTCGGCATAGATCAGCCCGAGGGGCGCGCCCTTCAGCATCAGGGGCAGCAGCAGGAAGCTCTGCGCCTGCAGCTCGCCGCGGAACCAGCTCGGCAGCCGCGGCGCAATGTTGGCGGCGCGGGCGTCCTGGATCAGCGTATCGGCCCCCTTCAGGCAGACGGCGGCGAACAGGTCGGGCGGCTGGCTGGTCAGATCGATGCGCAGCAGCGGCGCGAGGCGCTCCACATCGGCGCCGACGCCCAGCCGCCCCGTCAGGGCCTGGCCACGCGCATCGCGCAGGCAGAAGACGACGCGGCGAAAGCCCAGGGCGCGGTAGATGGTCTCCAGGATCATGCGCAGCACGGCATTGAGCTGGAAGTGCTCGACCATGGCGTCGGTGATGTCCTGCACCCCGGCCGCCAGCAGCTGGGTGGCGGCTTCAGCGGGCGTCTGCGGCGCGGTGGCCTGGGTGCGCTCCATGACGAGGGTGGGCGCGAGCTCGTGCGCGGTCAGCGAGTCATGCACCGAAGGCGTCAGCGGCGCGAGCAGGCGTTGGGCGCGCGAGTCCTTGGGCAGATGCAGCTCCAAAGCCTCGGTCATCTGCGCGAGATGCTGGCGCGCCGTGTCGGCGGCCTTCTCGAAGGCCTCGGCGCTCAGCCCCAAAGCGCGCGAATGCCGCTGGGCCATGGCACGCAGCTTGGCGTGGGCCTGCTCGGGCGGCGTGTTGAGGATGAGGTCGGCCATGTCGTTGCTGGCGCGCGCCAGCCAGCGCTGGCGCTCGGTGCCTTCTTCCAGCTGGCGCTGCGGCGGCTCGCCGCTGGGCCGGCGCATGGCGCGCTGCAGGCTGTCCGGCAGGCCCCATTGCTTGGCCACGCCCAGGCCCAGGGCCTCGTAGCTCATGCCCAGCACCTGGGCCGAGGCCGAAGCCTCGCTGAGGGCCGGCTGACCATCCTCGGCCGGGCTGACGAGGCGGCGCACGGCGTCGGCCTCTTCGGGGAAATAGAACTCCGTCAGCGAGCGGCCGAGGTGGTGGAACATCGCGCCGAGGAAGGCCTCCTCGGCCTCGCGCGGGTTGGGGCAGAGCTCGCGCGCCAGCGAGGCCGCCATCAGCGAGCGCAGATAGTCCTCGCGCAGCCGCTTCGCGTGGCCCTTGTTCTCCATGCGCTCCAGCAGCACCAGGCTCAGCGCCAGGTTGCGGATGCCGGCGAAGCCGATCAGCGCGACGGCCCGCGACACCGTGCTGATGCCGCCGCCGCCCGCATGCCGGTACTGGGCCGTGTTGACCAGGCGCAGCAGCTTCTGCGTGAGCGCCACGTCCTTGAGGATCTCGTTGGACAGGCTGGCCAGGCTCTCGTTCTCGGACTGCGTCAGGCGCTGGATGCGGCCGATGGCATCGGACAACGCCGGGAAGTCGCTCTTGTGGCGCATGCGGCGCAACAGGAAATCGAGCACGGGCGCGTCCTGGGCGTCGGCATCGGGCTCGGCGACGGGGCGCAGCCAGGCGGCCAGTGCGTCGCGCAGCAGTGCGGCGCTGGGCCAGCGCGCTTCAGGGCCGCGCGCCAGGCCGCGCTGCACGATGGCCCGCAGCGCGTCGTCGACGCTGGGGTCCAGGCCCGAGGGCAGCACGAGGTCGGTGGTCTGCACGCGCTGGACGGCGCGCCAGGGATCGGGGTCGTGGTTGAGGCGCTGGCCGCTCAGCATCTCGGCCAGCATGACGGCGGCGGCGAACACGTCCATCTGCGGATGCGGCGGCGCGCCGCGCGCGGCCTCGGGCGAGATATAGCCCGGCGTGCCGACGACGCGCGAGGGCGCATTGGCGTTGGACACGCGCGCCGCGATGCCGAAGTCCATCACGCGCGGCCGGCCGCGGGCGTCGATGAGGATGTTGCTGGGCTTGAGGTCGCGGTGCACCAGGCCGGCCGCGTGAGCGGCCGTCAGCCCGTCCAGGATGCCCAGCATCAGCGTGACGGCCTCGGCCGCGGTGGGCGGCGGGCCGGCGCGCAGGCGCTGGCTCAGCGTGCCGCCGCTGACGTACTCGAAGACGAGGTAGGACCAGCCGCCCTGGGTGTCCGCCTCGAAGACCGGCACGATGTTCGGATGGGTCAGGCGGCTGACGGCACGCGCCTCGTGCAGCCATTCGTCGACGCTGCCCTGCTCCGTCATGGCCTTGAGCAGCTTGACGGCGACCTCGCGGTCCAGCAGCGGGTCATGCGCCAGCCAGACCGTCGCCTGCGCACCCTCACCCAGACGCTGCAGCAGCCTGAAGCGGCCGAGCTGGGGAGGCATGTCGTCGGCCATGGCGAGCGTCTTACGAACCGCCGCGGGCAGACAGGCGTTCGCGCAGCGAGCCGGCCGCGCCGGATGCGTCCGCCGGTGGCGCGGCGGGCGGCTTCTGGGCGCCGGGGTTGAGTGCCTCCATGACCTCGCGCAGGCCCAGGCCCAGGGCCTTGGCATAGCGGCGCGTGGCCACTTCAACGCCCGCGCGGCGGCGCGCCTCGGGCAGGCCGAGGGCGTCGACGAGTTCGTTGGCGAAGCTGCAGGTCAGGCGCAGCGTGTCGGCGTCGCTGCGCGGCGGATGCACGGCGCCGTCCAGCGGCTGGCGGCGGATCATCTGCAGCAGCTCGTCGCCCAGGCCCCAGTGGCGGGCCACGGCCGCACCCAGCGCGTCCAGGTCGCAGCCGAGCACGGCATAGGCGGCAGCCTGCTCGCCCAGGGACGGCGGGTTGGGCTGCTCCTCGGTCGGCTCGGGCGGCACCATCAGCTGGCGGATCTGCTGGGCGTCGTCGGGGAAGTGGTACTGCAGCAGCAGGCGCCCCAGGTTCTGCATGACGGTGATCAGGTGCACGACCTCGCCGTCATAGCCGGCCGGGCGCAGCGCCTGCGCCACCTGAGCGGCCTTGGTCACGCGGGCCATCAGCTGGCGCAGCATCTCGGCGGCGACCGGCGGCAGCGGCCCCGGCCAGGGCTTGAGCGAATTGGCGGCGTATTGCAGCCCGTCCAGGCCCAGCATCTGGATGGCGCGCTGCATGTTCAGGATGGTCTCGCCCTGGTGGCCGGAAGCCTTCAGCGCGTTGTTGACGCGGCGCACCAGCTCCAGGCTGAGGGCCATGTCCTTGAGCACGTACTCCGACATGGCGCTGGCATGCTGGCCCTCGAAGCCCGAGCCGCCGGTGAAGCGGTGCAGGCCGGAGGTCGTCGTCGGCAGGTGGCCAATGCGCTGCAGCTTGTCCAGCAGCAGCACGATGGGCCCGCCGTCGTCGTGGGCGGCGGCCTGGCGCCAGCCGTCCAGGGCGCGCCAGAAGCTGCGCGCCAGGTGGTAGCGCTGGCGCAGCTGGCGGTCGGTGGCGCGGTTGCAGATGGCGCGCAGCGGGTCGGCGATGGGGTGGGGGGTCTCCCAGCCCAGCCTCACCATCTCGCGGCCCATGGGCTGCATCTGCTGCACCACATGCTGCAGGTCGTTCTCTTCCAGCACCGCCTTGCCGCTGAGGATGCGGTTGAGCAGCAGGCCGACGCAGAGCACGTCCTCCTCGGCCGACTCGCGCACGGCGCGGCGGGTCACGGCATTGAAGTCGACGGTGGCCGGGAAGACCTCCTGGGCCACTTCCAGGCCGACCAGGCGCACCTTGTCGCCGGCGTCGATGACAAGGCTGGCCGTCTGGATGTCGCGATGGGCATGGCCGGCCTCGTGCGCAAAGGCCAGGCCTTCCAGCAGCTGGGCGATCCAGTTGGCCGCGTCGATGGGCAGGGGCGCGTTCTGGCGGGCGAGGCGCTCGTCCAGGGTCTCGCCCAAGGCGCGGTCATAGGCGACGTAAGGCCAGCTCTCGACCTGGCCGATCTCGAAGGGCGGTGCGAGATTGGGATGCTGAACGCGCTCGGCACCCTGGGCCATGCGCAGCCAATGCTCCAGGGCCGCTGCGCTGTTGGGCTTGTCGCGCGGCATGCACAGCATCAGCTCCTGGCCATGGCGAGGATCGAAGACGCGCCAGATCAGGCTGCGGGCGCTCTTGGACAACAGGGCGCGCAGCTCGAAGCGGCCAAAGCCTTTCAGCGGTGGGGCGGCAGGGCTGGTTTCAGGCACGGCAGACGTGGGCAGGCTGTAACAGTTGGTGTCCCTGCATTGGACTCCAGGCTAGATGGGGCGAGCTTGCTGCCAAGCGTCGAAATGCGACGGATTTCCTCCCCATCCGCCTGCAATCGACAGCTTGTGTGCATCAGCTCACGCTCTGGCGCTTGTACACCCGCCCCCGCCACGGGCACGTCAGTCAAACCCTGGTTTCAGCTGGTCAGCTGAGACCAGACTTTGTCGAGTCTTTTCACGCTCACCGGCTGCGGAGTCCTGAGTTCCTGAGCAAACAGGCTGACCCGCAGCTCCTCCAGCTGCCAGCGGAAGTCGTCCAGGCGCGCGTCCTTCACGCCCTTCAGCTCGGCCAGGCGGCGCGTGTAGCGCTGCTCCAGCGGCTTGGCCTCGCTCATCAGCTTGGTATCGCGGGCGGGGTCGGCGCGCAGCTTGTCCAGGCGGACCGTGATGGCCTTGAGGTAGCGCGGCAGATGCTGCAGCTGGGCCCAGGGCGTGTCCAGCGCAAAGCGCTTGGGCACCAGGCGCTGCAGCTGGGCGGTGATGTCGTCGCCGACATCCTTGGCCGGCCGCGAGTCCTTGAGCTTGCGGGTCGCGTTGGCCAGCTCCTGCAGCACGGCATGCACGGCGCGGGCCACTTCCTGGGCAATCAGATTGAGCCGGCTGCGGCCTTCCTCGATGCGCTTCTTGAAGGACATCGCATCGGTGGGCAGCGGGTCGGCCAGGAAGGCGCGGTCCAGGGCCACGCCGATGATCTGGTCGCGCAGCTCCTCGGCCGTGCCCAGGCCCATGTAGAGCACCGACATGCGCTGCAGGTCGGGGATGTTCTTCTCGAGGAACTTCAGCGGCTCCTTCAGCTGCAGGGCGATCAGGCGGCGCAGGCCGGCACGGTGCTTGGCCGCCGCGACCTCGGGCTCGTCGAAGACCTCGATCTCGACCGCGTTGCCCTTGTCGATCAGGGCCGGGAAGCCGATCAGCGTCTGGCCTCCCTTGCGCACTTCCAGCAGCTCGGGCAGTTCGCCGAAGGTCCAGTCGGTGTAGGTCTGGCTGGCGTCGCGCGCCGGCGCCGCAGGCTTGACGATCTCGGCGCGGATGCCGCGCTCGGGTTGCGGCTTCGGGGCTAGCTCAGCCGCCGGCAGCTTCAAAGCCGCCAGTGCCTGGAAAGCCGAGCGCGCCTGCCCACCCAGCTCCGCCTTCAACGCGGCCAGCTGACGGCCCTGGCCGAGCTGGCGGCCGTGCTCGTCGACGACGCGGAAGTTCATGAAGAGATGCGGCGCCAGCTGCTCCAGCTTGAAGTCGTTGCGCTGCACGGCGATCTGGCTGCGGTCCTTCACGGCCCGGAGCAGGGTGTCCACCAGGCCGCCCTGGCAGAAGGGCTGCAGCTCGATGAACTCGGCGACGAAGTCCGGCAGCGGCGTGAGCCGCGCGCGCGGCTTCTGGTGCAGGCTCTTCAGCAGGGCCGTCACCTTCTGGGCCAGCATGCCCGGCACCAGCCACTCAGCACGTTCCTCGCTGACCTGGTTGAGGGCAAAGATGGGCACGGTCACCGTCAGGCCGTCGCGCGCATCGCCGGGCTGGTGCAGATAGGTCGCGGCGCAGTCCACGCCGCCCAGGCGGATGACCTTGGGGAAGGCCTCGCTGGTGACGCCGGCGGCCTCGTGGCGCATCAGCTCGTCCTGGCTGAGCTGCAGCAGCTTGTCATTGCTCTTGCTGGCCTCGCGCCACCACTTCAGCAGCGTGGCGCCGGAGTACACATTGGCCGGCAGCTTGTCGTCGTAGAAGGCGTAGATGAGCTCATCGTCGACCAGCACGTCCTGACGGCGCGACTTGTGCTCCAGCGCCTCGACCTTGCTGATCTGGCGGCGGTTGTGGCCCAGGAAGGGCAGCTGCTTGACGAGGTCTTCCGGCAGCTCGTCGTTGACCAGGCCCTCGCGGATGAAGATCTCGCGCGCCGCCTTGGGGTCGACGCGGCCGAAGTTCACGCGCTTGTTGCTGTAGAGGACGATGCCGTACAGCGTCGCCCGCTCCAGCGCCACGACCTCGGCGGCCTTCTTCTCCCAGTGCGGCTCCAGCAGCTGGGTCTTGATCAGATGGCCGGCAATCGGCGGCAGCCACTGCGGCTCGATGTTGGCGAGGCCGCGGCCGTAGAGGCGCGAGGTGTCCACCAGCTCGGCCGCGACGATCCAGCGGCCCGGCTTCTTGGACAGGTGGGCGCCGGGGTGGCGATAGAACTTGATGCCGCGCGCGCCGAGGTACCAGTCCTCGTCGTCGCTCTTCTGGCCGATATTGCCCAGCAGGCCGGCCAGCATGGACATGTGCACCTGCTCGTAGGTCGCATCGCTCTGGTTCAGCCGCCAGCCATGCTCGGCGACAACGGTCTGGAGCTGCGAATGCACATCGCGCCACTCGCGCACGCGCCGCGGGCTGACGAAGTTCTCGCGCAGCAGCGACTCGTGCTTGCGGTGCGAGAGCTTGTGGCCGCCCTCCTCGCCCTTGCTGTCGCCCAGCCATTTCCACAGCTTGAGGTAGCCCATGAACTCCGACTTCTCGTCGTCGAACTTCTTGTGCTTCTCGTCGGCGGCCTGGGCCTGCTCCTGGGGGCGGTCGCGCACGTCCTGGCCCGACAGCGCCGAGGCGATGACCAGCACCTCGGTCAGCGCATCCCGCGTGCGCGCTTCCAGGATCATGCGGCCCACGCGCGGGTCCAGCGGCAGGCGCGACAGCTCCTTGCCCAGGGCGGTGAGCTCGTTGTTGTCGTCGGTGGCGCCCAGCTCGGCCAGCAGCTGGTAGCCGTCGGCAATCGCCTTGGGCCGCGGCGCCTCCAGGAAGGGGAAGCGCTCGACATCGCCCAGATGCAGGGACTTCATGCGCAGGATGACGCCGGCCAGGCTGGACCGCAGGATTTCCGGGTCGGTGAACTTGGGCCGCTCGTTGAATTCCTTCTCGCTGTACAGCCGCACGCAGATGCCGTTGGACACGCGGCCGCAACGGCCGGCGCGCTGGTTGGCCGCGGCCTGGCTGATGTTCTCGATCAGCAGCTGCTCGACCTTGTTGCGGTAGCTGTAGCGCTTGACGCGCGCCAGGCCGGGGTCGATGACGTAGCGGATGCCCGGCACCGTCAGCGAGGTCTCGGCCACATTGGTCGCCAGCACGATGCGGCGCTGGCCGTGCGGCTCGAAGACCTTGTTCTGCTCGGCCTCGGACAGGCGCGAGAACAGCGGCAACACCTCCACGCCCGGCGGATGATGCTTGCGCAGGGCCTCGGCGGCCTCGCGGATCTCACGCTCGCCGGGCAGGAAGACCAGCACGTCGCCCCCGCCTTCGCGCCACAGCTCGTCCACGGCATCGGTGATGGCGTTGTTGAGGTCGTACTCGCGGCTTTCCTCGAAGGGCCGGTAGCGCTGCTCGACCGGGTAGAGGCGCCCGGACACCATCAGCACCGGCGCGGGCCCCTTGGCCGACTCGAAATGCTTGGCAAAGCGGTCGGCGTCGATGGTGGCCGACGTGACGATGATCTTCAGGTCGGGCCGGCGCGGCAGCAGCTCGCGCAGATAGCCGAGCAGGAAGTCGATGTTGAGGCTGCGCTCGTGGGCCTCATCGATGATCAGCGTGTCGTAGGCGCGCAAAAGCGGGTCGCTCTGCGTCTCGGCCAGCAGGATGCCGTCCGTCATCAGCTTGACGGACGCGCCCTTGGTCAGGCGGTCCTGGAAGCGGACCTTGTAGCCGACGACCTCGCCCAGCGGCGTCTTCAGCTCCTCGGCTATGCGCTTGGCCACGCTGCTGGCGGCAATCCGCCGCGGCTGGGTGTGGCCGATCAGGCCGCCGCCGTTCAGCCGCCCGCGGCCCATCGCCAGCGCGATCTTGGGCAGCTGGGTGGTCTTGCCGGAGCCGGTCTCGCCACAGACGATGACGACCTGGTGGCCGGCGATGGCCTGCGTGATTTCGTCGCGCCGCGCAGAGACCGGCAGCGATTCGGGAAAGGAAATGGAAAGAGCCGGTTGAGGCAACCGGCTCTCGGGTCGTTCGGAATTCATTGAGGCGGGATTGTCCCGCACTCGCTCATTCTTCTCTCGGGAAGTAGCTGATGACCTGGATGACCGCCCCTTGCGGGTCCTGCAGCACCGCCATGCGGCCTATGGTCGGGATGTCGAAGGGCCCGGCGCAGACCGTTGCCCCCAGGCCCTTGGCCTTCTCGACCGTGGCGTCGCAGCTCTCGACGGTCACATAGGCGCCCCAGGTCGCCGGCCCGGGCTGCTGCTGGCTCATGACGCCGCCGACGGCGACCTCACCGACCTTGATGACGTAATAGTCGCCCTGACCCAGGTTCATGGTGTCGAAGCTCCAGCCGAACAGGGTGCCGTAGAACTCGCTGGCAGCCTTGGGGTTGGGGCTGGACAGCTCGTTCCAGCTGAAGGCGCCGGGGGTCATGTAGACGTCTTGGTAGTCCTTCATCGCGGTCTCCGGGTGGTGAAAAGGCGATCCTCGGAGTCGGATATGGCAGCGTCAAGTGACCCGAGTCACGGGCGACAATTCGCCCATGACCGGTCTTGTCTTTCCCCATACCTTCGTGCCGTGGTTCCGCGCCGTGGCGCCTTATATCCACGCCTACCGCGGCGAGACCTTTGTCGTCGGCATGCCGGGCGAGCTGGTCGCCGCCGGCAAGCTGAACGCCTTCGTGCAGGACCTGTCCATCCTGCACGCCATGGGCATCAAGATCGTGCTGGTGCACGGCTTTCGCCCCCAGGTGAATGAACAGCTGGCCGCCAAGGGCCAGGTGCCGCGCTACAGCCATGGCCGGCGCATCACCGACGCCGTCGCCCTGGACTGCGCCCAGGAGGCCGCCGGCCAGCTGCGCTTCGAGATCGAGGCCGCCTTCAGCCAGGGCCTGCCCAACACGCCCATGGCCAACGCGACCGTGCGGGTCGTCTCGGGCAATTTCCTGACCGCCCGGCCGGTCGGCATCGTCGACGGCGTGGATTTCCAGCATTCCGGCCTGGTGCGCAAGGTCGACGGCGCCGCCATCCAGCGCGCCATCGACATCGGCGCCATCGTGCTGCTGTCGCCCTTCGGCTTCTCGCCCACCGGCGAGGCCTTCAACCTGTCGATGGAGGACGTGGCGACGTCCGCGGCCATCGCGCTGCAGGCCGACAAGCTGCTGTTCGTCTGCGAGGTCGACGGCGTGCCCGAGAACCCGGACGACCCGGAAAGCCCCATCGACACCGAACTGGCCGTGGCCGACGCCGACCGCATGCTGGCCAAGGCGGCTCCCAACCCGGAGCCGACCGACGTGGCCTTCTATCTGCGCCACTGCGCCGAGGCCTGCCGCGCCGGCGTGGAACGCTCCCACATCATCCCGTTCGCCGTGGACGGCGCCCTGCTGCAGGAGGTCTACACCCACGACGGCATCGGCACCATGGTCGTCGACGAGAAGCTGGAGAGCCTGCGCGAGGCCAGCGCCGACGACGTGGCCGGCATCATCCAGCTCATCGAGCCTTTCGAGCGCGACGGCACCCTGGTCAAGCGCAGCCGGACCGAGATCGAGCGCGATGCCGAGCTTTACACCGTCATCGAGCATGACGGCGTCATCTTCGGTTGCGCGGCCCTCTACCCTTATGTCGAGGCCCGCACCGCCGAGATGGCCGCCTTGACCGTGTCCAGCGAAGTGCAGGGCCAGGGCGACGGCGACCGCCTGCTGAAAAGAATCGAGCAGCGCGCCAAGGCCATGGGCCTGGACAGCATCTTCGTGCTGACGACGCGCACCATGCACTGGTTCATCAAACGCGGTTTCCAGCAGGTCGACCCGGAATGGCTGCCCGAGGAACGCAAGCGCAAATACAACTGGGACCGCCGTTCGCTGGTGCTGGTCAAACGATTCAACTAAGCCCCGCCGGGCGCCCCCGAACGGCCCGCGCGCTAAAGTGCCGGCCGTTTCTCTTTTCTCGTGTTTCAGGAGTCCGCCATGCCCCGCACCGTCCAATGTGCCTATCTGAAGAAGGAAGCCGAAGGCCTGGACTTCCCGCCCTACCCCGCCCATACCGAACTCGGCAAGAAGGTCTGGGAAAACGTCAGCAAGGAAGCCTGGGCGGCCTGGATGAAGCACCAGACCATGCTGGTCAATGAAAACCGCCTCAACCTCGCCGACCTGCGCGCCCGCCAATACCTGATGCGGCAAGCCGAGCAGTTTTTCTTCGGCACGGGTGCCGAAGCGGTGGCAGGCTATGTACCGCCGGCCGGCGAATAAACAAGCACTGCCAATTCAGCGCTTGCCCAAGGGGCCGGGACGAGAGTCGCCGGCCCTTTGTCATTTGACGCTGCCCTGTTGACCCAAGCGATTGGGCGAATAACCCGAACCCGTTAGAAACTCGTCGCTGCCGGCCAACGAAAACTCTTGCATTTATCCAGTCTGTCGCGATTTAATTCGCTCACGGAGATATTCGCGGCCAAACGGCCCAGGCCTCCGAGGCCGCGGCGGCCAATGCCGCGAGCCTCCCCGCTCAAATCGCAAGAGGAATAGCAGCATGTCCACCCTGAAAGAACTCCTGGCCCAGCGCGAGGCGCTCGATCAACAGATCAGCCAAACCAAGGACCGCGAACGCAGCGAGGCCGTGTCCAAGGTGAAATCCCTGATGAGCGAATATGGCCTGACGGTCGCCGACCTCAGCATGCGCACCCCCAAGCCGGCCAAGGTCTCCAAGGTGGCAGCCAAGTATCGCAACCAGGCCACCGGCGAAACCTGGAGCGGCCGCGGCCTGCAACCCAAATGGCTGAAGGCCGCCATTGCCGGCGGCGCCAAGCTGACCGATTTCACCGTCTGACCAGGGATTTCCGGGCCTCTTTTCACCGCCCGGGATCTGAACAAAACCCCGCTGCTCGCCACCATGGCGAGCCAGCCACCGGGCCATCCATCTACGGGATGGCCCTTTTCTTTTTTGGCGCCCCTCCCGCCTAAACTGCGCCATGCCTTTCGTCACGCTGTTTGCGGCCCAAATCTCGGGGTTTATCCCGAGTTCGCTGCGCCGCACCCGCGACGAGATTGTTCCGATGCCTGGCCCACGCCGCCCATCCCTGCTGCCCATGTCCGGTGCCCGCGCGCCGGCCCGGGTATCCGGCTGGCGGCCCGGGGCCTGAGCCATGGATCTGCATTCCGCCCCTCCGGAATCCATTGACGGCCAGGCGCCCGACCTGAGCGTCCAGGCCCCGCCGTCCACGACGCTGCCGCCCGGCCCGCGCCGCATCTATGACAGACGCGGCTGGCGCCGCCTGCGCCGCGTCGCGCTGGCGGGACTGGCCGGCCTGTGCGGTGGCCTGCTGGCCGCCTGGGGCCTGGCCGGCGAGGCGCTGCCGCCGATGCTGCGCATTCCGCAGCCCGCGGTGGCGGTGCCGGCCCAGGACCTGCTGCTGCCCATGCTGCTGGCGGCGCTGGGCCTGCTGGCACTGTGGCGGCTGAGCGCCTGGGTGCTGCCCCTCGTCATGGCCGGCCTGCTGCTGGGCGGCGGCCTGCCCCTGCTGGCGCGCTCGCCGACAGACCCGGCGGGGGCCATCGACCTTTTGATCTCCACCCCCGTGCTGACCGCGCTGGCCCTGCCCCTGCTGGCCCTGGTGCTGAACCGCACCCTGCTGCGGCGGCTGCATCTGACGGGCCGCCTCACCGGCAGGCGCGAGGTGCTGCTGTTCGGCCTGCTGGGCGGGCTGGCCGCGCCCGCGCTGGCCGGCCTGTTCGCATTTGCCGCCTTGATGATTGCCGGCCTGAGCTGGCAGGGCGCGGCCGGTGGCGCCTTCGAGATGGCGGCCGCCTGGGGTCTGGGACTGCTGAGCGTCGGCACCATCTTGCAGGCCAGCACCCAGCGCCCCCGCCGTGGCGGCCGCTGGACCGGCCGCCTGCTCGCCGCCGCCGCCGTGCTGGCCCAGGTCGGCCTGATCTGGCTGCCCCAGCCCGGCGCGGCCTTGCTGCTGCCGCATCTGCTGCTCTGCCTGCACGCGCTGCAGGCCTCGCCGCGCACCAACGCCCTGCTGGGCGCTGCGCTGCTGGGCCTGTGGGCGCTCAGCGCCCCCGCGGCCCTGGCCAGCTATGCCCTGGGGGCCGGCCTTGCCGCGCTGCCCCTGGCCCTCATCGCGCTGAGCCACCACCAGTTGCGCGACCGTGATGGCTGGCGCAGCGCCCTGGATGCCCAGGGCCTGGCCCTGGCCGAATGGCGCCTGCCCGAAGGCCGCCGCCACGCCTCGGCGCGCTGGCAGGCGCTGACGACACCGGTCGACGGCACGACGGCCGGTTCGGCACCACTGGATTGGGTGCGCCTGGCGCATCCGCGCGACCGCGAACCCGTGCGCCGCGCGCTGCGCGAAATGCTGGGCGATCCGCAGCGCAACCACCTCGGTGTCTCGCTGCGGCTGGCGGCCGACGGCGGCGACTGGCGCTGGCACGAGCTGCAGGCCCATGTGCCCGTGCGCGACCGCAACGGCCGGGCCCGCGGCCTCATCGCAACGCTGGCCGACGTCAGCTGGCGCCACACGGCCGAGGAACGCGAGCGCATGTCGGCCACCCTCTTCCAGCAGGCCAGCGAGGGCCTGGCCATCGTCGACACGCAGTGGCGCATCGTCGAGGTCAACCCGGCCTATTGCGACATCCTGCATGCGTCGCGCGAGGCGCTGATCGGCCGCATGGCCGCGCCGCTCAGCATTGCCAATCTGCAGCGCAGCGGACACGAGCCGACGGAGCTGCAGGCGATGCTGAATGCCGGCCAGCCCTGGGGCGGCCAGTTGCAGGCCGAGCTGGACGATGGCGGCCAGCATGTCTTCGCGGCCAAGCTCAGCCCGGTGCCCGAGCCCGAGGGCGTCAGCGCGCGCTGGCGCCTGCTGAGCCTGACCGATCTGGGCGAAAGCCTGCGCCAGCAGGATCTGCTGCGCCGCAGCCTGCGCTTCGACGTCGCCACCGGCCTGCCCAACCGCGACGAGTTCATGCGCCGCATGCAGCAGGCCCTGGGCGCGGCCAACCGCGACGGCTTCAAGCTGGTCGTCGCGCTGATCGACCTGGACGAATTCGCCCGCGTCAATGCCGAGCATGGCCCGCTCGTCGCCGACGCCGTGCTGCTGCAGCTCAGCGGCCGCCTGCAGGCCACGCTGCGCGGTTCGCGCGGCGACGCGCCCGACACCGCCGACCAGCTCGCCCGCCTGCATGGCGACGAGTTCGCCGTGCTGATGCGCGTGCAGACGCCTGAGGAAGCGCAGCGCGCCGCCGACCGCCTGCTGGCGGTGCTGTCCACGCCGGTGGCCATCCGCGAGAACCGCGTCGGCAGCGGCCTGGCCATCGAGATCGGCGCCAGCATGGGCGCCACCGTCTACCCCCAGGACGACGCCGACCCCGAGACCCTGCTGCGCCATGCCGGCCATGCCCTCTACCGGGCCAAGCACGCCGGCCGCGGCGGCATCCAGTTCCACGACCCGACGCTGGACCAGCGCGACGAGGCCGGCATGATCGCCGTCGCACGCCTGCAAAAAGCCCTGGACGGCAACGAGCTGCTGCT
Source organism: Roseateles sp. GW821-FHT09H10 (assembly GCF_059415865.1). NCBI lineage: Bacteria > Pseudomonadati > Pseudomonadota > Betaproteobacteria > Burkholderiales > Sphaerotilaceae > Roseateles > Roseateles sp. GW821-FHT09H10. The sequence goes on along the minus strand of NZ_JBWKOB010000001.1, from coordinate 1,221,198 downwards.
GCATTACCAGCCGCAGATCGACCTGCGCACCGGCCAGATCATGGGCGTGGAAGCCCTGCTGCGCTGGCAGCACCCCGAGCGCGGCCTGCTGGCGCCGGCCCATTTCCTGCCCCTCATCGAAACGACCGGCCTGGCCGTGCAGATCGGCGACTGGGTCATCGAGCATGCCCTGACGCAGGCCAACACCTGGCTGCGTGCCGGCGTCAACGACGGCAAGGGCCTGCCGGTCAGCGTCAACGTCGGCGCCCGCCAGCTGCGCCGCCACGACTTCCCGCAGCGCCTGCAGGAACTCATCCAGCGCCAGTCGCCCGATGTCGCCCACCTGCTGCACCTGGACGTGCTGGAATCCGACGCCCTGGCCGAGACCGCCGCCACCCAGGCCCTCATCCAGCGCTGCCTGGGGCTGGGCGTCGGCATCGCCCTGGACGATTTCGGCGCCGGCTACTCGCGCCTCAGCTCGCTGAAGCGCCTGACCGTCGACACCCTCAAGCTCGACCGCAGCTATGTGCAGGGCATGCTGGGCGACGCCCAGGACCTGTCGCTGGTGGAAAGCGTCATCGGCCTGGCCCGCAACATCGGCTGCGCGGTGCTGGCCAAGGGCGTCGAGAGCCGCGCCCATGCCCGCGAGCTGCTGCGCCTGGGCTGTCGCCTCGGCCAGGGCAATGGCATCGCCGCCGCCATGCCCCCCTCGGCCCTGCCCGGCTGGATGGATGCCTTCGGCAACGGCAACTGGGTCAGCCAGTTGCGCAGCCCCTCGCAGGCGAATCTCTAAAATCCCTGGGTGATCCCGCCCGGCTTTATCCATGACCTGCTGGCCCGCGTCGACGTCGTCGAGGTGGTGGGCCGCCATGTCGACCTGAAAAAGGCCGGCATCAACCACAAGGGCCTGTGCCCTTTCCACGGCGAGAAGTCACCCAGCTTCATCGTCAGCCCCAGCCGCCAGACCTACCACTGCTTCGGCTGTGGCGTGCACGGCAATGCCATCGGCTTCCTGATGGAGCACACCGCCGCCACCTTTGTCGAGGCGGTGGAAGACCTGGCCCAGCAGGTCGGCATGGTGGTGCCCCAGGACGACCGCAGCCCCGAGCAGCGCGAGCGCGCCAAGGCCGAGAAAGCCAGGCAGCAGAGCCTGACCGACGTGCTGGCGCGCGCCGCCGACTTCTACAAGGCCCAGCTGCGCAAGGCGCCACGCGCCGTCGAGTACCTCAAGGGCCGCGGCCTGACCGGCCAGATCGCCGCCCGCTTCGGCCTGGGCTATGCACCGGAAGGCTGGCGCTCGCTGGCCAGCGGCTTTCCGTCCTATGACGATCCGCAGCTGGTCGAGTCCGGCCTCGTCATCACGCCGGAGGCCGAGCCGGGCCAGGATGCCAAGCGCTACGACCGCTTCCGCGACCGCGTCATGTTTCCCATCCGCAACGTCCAGGGCGAGGTCATCGGCTTCGGCGGCCGGGTGCTGGACAAGGGCGAGCCCAAATACCTGAACTCGCCCGAGACGCCCGTCTTCCACAAGGGCAAGGAGCTCTACGGCCTCTTCGAGGGCCGCCAGGCCATGCGCCAGCGCGGCTATGCCCTGGTCGTCGAAGGCTATATGGACGTCGTGGCCCTGGCCCAGTACGGCATCGGCAACGCCGTCGCGACCCTGGGCACGGCCTGCACGGCCGAGCATGTGCACAAGCTCTTCCGCCACACGGAATCGGTCGTCTTCAGCTTCGACGGCGACGCCGCCGGCCGCCGCGCCGCCGTGCGGGCGCTGGAAGCCGCCCTCCCCCACGCGACCGAGACGCGCAGCGTCAAATTCCTGTTCCTGCCGGCCGAGCACGACCCCGATTCCTATGTGCGCGAGCTCGGCACCGAGGCCTTCGAGCGCTGTGTGGAGGGAGCTGTACCGCTGTCCCGCCAGCTCATCACCGTGGCTGGCGAAGGCTGCGACCTCGGCACGCCCGAAGGCCGCGCCCGCATGCTCAACCAGGCCCGGCCGCTGTGGAATCTGCTGCCAGACAGCCTGCTGCGCCGCCAACTGCTGGGTGAGCTGGCCCGCCAGGGCCAGATGCCCGAGACCGAGCTGCAGGCACTCTGGCTGGGTGAACCCTTGCCTGCAGCCGCTGCCGCCGGCGCCGAAGCCGCAGCGCCAGCCGAGAAGCCGGCGTGGAAACCCAAGGGCGAATGGAAACCCAAGGGCGAGTGGAAGGGCAAAGGCGACTGGAAATCGCGCCGCGAGGCCGAGCAGCGCCCCGCCGGCCCACGCGTGACACCGGCCACGGCCGCCGACAACGCCACCCGCCTGCTCCTGCAGCACAGCGAGCTCTGGGACAGCCTGCCGGACGAGGATCGCGCCCTGCTGCACGACCTGCCTGGCGGCCACGGCGAGCTGATCCACTGGCTGGAACGCCACCTGACCCACCACGGCGCCAGCCCCTGGGCCGTCGTGCAGGCCGGACTGGTGGCAGACGGCCATGCCGAGGCCGTGCACCGGCTGGTACGCAGCTTCCAGGAGCTGGGCATCGAGGAATCCAACCCCGGCGGCGACCTCGCCAGCGCCGTCGCCGGCCTTCGTACGCGCACGCCCGCCGCCCTGCCGGCCGGCAACGGCGCCACCGACGAGGAACGCCGCCTCGCCCTCGAGGCCCTGGCCCGTCTGCGCGAGCGGCACGGCGTGCAGAGCTAGGGTTTGCCTGTCACCGTTTTGCAATTTGGCTGCAAATCGCTGATAATCTTGTGTTTTCCGCGCGCGTCAACAAGAGTGACGGCAGAGAAATGCCGGACCCCGGCCACCCAGCGACACTGGGCAACCCAACGGGAAGACCCAAGGGGTTTTAAAGGCCAACTCATCCGCCAGCTCTGCATACCAAACGATCACGCCAGCTTGTTCGCGCCACGCCAGGGTCCCTCACTGATACCTTGACGACGAAAGCCACCGCCCCCATGCCCCGCCGGTTTGAGTCCGAGCCCGGGCTGGCAGCGGTGGCTGCTGCATTTCTGAATTGACCGCGCAAACCCGAAGGACCTGCATGACCGCCAAGAAGACCGCGCCCAAGGCTACCCCCGCCGAAGAACTCAAGAAGAAGCCTGCTGCCAAGACGGCAGCGGCTGAGGCGCCCGCGAAGACGACGAAGGCGGCAGCGGCCAAGCCCGCCGCCAAGGCGGCCAAGGCGACGGAAGAAGACAAGCCCAAGCGCGGCCGCAAGCCCAAGGCGGAAACCACGTCCAAGAAGGCCGGCGGCAAGAAGGAAACCGAGGACGAGGAAGACTTCTCCGACATCGACGCCGAGATCGAGGGCGAGGAAGGCGAAGCCGAAGTCGTCGAGGAGACGGCCGCGGTCGAAGAGGAAACCGTCAAGGCCAAGCCGCTGCGCATGAAGGTCAGCCGCGCCAAGGAGCGCGCGCTGATGCGTGAGTTCGGCCTGGAAGAGACCGCGCTGACCGAAGAGGAAGCCCACAAGCGCCGCAGCGAGCTGAAGACCCTCATCAAGATGGGCAAGACGCGTGGTTTCCTGACGCACCAGGAAATCAACGACCACTTGCCCGAGAAGCTGGTCAGCGAGGAAATCCTCGAGGCCATCATCTCCATGCTCAATGACATGGGCATCGCGGTCTACGAGCAGGCGCCCGACGCCGCCACGCTGCTGATCCAGGGCAACACGACGGCCACGTCGACCGAGGAAGAGGCCGAAGAAGCCGCCGAAGCCGCGCTGTCGACGGTGGACTCCGAATTCGGCCGCACGACCGACCCGGTGCGCATGTATATGCGCGAAATGGGCACGGTCGAACTGCTGACCCGTGAAGGCGAAATCGAGATCGCCAAGCGCATCGAAGGCGGCCTGCAGGCCATGATGCTGGCCATCTCGGCCTCGCCGACGACCATCGCCCACATCCTCGAGTTCGCCACCAAGATCCGCGCCGGCGAGATGCAGATCTCCGACGTCGTCGACGGCTTCGTGGCCGAAGACGAGGCCGACGACTACGTGGCCGAAGAAGACTTCGACGAATTCGACGAGGAAGACGACGACGACGGCAATGGCGGCTCCAAGGCCCTGACCAAGAAGCTCGAAGAGCTGAAGAACGCCGCGCTGGTCAAGTTGGACTCCATGTCCGCCGCCTTCGACAAGATGCGCAAGGCCTTCGAGAAGGAAGGCTACAAGTCGGCGTCCTACAACAAGGCCCAGCAGGCCATCAGCGCCGAGCTGATGACCATCCGCTTCACGGTCAAGACGATCGAGAAGCTGTGCGACATCCTGCGCAGCCAGGTCGATGACGTGCGCCGCTACGAGCGCGAACTGCGCAAGATCGTGGTCGACAAGTGCGGCATGCCGCAAGAGCACTTCATCAAGACCTTCCCGCCCAATGTGCTGAACCTGAAGTGGGCCGAAAAGGAAGTGGCGCTGGGCAAGCCCTACAGCGCCATCCTGGCCCGCAACCTGCCGCCGGTGCAGGAACTGCAGCAGAAGCTGACGGACATCCAGGCCAAGGCCGTCGTGCCGCTGGATGACCTGAAGGACATCAACAAGAAGATGAACGAGGGCGAGAAGGCCTCTCGTGACGCGAAGAAGGAAATGATCGAGGCCAATCTGCGCCTCGTGATCTCCATCGCCAAGAAGTACACCAACCGCGGCCTGCAGTTCCTGGACCTGATCCAGGAAGGCAATATCGGCCTGATGAAGGCGGTGGACAAGTTCGAATACCGCCGCGGCTACAAGTTCTCGACGTACGCGACGTGGTGGATCCGCCAGGCCATCACCCGCTCCATTGCCGACCAGGCCCGCACCATCCGCATCCCGGTTCACATGATCGAGACGATCAACAAGATGAACCGCATCTCGCGCCAGCATCTGCAGGAGTTCGGCTACGAGCCGGACGCCCCGACGCTGGCCGAGAAGATGGAGATCCCGGAAGACAAGATCCGCAAGATCATGAAGATCGCCAAGGAGCCGATCTCCATGGAGACGCCGATCGGCGACGACGACGACAGCCACCTGGGCGATTTCATCGAGGACACCAACAACACCGCGCCTATCGAGGCCGCCATGCAGGCCGGCCTGCGCGACGTGGTGAAGGACATCCTCGACTCGCTGACCCCGCGCGAAGCCAAGGTGCTGCGCATGCGCTTCGGCATCGAGATGCAGAGCGACCACACGCTGGAAGAAGTCGGCAAGCAGTTCGACGTCACGCGTGAGCGCATCCGCCAGATCGAGGCCAAGGCGATCCGCAAGCTGAAGCATCCCAGTCGCTCAGACAAGCTGCGCACCTATCTGGACAACCTCTGAGATAGCCACAAACACAAGGCCGGCTCGCCGGCCTTTTTTGCGCCATAAACTTGTGACATGACCGCGATCCGCGAGCGCACCGTCCTTTTTGCCGACCTGCGCGGCAGCACCGGGCTGTACGAGGCCCTCGGGAATGCCGAAGCCAGTGGCATGGTCACCCAGACCGTGGGCCAGATCAGCGAAGCTGTGCTGGAAAGCGGCGGCCAGCTGATCAAGACGCTGGGCGATGGGCTGATGGCCGCCTTCGATACACCGCGCGATGGTGTCCGCGCCGCCCAGCGCATGCAGGAAATGCTCGAGCGCACCGTGCAGCGCGCCCGCCGGCAGAACCACCCTGGCCTGCTGGCCCTGCGCCTTCAGGTGGCACTGGCCAGGGGCGAGGTGGTCGAACTCAACGGCGACTGCTTTGGCGATGCCGTCAACGTCGCGGCCCGCCTCATCGACCATGCCGGCGACGGCGAGATCCTCATCACCGCCGAAGTGCTGACCGGCCTGCATCACGCCTCCAAGGGGCGCTTCCGCAGCCTGGACCGCATCTCGGTGCGCGGCCGCATCGAGCCCGTGCATGTCTACCGCATGGATGCCGCTCCGCTGGTCAGCGCCGACGACACGGCCACCCAGTTCGGCGAGCCCATGCGCTCCACCGAGCCCGACGGCATGCGCCTGATCTGGCAGGACCTGGACCGCGTCTTCGACATCGGCGCCATGCCCATCGTGCTGGGCCGCAGCGTGCAGGCCACCTACTGCATCACCGACGCCCGCGTGTCGCGCTCGCATGCCCGCATCGACTGGCAGGGCAGCAGCTTCGAGCTGACCGACCTGTCCTACAACGGCACCTATGTGCGCTTCGGGGACTCGGGCGAGCTGCTCAGCCTCAAGCGCGGCAGTTGCACCCTGCACGGCAGCGGCATCATCGGCCTGGGCGGACTGCCCACCGACGAGCAGTCGCCCATCGTGCGCTTCGAGGTGCTGCACTTCTACGACACCGAGCCCCAACCCTTCGGCGGCCCGCGCTCACGCCGCTAACCCATGGCTTTTCTCCCCGAACCGCCGCAGCGCCACGGCGCGGCGCCCGCTGGCCCCGACGTTGCCGTGCTGTTCTGCAATCTCGGCACGCCCGACGCCCCGACCGCACCCGCGCTGCGTCGCTACCTCGCGCAGTTCCTGGCCGACCCGCGCGTCGTCGAGATCCCCCGGCTGCTCTGGCTGCTGATACTGCACGGCATCATCCTGCGCGTGCGCCCGGCCAAGTCGGCCGCCAAATACGCGACCATCTGGACGCCCGAGGGCTCGCCGCTGAAGGTCTGGACCGACAAGCAGGCCAAGCTGCTGCAAGGCAAGCTCGGCGTGCGGGTGGCCATGGCCATGCGCTACGGCCAGCCGGCGATAGCCGCGACGCTGGACGCGCTCAAGCGCGACGGCGTGCGCCGCATCCTGGTGCTGCCGGCCTATCCGCAGTATTCGGGCGCGACGACGGCCAGCGTCATCGACGATGTGGCGCGCTGGGCCCTGCAGACCCGCCACCTGCCCGAACTGCGCTTCATCAACCGCTATCACGACGAGCCCGGCTATATCGCCGCCCTGGCCCAGACCGTGCGCGAGCACTGGCAGCGCGAAGGCCGTGGCGACAAGCTGGTCATGAGCTTCCATGGCATGCCGGAGCGCACCCTGCACCTGGGCGACCCCTACCACTGCGAATGCCTGAAGACCGGCCGCCTGCTGGCCGAGGCCTTGGGGCTGCAGGACGGCGAATGGCTCGTGACCTTCCAGAGCCGCTTCGGCAAGGCCAAGTGGCTGGAGCCCTACACCGAGCCCAGCCTCATCAAGCTGGCCAAGGGCGGCACCAAGGCGGTCGACGTCATCTGCCCCGGCTTTGCGGCCGACTGCCTGGAGACGCTGGAGGAAATCAACCAGGAAGCCCGCGCGGCCTTCCTGGGGGCCGGCGGCCAGCGCTTTGGCTACATCCCCTGCCTGAACGACCATCCGGCCGGCATCAAGGCCCTGGCCCGGCTGGCCGAGCGCCATCTGCAAGGCTGGACCGCCGAGGTGCCCCACCCTGACACCCTGGCCCTGCAGCGCCAGCGCGCCCAAGCCGCGGGGGCCAAGCAGTGAGTGACGCGCCGACGAGCATGCGCCTGGACAAATGGCTGTGGGCCGCGCGCTTCTACAAGACCCGGGCCCTGGCCGTCGAGGAGATCAACCTGGGCCGAGTCCGGATCGGCGGCCAACCGGTCAAGCCGGCGCGGGACGTCAAGGTGGGCGATCTGCTCACCCTCCGCGCCGGCCAGATAACGCGCGAGGTGGAGGTCAAGGGCCTGTCCAACCAGCGCGGCCCGGCGCCGCAGGCCCAGGCCCTGTACGCAGAAACCGCCGCCAGCATCACCGCCCGCGAGGCCGCTGCCGAGGCGCGCCGGCTGGCGCCGGAGCCCGCGGCCACCATCGAACAGGGCCGCCCCACCAAGCAGGACCGGCGCCGCCTGGCGGACTGGGATCGCTGGTCGGCCTCGCTGGACGATGAAGATCCGGGTTGACCCGGATAATTCCTTTCCCAATCCCCCTCTTGAAACCAGGGCATCGCGCCCCATGTCGACGCGATAGCGTTTTTTCATGCCATGACGACCGAAAACCCCCTGCCCGAAGACGGCGCCCCCGACCCCACGGCCGCCGAACTGAACCCCGAAATCAAGATTGCCGAGCTGGAAGGCCGCCTGGCCGAGATGAGCGACGCCTATCTGCGCGCCAAGGCCGAGGCCGAGAATGCCCGCCGACGCGGTGAGGAAGATGTCGCCAAGGCCCGCAAGTTCGCGGTCGAGGCCTTTGCCGAAGCCATGCTGCCGGTGATGGACAGCCTGGAAGCGGCCATCGCCACGCCCAGCGCCACGGTCGAGACCGTGCTCGAAGGCGTGCACGCCACGCGCCGCCAGCTGTCCAGCGCGCTGGAACGCAACAAGGTGGTCGAGATCAACCCCGGCCAGGGCGCCAAGTTCGACCCCCACCAGCACCAGGCCATCTCCATGGTGCCGGCACCGGGCCAGGAGTCCAACACGGTGGTCACCGTGTTGCAAAAGGGCTTCCTGATCGCCGACCGCGTGCTGCGTCCGGCGCTTGTGACCGTGTCGGCTCCCAAGTAATTCACAACCCGCCGCCCTTGAAGGACGGCGAGTTATCCACAAATCGAAAACATCAACAAATCTTCAGGAGTTCCACATGGGAAAGATCATCGGCATTGACTTGGGCACCACGAATTCGTGCGTGGCCGTCATGGAAGGCAACACCACCCGCGTCATCGAGAACGCCGAAGGTGCCCGCACCACGCCGTCCATCATTGCCTACCAGGAAGACGGCGAGATCCTCGTCGGCGCCTCGGCCAAGCGCCAGTCGGTGACCAACCCGAAGAACACGCTGTACGCCGTCAAGCGCCTGATCGGCCGCAAGTTCTCCGAAAAGGAAGTGCAGAAGGACATCGACCTGATGCCCTACACCATCGCCGCCGCCGACAACGGCGACGCCTGGGTGGAAGTGCGCGGCAAGAAGTTCGCGCCTCCCCAGGTCTCGGCCGAAGTGCTGCGCAAGATGAAGAAGACGGCCGAGGACTACCTCGGCGAGGAAGTGACCGAGGCCGTCATCACGGTGCCGGCCTACTTCAACGACGCCCAGCGCCAGGCCACCAAGGACGCCGGCCGCATTGCCGGCCTGGACGTCAAGCGCATCATCAACGAGCCCACCGCCGCGGCCCTGGCCTTCGGCCTGGACAAGCATGGCAAGGGCGACCGCAAGATCGCCGTCTATGACCTCGGCGGCGGCACCTTCGACGTGTCCATCATCGAGATCGCCGACGTGGACGGCGAGATGCAGTTCGAAGTGCTGTCGACCAACGGCGACACCTTCCTGGGCGGCGAAGACTTCGACCAGCGCATCATCGATTTCATCGTCACCGAGTTCAAGAAGGAACAAGGCGTCGACCTGACCAAGGACGTGCTGGCCCTGCAGCGCCTGAAGGAAGCCGCCGAAAAGGCCAAGATCGAGCTGTCCAACAGCGCGCAGACCGACGTCAACCTGCCCTACATCACGGCAGACGGGACCGGCCCCAAGCACCTGAACGTCAAGCTGACCCGCGCCAAGCTGGAGTCCCTGGTCGACGAGCTGATCGAACGCACCATCGCCCCTTGCCGCACCGCGGTGAAGGACGCCGGCGTCGCGCTGAGCGACATCGACGACGTCATCCTGGTCGGCGGCATGACCCGCATGCCCAAGGTGCAGGACAAGGTCAAGGAGTTCTTCGGCAAGGACCCGCGCCGTGACGTGAACCCCGACGAGGCCGTGGCCGTCGGCGCCGCCATCCAGGGCCAGGTCCTGGGCGGCGAGCGCAAGGACGTGCTGCTGCTGGACGTCACCCCGCTGAGCCTGGGCATCGAGACCCTGGGCGGCGTGATGACGAAGATGATCAAGAAGAACACGACCATCCCGACCAAGTTCAGCCAGACCTTCTCCACCGCCGACGACAACCAGCCGGCCGTGACCATCAAGGTCTACCAGGGCGAGCGCGAGCTGGCCCAGGCCAACAAGTCGCTGGGCGAGTTCAACCTCGAAGGCATCCCGCCGGCCCCGCGCGGCGTGCCCCAGATCGAGGTCAGCTTCGACATCGACGCCAACGGCATCCTGCACGTCGGCGCCAAGGACAAGGGCACCGGCAAGGAAAACAAGATCACCATCAAGGCGAACTCGGGCCTGTCCGAAGCCGAGATCGAGAAGATGGTCAAGGACGCCGAAGCCAATGCGGCCGAGGACAAGAAGAAGGTCGAGCTGGTGCAGGCCCGCAACCAGGCCGACGGCTTGGTGCACAGCGTGCGCAAGTCGCTGAGCGAGCACGGTGACAAGCTGGAAGCTGCCGAGAAGGAAGCGATCGAGGCCGCCGCCAAGGACCTGGAAGAAGCCATCCAGGGCGACGACCAGGCCGCCATCGAGGCCAAGACCGAAACCCTGATGACGGCCAGCCAGAAGCTGGGCGAGAAGGTCTACGCCGACCAGCAGGCCGCACAAGCCGCAGCAGGTGCCGCAGCCGGTGCTGCCGAGCAGCCGCAGGCCGCGCCGCAAGGCGATGCGCCCAAGCGCCCGGCCGACGACAACGTCGTGGATGCCGAGTTCAAGGAAGTCAAGGACAACAAGTAATCCTTCGATGACTTCAACGGCCCGGGAGCACTCCAGAGTGCCCTCGGGCTTTTTCCCTTGAAAAGAGAAGCAGCAAGCATGGCTTCCAAGCGCGATTACTACGAAATCCTCGGCGTTGCCAAGAACGCCTCCGAGGACGACATCAAGAAGGCCTACCGCAAGCTGGCCATGAAGCACCACCCCGACCGCAACCAGGGCGACGGGGCGAAGAAGGCCGAGGAACAGTTCAAGGAGGCCAAGGAGGCCTACGAGATGCTGTCGGACGGCCAGAAGCGTGCGGCCTATGACCAATACGGCCATGCCGGCGTCGACCCCAACATGGGTGCCGGCCGCGGCGGCCCGGGCGCGGAGGGCTTTGGCGGCTTCGCCGAGGCCTTCGGCGACATCTTCGGCGACATCTTCGGCGGCCAGGGGGGCCAGCGCCGTGGCGGCGGTGGCCAGCAGGTCTACCGCGGCAGCGACCTCAGCTACGCGATGGAGATCACGCTCGAGGAAGCGGCCCGCGGCAAGGAAACGCAGATCCGCATCCCCAGCTGGGAGAGCTGCGAGACCTGCTCCGGCACCGGCGCCAAGCCCGGCACCAGCGCCAAGACCTGCGGGTCATGTCAGGGCTCGGGCACGGTGCATATGCGCCAGGGCTTCTTCAGCATCCAGCAGACCTGCCCACATTGCCATGGCAGCGGCAAGATCATTCCCGACCCCTGCACGACCTGCAACGGCCAGGGCAAGGTCAAGAAGCAGAAGACGCTGGAGGTCAAGATCCCGGCCGGCATCAACGAGGGCATGCGCATCCGCTCGGCGGGCAATGGCGAGCCCGGCGTGAACGGCGGCCCGGCGGGCGACCTCTACATCGAGATCCGCATCAAGCAGCACGAGATCTTCGAGCGCGACGGCGACGACCTGCATTGCACGATGCCAGTCTCCCTGGTCACGGCGGCCCTGGGCGGCAACATCGAGGTGCCGACGCTTGGCGGCAAGGCCGAGATCGAGCTGCCCGAAGGCACGCAGCACGGCAAGACCTTCCGCCTGCGCGGCAAAGGCATCAAGGGCGTGCGCTCCAGCTACCCCGGCGACCTCTACTGCCACATTGCCGTCGAGACGCCGGTCAAGCTCACCGAGCACCAGAAGAAGCTGCTCAAGGAGCTCGACGAGTCGCTGAAGAAGGGCGGCGAGAAGCACTCGCCGAACGCCAAGACCTGGACGGACCGGGTCAAGGACCTGTTCAAGTAAGTCCTTCGCTTGCGCGCCTAAGCCGTGGTCCCGCAAGGGTCCGCGGCTTTTTTCTGCGCGCTTCCTGCTCGTAACGCGAAGCCTCCCTGCGTCTTAAGTCACGGCAGGCAGCGCCGACACACGCAAACAAGGTCTCCCGGCTTGACGAGGAAACCCTAAAGTCCATCAATCGTCACACCGATGACTCATAAGTGATTCGATCTGCGCGCTTCCCGCTCACAGTCCACGGCTTTGCGCCGGGGAGGGAGCCCGCATGTTCCTGATGGATCAGACCATCCAGGAAGCGTCGGCGCTGATCATCGACAGCAACGCCAATTCGCGCAGCCTGATGTCGGCGCAGTTGCGCGACCTCGGCGTCGGCACGGTCAAGCAGACCCCGCGCGTCAAGGACGCCCGCGTGATGCTGGAGCACCAGACCTTCGACATCGTGCTGTGCGACTACCACTTCGACAGCAGCGACACCTCGGGCCAGGACCTGCTGGACGAGCTGCGCCGCGAAGGCCTGCTGCCCTATTCCACCGTGTTCGTCATGGTGACCAGCGAGGCCACCTACGCCAAGGTGGCCGAGGCCGCGGAAGCGGCGCTGGACGCCTATCTGATCAAGCCCTACACCAGCGCCAACCTGGCCGAGCGCCTGGCCAGCGCGCGGGCGCGCAAGCGCATCCTGAAGGGCATCTTCGAGGCCATCGAGAACCAGGACTTCGAGACCGCGGCCAACCTCTGCCTGGCGCGCTTCGAGGCCAAGGACAAATACTGGCTCTACGCCGCCCGCATCGGCGCCGAGCTGCTGCTGCGCCTGAAGCGCTTCGACGACGCCAAGACGCTGTACGAAGCCATCATCGCCGCCAAGACCGTGCCCTGGGCCCGCCTGGGCGTGGCGCGCACCGAAGTGGCCAGCGGCAATCTGCAGAAGGCCCGCCGCACGCTGGAAAACCTGATCGGCGAACTGCCCGACTACGCCGACTCCCATGACCTGATGGGCCATGTGCAGATGGAACAGGGCGACCTCGGCGAGGCGCTCAAGACCTACCAGACCGCCGCGACGCTGACGCCGGGCTGCCTGCTTCGCCTGCAGCGCTGCGGCACCCTGGGCTTCTACGCCGGCCAGCGCGCCGAGGCGCTGAAGATGCTGGAGCGCGCCATGTCGCAGGGCCTGCGCTCCAAGCTCTTCGACATGCTCAGCCTCATCCTGATCGGGCTGATGCGCTTCGATGCCAAGGACTTCAAGGGCTTCAAGTACACCCATGACTCGCTGATCGCGGCGCTGGAACGCGCGCCGGGCTCCATCCGCCTGCAGCGCTTCGACCTGGTCTTCCGCGGCCTGGCCTGCCTGCTGGAGCGCCGCGTCGGCCAGGCGCTGGTCATCGCGCGCGAGTTCACCGACCATGCCGATGCTGGCAATTTCGACCTCGAGGCCGCCTCGCTGCTGACGGCCCTGTGGGTGCGCCTGTCCAGCCAGGAGGTCGAACTCGAGGAGATGATGCCCATCCTGAAGGGCCTGGGTACGCGCCACTGCACGGCCAAGGCCAGCACCGAGATCCTGGTGTCCATGTCAGAGGGCCATCAGGGCGCGGCCGATCAGTTCCGCGACTGCCACCACCAGATCTTCAACGTCGCCGAGACGGCGATGCGCTATTCGCTGCGAGGCAGCGCCAAGGCCGCCGTCGAACTGCTGATCCAGCAGGGCGAGACGACACGCAACGCCAAGCTCATCGACATGGCCGGCCTGGTGCTCAGGCGCCATGCCGAGAAGATCGAGGGTGCCGAAGGCCTGGCCGAGCGCATCGAAGATCTGCACGGCCGCTATGTCAAGCCGATGACCGGCGCGCCCAGCAAGGCGCGCGCCGCCGGCGGCGTCACGCTGCGCACGGCGACGGCCCCGGTCGCGGCCTGAGCTGACCCGCCGCTGTCGGCCGTTCAGGCGCCGACTGAAAGCCCCCGCGGAGCCGCGAGAATTCGCGCCGCTCCCGCTGCCTTCCTGCTTCCTCGCATGCTCCTGCTCAAGCGCCTGCTGGCCTGGTTCCAGCCCGACACCTCGCGTCCCCTGACCCAGGCCTGGCTGGCCGCGCTGTGGATGGGCCTGGCTGCCAACTGGCCGCTGTGGCAGCAGCTGCAGACCCTGCCTGGCATCGGCATCGGCTTCACGCTCGCCTTCGCCGGCATGGTGACGGCGGCGACCGGCGCCGTGCTCAGCCTGCTGGCCTGGCCCCGCCTCATCAAGGGCGTGCTGGTCTTCCTGCTGCTGGCCGCCGGCGCCCTGGCCTATTTCATCGGCAGCTACGGCATCGTCTTCGACCCCACCATGGTCGTGAACATGGTGCAGACCGACGTGCGCGAAACGCGCGACCTGCTGAGCTGGCGGCTGCTCGTGAGCCTGGCGCTGCTGGGCGCCCTGCCCGCCTGGTGGCTGCTGCGCCGGCCTGCGGCACCGCCACAGGCCTGGCCGAAGCGCCTGGGCGGCAATCTGGCGGCCTTCGGCCTGGCGATCGTCGTCATGGTGCTGCTGGCGCTCAGTGTCTTCGCGACGCTGTCATCGACGATGCGCAACCACAAGAGCATCCGCTACATGGTCACGCCGTTGAACGCCGTCTATTCGGTCAGCACCGCCGCCGTGCGCAGCCTGTCCGGCCCCAAGGGCCCGCCGGCCGTCATCGGCGCGGACGCGCGCCTGCTGCCGCGCGGCGACGGCGCCAAGCCGCCCTTGCTGCTGCTGGTCGTCGGTGAAACCGCCAGGGCGATGAACTTCAGCCTGAATGGCTATGCGCGGCCCACCAACCCGGAGCTGTCCAGGCTGCCCGTGTTGAGCCTGCGCCAGGTGACGTCCTGCGGCACGGCCACGGCCGCGTCCCTGCCCTGCATGTTCGCGCCGCAGGGGCGCGTCGACTTCGACGCCGGCAAGCCGCAGGAGAACCTGCTGGACGTGCTGCAGCGCGCCGGCCTGGCCGTGCTGTGGCTGGACAACCAGAGCGGCTGCAAGGGCCTGTGCGACCGCGTGCCCAACAGCTTCACTGCCAAGCTGCCGGCCGGCGCCGCGCCGCTGCCTGCCGGCCTGTGCGACGGCGAGGAATGCTTCGACGAAGCGCTGCTGCACGAACTCGACAAGCGCATCGCGGCCCTGGACCCCGAACGCCTCAAGCGCGGCCTCGTCCTCGTCATGCACCAGATGGGCAGCCATGGCCCCGCCTACTTCAAGCGCTCCCCGCCCGACCTCAAGCCCTTCCAGCCCGAATGCCGCAGCAACGAACTGCAGCAATGCCCGCGCGAGCAGGTCGTCAACGGCTATGACAACACCCTCGTGACCACCGACCGCCTGCTGGCCCGCTCCATCACCTGGCTGCAGACGCAGCAGGCCTTCGACGTCGGCATGCTCTATGTGTCCGACCACGGCGAGTCCCTGGGCGAGAACGGCCTCTACCTGCACGGCATGCCCTTTGCCTTCGCGCCCGATGAGCAGACCCATGTCCCCATGATCCTGTGGACACCCGAGGGCGGCGCGCTGGCCAGCTCGCTCAAGCCCGGCTGCTGGAACGGCCTGCGCGACAAGCCCGCTTCGCATGACAACCTCTTCCATACCGTCATGGGCTGGGTGGGCGCGCGGGCGGATGTCTACCAACCCGAGCGGGATTTGCTGGCGGGCTGCCGAAGCTGAGGACCTTGCGGACCGCCCGGGCGCAGCGAGTAGCCCTGTCCTCAACTGGCTAAAACAGATCGCCCTGGGCCGAAGGCTTTCGGGGCTTCTGAAAGAGCGCCAGCTGCACGGGCCTTCGCTCCGTCCTCAACCCCAGCTTGGCCACCACCCGCCGCAGGCGCGCGCGCAGCAGGTCGGCCCAGATGCCCTCGCCGCTGAAGCGCGTGCCGAAGCGGGCGTCGTTGTCCTTGCCACCACGCATGTCGCGGATGCGGGCCATCACGCGGTCGGCGCGCTCGGGGAAATGGCGCTGCAGCCAGTCCTGGAACAGCGGGTTGACCTCCCACGGCAGACGGATCGGGATGCTGAAGGCTGAGCTGGCGCCCGCGGCCGCAGCCGCTTCCAGGATGTGCTCCAGCTCGGGCTCGTTGATGAAGGGAATGATGGGCGACACGCTGACGCCCACCGGCACACCGGCTGAAGCGAGTGCCTGGATGGTGCGCAGCCGCCGCGCCGGCGCCGCGGCGCGCGGCTCGAGGATGCGGGCCAATTCGTTGTCCAGCGTCGTGATGGACAGATAGACCGAGACCAGCCCTTGCGCCGCCATCGGCGCGATCAGGTCGAGCTCGCGTTCGATGCCGCTGCTCTTGGTGACGACGGAGAAGGGATGGCTGGTTTGCGCCAGCACTTCGACGACGCGCCGCGTGATGCCCAGCTTGCGCTCGATGGGTTGGTAAGCATCGGTCGCCGTGCCCAGCACCAGAGACTTGGGCACATACCGCGAGCCCGCCAGCGCCTCGCGCAGCCGCTCGGCCGCATTGACCTTGGCGACGATGCGGGTCTCGAAGTCCAGGCCCGGCGACAGGTTGAGATAGCTGTGCGTCGGCCGCGCAAAACAGTAGATGCAGCCGTGCTCGCAACCTCGATAGGGGTTGATGGAGTAGTCGAATGAGATGTCGGGCGACTGGTTGCTGGTGACGATGGTTTTGGCCATCTCCTCGATGACCTCGGTGGCCGGCGGCAGATGCTCCTCGGCGGCTTCCTGGTCCAGCGAGCCCCAGCCGTCGTCGTACTGCTCGCGCTCGCGCCGCTCGAAGCGATGCGGCATGGCCGTCGCCGTGCCGCGGCCCTTGATGGAGTCCAGGGTGACGAGGCCGGGCTGGGCGGCAGCGATGCGGATGCGAGCGGGCGACATGCTGTAAATATATACAGTATTTGGAGCCACTTCCAGGCAAACGCCGGCGCCTTCAAGGGATGGTCGCGCCCGCCGGCTTGCGTAGAGTGCACCCGATGCCCCATCCGCTTGCGCGGCGCCTGCCGCCGATCCTTTTCTCCCTGGCCGCGACCTGCGGCGCCGCATCCCCCCTGCCCTCGCCCGGCAACTACCGCATCGACGGCGAAGCCCATCTGCGCAGCGGCAGCGGCCCCCTGCTGGCCGAGCGCATCGAGCGCTGGGACGGCAGCAATGGCAACCGCGTCGTCACCACGCTGGCCGGCGGCCGTTCGCATCAGCAGACCTATGCGGGCACGGAGCCGGTGACCTGGTGCGTGTCGGGCGTCTCCGTATCGCCGAACCAGATGCCCGACCGCTGCAGGACGCGCTGGTGGCCGGCCCAGGGCGGTGCCGAACTGCATGCCGAATGCCAGGCCGGACGGCTGCAGGAACGCTGGAAGCAGATCGACGCCAGGACCTGGGAAAGGCAGATGAGTTTCACGCCGGCGCCAGGCGTTGGCGGCGGCGATCCCGCGGCCACGCTGGCCCTGGTCGAGAAAGGCCTGTCGCCCGCCGAGGCGGCCACGGCCCGCGCGGCCATCGCCGCGCTGCCTTCGGCCCAGCAACGGGCTGACGCCATGGCACCGGTCTACGAGAAGATCCACGAGACCATCCGCAACGGCACGCCGGAACAGGCGGCCGAGGCGCGCCAGCAGCTGGCGGCGCTGCAGGCCGCCCAGGGTGGCGGAGGTGGCGTGCTCTGGGCCACGACGCTGACCGAGCGCTGGACGCGCATCGCCGACAGCTGCAAGCCGCCGCGCAGGCCTTGAAGCGCCACCGGGGCCGACGTCCTTAGACTCTCGGCCGGATGAATATTTCGCAAGCTCTCCCCGGCGTGCCCGCCCGCCTGCGCGACCAGCGCGACTACCTGCACCTGCTGGCCGCCCGCGTGACCGGCGGCGCGGCCAACCAGATGCTGATGGTGGCCCTGGGCTGGCAGATGTACGACCTGACCGCCAGCGCCTGGGACCTGGGCCTGGTCGGCCTCGCGCAGTTCCTTCCCGCCCTGCTGCTGACGCTGCCCGCCGGGCATGTCGTGGACCAGCATGACCGGCGCCTGCTGCTGGCCGCCAGCCTGGGGCTGCAGCTCGTCGCGGCGGCCTTCCTGACCCTGGGCAGCGCCGGCGCCTGGGTGGGGCCGAACATGATCCTGCTGCTGTCCGTGCTGCTGGGTTGCGCCCGCGCGCTGCAGATGCCCTCGCAGCAGGCCCTGATGCCGACCCTGGTGCCGCCCGAGCTGCTGCCGCGCGCGGTGGCCGCGGCGAGCTCGACGATGCAGGTCTCCATCATCGCGGGCCCGGCCCTGGGCGGCGCCCTCTACGCCCTCGGCCCCTGGGCGACGGGCGCGGCCGCCCGCGGCGACGCGGCGCATTGGGGTGCGGCCATCGTCTATGGCGTCTCGCTGCTGCTGCTGGCCAGCGCCATCGCCAGCGTGCTGACCATCCGCCACCGCGCCGCCCAGCCGCGCCGCGCGGCGCCCGACCTCGCCCAGCTGACGGCCGGCATCCGCTTCATCTGGCAGCGCCCCGTCGTGCTCGGCGCCATCTCGCTGGACCTGTTCGCCGTGCTGCTCGGCGGCGCGACGGCCCTGCTGCCCATCTTCGCCAAGGACATCCTGCACACCGGCCCCGAGGGCCTGGGCCTGCTGCGCTCGGCCCCTGCGTTAGGCGCCGTCGTCGTCGGCGTCTGGCTGGCCCGCCACCCCATCGCGCGCCGGGCCGGCCACTGGCTGCTGGGCGCCGTGGCCGTGTTCGGCCTGAGCATGATCGCCTTCGCGCTGACGCGGTCCTTCCTGGTCGCCTTCATCGTGCTGGCCATCAGCGGCGCGGCCGACATGTTCAGCGTCGTCATCCGCCAGTCCCTGGTGCAGCTCGAAACCCCGGACGAGATGCGCGGCCGCGTCGGCGCGGTGAACTCGGTCTTCATCGGCGCGAGCAACCAGCTGGGCGAGTTCGAATCCGGCGCCACGGCCGCCCTGCTCGGCCCGGTGGGCTCGGTGCTGCTCGGCGGCATCGGCACGCTGGCCGTCGTCGCGCTGTGGTTCAAGCTCTTCCCGGCGCTGGCGCAGCGCGACCGGCTAGTCCAGTGAGGCGTTGGCGCGCTTGATGACGCCGGCGTACTTGGCCGACTCGGCCGCGACGAAAGCCGCAAATTGCTCGCGCGTGACCGGGAAGGGCTCGTAGCCCAGGGCCGCATAACGGTCCTTGATATCGGGCTCGGCCAGCGCGGCCTCGAGGTCCTGGCGCAGCTTGTCGGCCACGGCCTTGGGCACGGCGCGCGGTGCGGCGATGGTCGTCCAGCCCGTTACCTCGTAGCCCGCCGGGCCCTGGGATTCGGCCACCGTCGGCAGGTCCGGGAAGGCCGGATGCCGCTTGGGCGCCGTGACGGCGATGAACCTCAGCTTGCCGGCGCGCTGCAGCGGCCCGGCCGTCGCCAGCGAGCCCAGCGCGAAGCTCAGCTCCCCGTTGGCCACGCCGGTATAGAGCAGCGAGGTCTCCTTGTAGATGACGTGCTGCATCTGCGTGCCGCTCATGGCCTCCAACAGGGCCGAGCCCAGATGGACCGGATTGCCCACCGACCAGGAGCCGTAGTTCAGCTGGCCGGGGCGGGCCCTGGCGTCGGCCAGGATGTCGCCCACCGTCTTGTAGGGGCTGTTGGCCGCCACGGCGACGAAGAAATAGGTGCGGAACAGCGGCGCCAGCGGCTCGAAGTCGCGGGCCGGGTCGTAGGGCAGCTTCTTGAACAGATGCGGGTAGGCCACCAAGTGGACGTTGTCGAGCTGGATCAGCTCGCTGCCGTCGGCGGCGCCGCGCTTGAAGGCGTCGATGGCGATGAAGCCGTTGCCGCCGGGCCGGTTCTCGACGATGACCGGCTGGCTCCAGCGCCTTTGCAGCTTCTCGGCCAGCACGCGCAGCACAGCCTCCGGGCCGGCGCCTGCCGGGAAAGGCGTCAGGATGCGCGTCTGCCTTGCGGCATCGGCCGCCCAAGCTGGCCCAACGGTGCCTGCGGCCAGCAACGACCCCAGATAGCCCAACACCGCGCGGCGCGACTCTTCCATGCTCGTCATCTCGCTTGTCTCCTGTTCAGGCATGGGACGGGCCCAGCGCCAAGGTGCCGCGATCTTGTGGTGCGGCCGGCGCTGCGCCAAGCGCGGGGCGGCGCTAGCTGCTATGCCTTTGCGGCATGAGGCTGTCCACTGATCAGGCCGCGGTGCTGGTCGTCAGGTGGTGGGCGGCGCGATGCAGATGGGCGAGGAAATGGCGCACGCTGGGCTTGATCGCCGCGTCGGCGCGCGCCAGCGCCACCAGGTTCAGCTTCAAGGCGCCCTCCTGCACCGCGACGATCTCCAGGTGCTGCCCGGCGAAGGGATGCATGGCGATCTGGCGCGGCAGCAGACCCACGCAGTTGCCGCTGGCGATGATGGACAGCAGGCCCAGCGTCGAGTTGACGAGGGCGCCGGCCGGCGGCGGCTTCAGGCCATGGCTCTCGTACAGCGTCCGGGCATAGCCGGCATCGGCCGTCGCTCCGGTGTAGACCCAGGGCGCCTCGGCCAGGTCGGCCAGGCGACGCGCCCGCGCCAGCGGGTTGCCGCGGCGCACGACGATGACCATGTCGATGGGCATCAGCGTCTCCACGACGAACTCGCCCTGCGGCAGATGCTCGGGCAAGGGGCCCAGCGCGATATCGACCTCGCCCTTGCGCAGCCGCGTCAGTTGCGCGATGTAAAGCTCTTCGCTGATGCGCAGCTGGATGTCGGGGAACTCGCGGCCGAAGGTGCGCAGGGTTTCGGGCACCAGCAGCATGACGGCCAGCGGCACCGCGCCGATCGACAGCGTGCCCGTCATGCGGCCGCCGAGCTGCTGGATCTGGTCCACGGCCTGCGTGAGTTCGCGGTCGGCGGCGATGGCTCTTTCATAGAGCACCATGCCCTGGGCGGTGGCCAGCACGCCGGTCGTGGAGCGCAGCAGCAGCGTGGTCGCCAGCTCGCGCTCCAGCTCGCGGATCATCTTGGTCAGCGCGGGCTGTGACACCCCGATCTGCCGTGCCGCCGCGCGCAGGCTGCCCTGCTCGATGGCGGCGACCAGCGCGCGAAGATTTGTCAATTTCACGGGCTGATGATAACGAGCGGTTATCACGCCCCCTCGCACAGCATCTTCTGGCGGCAAGACCCGATTCCTAGACTGCGCCGCAGCTTGACCTGGATCAAGTCACGTCAGAGAGATTGCCGCCATCGCAGCGGCCACGCGAGGAGACATCGTTGGATTCACTACCCTCCGGCGCGCAGCCGCTGCTGCTGCGCCGATTGGAATGGCTTTGCGACGCGAGCGCCGCACTCGGCGCCCTGGTGCTCAGCGCCGTTGCACTGATGACGACGGTCAGCGTCGTCGGCCGCGCCTTCTTTGCCCACCCCATCCTCGGCGATGTCGAGCTGGTGCAGCTCGGCGGCGCCATCGTGGTCGCGAGCTTCCTGCCCTACACGCAGTTCCGCCGCGCCAATCTCATCGTCGACTTCTTCACCACCGGCGCCCGCGCCAGCACGCAGCGCTGGATGGACGCCTTCGGCACCCTGCTCTACACGGCGGTGCTGGCCCTCATCACCTGGCGTGTCGCCGCCGGCGGCATCGCCATGCACGCCTCGCAGGAGCGCTCCATGCTGATGGACCTGCCGCTGTGGATGCCCTATCTGCTGATGCTGCCGGGCCTGGTCCTTTGCGTCGTCATCGGCACGGTGCAGTCAGCCTCGCTGCTGCGTGGGCAGGTGGTGGCATGAGCACGATGTCCATTGGCCTTTCGATGTTCGGCGCCATGCTGGTGCTGATGGCCGTGCGCGTGCCCATCGCCATCGCGATGTTCGTGCCCGGCGCCATCGGCTATGTCTTCCTGTCGGGACTGGACCCGCTGCTGGCCCATCTGAAGGGCGCCGTCTACGGCCGCGTGTCGGTCTACGACCTGTCCGTCATTCCCCTCTTCATGCTGATGGGGGCAGTCGCCGTGCAGGGCGGCCTGTCCAAGGCGCTGTTCGACTTCGCCAACGCGCTGCTCGGGCGCTTCCGCGGTGGCATGGCCATGGCCGGTGTGCTGGCCTGCGCGGCCTTCGGCTCGATCTCTGGCTCGACGGTCGCGACCACGGCCACCATCGCCCAGGTCGCCTATCCGCAGATGCGCCGCATCGGCTACTCGGGGCGCCTGGCCACCGCGGCGCTCGCCACCGGCGGCACCATGGGCGTGCTGCTGCCGCCCTCGGTCACGCTGATGGTCTATGCCATCCTGACCGAGCAGAACATCACCAAGATGTTCTTGGCCGCCTATGTACCGGCGTTGATCGCGGCCCTCGGCTACATCGCGGCAATCGCCGTCATGGTGAGGCTCAACCCGCAGGACGCGCCCGCCGCCCAGGCTGCATCTCGCGAGGAGGTCGTCGGCGCGGCGCTCAAGGTCTGGCCCATCGTCGCGATCTTCGGCGTCGTCTTCGGCGGCATCTATGGCGGCCTGTTCACGGCGACGGAGGGCGCGGCCATCGGCAATGTGCTGACCTGCGCCATCACGCTGCTGCGCCGCGAGATGGACCGCGAGAAGTTCGTCGCCGCGGTGCGAACGACGGCCCAGACCAGCGGCATGATCTTCCTGATCTTCATCGGCGCCGACATGATCAACGCCGCCCTGGCGCTGTCGCAGCTGCCGGCGCAGCTGGCCGATGTCGTCAGCCACCTGCAGATCTCGCCGCTCTTGGTGATGGCCGGCGTGATGGTCTTCTACGTCGTCCTCGGCTGCGTGATGGACGAGATGAGCATGATCCTGCTCACCGTGCCCACCCTCTTCCCCGTCATCATGGGCATGGACTTCTTCGGCCTCGGCCCCGCCGACAAGGCGCTGTGGTTCGGCATCTTGATTCTGACGGTGTGCGAGATCGGCATGATCTTCCCGCCCGTGGGACTCAACGTCTACATCATGAACGGCCTGGCGCGCGACGTGCCCATGGTCGAGACCTACAAGGGCGTCGTGCCCTTCCTGATCACCGACGGCCTGCGCCTGTCGCTGCTGATCGCGTTCCCCGCCACGGCCCTCTGGCTCGTGCATCTGCTGACCTAGAACCCGGAGACAACATGAAACTCAACTTCCTGGCCGCTTGCGGCCTGGTTGCAGCCGCCGCATTGCCCGCACAGGCCCAGGACGTCACGCTGAAAGTGCACTTCTTCCTGCCGATCGGCTCCTTCGCCAGCACGCTGTTCATCCAGCCCTGGTGCGAGCGGATCGCCAAGGAGTCCAGCCAGCGCATGAAGTGCCAGCTGTATCCGTCGATGCAGCTCGGCGGCACGCCGCCCCAGCTCTTCGACCAGGTGCGCGACGGCGTGGCCGATGTGGTCTGGACCCTGCCCGGCTACACCGCCGGCCGCTTCCCCTCGGTCGAGGCCTTCGAGCTGCCCTTCATGATGCAAAGCCCCGAGGCCACCAGCAAGGCGCTGTGGGACTACGTGCAGCTGCACGGCCAGACGGAGTTCAAGGACGTCAAGCCACTGGCCTTCCATGTGCATGGCGACGGCGTCTTCCACATGGCCGGCAAGCCGGTGAAGAGCATGGCCGACCTGCGCGGCCTCAAGCTGCGTGCCCCCACGCGCATGACCAACAAGTTCATCGCCATGCTGGGCGCCACGCCGGTCAGCATGCCGGTGCCCCAGGTGGGTGATGCGCTGTCCAAGGGCGTCATCGACGGCGCCGTCGTGCCCTATGAAGTGGTGCCCTCGGTCAAGCTGCAGGAGCTGTCCAAGTACCACTCCGAGACCGACCCGGCCGAGCCGGCGTTCTACACGTCGACCTTCATCTTCGCGATGAACAAGGCCAGGTACGAATCGCTGCCGGCCGACCTGAAGAAGGTCATCGACAACAACAGCGGCCCGGCGCTGTCGGGGCAGATCGGCAAGGCCTTTCTGCAGGCCGACCACGAGGGCAAGAAGCTGGTGGCACCGGCTTCCGTCAACGTGATCCCGGCGAGCGAACTGGCCGGCTGGAAGCAGCTCGGCAACAAGCTGGCCGCCGACTGGGTCAAGGACATGGACGCCAAGGGATTGGCCGGCGCCAGGTTGCTCGACGACGCCAAGGCCTTGATTTCCAAGCACGCCGCGACGCGCTGAACACCCCATCCGGAGACACGACATGAAACCCTTGTTCGAGCGCCACCCGTTGGCGTTGAAGATCGCCCTCGCATGCGCCGCCGTACTGCCCGCGGCCTGCGGCGGCAGCAACCCCGATCCCGTGCCGCCTGCGCCGGCGGCCGCCGTCGTCGATGCCGAGGACGAAGCGCTGAAATTCGACGCCAGCAAGTACACGACAGTCACCGTCAGCGTCGACGGCGCCGCCGTCAAGCTGCGCCAGCACCGCATCGTCTACGTCGCCAAGCCCGTCAAGATGCTGCTGACCCAGGCGGGCCTGGGCGGCGGCAGCACGGTGACGCTGGCCGACCCCTACGCCTACCAGACCATGATCGTCTCGGTGCCGGAGGACCGGGTCGCCGACCAGAAGACCGCCCTGTACTTCCTCGTCAACAACGGCGGCTGGTGGGCCAGCCCGGTGTCGACCACGATCACCGAAGGCGCCAAGTTCGTCAGCACCAGCGACACCGACAACGTCGGCGCGGCGCTGAAGGCCGGCTATGTCTTCGTCAACGTCGGCACCCGCAGCCGCGGTGGCGCGGTGGCCGAGGATGGCCGCTTCACCGGCAAGGCGCCCGCGCCTGTCGTCGATGCCAAGGCCGCCATCCGCTATCTGCGCCTGAACGACGCGCTGATGCCCGGCTCGGCCGAACGCCTCATCGTCACCGGCACCAGCGGTGGCGGTGGCCTGACGTCGGCGGTGGCCGCCAGCGGCAATAGCTCGGACTACCTGCCCTTCCTCGACGAGGTCGGCGCCGCCGGCCTCAAGGGTTCGGGCGCCACGCTCGCGAGCACGATCAAGGACGATGTGTTCGCGGCGGTCGCCTACTGCCCCATCAACAACCTCGGCAATGCCGACGCCGGCTACGAATACGAGTACACCGCCGCGCGCAGCGACAAGAACACCGGCGCCCTCGGCGGCGTGGCTTATACGACCGGCCTGCAGCCCGCGGCGTCCACGGCCATTGCCGCCCGGTTTACCGCCTATGTGAGCAGCCTCGGCCTGAAGAACGAGGCCGGCGCGGCGCTGACGGCCCAGGGCCTGCGCGACAGCACCCAGGCCTTCATCAAGGCCGAGATCGAGCGCCAGATCGCCAAGGGTACGGCGGTGCCGGCCCTGGGCGGCAACTTCGTGACGGCGCGCGCGACACTCCCCAACGACTGGCTCACGCTCAATGGCACGACGGTGGCGAGCATCGACTACGCCAGGTTCGTCAGCTACGTCGCCGCCAACCAGGCGCTGAAGACGGTGGTGGCCTTCGACGCCGTCGGCGTCACCGGCAACAGGAGCGCGACGACGGGCGCCTGGAATGTCAGCGGCGAGACCAATCTCTTCGGCACCGCAAACACGCGCTATGCCAATTTCACCGAGTGGAGCTGGAACAACAACGCCGCCACCGGCGATGCCTCCGGCACCGACGACACGGGTTTGTCCTGGAACCAGTACACGGCGCTGACCACGACGACGCTGAACACCCAGCTCAAGCTCATCAACCCGCTGGCCTACCTCGGTACCGCTGCCGACAGCGCGCCCTACTGGTATGTGCGCCACGGCATGGTGGACCGCGACACGGCCTTCGCGATGCAGACCCTGCTGTACCACGCGATCAGGAACGACGCGTCGATCAAGGACGTGAACTTCAAGCTGCCCTATCTGGTCGGCCACAGCGGCAACTACGACGTGCAGGAAGCCTTTGCCTGGATCAAGGCCAAGCTGGACGCCAATCCCTGAGCAGCACCTGACATGGCCCAGATCATCGGCGGCATCGCCGCCTCCCATACGCCGACCATCGGCTTTGCCTTCGATCGCGACAAGCAGGACGACCCGGCCTGGGCGCCCATCTTCCAGGCCTTCGCGCCGGTGCAGCAGTGGCTCGCCGAGCGCAAGCCCGACGTGCTGCTGCTGGTCTACAACGACCACGTCACCTCCTTCTTCTTCGACCACTACTCGGCCTTCGCCCTGGGCGTGGGCGAGCGCTGGGCGGTGGCTGATGAGGGGGGCGGCGCGCGCGACCTGCCGGCCATCCAGGGCCATCCGCGGCTGGCCGCCCACATCGGCCAGTCGCTGATGACGGAGGAGTTCGACCTATCCTTCTTCCAGGACCGCGGGCTGGACCATGGCTGCTTCTCGCCGCTATCGGTGATGTGTCCCCACAAGCCGGCATGGCCCGTGCAGCTCGTGCCGCTGCAGATGGGCGTACTGCAGTTCCCCATCCCGAGCGCGCGGCGTTGCTACAAGCTCGGCCAGGCGCTGCGCCGCGCCATCGAAAGCTATCCCGAGGACTTGCGGGTCGCCATCGTCGCCACCGGCGGCCTGTCCCACCAGGTCCACGGCGAACGCGCCGGCTTCAACAACACCGACTGGGACGCGCGCTTCCTCGACCTCTTCGAGCGCGACCCCGAGGCGCTGGCCGACATGGCCCATGCGGAGTACGCGGAACTGGGCGGCTTCGAGGGCTCGGAGGTCATCATGTGGCTGGTCATGCGCGGCGCGCTGGCGGCCCAGATCAGGTGCCTGCACCGTGACTACACCTTGCCGTCCATGACGGGCATCGCGACGGCCATCTACGAGCCGGTTGAACAGGCCTTGCCGCCTGCCGTGCTGCGACGCCACCGCGCCCGCATGGCCGAGCAACTGAGCGGTGCCGAGGCCCTGCCCGGCACCTACCCCTTCACGCTGGAGCGCAGCGTCAAGGGCTACCGGCTGAACCGCTTCCTGCACGGCCTGGTGCGGCCCGAGTTCCGCGCCGCCTTCCTGGCCGACGAGGAAACGGCTTTCGAGCAGGCCAACCTGAGCAGCACCGAGCGCGACCTGGTGCGCCGCCGCGACTGGCGCGGCCTCATCCACTACGGCGCCATCTTCTTCATGCTGGAAAAGCTCGGCGCCGTCATCGGCGTGTCCAACCTGCACATCTACGCCGCCATGCGCGGCGAGTCGCTGGAGGCCTTCCAGCGCACGCGCAACACCCAGGCCCTGTATTCCGTCGCCGGCAAAGAGGCCGGCCCGCTGGACTGGAACAAGAACTCCTGATCCCGCCCACCAACCACAACGAGGAGACCAACCCATGATCAAGCAAGCAATCGCGCTGTCCGCCCTGGCCCTGGCCGCCGGCGCCCAGGCCCAGACCAACGTCACCATCTACGGCATCCTCGATGCCGCCGTGGAGCACCTCAGCAATGTCGGCGCCAACAGCGCCAGCCTCACGCGCGTGCCGGGCCTGACCGGCGGCATCTCGCCGTCGCGCCTGGGCTTTCGCGGCACCGAGGACCTCGGCGACGGCCTCAAGGCCGTCTTCACGCTGGAGCAGGGCCTGGGCGTGGACAGCGGCACGCTGAACCAGGGCGGCCGCGCCTGGGGCCGCCAGGTCTTCGTTGGCCTGCAGGGCAGTTGGGGCACGGTCTCGCTGGGCCGCCAGTACTCCATGCTGTTCTGGTCGCAGCTGGACGCCGACCTCCTCGGCCCGGCCATGTTCGGCTCCGGCTCGCTGGACAGCTATTTGCCCAATTCGCGGGTCGACAACGCACTGGCCTACCGCGGCACTTTCAACGGCTTCACCGTCGGCGCCACCTACAGCTTCGGCCGAGATGCGGTCAACGCCGGCCCCAGCCCCTCGGGCACCAACTGCGCCGGTGAGAACGGCAGCGACACCAAGGCCTGCCGGCAGTGGTCGGCGCTGGCCAAGTACGACGCGCCAACCTGGGGCCTGTCCGCCGCCGTCGACGAGATCCGCGGCGGCACCGGCGCCTTCGCCGGCCTGACCAGCAGCGCGCTGACCGATCGCCGCTCCACCTTGGCCGGCTGGGTCAAGCTCGGCACCGTCAAGCTCGGGGCCGGCGTCATCGATCGCAGGAACGAAGCCAGCGCCAGCACGCCCAAGAGCCAGCTCTGGTATCTGGGTGCCAGCTATCCCGTCAGCCAGGCCTTCTCGCTGGACGGCCAGGTCTTCAGGCTCGACTACCGCAACACCGCCAACCAGGCCACGCTGTTTGCCGTGCGTGGCGTCTACACGTTGTCCAAGCGCAGCTCGGTCTATGCCACGGCCGGCCGCATCGACAACGACGGCACGCTGGCCCTGGGTGTCTCCAACGCGGCCGCCGGCAGCGGGCCGGTGGCGGGTGGCAGTCAGACCGGCCTGGGCGTGGGGATGAGGCACAGCTTCTGACGCGTAGGCCGCGGCCTACACCCCGGCGCGGCCTCGGCGAGATGGCCGCAGCGAGCGCGAGCACCTAGAGTTGTTGCGTCGAAAGCCGGGAGCTGTTGCCTCAACAGGCCGCTCAGCAGGCCAACGACTGAAGGCCCGATGCCATGCGTCGGGCCTTCTCTTTGGGCGCTCAGCGTTCCGGCCAGTGCCAGGGCGGCGTGTCCGACAGGGTCTGCCCTTTCAAGCTCGTCTCGCCCAGCGTCTTGTCCAGCTCCCAGCTGCGGCAATCCTCCTGCTCCTCCAGCGTCGCGATGAGGCGGCGCGCATGCGAGACGACGATGAGCTGGCTGTGGCGGCTGGCGGCGGCGATGAGGCGGCCCAGCGCCGGCAGCAGGTCGGGATGCAGGCTGTTCTCGGGCTCGTTCAGCGCCATCAGCTCGGGCGGCCGCGGGCTCAGGAGAGCTGCCAGCAGCATCAGATAGCGCAGCGTGCCGTCGCTGAGTTCCGCTGCATCCAGCGGCCGCAGCAGGCCCGGCTGGCTCATGGCCAGCCGAAAGCCGCCGGCATCGCGCTGCACGGTCACGGCGGCGCCGGGAAAGGCGTCGTCCAGCGCCGTGTCGAGGGCGTCGCGATCGCCAATCTCGAGGATGGTCTGCCAGGCCGCCGCCAGGTCTGCGCCATCGCCCGCCAGCACGGGCGTGAAGGTGCCCGGCCGCACGCGCCGCGCGGGGGCCTCGGCATCGGTGCGCAGGCTGTCGTAGAAGCGCCAGCCGCGCAGCCGCTCGCGCATGCGCAGGGTCTCGGGCGCCTGCGAAGGGTCGGCATGCTGGGACAGCATGCTGTCAAAGCTCGCCACTGGCGCATCGACAGCCTGCCAGCCACGGCCTTCGCGCAGCTGCAGCAAGGCGTTGCGGCGCTCTGCCAGGGCCGAGGCAGGCCGGTAGACGGGCCCGGCCCAGATGGCTTCGCGCTTGATCTGCGGGTCCTGGGCAAACAGCGAGCCGCTGGGATGCGGCAGGCCCAGCTCGATGGCATAGCTCAGGTCCCCGGCCGCGATGCCCAGCTTCAGCGCCACGGGCTCGCGGCGCGCGCCGCCCTGCACGGGGACCTCGCCGGCCCGCATGGCCCGGGTGATCTCCTCCGGGCCGGCCCACAGCGCCGACGTGAAGCCGCCCTCCAGCGCCAGCGAGGGCAGCAGGCGATTCTGCGCCGCGTCCGCCAGCAGCCGCAGCGCGCGATAGAGGCTGGACTTGCCGCTGCCATTCGGCCCGGTGATCAGCGTGAGCTGGCCCAGCGGCAGGCGCAGTTGGCGCAGCGAGCGGTAGTTGGCAACGCAAAGGGCGGTCAGCATGGCGCGATCTTAAGAAGACCGCGCGGGCATATGGCTTGCCCCGCCCCGCGGGCGCGCGCATGCAGGCACACTGCCCGCACGCACCGCCCTCAACCCGGAAGGACGAACTTGAAAGCCGACGACGAAGGCCTGGCACCCGGCGAGGAACGGTTTCGCCTGCTGGTGGACAGCGTGCGCGACTACGCCATCCTGATGCTGGATACCGAGGGCCACGTGCTGACCTGGAATGCCGGCGCCGAGCGCTTCAAGGGCTACCAGGCCGACGAGATCATCGGCAGCCATTTCTCGCGCTTCTATCCGCCGGAAGCCCTGGCCCGCCGTCTGCCCGAGCATGAGCTGGAGATGGCCGCGCGTGACGGCGCCTTCGAGGACGAGGGCTGGCGCGTGCGCAAGGACGGCTCGCTGTTCTGGGCCAACGTCGTCATCTCGGCGATGCGAGCGCCGGACGGCCGCCTGGTGGGCTTCGCCAAGGTCACGCGCGACCTGACGCAAAGGCGCAACCACGAGGAGGCGCTCAAGCGCAGCGAGGAGCGTTTCCGCCTGCTCGTGGAGGGCGTAGCCGACTACGCCATCTTCATGCTCGACGTGAATGGCCGCGTGGCGTCCTGGAACGAGGGCGCCCAGCGCATCAAGGGCTACGCGGCCGACGAGATCCTCGGCCGGCATTTCTCGGTGTTCTACCCTGCTGAGGTGCGCGAGAGCGGCTGGCCGGAGTACGAGCTGCAGCAGGCCCAGGAGACCGGTCGCTTCGTTGACACCGGCTGGCGGCTGCGCAAGGATGGCTCCAGCTTCTGGGCCCAGGTGACGATCACGGCGCTGCGGGACGAAACCGGCCTGCTGATCGGCTATGCCAAGCTGACCCGCGACCTGACCGAGAGCATGCGCATCGAGGCCATGGAACTGGCCAGCCGCGAGCACGAGGAGATCCTGGGCGCCGAGCGCAACGCGCGCATCACCGCCCAGCGCGCCACGCGCATCAAGGACGAGTTCCTCGCCACCTTGTCGCATGAGCTGCGCACCCCGCTGACCGCCATCCTCGGCTGGACCCAGGTGCTGCTGCGCGCCAAGCCGGGTGACGAGCGCATCAACCTGCAGCGCGCCGTCGAGGTCATCGACCGCAATGCCCGTGCCCAGGTGCAGCTCATCGACGACCTGCTGGACCTGAACCGCATCATGACCGGCAAGCTGAGGCTGGACCTGCAGCAGCTGGGCATGGCTGCCGTCATCCAGGCGGCGGTCGAATCCGTGGCCCCCGCGGCGGCGGCCAAGGGCGTGGAGCTGCAGTCCCTGCTGGACGCCGGCCAGGCCAACGTCAACGGCGACAGCGGCCGCCTGCAGCAGGTCGTCTGGAACCTGCTGAACAACGCCATCAAGTTCACGCCGGCCGGCGGCCGCGTGCAGGTGCTGCTGCAGCGCGTCGACTCGCATGTCGAGTTCAGCGTCAGCGACACCGGCATCGGCATCCCGGCCTCCTTCCTGCCGCATGTCTTCGACCGCTTCACGCAGCAGGACGGCTCCACCACGCGGGCCCATGGCGGCCTCGGCCTGGGCCTGGCGATCTGCAAACAGCTCATCGAGCTGCACGGCGGCAGCGTGCGCGCCGAGAGCGCCGGCGAGGGCCGCGGCGCGAGCTTCTTCGCCCGGCTGCCGCTGTCCATCCTGCAAAAGGCCGAGGAAGAGGGGCAGCACCCGGCCCTG
Source organism: Roseateles sp. GW821-FHT09H10 (assembly GCF_059415865.1). Taxonomy (NCBI): domain Bacteria; kingdom Pseudomonadati; phylum Pseudomonadota; class Betaproteobacteria; order Burkholderiales; family Sphaerotilaceae; genus Roseateles; species Roseateles sp. GW821-FHT09H10. The sequence continues at coordinate 1,190,298 of NZ_JBWKOB010000001.1, read as the reverse complement.
GCCGATGCCCGCGCCAGCGAGAACCTCGCCCTGCCCAAACTGGATGGGGTGCACATCTTCGTGCTGGACGACGAGCCCGATGCGCGTGGCCTGCTGCGCCGCATCCTGGAGGACCAGGGCGCTCGCGTGGTGGCCTTCGCGTCCGCCCAGGAGCTGCTCAAGGCCGTCCAGCTGTCGCGCCCGACCGTCATCGTCAGCGACGTCGGCATGCCCGGCGTCGACGGCTACCAGATGATCCGCGCGCTGCGGGCCACCGAGTCACGCGAATCGCGCATCCCCGCCCTGGCCCTCACCGCCTTTGCCCGCGCCGAGGACCGCAAGCGCTCGCTGCTGGCCGGCTTCCAGGCCCACCTGGCCAAGCCCTTCGACGTGGCCGAGCTCATCCTGCTGGTGGCCAACCTCGCCGAGAAATAGCCGGCGTCAGTACTCGTCGCGCTCCACGCCGACATAGCCCGGCGCGAGGTTCTCGAACTTGGTGTGCATGCGCTGGAACATCAGCTTCACGGTACCCACCGGGCCGTTACGCTGCTTGGCGATGATGATCTCCGCCACGCCCGGTTCCTTGCACTCTTCCTTGGTGTAGTACTCGTCGCGGTAGATGAACATGATGATGTCGGCGTCCTGCTCGATGGCGCCGGACTCGCGCAGGTCGGACATCATGGGCCGCTTGTCGGGGCGCTGCTCCACGGAGCGGTTCAGCTGCGACAGCGCGATGACGGGGCAGCGCAGCTCCTTGGCCAGGGCCTTGAGGCCCCGCGAGATCTCGCCCAGCACGGTGGCGCGGTTTTCCTCGCTGCCGCCACCGTTGCCGCTCATCAGCTGCAGGTAGTCGATGACGATCAGCCCCAGCTGGCCGCAGATGCGGGCCTGGCGGCGCGCACGGGCGCGCACTTCCGAGGGGGACAGGCCCGGGCTCTCGTCGATGAAGATGCTGGCCTTGCCGAGCTTGTCGACGGCCTCGGACAGCCGCCCCCACTCGTCGTCCTTGAGCTGGCCGGTGCGCAGATGGCTCTGGTCGATGCGGCCGATGGAGCCCACCATCCGCAGCGCCAGCTGGGCGGCGCCCATTTCCATCGAGTAGATGACGACGGGCAGGCCCTCGTTGATGGCGACGTTCTCGGCGATGTTGACCGCGAAGGCCGTCTTGCCCATGGAAGGGCGCGCCGCCAGCACGATGAGGTCGCCCGGCTGCAGGCCGGCGGTCTGCTTGTCCAGGTCATAGAAGCCGGTGCGCACGCCGGTGACGTCCTGATGCCCGGCCTCGGCCAGTTCATTGACGCGGTCGATCAGCTGCACGACGAGCTGGTCCATGCTCTGGAAGCCCTGCTTGCTGCGCGAGCCTTCCTCGCCGATCTTGAAGATCTTGCCTTCGGCCTCGTCCAGGATCTGCGTGACGGCGCGGCCCTGCGGGTTCATCGCGGCTGTCGCGATCTCGTCGGACGTCGACACCAGCTTGCGCAGGATGGCACGCTCGCGAACGATCTCGGCATAACGGCGCAGATTGGCGGCACTCGGCACGCTCTGGGCCAGCGCGTTCAGATAGGCCAAGCCGCCGCACTCCTCGGCGCGACCCAGCGAGGTCAGCTCGTCGAAGACGGTGACGACGTCGGCCGGCTTGCCCGCGTTGATGAGCTTACCGATGGCCGTGTACACATGCTTGTGCTCGAAGCGATAGAAGTCGCTCTCGGTCAGCAGGTCGGCCGCGCGGTCCCAGGCGGAGTTGTCGATCAGCAGGCCACCGAGCACGCTCTGCTCGCCCTCGACCGAGTGCGGCGGCACGCGCAGGCGCGCTACTTCATCGTCATGCGGTGCGGCGGAGGAGGAAGCGGGAAAGATCGCGGACATGCCTGTGGACAAACCTGTGGACGAACTGGGTACAGCCGGTGGGTCGAGCGGTAAAACTCAGGCCATAAAGACCGAAGGCCGAAACCCTGAGGGTATCGGCCTTCGTTCGATGATGCGGCGACCAAGTGTCACCGCGCCATCAGGGGAAGCGAGATTTACTCGGCTTCGGCAACCACCTGGACGGTGATTTCCACGACCACATCGGTGTGGGCGGCGACGCTGACCGGGAACTCGCCCACGGTCTTCAGCGGGCCGTTCGGCAGGCGCACTTGCGACTTGGCGATGGCGTTGCCACCCTTGGTCAGCGCGTCAGCGACATCGGCGTTGGTCACGGAACCGAACAGGCGGCCGTCCACGCCAGCCTTCTGGGCGATGCGGACGGTCTTGCCGGCGATGGCTTCACCCAGCTTCTGGGCTTCGGCCAGCTTGGCGGCGGCGATCTTTTCGAGTTCGGCGCGCTTGGCTTCGAATTCCTTGATCGCGGCTTCCGTGGCGCGGCGAGCGGCCTTGGTCGGGATCAGGAAGTTGCGGGCATAACCGTCCTTGACCTTGACGACGTCGCCGAGGTTGCCGAGGTTGGCCACTTTTTCAAGCAGGATCACTTGCATGTCGTCAGCTCCTTAGACCTTGTGCTGGTCGCTGTACGGCAGCAGGGCCAGGAAGCGCGCACGCTTGATGGACACCGTCAGCTGACGCTGGAAGAAAGCGCGCGTGCCGGTCAGGCGAGCGGGCGTGATCTTGCCGTTCTCGGAGATGAAATCGCGCAGCGTGTCGATGTCCTTGTAGTCGATCTGCTCGACACCGGCGACGGTGAAGCGGCAGAAACGCTTACGGCGGAACAGCAACGACTGTTGGTTGCGCTTGGGCTTCTTGTCCTTGGAGAAGCGACCTTTGCCACGAAGAGGGGGCATGTTGGACCTCTGTTAAATCTATCCGGATTCAATACATCCAGGTCTCAGGAAGCAGCGGGTTCGATCACGGTGACGTGGGCGATGAAGCCCCGGCCGTTGCGCTGGTGGGTCAGGAAGCCGCGAAAGATCGCGATGCCACCGACTCCCAGCGCCTGCAACTGCTTGGCCACCTCGCCCACCGCGACCGCCTTGATCTCCAGGGAGATCTTGCGCGGCTTGCCGGCTTCGATGACTTCGGACTCAGCCTTGAGGCTTGCGTCCAGGGCCATCAGCCCGGCGGGGGTGTAACGGATCAGACCGAGTTGCTGGATCTGTGCCTGCAGGTGAAGCTGGTTCACTCAGTAAGCACGCTGCTCGAAAAACCTGGTTCTTTTAGCGATGAGCAGTGCTCAGGCCGCTTCCTGTTGCGGAGCCTTGCGGGCTTCTTCGCGCTCGACGGCCTTCATCATGACCGAGGGGGTCGTGATGGCCTTGTCCTGAACCACGGTGAGGTGGCGCAGCACGGCGTCGTTGAAGCGGAAGCCGGTTTCGAGCTCAGCCAGGACTTCCTTGCTGCACTCGATGTTCAGGCACAGGTAATGGGCCTTGGCGAGCTTCTGGATCAGGTAAGCCATCTGGCGACGGCCCCAGTCCTCGACTCGGTGCACGACACCACCACCGGTGGTGATCAGGCCCTTGTAGCGCTCCAGCATGGCCGGAACTTGTTCGCTTTGATCCGGATGGATCAGCAGAACGATTTCGTAGTGACGCATATTGACTCCTTGTGGATTCCAGCCCGACGGGGGTGTCGGTCTGTGGAAGCCGCATCACGGCGTCTACACGCGGTGCGGCAAGGGGGAACCAAGGATTCTAGCCCGGAAGCGGTAAACGACCAAATCAGGACGCCGCGCGCGGGCGCATCAGAGCGGCGAGCGGCTGCGCAGGCCGTCAACGAAATCACGGTCGCGCTGGGCTGGCGCCGGAGTCAGCAGGCTGACGATGGCCAGCACGAGAGCCCCCGCGGGCACGCCGAACAGCCCGGCCGAAGCCGGTTGGATGCCCCAGATCAGCGTCGCCGGCCCGGGCAACCCGATCAGGGCCCGGGCGCCCGGGTGGGCCATGACGAGATAGCACAGGCAGACGACGAGGCCGGTCAGCATGCCCGCCAGCGCGCCGGCACGGTTGGCGCGGCGCCAGAACACGCCGGCAACCAGGGCGGGGAAGAAGGTCGAGCCGGCGATGGAGAAGGCCGCCGTGACGACGGCCAGGATGTCCGCTGGCCGGCTGGACGCCACCGCCGCCGCAGCCAGGGCCGCGGCCAGCAGCAGGGCCTTGGTCAGCGTGACGCGGCGGGTGCGCGAGGCCTCGGGATTGATGGCCTTGTAGTAGAGGTCATGGGACAGCGCGCTGGAGATGGCCAGCAGCAGGCCGTCGGCGGTGGACAGGGCCGCCGCCAGGCCGCCGGCCGCCACCATGCCCGAGATGACATAGGGCAGGCCGCCCAGTTCCGGCATGACGAGCATGACGAGGTCGGGATGCAGGCGCAGCTCGCCCAGCTGCAAGCGGCCATCGCCATTCAGGTCCACGGCCGACAGCAGGGCCGGATCGACGCGCTGCCACTGGCGTATCCAGGCCGGCAACTGGTCGAAGGACGTGCCGACGAGGCTGTTGAACACCTCCGTCTTGACCATGACGGCCAGGGCCGGCGCCGTCAGATAGAGCAGGCAGATGAAGACCAAGGACCAGGCCACCGACTGGCGCGCCGTCGAGACCGAGCTGGTCGTGTAGTAGCGCGTCAGCAGATGCGGCAGGCCGGCCGTGCCCACCATCAGGCACAGGGTCAGCGCGATGAAATTGCGGCGCGCCTCGCTGGCCTGCTCGCGTTCGGGCGGGCTGCCATCGGGGTTGCCGGCAAAGGGCTGGAGATGCGGCACCAGCCCGGACAGGGGCTGGGCCAACTGAGCCTCGCTGGCCTGCTCGCGCCGCCAGCGCTCCTCCGCTTCATGCGGCGTGCGCGGCAGGGCGGCGCGCTGCTTCTCGGCGGTCTGGATGCGGGCCAGGGGCGCATCCAGGGCCTTCAAGGCGGCGACCTGGGCCGCCGCCCAGGCCTGCTCGTCGGCCAGGGCCTGGGGCACGTCGGCCAGGCGCGCGGCGGCGGCGGCGGCACGCTGCTGGTGGATGGCGCGCACCTGCAGCTCGCCCGGGTCGTGCATCAGCTCGCGCTCGCGCTCGGCCAGCTGGTGCAGCTGCTGGCCATAGACGAGCTGGGGCAGCGGCCAGCCGGTCTGCTTGACGCTGAGCCAGATGACCGGCACCAGATAGGCCAGGATCATGATCAGGTACTGGGCCACCTGGGTCCAGGTGACCGCGCGCATCCCGCCCAGGAAGGAGCAGACCAGCACGCCCCCCAGGCCGACGAAGACGCCGACCTCGAAGGCCAGGCCGGTCAGCCGCGTCGTGATGAGGCCGACGCCATAGATTTGCGCCACCAGATAGACGAAGGACACCAGGATGGCCGCGCAGGCCCCGACGACGCGCAGGGCGCGGCTGTCGAAGCGCTCGGCGAGGAAGTCGCCCAGCGTGAACTGGCCGAAGCGGCGCAGATAGGGCGCGATGCACAGGGCCACGAGGACGAAGCCGCCGGTCCAGCCCAGCACATAGGCCAGGCCCGCGTAGCCGCCGGCATAGAGGGTGCCGACCAGGCCGATGAAGGTCGCCGCGCTCATCCAGTCGGCGCCGGCGGCCATGCCGTTGTACAGCGGCGGCACGCGCCGGCCGGCGACGAAGTATTCGGCCGGGTCGGTGGTGCGGCAGAGGATGCCGATGACGGCATAGACCGCCACCGTCGCACCCAGGAAGGTGTAGCCGATCCAGGACTTGGGCAGGCCGCGCTGCTCGGCCAGGCCCAGGCCGACCACCAGCGCGATGAAGCTCAGCGCGAAGAGGAAGTAGCGGCGGTGGAGGAAGCGGGCGGACACGGCCGCGATGATGGCAACAAAAAGCCCGGATTCCCCTTACGGAGAACCCGGGCTCAGCTTCAATCGCTCAATCGCGAAGACTTACTTGGCCGCCAGGCGCTGCCAGGTCTCGATGACGGTGTCCGGGTTCAGCGAGATGGACACGATGCCCTCCTCGGCCAGCCAGTCGGCGAAGTCGGGGTGGTCGCTGGGACCCTGGCCGCAGATGCCGATGTATTTGCCGGTGGCGCGGCAGGCGCGGATGGCGCGCGAGATCATGGCCTTGACGGCCGGATCACGCTCGTCGAAGTCGCCGGCCAGTTGCTCCAGGCCGGAGTCGCGGTCCAGGCCCAGCGTCAGCTGCGTCAGGTCGTTGGAGCCGATGGACATGCCGTCGAAGTGCTCCAGGAACTGCTCGGCCAGGATGGCGTTGCTCGGCACTTCGCACATCATGATGATGCGCAGGCCGTCGACGCCGCGCTTCAGGCCCCGGTCGGCCAGCATGGAGACGACCTTCTCGGCCTGCTTCACGGTGCGCACGAAGGGCACCATGATCTCGATGTTGCTCAGGCCCATTTCTTTGCGCACGCGCTTCAGAGCCTCGCACTCCATCGCGAAGGCGTCCTGGAAATCACCGCTGATGTAGCGCGACGCGCCACGGAAGCCCAGCATGGGGTTCTCTTCGTCCGGCTCGTAGCGGCTGCCGCCGATGAGCTTGCGGTACTCGTTGGACTTGAAGTCCGACAGGCGCACGATGACCGGGCGCGGGAAGAAGGCGGCGGCAATCGTCGCGATGCCTTCGGCCAGCTTGTCCACGTAGAAGGCGCGCGGCGAGGCATGGCCACGGGCCACCGATTCGACGGCCTTCTTCAGGTCGGCGTCGATGTTCGGATAGTCCAGGATGGCCTTGGGGTGGACGCCGATGTTGTTGTTGATGATGAACTCGAGGCGGGCCAGGCCCACGCCGCCCGAAGGCATCTGCGCGAAGTTGAAGGCCAGCTGCGGGTTGCCGACGTTCATCATGATCTTGATGGGGCAGTACGGCAGCTCGCCGCGGTGTACTTCGCTGACCTCGGTCTCCAGCAGGCCGTCGTAGATGTAGCCGGTGTCGCCTTCCGAGCAGGCCACGGTGACCAGCTGGCCGTCCTTGAGCTTGTCGGTGGCGTCACCGCAGCCGACAACGGCCGGGATGCCCAGCTCGCGCGCAATGATGGCCGCGTGGCAGGTGCGGCCGCCGCGGTTGGTGACGATGGCGCTGGCGCGCTTCATGACCGGCTCCCAGTTCGGGTCCGTCATGTCGGTGACGAGGACGTCGCCCGGCTGTACGCGTTCCATCTCGGCGACGCTGTCGACCAGGCGGACCGGGCCGGTGCCGATCTTCTGGCCGATGGCGCGGCCTTCGGCCAGCACGGCGCTGTGGGCCTTAAGCTTGTAGGCGAGTTCGACCTGGCCGGCCGCCTGGCTCTTCACCGTCTCGGGGCGGGCCTGCAGGATGTAGATCTTGCCGTCGACGCCGTCACGGCCCCACTCGATGTCCATCGCGCGGCCATAGTGCTGCTCGATGATCATGGCGTACTGGGCCAGCTCGGTGACCTCGGCGTCGTTCAGCGAGTAGCGGTTGCGCGACTCGACGGCGGTGTCCACCGTCTTGACCAGCTTGCCGGACGCGGCCTTCTCTTCAGGCGACGCGAACTCCATGCGCAGCAGCTTGGAGCCCAGGTTGCGGCGGATGATGGCCAGCTTGCCGTTCTTCAGCGCCGGCTTGTGAACGTAGAACTCGTCCGGGTTCACGGCGCCCTGCACCACCGTCTCGCCCAGGCCGTAGCTGGAGGTGATGAAGACGACGTCGGGGAAGCCGCTCTCGGTGTCGATGGTGAACATGACGCCGGCCGAGCCGAGGTCGCTGCGCACCATGCGCTGCACGCCGGCGGACAGGGCCACGTCGTTGTGGGCGAAGCCCTTGTGCACGCGGTAGCTGATGGCGCGGTCGTTGTACAGGGACGCGAAGACCTCGCGCATCTTGTGCAGCACCTCGTCGATGCCGACGACGTTCAGGAAGGTTTCCTGCTGGCCGGCGAAGGAGGCGTCGGGCAGGTCTTCAGCGGTGGCGGACGAACGCACGGCGAAGGACACGCCGGGGTTGTCGGCGGTCAGTTGCGCGAAGGACGCGCGCACGCCGGCTTCCAGGTCGGCCGGGAAGGGCTGGTGCTCGATCCAGCCACGGATCTCGGCGCCGGCCTCGGCCAGCGCGCGGACGTCGTCGGTGTTGAGCGTGGCCAGGCGCGCCGCGATGCGCGCGTCCAGGCCCTCGTGCTTGAGGAACTCACGGAAGGCATGCGCCGTGGTGGCGAAGCCTCCGGGGACACGCACGCCGCTGGCGGCGAGCTGCGAGATCATTTCGCCGAGGCTGGCGTTCTTGCCGCCAACAGACTCGACGTCGGTCATCCTCAGGTTCTCAAACGGTACGACCAGGGCGGTCGCCTCGAACAGGGTGGACATGGGGAAACTCCGGGAGGTTGAAAAACCGGTGTCGTCGCGTCGTCCGTGCCCAATGCCGAGCCAGGTTGCTCAAGGCAGGCGCGGCTCCACCCATTTCTGGATTCTTCTCGGAGGATGGGGCGGCGCATGGGGCTGATCGCGAGGAATTGCGGCGGATTCTAGGCTGCGGGTTTCACCTGGGTACGGGAAAAGCCTGTGCAATAAGTCCCAACCCGTCGCCATGTCCCCTCTTCCGGGGTGCCGTGAAAACGTTGCCACCCGGCCGACGCAGCCCGGCCGCCCCAACGCCCAGTCTGTGCAAAATGCCCATGTGACCACCGAAGCCGCTCCCGAAGTCAATCCGCACTATCTGGACCATGTGATCCAGACCTCCGAGTCGCGGCCGGTCGAGGCCAGCGAGGACATCCTGAGCCAGAACGGCATCAAGCTGCTGGCCAAGGGTGCCCAGATCAACGACAAGGTGCGCGAGCGCCTGCTGATGCACAAGCTGCAGAAGCCCCTGGAGGACTGCATCCAGGTCACCGACGGCGTCATGCCGGAGAGCTTCGGGCCGCTGGGCCAGGCCCTGTTCGAGCAGCACCCGCTGCTGCGCGCCCTCTGCGCCCACGACCTCTACCCCAGCGCACCGACGACGCTGGCCACGCTCAAGCTCAGTGCGCCGGTGCAGTCGCTGCTGACCGTCTACGCCGAATACCAGGGCGACCGCCTCAAGCACACCGTCGGCGTCGCCATGCTGGCCCTGGCGCTGGCGCGGCGCATGCTGCCCGGCGAGACCGAGCAGCACAGGATGCTGGCCCTGGCCGGCCTGGTGCACGACGTCGGCGAACTCTACATCGACCCGCAGTACATGCGCCCCGGCACGCCGCTGGGCCCGCAGGAGTGGCGGCATGTCGCCTCCCACCCCGTCGTCGGCGAGCGCGTGCTGCGCGGGATGCCGGGTGCGGGCAAGGAGGTGGCCAGCGCCGTGCTGCATCACCACGAGCGCCTGGACGGCTTTGGCTACCCGCGCGGCGTGCAGGGCAGCGCCCTGCCCCTGGCCGGCCAGATCTTGGCCGCCGCCGAATGGCTGATGGCCCTCATCGAGACCGGCGTGACGCCGCTGACGCGCGCCAGCGTCGCCACCAAACTCATTCCGGGCGAGTTCAGCCGCGAGCTGACCGAAGCCATCACGGCTGCGGCCCAGGCCGACCAGACCCCGGCCGCCAAGCCCGTCGAACCCCAGCCGCTGGAGACGGCCATCCCGCGCGTCGTCAACATCGCGGCCATGCTGAAGCGCTTCCGCGAAGCGCGGCCCTGGATCGAGGAGCGCATCGCCGCCGCCCGCCCGGGGCTCAAGGCCGTGCTGCAGGCCGGCCTGCAGCGGCTGCTGCGCATCCAGACCGCCTTTTCCAGCACCGGCCTCGACGCCCACGACCCCGACGCCCTGGTCGCCGTGCTGTCCGAGCAGCGCGATGCCGAGTTGCAGGTCGAGCTGATGACGGTGGTGGGCGAGCTGGAATGGCGGCTGCGTGAGCTGGAGCGCGAATCGCTGCTGCGCGCCGGCCTGCTGCCGGCCGAGGAAAGCGCCGTCATGGGCGAGCTCATCGCCAAACTGAAAGGCTAGACTGGCCTCGCCCTGAACTTCGCGAGCAGTCCCCATGAACGCCAGAACCGTCTATTTCGTCTCTGACGGCACCGGCATCACCGCCGAGACCTTCGGCAACTCCATCCTCGCCCAGTTCTCGATCAAGGCCCGCCATGTGCGCCGGCCCTTCATCGACTCGGCCGACAAGGCCCATGCCGTCGTCGCCGAGATCAACGAGGTCGCCGTGCGCGAGGCCCAGAGGCCCATTGTGTTCGCCACGCTGGTGGACCGCGATGTGCTGAAGGTCGTGCGCGAACACTGCCAGGGCAAGGTCATGGACATGTTCGGCACCTTCATCGAACCGCTGGAAGAAGAGTTCGGCATCAAGAGCAACCACCGCGTGGGCCGTTTCTCCGATGTGGCCGAGAGCAAGGAATACCACGACCGCATCGAGGCCATCAATTTCTCGCTGGCCCATGACGACGGCCAGTCGGCGCGCAACCTCGACGTCGCCGACGTCATCCTGGTCGGCGTGTCGCGCTCGGGCAAGACGCCGACCTCGCTCTACCTGGCCATGCAGCACGGCATCAAGGCCGCCAACTACCCGCTGATCCCCGAGGACTTCGAGCGCCGCAAGCTGCCCGCACCGCTGCTGCCACACAAGCGCAAATGCTTCGGCCTGACCATCGACCCCGAGCGCCTCTCCTCCATCCGCAACGAGCGCCGTCCCGGCAGCAAATACGCCGACGTGCTGAACTGCCGCTATGAAGTGAACGAGGCCGAGGCCATGATGAAGCGCGACGGCATCTCCTGGCTGTCGTCCACGCACAAGTCCATCGAAGAGATCGCGACGACCATCCTGCGCGACATCCGGCCGGATCGATTGATGTACTGATGCCGGCCCACGCCTTAGCGCTCGTCCTCGCCGCCGCCCTCCTCCACGCCCTCTGGAACCTCGCCGCCAAGAAGTGGGGCGGTGGCACGCATTTCGTCTTCAGCTGCGCCTTGGGCGTCTGCGTGCTGTGGCTGCCCGCCGTGCTGTGGGTGGGCCTGGACGAACTGCCACGCTGGTCCTGGCTGGCCTGGGGCTTTGTCGCGGCCAGCGCCGTCATCCACCTCGGCTATTTCAACTGCCTGATCGCCGGCTACCGCGCCAGCGACCTGACGGTGGTCTACCCCGTCGCTCGCGGCAGCGGGCCCTTCCTGTCGGCGCTCGCCGCGGTTCTGCTGCTCGGGGAGCACCTGGGCGTCTATGGCGCCCTGGGCCTGACCGGCGTCGTCGGCGGCATCCTGCTGATCACGATGGGCCCGCGCCTCATTGGCCGCGGCATCACCCATGACGCCGAGGCTGCCAGGCGCCGCCGCCATGGCGTCTACTGGGGCGCCGCCACGGGCACGCTGATCGCCGGCTACACCGTGCTGGACGGCTATGCGGTCAAGGTGCTGGCCATCTCGCCGCTGATGCTGGACTACTTCGGCAATGCGCTGCGCGTGCCGCTGCAGCTGCCGACGCTGCTGCGCCAGCCGCACAGCTTCTGGCCGGAGCTGAAGCGTTCATGGAAAGGCGTGCTCGCCGTCGCCGGCCTGGGGCCGCTGGCCTACATCCTGGTGCTGATGGCCATGCGCGAGGCGCCGCTGTCGCGCGTGGCGCCGGCGCGCGAGGTGTCGATGCTGTTCGCGGCCTTGCTGGGTGGGCAGCTACTGGGCGAAGGCGAGCGCGGCTGGCGCATCGCGGGTGCGGCGCTGATTGGCGTCGGGGTCATCGCGCTGGCGGTTTAGGACAGCATCGAGGCATTCACCGCGCCGCACTCGGCATCGTCGTCATCGAAGATCACGATGAACCAGAAGGCCTGCTCCGGTGCTCCATGCACCTCGCTCAAGGCCGATGCCGGCCTGGACAGCTTCAGCCTGAGGTCCAGCGACAGCTCCTCGGCCGCGGCCAGGTCTTCACGCGCCACGGCCTGCAGCTCCACGGGCTGGTCGCGGAAGTCGAGCACTACCACGAGGTCATTGGTCTTGAAATGACGCTGCGCGGCTTGCGCGAAGTCGGTGACGCGTTCGTCGAGGATCTCTTGAATGCGGTCGGGCAGGTTGTCACTCACGGAGGCCCCCATGGATGGATGGGCCCATTGTGACAACCCGATCAGAAGCGCTGCGCCTTCAACTGCGCGCACTGCCTGGTCGCGTCCGCCGAGCAGGGCGCACTCGGCTCCACCCAGGCAGCGATGGCGTCGCCGTCGTAGGTGATGGACACCAGCGGCGCGGAGCTGCCGGCGGCCATCACGAGCTTGGTCTGCTTGAGGGTCCAGCTCGTGGTGCTCTGGGACTTGGTCAGCCAGGTCGTGCACACGGCATCGGCTGCCATGCTGTCGCACTCCTGCCAGGCGATGGCGATCCATCCCGACATGGTGGCCTGGCCCAGCAGCCGGGAGACGGCCAGTTGGGACGCCTTGGTGAAGCCCGACCAGGTGTACGTGGTGGTGGAGTACTGGTTCACGAAAACCGAGGGCGGGCCGGACTTGTCGTTGAGTGCCTGCTGCTCGGAGATCGCCCAGACGCCCGACGAGACGACCTTGCGCACATGGTTGATGCGCGGGTTGATGACGACGTATTCCACATGCATGTCGCAGCCCGTGCCGGCATCGTTTGACTCCAGCCACATCACCCGGGCGCCGAGCGAGCCCGGCGAAGTCCCGGTCACGGAGGGGAATCCGGGGCTGTCGTTGCGGCAACCGGGCACGTCCGTCAGCCCCGCACGCGGGTCGCCGTTCATCATGCCTGCGCCGGAATAGGCACCGCTGCCGTCGCGGTTCACCGCAATGCTGAAGCCCTGGCCGAGACCGTTGGAGCCCAGCCATTGGATGGCCGTCTTGCCCTGGAAAGTCATGTACGGCAGCAGGCGTTCGCGAACCGGCTTGGTCGTCATGTAGCCGATCAGCGGGGGCAAGGCTGCGACGTAGCCCTGGACGCCGCCACCCAGATTGATCGAGCCGGGTGTGGCGCCCCAGGAGAAGGTGGTCAGTTCGTTGTCGGCGGCAATATCCCCGTAATTCAGGATCTCGGTGAAGTTGCGCACCTGCTCGTCGGGCAGGCCCGTCGTCAGCTTGTCCGAAAAGACGGGCTCACCGGACGAGGCGGTCGAGAAATCCGCCAGGAAGCCCCGCCAGGTCGTCCCCCACTCCTTCAGCAGCACCGTGTACTTGTTGGGCGCTGCGGTCAGCACCCGGAAGGCGTAGTCCACATTGGCCGAGATCTGGCCGCGCCGCAGCACGCTGGCGCCACTGGGGAGCAGGCCCATGTGTGAACCGGTGGCATAGCTCGGCGCGCGCTCGCGCCAGGACAGCATGGTGCGTCCGGACCGGTCCAGGCGAACCGCATCCAACGCGAGGCAATCGTTCGTGCCCTTGGCGCACGGCGCCGACAGCTCGGCCAGCACCATCGCTGCGGGAGCCGGTGCCGGTGCCGGTGCCGGTGCGGGTGCGGGTGCGGGTGCGGGTGCGGGTGCGGGTGCGGGTGCGGGTGCAGGTGCAGGTGCAGGTGCAGGTGCAGGCGCAGGCGCAGGCGCAGGCGCAGGCGCAGGCGCAGGCGCAGGCGCAGGCGCAGGCGCAGGCGCAGGCGCAGGC